>JAIYCX010000059.1 GCA_027487795.1 Pseudomonadota bacterium | reverse complement strand
TTTCTCTCAAACCTTTGTGAAAACCTAAAAACAGTTCAGACGCACAACTTAGATAAAATTATTAGACTTTTAACTAAGCTATACGTTTAAAAGACTTCTACCCATATTTTAGATACCAGGCGTAGAATTAAAAGGAAGCTTAAGAGCTGACTTATTTATACTGCTGTTACTATTAATTTAATTAGAATTACCTACTACCTTAGGCCAGCTACCTCTTATAGACCCGTAATGCTTAACATAACTTGATAGCTTTTCTAAATTAACCTCTTTAATCAAGTCTCCTTTGTTGTCACAATATAGACAACCTAAATCTTCAGGAGGAAATTTTGCAACATTATCCTCCGCTTTATCTAAACAAGCAATCCATTCTTTTTTTAACATTACTGGATCAATTTTTATTGCTAAGGATTCAGATTCTAACAAGTCAGATCTTATGACTGAATGCCGTCTCATAAAATCAAATAAGAGAGGAGGAGTAAATCCAGGATCCTTTCCACATGCAGCAAATACTAATGATTCTAGTGAAATATTGAGTTTAGTCAAAGAAAGTAAATCTATAATATCTCTTACTTCAGATCTGTTAGCTAATGTTAGACATTTATTTATGGCTAAATCTATATCATGCAGTCTACACCCTAACTCTTCATCGGGTAATAAAGGAAAGAATCTAAATGCGGTATCCCTGGCCCAATCAAGCTTTAACTCTTGGCCTGCCTTCGAAATAACTATTCTGATAAAACTAGGCTGATCAAGAATTTTTTTGATCTTAAATTTATTTTTTTCTAGTATATTAATATCAGCCTCAGCACTTATTCTGACAGCTTCATCAGTATCATGAAAAAAGTCTATATCATTAGAGTATCTATTAGTATCTTCTGTCCTATTAATAGCAACACCTCCAGCGACGTAGCTATCAGGGTTTCTATTTTTCTTGATTAAATTTAATACTTCACTTTGAAATTTAGTTATTGGCATAGTTCACTCACTAAAAGAAATCCCTTCTTACCGCCATATTTCCTCAAGCCATCTATCACAATATTCATATTCTTCGGTGTTATCTTTAAATTTCGATCATAGTGCCAAAAGCACTGGGCATAATAATCTATAAATAGCTGCTGAGCCCTTCCAGCTATTAAAAATTTATCTGACTTAGTCGTTATCATGTGATCAGCTAAAAGCTTCTTTATCTCCTTCTGATAACCAGCTTGATACTCCTCTTTAAAAAAAAGTAGTACGTCCTCAGGAATGCGGATTGATATGAGTTTTTGAGCCATAAATATATTGTATATACAATTCGTATTACAGTCAAGTGCTAGTAAAAATTTAATTATTATAGAATCTTAGATCTTTACACATAATAATTATTGCTCTCTTATCAAACCTCCTTCTTTGTTTTCACAAAAAAACCATGATTAGAATTCGAAAAAAGTCCTTACTGGCAAATACTTCTAGTTAGAGAAAAAAAATATCTAAACAAGTAAGAAAACCCAGAGAAATAACTTTCAACAGTCTGGAGAATATTGGAGATGCTATTATAGCATTAGTTACAAAAGAAATTGTTCTAGAATCTGATTTAAAAGATTCTAAATTTCAAGAGTCGCCACCGTCCAGATAAAGCTTCATTTTTTTAGCTTGCATAAAAGGTTGTAAACAATTTTCAATTTCTCAGAAAATTTTCTGAGAAGTTTTATTTCAATAAAATAGCTACTCTAATTACAGACACCTACTTTTAAGTATCGGGAAAAGCACAACACAAATAGGTATTGCTACTATCACTGCTGCTGTAATTACAATCGCTCCAGGAATCCATATGGGAGCTCCTAGTATTATGCCCGCCAGGGTGTACTGATCCGACAATCCACACTTCTGGTCTTTCATACAAGGTAAAAGATGCAATCCTGGCTCACATCCCTTTTCTGGTAATGGCTCTTTTAAAGTTTGGAATCTACCTACCGCTTCAGGCACCTCACATTGCGCGCCTACATAATACATTTGATTAATTTTTTGTTCTTGGTCTTTTGTGCTTATCAGTTTTTTTTCAAGACATTGCGCATAAGCTACATAGAACTCTGGTAATTGTTTAACTTTAGAATCTTCCTTAATAACACCTTCTATAAAAGTGCAATAAGCGACTTCGTTAGCTGTTATAGCACTGGCTTCATCTAATTTTTTTTGCCCTTCCAAATTTGGTGAATACCGAAAACAAGCTGATAAATAAGAGCAGATTAGAACCGAAATGAATATTTTTTTGATACTTGAATTCATAAACTATTAGTTATTATGAAGAGATATATTATTTAAACTACCTAGTCGAGACAAACCTCCAATGATCTTTTGAACATTCTACTGACATAAATCCCCAATTATAGATTCGAATATCGCGATTAGACTTCCAATTAGGCTCATCAATATTCAAAATTTCTAACAGAGGCTGTACATTATTTGTTGAACCGTATTTCCAACAAATTCTTTGAGGGATATCTATGCCAAGATACGTAAGCAAAATACTCAATATAGAATTTAGAATTAAAAAAGAAAAAACGTCACGCCAGCTATGCTTTAAAAAGATTTGGATTATGCCACCTAAAATTAAAAAAAGCGGCGCTATAAACATTGCATACAGTACTCTGCCTAGGCCACAATCTGGACAATTAGGAGTATTTGGAAGTACTTCTGATAAAATTAAAATACTTGCTGCTACGAATGCAGGCAAATAAAAGAATAAGGATCTTTTATTAGGTAGAAGATAAAGGCACCTTGCATGTAACTTACTATAAAAACTAAACAAATCTCAGACCTCTCCTTTTAATGCAAATAGTTTGTAATAAGCTCTAATAATGTATTATAAGTAGAAAGCTAATAAAATAAAAAATCAATAAAAAATGAACTCTAATCTTTTACTCAAATCTGATACTGATGCAATCAGAGATATAAATAACGAAGTGGTTAGGGAAAAAGACTTTTGCTGTAAAAAACATTCAAGTCAAAAAGTCGAATTTAAAAATATCTTCACTGGTGACATACTTGGCATACTAGGATCTTTAATCTGCTTAGTTCACTGCTTAGCACTTCCCTTTATTTTCTCACTTAGCTATTCAATCTTACCTGAGTTTTTACTGCAAGATGAATTAATACACCTTGCTATACTTCCTTTTTTATTCCTGACAGCTTTTATTTCATTTAATAAGGGATACAATATCCACCACTCTAAAATAATAATTGCACTAGGAGTTATAGGAATTTCTCTTCTTGTAGCAGGAATCTACTCTCATGTTGAAAGTAATAGTTTAGATTTATATACTATTATTGGTGGCCTGACTCTTTGCACTTCACATATTTTTAATATCTATAAAATAAAGAACATACCCCTAAAATGTTAGAATTAAAGAGACTCCAGTGCTAAAAGAAAAAGAACATAAATGTAGCAGTAGTCCTGATAAATTCTCCACTCTTTGCACAGCTGCGATGAAAGCTGATGGGGCTAGAATCACCACACCAAGATTAGAAGTCATAAAACTTTTAGGCCAAAGCTTAAAACCATTAAGCCCTCAAGAAATTTTAGATAAATTAAAAAAAATTTCTATTGCTATCGATTTAGCCTCTATTTACAGAATTCTAAAATATCTAGAGTCACTGAAACTAATCCACCAAATTGGACAAAATGGAGCATACTTTCCATGTTTACACAGTAACTGCTCTAACCTACTCCACTTAGTTATAAGATGCTCAAAATGTGATTCTGTTAAAGAGTTACATCTACCAAAATCCATACAACAACCCTTAGAAAAATTTATTGAAGAAAAATTATCCAAAGACTTTTCTAAGGTTTTAACAATAGAAGGCGATTGCGGGAACTGCTAAGGTTACCAATTAGGCTGTTAGTTTAACTTATCAGCTTCGTCATAGCCACTATGGCTAGAAATTTAAAAGATGACATAGAAAGAATCTCAAGAGGAAAATCTTCCGCAAATAAAATCGGCAGTAGAGCTGTACCTCATAGACTAAGACAAGATGAGAGAGATGCTTTTGAAAGAGCTAAGAAAAATGGCTACATTGAAGTATATCTAAACTCTAGGCCGAACCTTGAAAACATATATAAAAAATATTGTTTAGCCACAGAAAAACCCTACATAAGTATTATTCACAGGCAAGAATCAAGTTCATTAGTGATACAGTACAAAGCACAAAAAAGTGTCTTTGAATATCAAACTAGGAAAGAAGCTAAAGATAAGGCTAAAGAGATTCTATATAAGATAACTTAATTAATATTAAGCTACTATATTTATGCTAGACCCTGAACTTCTTGTAGCAATCGGCTCTTCATTAGAAATAGTAGCCAAAGCATTACTAGTAGAGTAATCAGAATAATCTAGGCTAGCTTTTGAAAGCCTAACTTTCACAGCATCATCTTCCGCTGTAAAATTATTTGTTCTCTCTATAGCAGCCTGTCTTACAGCCTGATTACTTATAGGCTGTAGATCAACAGGTCTTAGATTACCTGTAAGAGCTTTTGAATATAAAGAAGAAACGTTCATAGCCTTTTCATCGGTCATAGGCTTTGATAACTTTAATCAATTTCATAATTTTTCTAACTATTTGATTTAATTAGATAAATATTTTGAAAGGCTTATCCCCTGCTTCCGTCAAAGTAAATAAGATAAACATTAGGTAAAATAAATAATATGCAACAGTCATTGCAAATTGACTCTTTCAAATCAAAACCAGAAACCCCTGAGAGAGAATTACTAATAGCTATTTTAGACAGAGCAGTACTTGATTATTCAGGTAGAGAAGGAGAGCTACACCAAAAAGCTAAAGAATGGATTTTTGGCGTACAGGACCTTGATAACTTATTTTCCTATAATTCTATATGTGAACACTTAGGAATCAACCCTGAAGCATTAAGACAAAGAATAAGGAACCTCGATATCCCTAAAAACGTATCTCAAGCTCATAGATGGCTAAGAAAAAAAGTTCAAACAGGACAGAAAAATAATTCATTTAGAATATAGTAAATATACCCACTCTGATGTAGAAACTGAGGATGGGCATATATATAATTCTATCATCAGTTATCGGCGGATTAATTTTCGCTTTAGCGCTATTCTTTTTAGATAAATTTTTAGCTAAAAAACATACAGGAGAAGCCACAGATGAACTTAAAACAATAATTCCTGAGATCGAACAACTTGATATTAGTCTTGAAGCTGCTAGAGCACACTTGAGAGTGCTTGAGCCAATAAGTAAATTAATAGAAGTTAAAGAAAAAGAAAAAAACATCAATGAAACTTTAGAAATACAACAAGTTATTTTCAAAAAGCTTGAAACTAAACTTAAAGAAATGCAGGTGAAAGTAGAAGATGCTGAATCTGCACATAATTCTCTAAAGAAAGAAAAAGAAGAGTCTGTAAACCTAGCAACGGAATTAAAAGATAGAAACGTTAAACTTGAACAAGATAATAACACCTTGCAATCAGAACTTTCTCAATCACTAGGACAATTAACTTTACTATCCTCAGAAGTAAAACTGACTCCAGATCAAGAAGCAGGATTTAAAAAACTTAGAGCTTCAGTAACGGCAGCAAATGAACAGTTAAAAACACTAAGTGGGACCTATAAAAGATCTAGTAACAGATTTACGGCCCTTTTTGCTCAGTACTCTGACTTAGAAAAAGAATTTACAAAGCTTGTAGAAAAAGAACTTGGCGGAGATGATTAATAACCAAACATTAGTAAAACTTCTTTGCGAGTTAATTTCTTGCAAAGCCGTAACTGGGGACGAACTAAAAGCACTTATTTTAGTAGAAAGTTTTATATCTAAAACTATAGAGGATCTTAAAGTAGTTAAAATTCCAGTTACAGAATCTAGATACTCATTATTATTTTATAAGACAAAACCTACTCTGATACTAACTACTCACATAGACGTAGTTCCTGCTCCAGATAGATTATTTAATGCTCAAATAAACGATGATAAAATTGAAGGTAGAGGATCACTAGATGCGCAAGGTATTCTAGTTTCTATGATCGGTGCTTTCTCAGAACTTATTAATAAGAACCTAGACGTAGGATTACTTATTGTAGTTGGTGAAGAAACTAATGGTATTGGAGCAAAGACATCTGCAACAGAGCTAATAAAATATAGCCCTAAATATTTAATCAATGGCGAACCTACTGAACTTAAACTAGCTACTGGCCATAAAGGGATATTTGATTTTGAGATTTCTTTTACTGGTAAGAATGCTCACTCTGGCTACCCTGAACTGGGAGATGATGCTAATCAAAAATTACTTTATGCAATTTCTGAAATACTAAAATTTCCTAGAAATGTAGACAAAAATTTCGGCGAGACCACTATCAATATCGGTCAAATTATTGCAGGAACTGCTGCAAATATTATATCCGACAATGCAAAAGCAAAATGTTGTATTCGCTTAGCGACTAAGCAAGTTAAAGAGCTAGAAGAAAGGTTAACAAAAATAGCAGAACACGGGACATTAAAAATTAATGTCAGTTACGACCCTATTAACTTAAAGGTTGTGTCTGGTTTTGAAACAATACAAGTTTCTTACGGCACAGATGTTCCAAATTTCTCTGAAATAAATTCTGGGAATAATCCAACCTGTGAATTTCTATTATTTGGCCCAGGTACTATTACTAGAGCGCATACTGATTTTGAGTACATAACTATTCCGGAAATAGTCAGTGCTAGGGAAAGTTACACTAAGCTTTCTATATCCCTACTAAACAACACTTTTAATTAATTTTTTAAACTAATCGCTCTTTGTATTGAATTGATTAAGTAGCGATATCGTCCATCTTCTGGTATTGTTTTCCTAACTATTAAATACTTAAATTCATTATGAAAATAACAAAATCATTAAATTATAATTTTTTGTCATTACTAACTTTTGCTATTACCACTAGCACCTGTTGTCTAATTCTAAGTTCTTGTTCATCAACAGCATCTGGAAAAGGTTCTGCTGATGGGGATTCATCAATTACAGATGAAGACCTAGCTCTAGGAGGAGCAAACGGAAACAAATTTGGAGATGGCAATATTCCTACAGCCAGTTCAAAAACTACTGGTAACTTTCAAGATATTTTCTTTGGCTATGACTCTGATGCAATAGATCCAGAATATAATGAAATGTTAAAAGAAAGCGCTGCTGATCTTAGCTCAAACCCAGGAATGCGTGTTGAAGTAGAAGGTCATTCTGACAAAAGAGGAACTAATGAATATAACCTAGCACTTGGCGAAGAAAGAGCTAAGTCTGCAGCAAGAATGCTAGTACAATACGGGGCTAGCTCATCTCAAGTTTCAACTATTAGCTACGGTGAAGAAATACCACTTGATCCAGGTAATTCAGAATCAGCATTTGCGAAGAATAGAAGAGTACATTTTGCGTTAAGTAAGAATAATAGAAAAAACTAGTGAGCTAATAAATAAAAGTGAGTACAGATTTTCAAAGCTACAAAGAAGAAGTCGCACAAGATAACTTATCTACTGAGTCGCTAGCACACTCCAAAGAACTTTTAGACAAAGTATTAAAAGAGCTAAATAAACATGTCCTAGGACAAGAACAGCTAAAAGAAATGCTAGTTACTGCTCTTGTAGCTAATGGCCATGTACTTCTTGAAGGTGTACCAGGACTAGCAAAGACACTTATTATCAGAGCACTTTCTAAATCGGTTGATGGGACATTTAGTAGAATTCAATTTACTCCAGATTTACTACCTTCAGATATAGTAGGATCTGAAATATATAGACCGGAAGAAGGTCAATTCATCACACGAAAAGGTCCAGTATTCGCAAACTTCGTTCTTGCGGATGAGATAAACAGAGCACCTGCAAAAGTTCAATCTGCTTTACTTGAAACCATGCAGGAACATCAAGCTACAATTGGTGACAAAGAAATAAAAACACCTGAACCTTTCTTTGTATTAGCTACTCAAAATCCATTAGAACAAGAAGGAACCTATGCGCTTCCAGAAGCACAAATAGATAGATTCTTAATGAAGTTAATAGTCGGCTACCCTACACCAGAAGTAGAAGCACAAATGCTTGAGCTAATTACTAACGGTCAAACTAAATCAGAATCTGTTACTAAACAAATAAGCTTATCAGAACTATCTTTCATTCAAAAAAATGCAGAAAAAGTATATGTAGACGAAAGAATCAGAAGATATATTATTGAGCTAGTCACTGCGACTAGAGATATAGAAAAGTATCTACCAGGACATCGAAGGTTTATACAACTAGGTGCATCTCCACGAGCTAGTATATCACTTTACACAGTATCAAAGGCATACGCCATACTTAGAGATTCTAAATTTGTTTATCCTCAGATAATAAAAGACATTGCTCACAATATTTTAAGACATAGAATAATTCTTACATACGAGGCCGAAATTGAGCGAGTTACTGCTGATGACCTAGTAACTGAGTTATTAGCTAAGGTTCCTGTACCTTAAAAAATGACATGTCAGAAAGTAAAACTATTCCAGTTAATAGTCCCCTAGATGATACTCTAGAAGACACAACAAACAGCGATCTCGTCCGTCAACTTATATATGCTGAATGCAGAAGACTTAGCTTTTCTGCTAGAAAGTGGGCAAAACAAAATATGGCCGGTGCATATAAGAGCTTACTTAGAGGAAGTGGTATAGAATTCGATTCCGCCAGAGTCTACTCAAGTGGAGATGATGCAAAAAGAATAGATTGGAAAATTACTGCTAGAAAAAGCACCCCTTATGTTAAATACTTCAGAGAAGATAGAGAACATAATGTTTTATTATTAATCGACGTTAGTAAATCAACTAAAGTAAAAGAAGATTTTAAAGCTAAAAATAAGATCATTGAAGCAGTGGCCTATCTTTGTTCAATCGCACTTCATAATAAAGATAAGATTGGAGCGCTATTATTTGAACAAGATATAGTAAAATCTATTAAATCTTCGAATCGTAGCTCGACTATATACAATATACTGTTTCAATCACTTGAATCCAGAAACAAACAATCAGAGTCAGTCACAAATCTAAGTTCAGTACTAAGAACTACAAATAGCTATTTAAAGAAAAGCTCAATCATTTTTATAATTTCAGATTTTAACTTTCCTGTTGATTATGAATCTGCACTCTTATCTTTACAACAAAAACATTCCGTTTACGCTCTCTGGATTGATAGTACTAATATTGAAGGGTTTTTGAGCGAAAATAATACTTTTTCAGGTTTGATAAGAATGAACCACCCAGAAACTGGAGAAGAACTAATTTTAGACTTAGGAAATAAAAAATCAAAAAAATACTTTTCAGACATAAACCAAAAACACAGAGAAGGAGTAAGTATGTTATTTAAAAGAACGGGAACTAAGCATCTTTACATAAATGAAGCTGATGCCGCTGGAGACTCGGGAATTAGTAATTCTTTAATAAAATTCTTTGCACGTTTGTCTCATAAAAGTAACCTTGTTTAAGTTATGGGCATAATATACTGGGTTTAATGTTTTGGCAGATACTGAATCAAAAATAGCAACGACTGAACACCTAGTTCAAAAACATGGCCCACTGGAAGGGGTAGTCGATATAAAACCTCCTACTTCTGCACCACTTATTGGTAAGGATATCCTTTTTATATCGATTGCAACGATATTGATACTAGCTGCAATGATAGTTCTTTTTAGAAAACCAATTAAAAGGTTATTACGAGGAAATATTTTCAATAAAAGGAAAAAAGTTTTAACTGCCTTCTTAAATGCGCAATCTGAGCTCAAGGAATTAAAAAATACTTTCAATAGTGACACAAAAATCCCCGTTAAAGTATTTTCTGAAAAACTAATTAAAATTCTAAAAAAATATCTCAGTACTTATGTATCTTTAGAAATTACAGCCAAAACAAGTCATGAAATTAGTATTCAAGTAAACAAACTATTAGAAAATAAATTAAGATTCGCTCAAAAAACAAAAATGACTGAACTTGAGCTTGGTATTAAAGATGTTTTTATTCAACTAGAGGAGATAGAATACAGACCAGAAATATCAGATTCAAGAAATATTAACGAACTACAGTTAATTGAAAAAGTTCAAACAATAATTCAAGAATTAGAACATGAGGACAAATTAGCTAGTAACATAAAGTCCACTAATAAAAATAAAATTAAGAGTAGTAAGAATTAAACATGATTAATTTTAATTCCTCTATTTTTTTCTACTTACTATTACTACTCCCAGTAGTAATCTTTTACGTATTCAAGAAAACTTCAAAAAAAACTAATACTTTTAATCTAGTTATCGGAAGTAGTTTCCCTAAACAATCTCTGTCACTAAAAATCAAATACAGATCCTTAATAATATCAATCCTAAGACTAATTTCTTTAGTATTAATTATAATAGCACTAGCAAGACCACAAAGTGGAAGGTACGAGGCGGAAGAAAATAATGAAGCGAGAGATCTCATGATTGCAGTAGATGTTTCTGGCAGCATGAAGGCGTTAGACTTCCAGCTAGAAGGAGAAGCTGCTTCTAGATTAGAAGTTTTAAAATACGTAATGGCAAAGTTTGTTTCACAAAGAAAAGGTGACAGAATCGGCCTGATCGTATTTGGTACAGATGTCTTTACTCAATGTCCTCTGACTCTAGATCATACATTACTTAGTGAATACTTAAGCAACCTAGAAATAGGCATGGCAGGAGAAAGTACCGCACTTGGAGATGCTTTAGCCTTATCAGTAAAAAGAATAAAAGACATAGAATCAAAATCAAAAGCAATAATACTAGTAACAGATGGTTTAAAAACTTCAGGACAACTTGAACCAAAGCAGGCCGCAGAGATTGCCAAAGAGCTAGGTATAAAAGTTTATACAATTGGAATCGGAACAAACCAACCTGCCCCCTTTCCTGTTCAAGATATGTTTGGAAGAGATACTATAATATATAAAGAAGTACCCTTAGACGAAGACACATTAAAGTTAATATCCAGCACTACTGGAGGGAAATACTTTAATGCTAAGAATACTGATGAACTCATTTCAATTTACGGAGAAATTGACAAACTAGAGCTTCGTATAGAAAAAACCTCTAAACTTGTCGCAGATAAAGAGTTTTCAGAACTATTTATGGCACTTTCAATTTTATTTATTCTTATATCAGAGCTATGCGCAAGAAAGTGGCTAAGGTTAATTTCATAAGCTCAGGTTTCATAATATGATAAATAATTTCTTATCCGAATTCAAATTTGAAACCCCAGAGTATCTTCTAATATTTCTAGTATTACCTATTATCAGCAGGTATTTTTTAAAACTAAACTCTCAGGATGCCCAGCTGATAAGACAAATAAAAGGAAATAAAGAAACTAATAAATCTTCTGTAACAAAAAAAATCAATCTTCCCTCTATCAGTCTTATAATATTGAGCCTAAGTTTTTTAATTATTTCTCTCGCAAGACCTCAATATGGTTACGAGCTAGTTAAGAGCCAACAATTAGGATTTGATGTTATTATACTACTTGATGTTTCAGATAGTATGCTTGCAGAAGATACTAAGCCAAATAGATTAGCCCAAGCAAAAAGAAAAATTCAAGATTTACTCAGATTATCTAAGGGCAATAGATTTGCACTAGTTTCTTATGCCGGAACAGCTTTCTTAGAAACTCCCCTAACCCTAGATTATCAAGCATTATGGTCAAGTGCTCAAATGTTAAGTCCAGAGCTAGTACCAATGTCTGGTTCTGACCTAAGTGAAGCTATCAAGGTAGCAAACACAGTATTTAAAGGTACAAATAGTAAATCTGATACAGATAAAAGATCAAAAGTGCTCATAGTTTTAAGTGATGGAGAATTTGCAGAAGAAACAGTAGATGAAGCCATAGAATATTTAAAAGAAGAAAAAATTCAAAATTATTTTTTAGTTATGGGAACTGAAAATGGAGCACCATTTTCAAAGAACGGTACTTTTGTCAGAGATGACGAAGATAAATTAGTAGTATCAAAAGTCGAAATAGATATCTTAGAAGATAAATTTAAAGAATCAAATAGCTATATAAAAAGAGCAAGCCCAACTGATGAAGATGTCAAAGAAGTATTAAATGATATGGAGTTAAAAAAACTAGATAAATCAAAAATTGACTCTAATAATGTAAGAAAATGGAACGAATTCTATCAGATACCACTGTTTATATCATTTGTTCTACTGCTAGCGTCTTGGCTTAAAGCGAGAGACTGGAAAACCTTAATTTGGCTATCTATCTTTATCTTATCTAGTGAAAATTTCGCGATAGCTGACGACCCGATAGCTGGCACAGCAGAGTCAAATTTCCGCTCAGGAAACTATGAACAAGCTCTAAAACTATATCAAGAAAAAGACCTAAAAAATCCTAACTCCTTTGAAACTAAACTTAGCATTGGTAATACCCTATATAGACTAGGCAGATTTAGCGAAGCTGAAAAAGAATACTCAAAAGCATCTTCGATCTCTAGTTCAAACAAACAAAAATCAAAGGCTTTATTCAATAGAGGCAATTCCCTACTTCAACTAGGACAATATGATGAAAGTAAAAAACAATTTGAAGAATCTCTAAACTTCAATCAGGAAGATAAAGAAGTCGTCAATAATTTAAACTATGTAAATAAATTATTAAAAGAAGAAAAAAATAAAGAAGAGAATAAGGAAGAAAAGCAGGAAAAGAAACCAGAAGATCAAGAGAAGAAACAGGATCAAGAGCAGAATGGCCAAAGTGGTAATAGTGGCGAAAATTCTGAGAACGGGAATCAAGAGAACAAAGAAAAAGAAGAGCAAAAACATTCCGAACAAGAAAATCAGGGGCAGAAACAACAAGACAAAGAAGGCGAAGATAAACAGAAGCAAGAGAAACAGGATCAAGGGCAGCAGGACAAAGAAAAACAAGATCAAGAGCAAGAGGGCCAAAGTAAGCAGAACCAAGGAAAAGAGAATCAAGGGAAGGATGAAGATCAAAAAGAATCCCCTGCGAAAAATTCTACAGCTAAACCCAAAGAAATCTCAGATAAAGTCACCTCTCAACTAGGATCAATAGAAGAAAGTAACTCCTCTAAACAACAATTTAGATATAAAAAAGTCCTGGAAGAATTAGAAAAAGCAGATAGAAAATCACTAAAAAACAGCTGGTAATGAATAAGAATTATTTAACATACAGAGTAATTTTTAAAGTAATATTCATTACTTTACTCTTAATACCTTCTTTCTGTCTTACTCAAGAAGCGAATAATATTCACACTAGCGTCACTCCGGAGCAAGGAACTACTAATACAGAATTCTTTTTACAAATTTCAGTCTCCTCTAGTAGCCTTCAAAATATTGGCTTCCCAGCTTTTGAACAATCAAAAGATCTTGAACTTAAGGCAAAGTCTACTTCTATTAGTGAGCAAATTATAAATGGCTCGGCTTCGTATCAGAAAACTTTCCTATATGAAGTTACTGCTAAGCACTCATTATTGCCCGGAGAATATCAACTACCTCGTGGGGCGATTACTATATCAGATACAAAATACAGACTTCCCACTAAAAGTCTAAAAATAGAACCTGCTTCTAACTTTATGGGAGATGCCCTTAAGTCAAAAACAGATAATGGCTTTAGTTTTATACAGCTAGTTTCTAAGGAGAATCCTTATCAAGGGGAGCAAATTTCTTATCGCGTGGAAATCATAGCTCCAACTAATTTAGTTAAAGCTGAACTGGAAGAATTTGAACCTGAAGGAGTATGGAGAGAGCGTTTTGGTAAAGAAGAAAAATCACAGCGACAGGCTTATAATATTACTATAAATTCATTTTCTGAAGCTTGGTTTCCGATAAGTGAAGGAACGCTAGAAATACCAAAAAGAGTATTAAGATCTGAGCTTAGGCAGATTAATAATCCTTTTGGCAGAGGTAGATATCCAGGAGGCTTCCCAAACGGTTCCTTAGCTGAGCAACTACTAGGTGGGATGATTCCTATGCTTGGCCAAATTAATAATATAGAAAAGACTATCGAAGCTGATAGCATAAGCCTAAAAGTCCGCCCACTACCTAAAGCACCCGAAGGAGTAAGTGGATATATTCCAGTTGGACAAATATCAGTAACTAGTAGTGTTGATACTGAAGAAGTAAAAGTTGGCGAACCTGTTACTTTAACTATTCAGGTATCAGGAGATGCAAACATTAGACCCTTAGAGTTAGGTAAAGAAATAAAATCAAGCGAAGCTTTTACTCGCTATGATGACCAACCCATAGTAAAAAGAATAGTTCAAGGCCAAAGAGTAGCTTACTTTAAAACCTATAAAACTACTTTAATTCCTAACAATAATGGTAAACTATTAATTCCCCAATTCAAAATAAACTGGTTTGATCCAGAAAGTGAAAGTTATAAAAGTGAAATTACTCTTGAAAAAACTATACTGGTTAAAGAAAATCCTAATGTTGCTAGTACAATAAATACCCCTGAAAAGTCTAAAGATAAAGTTAATCCTAAAGTTAAAGAACAATCAGAAACTATAGCAAATAGTTACGCAGTCTATAAAAGATCAATATTAATTCCCTCACATAAATTAACTGTATTTTTCAGCTTACTGCCCTTTTTAATTCTAATTTATCATTTTCTTTTAAATACTTTTAAAAAATTTAATACAGTTGATAACAAAAAAGCTTCTTACACTTCCCTTTTAAAGGAGCTAGAACTTAGTAAGGACGAATCATCTAGTAACTTAGAGAATATTATTTCCAAGTTAAAATTAGTCTTATCAGATTATTATAAAATAAATTCATACGTCTTAACTTCTGATGAGATTATTAACTCATTAAAAAATACCTCTGCTCATAATCTGGCATTGATAATTAAAGATTTAGAAAATCGTTCATACTCAGGGTTAAATTCTCTAGATACGGAACTAAGAAATAAAATTCTAATAATGCTAAAGAAGCTAAGATAATGGCTAATCAAATAAACGCACAAGAAGACTCAGCAGAAAACTCAGCAAACATTAAAGAGCTAGAAGATCTAAAAAACTTAGAATCTGAAGGATTCTTTAATTATAGTTTATACAAAAAAATCTCAAAGCTAGAACAAGACCCAGCACAAAAACTTGCCTACCTCCGACAAACAAAACTACTTTGGCCTTCTGATAAAGAAATTCAAGTAGACATCGATAAGACTAGAGATGAAATAAAAAGAATAAATGGAGAAAATCTTACAACTAATGAGACTGTAGAAAAGCCTTATTTCTTTTTTAAGTATTTCATTCCTAATTATATGCTAAGTTATATTTTAATAATTCTAAGTATTATTATTGTTATAAAATTTATAGTAGCTAGTTTAAATAAAACTAATCTATTTAATAAGAAGAATTTCTTAATATTATTACTCTACATTTTTATACTTGGACAAAGTTTTTTAGTGACAAATACCAAAGATGGAAGACTAAGACTTGCAGACAAGTTTGAAGATTTAACGAAACTTGAAGCAGTCGTTATTAATGAAAATATAAAATCATTCTCTGCACCAGACTCAACAAGTCAGATTACTTTTTTACTAAAAAAAGGTGAAGAAATAAATTTATATTCTCCTCCTAATCCTAAAAGTGATGACAAAACTATCAAGGAAGAACCTTGGATAGAGATAGAAAATGCGACTTCAAGGCGAGGTTGGATCAAAGGAACGTCAGGATTATTCGTTCTGAGAAGGTAAAAAAACTAGTTTTTACCAAATATTTAACTAACAAAATAAAGCACTTAATCGCTTTTTACAGACCTCTAAAGTAATCTTCAATTATTCCCGATCCTTAGAGTATGGAGAGATCTATATTTCAGTCACTTAAAGAGTGACATGTATATAGGTTGACTCATAAGGGAGATAGAAAAAGATTTCATGGAGTATCGAAATCTTTTTAATATGGATGTTTTTATACAAGGAGATTGGCTTAGGTAATTTAGTAGTTGTGGTTGTTGTAGAAATACAAGTTGTGGGAGGATGTTACAGCCCAAGTTAGTTTGTAGTTTGAATTGCTAGTAGTTAGTAAATTCAGTTTATGTTTTTTTCTGTGGCAAATTTTTTGTCAGTTGGTTAGGTGTTGTCTTTGTTTGGGGAGAAAAAACAGGAAGGATAGGAGGATAGAAGGGGGGAGTTTTGGGTTTGTGTCATGCAAACTTTTTGTAAAAGCCCACACTGGGCTCAGCTACTACAACTCTCTTTTTTCTATATCACAATCTAAATTATTAAACCCCTCCTATCCTCCTACCCTTCCTGTTTTTTTACTTCGGCCTGCCCTGAGCTTGTCGAAGGGAGGTGGTTATGTTCTGCTTCGTCCCAACCTACTAAAAACCCTCCACCTGACTATGCAGAATCTATTCTGCGAAGCCCGGGGTGGTGCGGTGAATGGGGTCCTGCTTCGTCCCAGCAACTACCTCTACCACATTCGACTACGCAGGACTTATGTATATGTGGCAGAACCTGTTCTGCGTAGCCCGGGGTGGTGTGGTTATAGAGGGGGCGAAGCAGAATGAGTAGATTAACCATCAACTCCAATATCCCATCCCTAAACGCTCAGCGTAGTTTAGGAAATGCTACTAAAAAGCTTAGTGATAGTTACACTCGTCTTTCTTCAGGCCTGCGCATTAATAAAGCATCAGACGATGCAGCAGGGTTATCAATTTCTGAATCATTAAAAACGGACGCAAAGTTATCAAATCAAGCTTTACGTAATGTTAATGATGGTATTTCAATGGTTTCTATTATTTCTACTGCCCTAGATTCGCAGAAGCAAATACTTTTTAGAATGTCTGAACTTGCAACACAAAGTGCAAATAATACTAATTCCCAAGCGCAAAGAAAGGCTTTACAGCAAGAGTATATGAGCTTACAGCTTGAATTTGATAGAGTTGCTAGTTCTGCTAAGTTTAACGGAATTTCATTGTTGCGAAACCCTGATCCTAACAACATAAGCCTTATGGTCGGAGTAACAGGAGCTGATAGTTCATTATTATCAGTCGCGGCAGCTAACAGTCATAGATTTGCCGGAGTGCATGCTACTAGAATAAATTGGGATGGTAGTAATCGGATAACGGGAGCTGACGTAAGTCGGGAATTTGCCTATTATAATAATGTTCGAAATCATTTTAATGGTTTTAGTTCAATTATGCCTAGCGACGTAAGAGCGCATGATCTTGCAATTTTTAAAACCAATGACACTAATGGAGAAGAGGTTACGCTTAGTGTATTTGTAACTGCTACTACGTTCCACATATCTGGTTCCACTACTCTTGCAGGTTCTCTAACACAAGCTCCTAGTTTGTATGTAAGTGCTAATTTAGCATCTGGTGATGCAATTGGGGCAACTTATGCCTATCCTGCTGATGGAAAAACTCTTAATATCAATGGAACTTTTGCTACTACTGGTAGCTCTTTAAATTATAATCTAGATTTATCTGATCTTTCTTTTGTATCTAAGGATCCATTTGGAGTAAGTCTAAATACTTTTCCACCTGATGCGCAAACACGGCCGACTGCAATTGGCTTTACTATGGTGCTAGATAGAGAATCTTCGCTTAGGGCATTAGAAACTGTTACTAATCGTTTGCAAGATTTAACGATCTTACAAAGTAATTTTGCAACACTAGAATCACGTTTAGATATTTCCGCAAGTCGCCTTCAGGTTGATACGGAGAATTTTGTGGCAGCAAATTCAAGAATCACAGATATCGATGTAGCAGAAGAATCTTCAAGACTTGCAGCGACTCAAATACTTCAACAATCAGCGGCAAGCATTTTAGCACAAGCTAATCAGCAGCCTAGATTGGTCCTCGCATTGTTGGGGGATTTATGATGATGGTTTTAATAAAAAACAGGAAGGATAGGAGGATAGAAGGGGGGAGTTTTGGGTTTGTGTCATGCAAACTTTTTGTAAAAGCCCACACTTTTCTCAGCTACTGCTACTCTCTTTTTTTTCTATCACGATCTAAGTTATTAAACCCCTCCTACCCTCCTACCCTTCCTGTTTTTTTTTTTTTTTTTTGGTGGCATGTCTAGACTTTCTCCTACGCCCCATCATCTACCACTCCTCACCCTGCTTCGAAGAACGAGTGTGGTTAAAGCTTATTCTGTTGTTGAAGATAGAGTGTTGTCTAGTCATGGAGGTGTGGTATGAGTAGACTCACCATCAATTCCAACATCCCATCCCTAAACGCCCAGCGCAGTTTAGGAAACGCCACAAAGAAACTTGGCGATAGTTACACTCGTCTTTCTTCAGGCCTACGCATTAACAAAGCAACTGATGATGCAGCAGGGTTATCGATCTCCGAATCTCTAAAATCTGATACTAGAATATTTAACCAAGGAGTAAGAAACTTAAATGATGGCTTAAGTTTATTAAACATTGCAGACGGAGCCTTAAATGAACTAACAAACATTGTAACCAGACTATCAGAGCTAGCAGAACAATCAGCAAACGGAACTATCGGAAATAAACAGAGATTGTCTCTCGATCAAGAAGCACAGAGCTTATCTAAAGAATATAACCGAATTGCTCGTAGTACTGAGTTTAACGGAAGAAAAATCTTTAATGGAGACTTTGGAGATCTTAGTTTAGCAGCAGGTGGGAATGCTAGTTATTTGATTACGGACGGCTTAGGTGGTGCGATTGGAGATGGCAGTTTTCGTTCCGCACAGTCTTTTGCATCAGGGAGCAATCCTCTATCAGTTACAGTAGGAGATTTTAATGGTGATGGGATTTTTGATTTAGTATCGGCAGATCAAATAGGTAATAATTTAAGTGTATTTTTAGGAAATGGTGATGGGAGTTTTAAAACTAGACTCTCTTTTGTAGCAGGAGTTGGTGCAAGATCAGTAACAATAGGAGACTTTAATGGAGATGGAGTTTTTGATTTAGTTTCGGCTGATGCTGGCAGTAACAACTTAAGCCTATTTCTAGGGAACGGTAATGGTAGTTTTAAAACTAGACTGTCTTTTTCAACAGGAACAATGCCTTATTCAGTCACGATAGGAGACTTCAACGGTGATGGGTTTTCTGATTTAGTCTCGGCAGATCGTAGCACTAATAACTTGAGTGTATTTTTAGGAAATGGTGATGGGAGTTTCAAAACTAGAGAATCTTATCAAACGGATAGTAATCCTCAATCAGTCAAAGTTGGAGATTTTAATGGAGATGGAATTTCTGATTTAGTTTCAGCTGATTCATCTAATAATTGCCTAAGCGTACTTTTAGGAAATGGTAATGGAAGTTTTAAAGCTAGACAATCTTTTTTAACAGGGAGTATTCCTTCATCAGTCACAGTAGGAGACTTTAATGATGATGGAATTTCTGATTTAGTTTCAACTGATCAATTTAGTAATAACTTGAGTGTATTCTTAGGAAACGGTAATGGAACTTTTAAATCTAGACAGTCTTTTACAACGGGAAGCTCTCCTATATCAGTTACAGTAGGAGACTTTAATGGAGATGGAGTTTCTGATTTAGTTTCGGCGGATAGTGGCACTAATAACTTAAGCTTATTTCTAGGAAACGGTAATGGGAGTTTTAAGGTTAGGCAGTCTTTTGTAACAGCAACTCTGCCTAGCTCAGTTATGGTAGGAGACTTTAATGGAGATGGAGTTATAGATTTAGTTTCCGCTGATACTAACACTAATAATATTAGCGTATTTATCGGGAACTCGAACCAAGGTGTCTCTGCCCTTCAATCCTTCTCTTTAAAAACACAAAAAGATTCACGAGATTCAATAACATATTTTAGAAAAACATTAAATTTACTTTCTAATCAAAGAGGAGAGATAGGTGCGTTTCAGTCACGAGTAGAAACCGGAGTAAGTAATTTACAACAAGGTTCACTTGCGTATCAAGAAGCAAATAGTAGAATCACAGATATCGATGTAGCAGAAGAATCTTCAAGACTTGCAGCGACTCAAATACTTCAACAATCAGCTGCAAGCATTTTAGCACAAGCTAATCAGCAGCCAAGATTAGTCCTCGCATTGTTGGGGGATTTATGATGTTCATTTTAATAAAAAACAGGAAGGTCAGGAGGATAGAAGGGGTGAGTTTTGGGTTTGTGTCATGCAAACTTTTTGCTAAGGCGCAGAATTTTCTCAGCTACTACAACTCTCTTTATTCTCTATCACGATCTAAATTATTAAACCCCTCCTATCCTCCTACCCTTCCTGTTTTTTTTAATAGATGGTGGTGGGTATGTTCTGCTTCGTCCCAACCTACTAAAAACCCTCCACCTGACTATGCAGAATATATTCTGCGAAGTCAGGAAGGGTGTGGCAATGGGGTCCTGCTTCGTCCCAGCAACTACCTCTACCACATTGGACTACGCAGGACTTATGTATATGTGGCAGAACTTGTTCTGCGTAGCCCGGGGTGGTGTGGTTATAGAGGGGGCGAAGCAGAATG
>JAIYCX010000033.1 GCA_027487795.1 Pseudomonadota bacterium | reverse complement strand
CAATATTGATCCGTTTCTATTCTTGGAAGATAGGACATTTTCGCAAAATAATTAAGTTAAGCTTAGTGCTAAGTATTAAGGTTAAGCTACTAGGCTTTTAGTTATCGCGAAAATTTAGACAGATTTGCAGGAAATGATTTTTTTATTATTTATTTGATAAATTGTTTAAACTTTTCCATTGGAAAAAGCGGCCCAGGATCAATCTTCCTATCGGGTGCAATATCTGAATGGGCTAATATCTCTTTGATATTAAAATTTTTACAAATTATTTTAATTAGTTTTTTACACTGGTTTAACTGCGAAGTTTTATATTTATGAAAATATTCAAACTCTTCTGTTTTATTATTAAAAATCTTTTTTACTTCTGATGCAGGAACTATTTTATTATCCCAAGAATAGTAATTATTCTCTTTTTTTTCTAACTTTCCACAGTTAACTAGCTCTATCCCAATTGAATATTTATTAATGCTAGTGACGTTACCCCATTTACTTACTCCCGCATGCCAAGCAATTTTATTTAGTGGTACTAGTTGATAAATCATAGAGTCCCGACCAATGACAAAATGTGCGGAGACTTCTTTTATTGGATCAGTCAGAATATCTAATGCAGATTTAGTATTACTTGTTGCAGTATAGTGGATTACGATTAAAGAAGGCTCGTTTGGTTTAAAAGTTTCACCAATATTGGGTGATTCTGTGAATTTAAAGTTACTTGGGGTTGTTTTGCTTTTCTCACAGAGTATGTATTTATCATTAAGATAAGCATTATTGAGTTTTAGCAGGTTGAAATTCTGAATTTTTGTTGACATTCTTATTTAAGTAGAGATATTGTCCTAATATGAACAGACCATCAATAACAGTCAAGAGCACAATTTTGGCTCTCCTAATTAGCCTACTACTCGCGCTTTAAGCGCATATAATTTACTTTCCTCACATTCCTGTTTGTACTTTAATCAACCTTAGTTTTAATAGCTTTATAGATCCCATGTCACAACAAGTAAAAATATTCGACACCACACTTAGAGACGGACAACAGTGCCCAGGGGCGGGAATGTCTTTTGAGGAAAATATAAAATATGCCCATTTAATCTCAGAGCTAGGAGTCGATGTTATTGAGGCTGGATTTCCTTCGGCTAGTAATTTAGACTTTGAAATAGTGCAGGCCATATCAAAGGAGTTAAGGTCTTCGAAGTCTGTGATAGCAGGCCTGTGCCAGCTAAGAGAAGCTCAAGTAGATAGTACTATGGAGTCACTTGAGGCGGGAGTTTCTACTAATCAATCATTAATTCATGTCTACGTCCCAGTTGCTCCAGATTTAATGGAGGCGTCCCTCGGAGAGAAAGCAAATAAAATTAAAATTATTGAAGATCTTGGCCGTATTGTAAAAAAGGTCACTACTAGTGGTTTCCAATTAGAATTTTCTCCAGAAGGTTACTCAAGGCAGGGTGAGAATTTTGATTTTGTAACAGATTTAATAGTTGCAGCGATAGAAAACGGCGCAAGTGTAATAAACTGCCCTGATACAATCGGAGCCTCTTTTCAGTATCATCCTGAAACTGACTTTGTTCTTCTTATGAATCGCCATGCGAAGTTAATTAAGGATCTTTTTCCAAATAAAAACATAACATGGTCCGCGCATTGTCATAATGATTTTAATTTAGCAGTGGCGAACTCAATGCGCGCTGTTTACCAAGGGCCAGTGCGACAAATTGAAGGTTGCATGAATGGAGTAGGGGAAAGGGCGGGTAATACTGCTTTGGAATCTGTCATTATGCTTTTTGATACTTATGGTAAGAATGCGAAGGATGACACAAATAGATATTATACGAACTGCGACATTACCAAGCTTCAACGTGTGAGTGACTTTATTTCTAAAGTAATGCTTCCTAGACAGCCTCATTGGCCAGTCACTGGGGACAATGCAGCAAAGCATTCTTCTGGCGGACATACTAATGCAGTATTAAATAATCCACTTGCGTACCAACCCTTTGATCCGCGGCGCATTGGTAAGGAAATTTCTTTCACCTTCGGTCCATTAAGTGGCAGCAATCATGCTCAGGATATTATAAATAAAGCAGGATATCAGTGCTCAGATGAGGAAAAAGTTAAAATCGCTCAAAGTATAAAAGATATATATTCTGAACGAAGAAAGGGTGTAACAGATGAGGAAGTTATCTCAGGATTTATACTATTAAAAAGCCCACTAAAAATTAAATCTTATGATTATGCTAGAAAAGAGGATGAAGTGATATTAACTTTGAATGGTCAGGTATTTGATAGAGAAGGAACTATTGTGGAAAGTTATAGCGGAAAAGATTCCGCACTTGCTGCATTTAAGAAGTTAGTTGATAAGTATTTTCTAACTGAAATAGTTAGTCATGCTAGTCACTCTGATGGCTCTGGAATAAATGCTGAGAGTGTTTCTAAGATAATTATTAAAGTAGCTAATAGCGGCATTGGTACGGGCGCAGATCAGAGCTTTACTGGTAGAGGTAGAGATAGTGACATTGAAGTTTCTGCACTAAAAGCATTTCAGGATGCTATAAACAATGCCTATGTAAATTTAAATTATTTAAATCAGGATTAGCTTATGTCTAATATAATAGAAAAAATTTGGAAAGATCATGTAGTAAAACAGATTGATGGTCATCCAGCAATTCTTGCAATAGATTTAATGCTGATGCATGAAGTTACTTCCGCGCAAGCATTTAAAGAACTGGAAGATCGAAAACTTAGTATTTTTGATACTTCAAGAATTGTTGCGACACTTGACCATAGCATTCCTACTAGAAAAAATAGACTTGAATTTTACGATGAAACTGCACTGAAACAAGTAAATCAGCTCAGAGCAAATTGTAAAGATAAGGGTGTAAAACTCTTTGATTTCGATTCTGGAAGTCAGGGAATTGTTCACGTTATTGGACCAGAGCTTGGAATAACTCAACCTGGAATGACAATAGTCTGCGGAGATTCTCACACTGCAACTCATGGGGCTTTTGGAGCATTGGCTTTTGGTATTGGTACTACTGAAGTAGGACATGTGCTTGCAACTAGTTGTATATTACAAAGTAAGCCTAAGTCATATAGTGTAGTTTTTAAGGGTAAACTACCAGAAGGCTGTTCTTCAAAAGATGTTATTCTAAATCTTATTGGTCAAATTGGTGTATCTGGCGGAGTTGATACGGTAATAGAGTACTGCGGTGAGTCCATTACGGCTATGAGTATGGAAGAGAGGATGACCATATGTAATATGAGTATCGAATGTGGTGCAAGAGCTGGTTTAGTTTCTCCTGATCAAACAACAATCTCATATTTAGAAGAAAGACTTTCCTCTAAATTAGGCAGTCGTTTTAATGAAGCAGTTGAGCATTGGTTAAGTTATAAAACTTCTGAAAATGCAACGTTTGATAAATATTTTGAATGTAATTTATCAGAACTAACTCCAATGGTAACTTGGGGAGTAAATCCTGCGCAAACTATTTCTATCAATGGCGCAGTCCCTTACATATCCGAGTTTAAAGAATCCGAGCAGGAGTCAGTTAGATATGCGCTAGAGTATACTGGACTTCATGAGGGGCAAGCTATTAATGAAGTTCCAGTGAGTTGGGCTTTTATTGGATCTTGCACAAATGGAAGAATAGAAGATTTAAGAAAAGCAGCCCGTGTTCTTAGGAATCAGAAAGTTTCTAATAATGTTAACTTAATGATCGTACCCGGCTCGGAATTAGTTCTAAAACAAGCTCATGCTGAAGGATTAGTTACTATTTTTGAAGAAGCAGGAGCAACAGTAAGAATGCCCGGCTGCTCTATGTGCTTAGGTATGAATGATGACAAAGTTCCACCGGGAGAAAGATGTATTAGTACATCGAACAGAAATTTTGTAGGTAGACAGGGCCCAGGAAGTATAACTCATTTAGCATCACCTGAGACGGTTGCAGCAAGTGCGATTAGTGGGAAGATTACTTCGGCGTTATAGTAAGCGTCCATAATTTTCCGCACTCTGCGTTTTCTAAGCGTCTAAAAATGCTCATGTACCATATGTACACTCCGCTTTTTAGCCACTTAGAAAGCCTTAATTGCGGAACAATTCTAAACGCTTACATATCGAGTAAACGGTTACTATTTATAGTTGACATGCTCTAAGCATGCAGTATAAAGTATAATAATGAAAAGCAATATACAAATTCGTTCTGTCCCTCAGAATTTACATAAAAAATTAAAGGATAAAGCAGAATCCAGTGGAAAAACTTTAACTGATTTTTTGCTTGAAGAGTTGAAATTAATCGCAGAAAGACCTACGGTAAATGAATTAAAAGACAGAATTTTATCAAGAAAGCCAGTGATAACAAAAATGTCTCCAACTAATGTGCTTAGATTAGAACGAATAAAATAGTGTTAGTTGTTGACGCTTCAGTTATTATAGAGTTACTATTTCGCACAAAGCTGGGAGATAAGATTTCAGATGTTTTATTTAAATCTAATACTAATCTGATAGCTCCAGAGTTACTCAGTATAGAATGTATTCAAGTTATTAGGCGTTTTATTAGTTCAAAAGAATTGTCATTAGTCAGGTCTAAAGAAGTTTTCCATGATTTAAAAGATTTACCAATAAAATATTATCCCCATCAAATACTCTTGGATAGAATTTGGGAATTGAAAAATAATTTTACTGCATATGATGCAACATATTTAGCATTAGCTGAAAATTTAAATGCACCCCTATTAACAACGGATTCTGCTTTTAATAAGGGATTTGGTAAAATTCATATGGCTAAAATTATTTATGTTAAAAATTAATTTAAAAATATAATATTAAATTAACTAATATCTATATGTATCGATTAATATATTTGATTTTAATTTTCTCATTTTTTTAAAAAACTCATTAGCGCAAAATCAACAAGAAGTTAAAACCGGCGTAATACTACCTTTAACAGGCAATACTGCGATTTTCGAAGTTGAAGCGCTACGGGCAATAGAAATTCTGAAATCCGATGAATATAATAATGATCCTAAGTATAAGTTTGTTTTTGAGATACAGGACGGTGCTTGTGGAATCGGAAATTCTAGTATTATAGCGGCACAGCATTTAATCAATGAGAAAGTTGCTGCCATGTTGGTAGGATGTAGTGGGGAAGTTTTGCAAATTGCTTCTCTAGTAGAATCAAGAAAAATACCTGTTGTGGCAATCAGAGCTGGTAGCCCAGATATAAGAAACGCGGGACAATATATTTACCGAACTTATCCTGATCTTACTTTTGGGGGTTTCGATGTTAGTTGATAAGATAAAGAATAACAATTATCAGAAAGTAGTAGTTTTAACTGAAATTAACTCTTTCACTACCTCTATTAGAAAGATGCTTGTTGATAGTAGCATGAAAGAAAGAATTGTAGAGGACACCGAATTTTTACCTGATAGTGTCAATTTAACTGACCGATATCAAACTTTTCTGAATAGCTATCATACTAAATACGGTGCATATCCAGAGTCTTCCTTTTCGCTAAGTTCATCTTATGATGGTTTAATTACAATACTAACAGCAGTTAAATCAGTAGGAACTAATTCTGAAAAGATAAAAGATTTTTTAGATAAAAATGAAATAGAGTTATCTCAAGGAAAGCATAGATTTGATGATCATGGTGATTTACTAGGTATGCATTTCGTAATCAGAAAAATGAATAATGGGAAAGTTGAGATAGTTAAGTAACATGAAAAGTAATATACGAATCCGTTCAGTTTCTCGAAATTTTCATAAAAATTAAAGAGTATAAAAAATAGAAGTTGGGGTAGTAGAGTTTAAAATCCTTGAGTCTTACTGGCCGGTTCAGAATAAATAAATTCTGAAAAGAAATATTTCAAACTCATCTAATAATTATCGACCTAACTGCTTCTCCGAAAGCACGTTCTGCTATCTCCATTCTCTCTTCATATTCTCTTTTTTGTCTTTCTACTTCCTGCGGCACTAGGCTACCAATATAATTTAGCTCCTTTATGATAGGATCATTAGGGTCTAATTCTTTCCATTCTTTATTTTCTGGTGCCTCTTTTGTACTAGGTATAGACTTAGTCATGAAAAATCCTTTTATATTCACTGGTAATAAAACTATCACCGTTATTTTTTGAGGCAATAACTTTAGATAGTATTTTAGTGTTATCAAATATCCACCACCTGTCTGAAATCTTGCTATAAACATTTTTAAACATATTTATAGATCTCGAATACCTTCTTATGATAGTTTCATCGGGGATAGAGTGCCCACCTTTCCTTACTCTTTCTTTAACGCGATTAATTGCCATTTCTTTAGTATCAACAATCACAAAGTAGATATTGACATCATATCCTAGGTTTTTCGCATTTAGAATGAATTTTTTCCATAATAGCCCAGAGAGAGTTGTTTCAAATGAGAAGCTATCTTTGTTATCTAAGCATTCATTGATCACATTTAACATTAATCTTCCTGCCTCTACTGAGACCCTATCTGGATTTAATGAATTTAGTCCTTTAGCAAGTATATCTGCATTAATAAAGTTTTCAATTTTACCCTGCTGAAGAAGAATCTCAGCAACTGTACTTTTTCCAGAACCATTTGGTCCTGCTATAATACTGATAGTAGGTTTTTTGTTTATCATTCGAATTTATTAATGCTCACTCTCCCCTTTTCATGTTATAGTAAGAATCTTTGCACTACAAAAAAGAGGAGAGTTTCGTTCGTGCCACACTTATGATAGCTTTTTGAAACAGAAAACTCAAGTGTGGGCACTATACATATGAAAAAATTCGAAACCATAACTTCTAAATTCATAGACCTAGATATTGAAAATATCGATACTGACATGATTATCCCTGCTCAGTATCTAACTTCTACTTCTAAGTCAGGTTATGTAGAAGGTCTCTTTAAAAGGTTAAGAGAGGCAGATACTAATTTCCCTTTTAATGAGTATCCGCCATTTTCTACGGGGGCATTTAGTAGCACACAAAAAGAAATTCGTTCTATCTTATTAGCAGGAGATAACTTTGGTTGTGGATCTTCTAGGGAGCATGCTGTATGGGCTCTGACAGAGTTTGGAATAAGAGTAGTCATCGCCCCTTCTTTTAGTGATATCTTTTTTAATAATGCATTAAAGAATGGATTATTAGTAATACGCTTACCTAGAGAAGATGTATCTCACTTGAGAGAACAGTACAGCGAAAAGAATTTAATAATTGATCTTTCAAATAAAACTATTAGTAATGAAAAAGAAGTAATTTTTAAGTTCGAAATAGATTTATTTAGGCAGCATTGTTTATTAAACGGGGAAGAAGATTTTGATTATTTACTTTCTAGTAAGGAAGAAATAACTAAGTTCTTTATAAATAAAAAAGATAAAAACTTTTTTACTAATGTCGAAAACTAATATTAATATTGCTGTACTTCCTGGTGACGGAATCGGACCTGAGATAATGTCCGAGGCTCTTCGTGTTTTTGATGCTGTAAAAGAAAAATCTAAATTTACTTTCACGCTAGAGCATGGATTAATCGGCGGTGCAGCTTATGATAGCTGTAAGTCTCATTTTCCTGAAGAAACTAGAAAGCTGGTTAATAAATCAGATGTAGTTTTGTTCGGTGCCGTAGGTGGACCCGTTGATAAACAACAAGATGAGAAGTGGAAGGGCTGTGAAGTAAATTCAATCCTAGCTCTTAGAAAAGAACTAAAATTATTCGCAAATATTAGACCAGTAAGTATCTCTGAGAAAATGATTGATATTTCTCCTCTAAAATTAAACCCAAATAAACTCCCTGATTTAGTTATCGTAAGGGAGCTGTTAGGTGATATTTATTTTGGCGAGAAGAAAAGATTTTTTGAAGGAGATCTTCAAGTCGCTGAAGATATTTGTAGATATGATTCCGAACAGATAGAAAAAATTGCTCACTTTGCGTTTTCACTTGCTAGAACTAGAAGAAAAAATGTTAGTTCCGTAGATAAAGCTAATGTTTTAGAGACTTCAAGACTGTGGCGAGAGGTGGTTTCTAAGGTTTCATTAGAGTATCCTGATGTTACTTTACAACATATCTTAGTTGATAACTGCGCTATGCAGCTAATTACTAAACCAGAAGCATTTGATGTCGTACTTTGTCCTAATCTATTTGGTGATATCTTATCTGATGCAGCAGCAGTTATTCCTGGCAGTTTAGGAGTACTTGCATCGGCAAGTAAGGGAGCTGAGAATAAATATTTATTTGAGCCACCATCCGGCTCCGCTCCGGATATAGCAGGGATGAATATTGCAAATCCGGTAGGAATGATATCTTGTGTTTCTATGATGTTCTCTGTGGTTTTTGGAGAGAATCATATTTCTGAGATGATAAAGAAAGCGATTGATTCAGTTTTTGATAGCGGTATTTTTACAAAAGACTTATCAAATATGGCGAGAAGTAAAATAGTTTCTACTTCTCAATTTGTTGATGAGGTATTAAAGAAATTAAAGTGAGTTTCCACGCCCTGTTTTAGAGTGAGTTTCCACTCAACCCTCTCCTAAGAGACTGGTCATTCAATGCCTGATCGATTGACTGTGCTAGGGCGAATCCTAGTGAGTCTTTTATGTCAGCTGCACTAACGAATGGGAATTGGCTCGATCTAACTCCTTGGTACACACCTGAGAAAACTTTTTGACCATTTCTCTTCCTCACTTCTAAGTAGAGAGAAGATTCACTATTTAATGTTCCACTAGTGGAACCTTTTGTTTGGCAACTCCAACTTCTTAATTCTCCGGTGACAACAATATCTGCAGAAGAATCTAATGAACCTCCTCTTACCTCAATAGCCTTGGCCAAAGCTTTCTCTACATTTTCTCCTACATCTCCTTCTGGAGTTACCTTGCCTGAATTATTTTGAAATCCTGAATTTTCTTGAGGTACATTCCTTACATCTCTAATTTGCCCTAGGCTTACTAGTATTGGTAGTACGTCAGATGAGTTTTCTGCTATAGGGATATAGGGTACGTCTATTAATGGTCCTACTGCTGCTACACAGGAGATAAGACTCAAAGTAATTGATAATAAAAGGGTTTTTGGCTGAAAAAATCTAGCTTTTTGGCTCATCTGAAATAAAATTTAACTAAAATCATTAATACTTATAACGTACTATAAGAGATTTTTTAAACCTTAGCTACATTTCATTAAAATACCTCTAGAACTTTGCAATGCATAGAGAAATTATGTAGATTAGCGCTACTTAAATAGCATCAATTTCTTTGGAGAAATCTTAGATTGGATACAAATACGGATAACAGCACCCAGTTTTTAGAAGAATTTTCAGAAAGAGAATACAAGTGGGGCTTCACCACTGATATTGAATCAGAAACATTAGAGCCTGGTTTAAATGAAGAAGTTATAACTTTCATATCTAAAAAGAAAAATGAGCCTGAGTTCATGTTACAGTGGAGACTCGAAGCTTTTAAAAAGTGGAAGGAAATGGAGGAGCCTGATTGGGCATTTATAAATTATCCTCCTATAAATTATCAAGATATTATCTATTACAGCGCACCAAAAAGCACTGCTAAATATCAAAGCTTAGATGAAGTTGATCCTGAGTTACTAAGAACTTATGAAAAATTAGGGATACCACTTTCAGAGCAAAAAAAGTTAGCAGGTGTTGCAGTGGATGCAGTCTTTGATAGCGTCTCAGTAGCAACTACATATAAGGCAGAATTGGATAAGCACGGAATTATTTTCTGCTCTATTTCTGATGCTCTTAGAGATCATCCAGAATTAGTTAAGAAATATATGGGATCAGTGGTACCGCACACTGATAATTTTTTTACTTGTCTTAATAGTGCCGTATTTACTGATGGATCGTTTGTTTACATTCCAAAGGGAGTGAGATGTCCATTAGAACTTTCTACCTATTTTAGAATAAATGCAAAAAATACTGGTCAGTTTGAAAGAACTTTAATTATAGCTGATGAAGGTAGTTATGTAAGTTACCTAGAAGGCTGTACTGCTCCAATGCGCGATGAAAATCAACTTCATGCCGCAGTAGTAGAACTAATAGCAATGGATAATGCTACTATTAAATATTCTACTATTCAGAACTGGTATCCAGGTGATGAGAACGGAAAGGGTGGAATTTATAACTTTGTTACTAAGAGAGGACTTTGTCAGGGAGTAAATTCTAAAATTTCTTGGACACAAGTTGAAACAGGCTCTGCAATAACTTGGAAATATCCGAGCTGTATTTTAAAAGGTGATAACTCAGTTGGGGAGTTTTACTCCGTTGCTCTAACTTCTAAGATGCAACAAGCGGATACTGGTACTAAGATGATTCATATTGGAAAGAATACGACTAGTACAATTGTTTCAAAAGGAATCTCTGCAGGAAGAGGACAGAACTCTTACCGTGGTCTTGTAAAGATGATGAAGGGTGCTGATAACGCGAGAAACTTTTCGCAATGTGACTCAATGTTAATTGGGAGCAAATGCGGAGCACATACTTTCCCTTATATCGAAGTTAAAAACCCAACTGCAAAAGTAGAGCATGAAGCTACTACTTCTAAAATTGGAGAGGATCAATTATTTTATTGTAATCAAAGAGGTATACCTACTGAGGATGCAGTATCTATGATCGTTCATGGTTTCTGTAAGGAAGTTTTTAAGGAGTTGCCAATGGAGTTTGCAGTTGAAGCAAGGCAGCTTTTAGCGATTAATTTAGAGGGCAGTGTAGGATAATATCAAAGCTGTTCGTTAGTATTAGAATTTATTTTTAGGTATTTAGGAGTTAGTAAAATGTTAGAGATTAATAATCTTCAAGCAAAAATTGATGATGGAAAGCAGATTTTAAAAGGTCTTACTTTAAAAATGAACCCAGGTGAGGTTCATGCGATTATGGGACCAAACGGTTCAGGAAAGAGCACACTTGCAAATATTTTAGCAGGTAAAGGTGGTTATGAAGTTACTGGCGGATCTGTAGACTTCTTAGGTAAGGATCTTTTAGAACTTGAAGCAGATGAAAGAGCTGGCGAAGGACTGTTTTTAGCTTTTCAATATCCAGTCGAACTTCCAGGTGTAAACGGAACTTATTTCCTTAGAACCGCGCTGAACTCAATAAGAAAGTACCGTGGTGAAAAGCCAATTGAAGTAAGAGACTTTCAAGTAATGATAAAAGAAAAAGCAGCTGAACTTCAGCTTGATCCACAGTTACTAAGCCGTGCTGTTAATGAAGGATTTTCTGGTGGAGAGAAGAAGAGAAATGAAGTTTTACAGATGTCCATTCTTAATCCTAAATTATGTGTTCTAGATGAAACTGATTCAGGACTAGATATCGACGCACTTCAGATCGTATCAGAAGGCGTTAACAGACTCAGAAATAAAGATAATGCATTCCTAGTTATTACACACTACCAAAGACTTTTAACTCATATTGTACCTGACTTCGTTCACGTAATGGTGGATGGGAAGATTATCAAGTCTGGTGGTAAGGAGCTTGCTTTTGAACTAGAAGAGAGAGGTTATAGCTGGACAAGAGATGAGGCAAATGCAGGGGCGAATAATCAGGCACACTTATAATATATAATGAGCATTAAAATGATAGCTGAAAACGAAATAGTTTTTACTGATAATAAGGTTTCTAAGTTTAAGACAGAAGCTAAGGAGACTTTAAATAAGATTGGTGTTCCAAGTACTAAGCTTGAGCCTTGGAAGTATACTTCAATAAAAAATTATTTTAAGGATACTCTTACAAAGTGTTCAATAGATAATAATTCAAAACGAGTAGCAGTCGATCCTCAAGAGTCTATTAGTTCTTACACAAACCGTTTAATTTTCATTAACGGCCATTTGAATTCTGCATTATCTACTATGCCTGATAATGTTAAATTATATGGATCTAATGATACTATTCCAGAGTCTTTTTCAAGAGAGAGAAATACTAAAGAAAATATTCCAAATACTCATTTAGCAGTATTAAATAGTACTTCTTTTGATTACGTCTTAGCTATTACTTTACCTAAGAATGAGCAGTTATCATTAGAAATTTCTTATATCTCTACACAAACAAAAAATAATGAACTAGTTTCACCTAGAGTTTTTGTAGAACTAGAAACTGGTGCTACTTTAAATTTAGTAGAGCGTTTTACTGGGTATGAATTAGTTGAAGGGAGTGAGCTAGCAACAAATGGAGGTATTACCTCTCATATGGTTGAAAGTTTTCTTGAAGAAGATGCAACGTTTAATCATTATAAAATTCAAGAAGAGTCAGACAATCGTCTTCACTTATCGCTGTCTTATTCGGAAATAAAAAGTAGATCAGTTTATAAAAATGTAAACTTAAACTTCGGAAGTGCTCTTGCTAGAAATGAAGTTTATCCTGTTATCATGGGTGAAAACGCGACAACTTGGCTTCTAGGTTCTAATGTCTTAACAAAAAGCCAGCATGTAGATAATTTTACTTGTATTGACCATGTCGCTCCGAATTGCGAAAGTCATGAGCTGTACAAAGGAATGTACGCTGATAAATCTAAGGGAATATTTACTGGTACGATCATAGTAAGAGAAGAAGCTCAAAAGACAAATGCATATCAGTCTAATGCTAGCTTACTTTGTAGTGATTCTTCAGAAAGTATTTCAAGACCACAGCTTAAAATTTGGGCTGATGATGTGAAGTGTAGTCATGGTGCTACAGTTGGACAACTTGATGAAGAAGCTCTTTTTTATCTTAGAGCTAGAGGTATTCCTGAGGCAGAAGCTAAATCAATACTTACTCAAGCTTATGTTTGTGATGTTTTTTCTCATCTTGAAGATGAAAAATTAGCTACGCATGTTCAAAAGACATTAGAAAGAAAGCTTTCTACGTTCTAGACATTAGCTAAGATATCATCAATGAAAGAAGAAAAAAGAAGATCAGAAATACTGAAGTTCTTTAAGAAATCTTTTGGGGATCCTAAAACAGAGTTGAATTTTGAAAATTCATTTCAACTTCTTATTAGTGTAATGCTCTCTGCTCAATCAACAGATAAGAAGGTAAATGAAATTACCCCAGCTTTATTTAAGGCTTATCCAGATCCTGGAAAATTAATGAAAGCACCCTTAAGTAAGGTCGAAGCTTTAATACGGCAAGTTAATTATCATAAAACCAAAGCAAGGCATTTGATCGCTACTGCTAAGATTTTATTTGAAAAACATAAATCTCAAATTCCTAGTACTAGAGAAGATCTAGAAGAGCTTCCGGGAGTGGGAAGTAAAACTGCTAGTGTTGTTTTGTCAGAGCTTGGTCATGATTATGCTTTCCCAGTTGATACACATGTTTATAGAGTATCAAGAATGTTAGGGTTTGCTACCTCGTCAACAAGAGAAAAAGTAGGAAAAGAACTTTGTGAGATCTTCCCAAAAAAATCCTGGCATCATCTGCATCATTGGTTAATATTTCATGGAAGAAGAACCTGTGTTGCAAGAAATCCTAAGTGTAGTGAATGTGGGGTTAGTAAGCTTTGCCCATCCGCTAAAATAGACAATTAAAGATTTAAAAAAGTCTTTTTAAATCCTCAGGTATTGGTTTTCGCAGATGTTTTGCAGAAGGAAGAATGACAGTAAACTCACTCCCTACACCTTCTTTACTCTCAACTAAGACTTGTCCTCCAAGTCTATCTACAATTTTTTTCACACAAGCTAATCCGATACCGCTACCTTCTATATCTCCACCATGAGCTCTTCTATAAGGTCTAAAAATTTCTTCAAGTTTGTTCTCTGGAATTCCTAGTCCATTATCTTTAACTTTTAATGCAATCATACTTGGGGGACTAGTTGTTGCTGAGATTTCTATTTCAGGTACGCGACTTTTATCTGAATATTTTATTGCATTCCCAATTAAATTTGAAAGTACTTGATAAACTCGAATGCTTTCACCTTTGATATAAGGAAGTTCACTCTTCGCCTTAATAATGGCATTTTTTGCTTGAATTTGTCCTGATAGATCGTTCATTACTTGACCTAAAATTTCATCAAGTGAAACTTCTTCGATGGCTTCTCCGCCACTAGATAAAGATGAGTATTCAAGAACACTCGCTACTAGTCTATCCAGTCTATGAGAAGCATTTAGTATGAAATTTATTAGTGTCTTAGCTTCTTGATCTAAGGAGGAAGAGTGATCTTCAATTAGAGCATCTGCCATACCTTGTATAGTAAATATTGGGGCTTTTAAATCATGGCTTACCATAAAAGCAAAATCACTTAGATCTTGATTTTGTTGTTCGATTTGTTTTTGATAATTTATAGTATCAGTTACATCAATTGAAACAGAAAGTATTGATTCTAATTCTCCATCGATACCTAATAAAGGTACCATTCTAGTTTCAATCCATAGAATAAGTCCGCTTTTATGCTTTATCCTAAATCTAACAAGTGAATCTTCTCCTAACTTACCAATGAGCATAGATCTATTAAATCTATCCCAGTCTTCTGCTAGAATAATATCTCTCAGAAATTCTTGATTTGAATATTCCTCTGAATTTAATTCTTCAAATGAATATCCAGTAAGAACTTCAAAGTATGAACTAACATACTCAGGTTTACCTTCTGCTGAGAATAATATTACAGCGGCAGCAATATTATTAAGAACTAACTCAAATTTTTCTGCTATTGGATTATGTAAATTTGAGTTTGAGGTCATAAAGTTTAGTCTGTATTGTAAAGCGAGAATTCGTTTTCAAATTGAACTTTAATTTGATTAGCAAAGCTGTTTATATTTTCTAATGACTGATCCAGTTGTTTTGCTATATTTGACATTTCTTGCTGATTTACAGAACCAAGAGATGTGAAGTTAGTAGGGTGTCCGAGTCTTAGAGAATGAGAGAGTGCGTCGCTTGCTTTTATAAGCATCGCAACATTAGTACCTTTCCCGCGCTTTTTTTCTTCACTTGGCCAGCTTTCATGGTGTTTACTAATAGCAAGCCTTATCGCTTCTGGGAAATTCCATTTTTCTGCTAACCATTTACCAACTTCTACATGACTTAGGTCAAACCTTTCTAATTCCATGTCCTGACATGATTTTGTGGAATTATATGATTTATTAATTAGATCTTCATATTCTTTGGGCATTCTTTGAAGAAGAATTAACTTACCTACATCATGAAGTAGCCCTGCTAGAAATGCTTCTCCTTCAGGGATTGCCGTTGTTGCTGAAAGTATTCTAGCGGCTATTCCTGTAGCTACTGCATTTGCCCATATTGCAGATCTAATTTTACTTTTACTATTTAAAAGTGATTTAAGCATTGCGGCAGAGAGGATACATCTTAGCTCGTTAAGACCAATATTAGTAACAGCGGTACTAATATCTAGAGCTTGTTCGCCTCTTCTGAAATAAACAGAATTAGCTATTTTAATAATTCTAGCGGACAAATTTTCGTCAGATTCTACTACTGCTATAAAATCATGAAGGGTAGACTTAGGGTCGCAGGCTAGTTGAAAAGCTCTAGCGGCTTGCACTGGCATGCTCTCTAAGGATCTAATACCTAAAGTTTCTTTTATTCTAAGTTCATCAGCAGGCGAAGTTTTAGGTAGACTTCGTTCTGAGGAAGTAGAATTTTTGTTTGAACTTAGAAGATTTGATAAGAAACCCATGAACCTCTAGGAAGTTAGTTTTAAAGTACTAATGATCAGCTAATAATGATTTTTAGATGTCAGTTTTAAGGAATTGATCCTAGGATCTTGAGTAAGATATTATAATAAAAGATAAAATTACTAGACAACTCAAGTTGCTTAATTTGAACTTCCGTAATGTTTACTTCGGTTACTATAGCTCTTACTTTAGTTCATAGTTGGTGACAATTTTTGTTGATAGCATAAAGAAGGAGAGCAAAAATTGTCACCTAGGAAAAAATATTAAAAATTTAATTTTTGTTTAATCTGCCGTTTATTTTGTTAAGCGCTTATAAATACTAAATAAGTATTTGGAGGTCATATTATAACTGAGTTTTATTTCAGATAAATCTCCTCTGGCACCATGATTGCTAGAGTCAAGTAGGCAAGTTTCTGCATCTTTAAACGATATAGTTAGAGAAGTTAAACTTGTTGCCGTTGGGGAAGACCCCGGACGGATGAAAGAAGTACTCAGAATAAACCCCAACGAGGAGCATTAAATAAAATGAAGAAAGAAAAAGGATTCACTCTAATAGAGTTACTAGTTGTTGTTGCCATTATAGGTATCTTAGCTGCAATCGCGATTCCACAGTTTGCGGAATACAAGACTAAAGCTTTTAATGGTAGAGCGCAAAGTGATTTAAGAAATGGTATCACAGGACAAGAAGCTTATTATGTTGATTCAGAGCAATATGCTACTTGTTCAGCAGATTGTGCTGGTTCACTTCCTGGATTCGTACTTAGTCAAGGCGTATCTGTAGATTTCGCAGCTGCAAGCGTATCTGGAACAAATGATGAGTTCTCAGGAGCTGCATGTCATACTCAAGGTGATAGAGATTACGAATGGGCGAGCTCAGGAGCAGCTGGTAACGTAATGTCAAATGCAAGTAACTCAGGAACTTGTGCACCAGAAGCACCAGGTAATTCATAATCTTAATTGATTATAATTCTAAAAGGCGGGTATCACCCGCCTTTTTTATTGCCATCTTTTTGTTGTTGGCGAAATCTTAGTCTTTTAATAGACTTGGTTAAATTAAAAATACGACTTTGTAATGAGTTTTACTATCAGTGTTAATAGCTAACATAAATTTTAGAAGTTTAATTCTAGCCTCATTTCTTTT
>JAIYCX010000032.1 GCA_027487795.1 Pseudomonadota bacterium | reverse complement strand
GTTAACTTACTATTAATATAAATATTCAAAAGCTCTGATTAGAGTTCTTGGATACACATATAATTTAGTAAGTAATAACGGTTGCTCGGGGTGTTGCTTTTTCATTTGAACATCTAGGACCTGCTTGCAAACCAGCATTAAGTGCCAACTGACCGACATCTCTTCCTAGTACTCTAACAATAAAAGGAGATCCATAAAGAGTAGACTCACGCTTAAACGCTGAAATTTCTTCCACTGATTTTGATACTGCACTAGCAAAGCCTAAACATGCATAAGGAGACATGAAATCGCCATCCATAGTTTTTAAAACTTGAATAATCATTTCAATCTTAGGACAATGTTTTCGAACTTGACCGATGGCACTAGCAGTACCGTTTCCTCCAATCAAGATCAAACGCGATACACCATGCACATCAACAATTTGCCTCTGGATTTCCAACCAATCTGCCTGTGATCTTCGTGGCAATATTCTTTCAGTAATCAGTAAAGAATCTCCGGAACAAAACATATCATCAGTGATTTCAAAAGGATCAATACCTTTACTACCCAACAACGGATAGAATCCTCCAGAAAATCCAATCGGTATTCCACCATTACGTCTAACTGCTTTTGCAATATACTGCACAGCAATATTCAACAAAGGCACCGACACCGCCCCACCCGTAACCATAATTCCAACTTCTTTCATTTTTCTCTTCTCTTTCAAATCACTCATATAAAAAACAACTACTCACTTCGAGAAAGTCGAAGTGAGCTAAATCACCTTACCCAGTTAAAATTTTAAAGATCTGTTAAATAACGACTGTAATAAAACAGAAAATCAAAAAATAATCTACCAAATCACTTGGTTTTATTTTGCTTTTCTGGTAAACAACGTCGTCCTAAGTTCTTTAGAATCTAAATAGTAACAGCCTATAATTACTAGTTATTATAAAATAACCGGACAAATTAACTAATTCAATCTGGGTAGAAGAGCAAAACATAACAAACGCTAATTTAAATTAAGTTAGCGTTTGTTAGTTTACTATTGTTAATGTTTTACGAAAGGTTGGTGAGCAAATGAGTGCTCAGTTAAGTAATGTCAGAGAGATCGATAAAAAATATAGCGGGTCAAAACCGCTATGCGATGATCAACATGCAGAGAGAATAAAGCACAATCAATCGCTGCGAGGATTCAAAACGCAGTTGCATACCGAAAGAGAGCTATTAAAAGCTAATGGTGAAAAAGCGGGTTTAATTGAACAGCTATTAGCACGCTGGAAAAGATCGATGGAGAAATGGCTCAAAAATATCAAGAATGATAATAAGCCATTAACTGTGAATTGGGGTACGGCAAGAACAGCAGTTATGATGAAACCGGAACTTAAGATTACAAGAGAAATCTGTGATCTTGTTTCAATACTACTGGCAGAGGAAGGATCATCAATAATTGATGGATCTTCAACTACTGGATTCATGGGGTATTCGAATCAAAGTTTTCATAAGGCTGCTACAGCAGAATTCGAAAAGAGAACGGCGAAAGGATTATTCTATAAAAGTTGGGAAGCAATAAATACGATTTATACTATTCCACTTCATTGGACACTCGACCAAGAAGAGCAACGGGAGATTGCTTCTAAGACGAACAGTCCGAAATATCGTTGTCCTCCGCGTATTTGTATTGCCCAGAGAACTTTTGACTTTTTAGTGAAGAAGCCGAAGCGAGTGATTGCCTACCCTGGCGGTATTGGTACTCTTTTTGAAATTATTACCGAGCTGATTGTTATACAACTTCGGAAGCTACTACTTACGGTGGCTACTGGATGGGACTCGGCGCCACCATTGTATCTCATTGATTGCCAAGATGATGACGATGAATGGTTCTGGGAAGGTCTTGTAATACTACTTCGTAGAATGGTGAAACTTGGTGTAATCGACCAAAAAGATATTGATTTTGTCTACATCGTTCGAGTCGGAAAAGGTCAATCAAAAGATTCTTCTAACGGCTCACAAGTTGGTCCGAGAGTTCGATACTTCCAAGACCCAGACGCTGCAGCAAGGTTCATTGTTTCTGATAGATAGTCAGATCAGGCATTATTCACATTGTGCCTGATAGATAAAATTGGTTGGATTTTACATTTTTTTAAAATAGTAAACTAACCTTTTTTGATTTCACAAAATCAAAAAAGGGATCACTTTGTGATCCCTTTTTTATTAAATACCCAATTTAGATTTATCTTATTAGACTACTCTAAACTGTTTAGTATTTCTTATTGTCCATCTGAATAAGCTTGGTAATCTTGTCCGAAGAAGAGAGATACCAGTGCTCTTAGTATGAATGCACCTAGTGCAACTACTAACATTCCGAGCGCTGCTCTGTATGCACCCATTGCAGCGGCGATAATTGCGCCTAAACCTGCAACAACCATCACAAGAGCTCCGAAAGCACCTTCAATTAATCTGAACAAGTTACCAACACCTGCTCTAACTAACTGATCATCATAATTCGCTTCCGTAAACGACTGCGTAGGACCTTGTCCAACCTGCGCTTGGGAAAATTCTACTGCTCCTCCAGCAATTAGCACAACTCCCAACACTACCAATAATGCACTAGAGTTTTGACTAGCACTTACTGCCACCCGTGTGCAGGCAGCTCTATAAAATGAACTTACCTTTTTTGCTACCACTTTCATGACTGACCTCAATATTTATTTTAAAAAGTCTTAATTATACCCACGACCAAATTAACTCGATCGCCAACAACAATATACAAGAGTTTTGCACTATTTGATTTAAAACGTGATGTTAAAACTGAAAGAAATTATAAAGCGGCTGAATTCACATAGAATTCAGCCGCTTATAATTAAAAAATAACTACCTAACTATACTATCTTGCTAAGTTAACTATCTCTGTAAGTAGATCATTTATACTACTAACTATTCTAGAACTTCCCTGATACCCTCTTTGAAGAGATATTAGTTTAATAAAATCTGCCGCTAGATCTGAAGTAGATAACTCTAAAGCTCCAGATTGAATCGCACCAAATGTACCAACTGATGGTCTACCGAAAACTGGCTCTCCACTATCTATTGATTCGTTAAATAGAGAGTTCCCCGATCTAGCAAGACCTTCGGCGTTAGCAAAAGAGGCAAGAGCAATGATTCCAATAGATGAATTTTGCCCATTATCTAACTTCGCAAATAACGTTCCGTCCTTACTCACAGAAAATCCCGTTACAGATCCACTACCAGTACCATTCTGCGAAATAGAATCAGTTGTACTTGGAGATGAAAACTGGGTAAATCCTCTTAAGTTTGTTTCAAAAGTACTTGGAGAAGAACCATTCGACCATTGGACAGGACCTAAATTAGCAGTTCCAGCAGGAGAAGCTAAAGTTAACTGTCCGCTTGAACCATACACTAAGGCAATTGGAGAATTTGCTAGCTGAACAGGCGTATTTGCCGCTGGTTGTGTTGGCGTTACTGTCACGTCATTACTATTAGCAAAGAAATGAGCACTCCAAGTGTTTGCTCCAGTTTTCACAAAATATGCATTAATTGTATGCTCAGCACCTAATGAATCAAAAGTACTAATTTGTTGTTGATAACTTGAATTTGCCGATAAAGAAGCATAGGTAAAAGGTCCAGTTAATGCGGGCAAGATTGGAGCTGAAGCATCTAAGTTCCCTGTTAATTCTATCTCAGTAGTCCCGATATCACCAGATACTCTTGAATTAACATTTATTCTCTCTAAAGTTCCAGAGCCACCACTTAGATAGCCCAAAACATACAAACCATTCTGATCTAGTAAGTCACCTTCTGGATCAACTTGTAAGTTTCCTGCTCTTGTATAAGATTTTTGACCAGTTTCACTTTCTAAAACAATAAATCCATTTCCATCAATACCAAGATCTAATCCCCTGCCAGTAAACTCGAATGTCCCCTGTGAAAGTATCCTTGTGATACTACCAGCAGAACTACCACTACCAGTAGAGGTTGCCCCACCTGAACCAAGAGATCCCGCCAATAAATCTTTAAAATCTGCTCTTCCTGCTTTAAAACCTACTGTATTTTGATTTGATATATTATCGGCAATAACAGAAATTGCGATACCGTGTGATTGTATTCCAGCTCTTCCAGCAAATAGTCCGTCTATAATACTTGGCACAGGTTCCCCTCCTCAATTAAATTTATTTAAATTTCCACCACCAACTACTAATTTATATCGCTACTATCTGCGCCGCTATAAATTTTACTACGGGACTACTTTTAACCCTTATAAACTTCTTTTACATCACTGACTAAAATTTCTTCACCACCAACAATAAGTTTTGGAGCTGGATCCATCATGAATCCTTCAACTGTACCAGTCGCCTTAGCTGGAATATTTACAAATCTACCATTCGCACCGACAGAAACAACTCTTGTATTATAACTTCCGTTACTAACATCTAGTCCATCAAGTTTTACAACTTGATTATTACCAGGGCTTAAACCTTCAACAAGCTGACTTCCTACAGTTTGTCCCGCGTCATCTAACAAGTCTATTCTTACTGAATCCGTTCCAGCAGGAATATCCATAATTAAATTAGATCCCTTTCCTTCTGTAACTCTAACTTTATTATCTGTATATGCTACTTCATTACCTAAGTAAGAAGCTAAAGACTGCGCTCCAGATGAATTACTTTGATCTATCTTTTTATTTATTTGAGTTAGTTGCTCTAAAGAACTAAACTGAGCTAACTGAACTGCAAACTGATCATTTTCCATTGGATTTAAAGGATCCTGATTTTTAAGTTGATTTACAAGTAAGTTTAGAAACTGATCTTGTGAAACAACGCTTCTATCTTTTTTGTTAGTTAATGCAGGAGTACTTGCTGTGGTAGAATTTTGCGCACTATTTACAGCTGCATTTGTAGCTGTATTTGCTTTTATTATTGCGTCTGACATAGGTAATTCTCTATTTAGATTCTTTTAAAAGTTTTTAAGCCACCCAACCAGAAACATCTAATCCAGTGCTACTCTTTAAGCCAGCACTACTATCCTCCTTATCTATACCAAGAAATATGCCTAATGCCTCTTGATCTTTAAAGCTTTTCTTATCAGACTTAAGGTCCTGATTACTATTACGAAATTCTGACCTATTTGAAAATGCATTTTCGTCCTGACCTTTGTAATGGGCAAAATCTTCTCCCTGGCGGCCAATAGTTACCTTAACCTGATCTTCTCTAAACCCTAAAGCTTGAAGGACTAAAGATAGCTCTGAACTTTGAGCAATGAGAGTTTTTTCTACTTCTTTAGATTCTGGCATAATTTTAGCGTGTATTTCTCCCAGCTTTTGACTCACACGGACTGTTATCTCTCCTAGGTGAGGAGGGTCTATTTTAATAGTTATAGAATCGTTACTTTTTGAAGCCGCTAAATTATTTAAAACTTCTTTAACCTTATCAACAAATGCTTGAGCATCCGCTGAACGCTTTTGAACAGATGAAGAACTTAATCTTTCTGTTGAAGTTTTATCTAAAGTACTTTTAGCTTGAAGCCCAAATACGGCGCTAGAATCGCTAGCCTTCTGAATACTAGCACGACTAGAATTTAAATTAAAAGTAGCATCTCCTAATTGCGAACGGATACTTCCATTATTTAAAAAGTTTATATTTTCAGGTGATTTTTTAATACCAGCATCAACTAAACTTGAACTTAAGTTATTGCTAATTGGCTTAACCTCTCCCTTAAGAGCGGATTCATCTGGAACAACATTTACTGTTGCTTCATAAGCCATCTTTTGAGCACCTATGATATCTAATTTCTTAGATACTTTATCTCTTAATTCTGGATTTAAAGCTTTTGCTACAGTATCAACAGACTGAGAATTACTATCTACTACTTGAACAGCTCGCTGCACATTAGCATTCATTTCTTTATTTACTACTGGCTGCTGACTAATTAAGTTATCATCTGAATTTAATTCATTTGCAACTACTAATGTAGCTACTGGACCTGCTGGAGCTGCAGTAGCTGCTTCTGCGTTACTAGAAGCTACTACGATATTCTTGCTCACATCATCCGAACTAACTATATCTTTTGATAAAGCCAGCTCTTTTGGGACCTTAGAAGACTCCACTTTTTGTTCTGTTGAAGACACTACTTCAGTTACACTTTCACTATTATCATCTGTTGGCTTTACTTCATCGACGTTAGATTTACCTACTTGAGTAACGCTCTTTTCTTCTTTGCCTAAATTAGTATCTGCCTTATTTTCTAATAATTTATCATCTTGTTTTTTATACTCTACCTGATACTCCTCACGGTTATATTCTTGTCTTTCTTCACTACCAGAAGTATCGACTTTAGAAACATTTAGTATTTGATCTAAATTTGAATTAGGTGTTGCAACACCTCCTACAAGACTTTGTAGAAGAGATAGGAACGCATCCTTTATCTCATCACCTTCTACCGAAGTATTTTTTGAATTAGAAAAGTCCTGACCTGAGAACTCTGCTTCTGAAAAATTAAATGCTCGAATCTCCAAGCTCCACCCCCCATTAACCTATACATTGTGTTTAGATACATCTTGTTTAGATTTACAACCCCGCCGCCACTAGCTTATACTGCCTTCTTATACATTCTACCTAATACCTTCTGACCACTTGCCAGACTTAGATATTAAGCAATCTTCCTGCCAAGCAAAAAAACTTAAGACTAAATACAAATATATATAAATTACAGCGCCCTAGATATACAAAGGAATATTAGTAAAGAATTATAAAAGGAAAAAATTACCCCTTTTAGTTTTTGCTGACTACAAATGAGCACTGCCCATCTTCATTTTCCCTATTATTCTCTCTCTTAATACTAATCACATGATATCCTGGTAAAAGTCTAAACCAAGCCTTTTGGCCTTGATTGATTTCATCATAGCGCACATCACCGCTCATTTGCATTGCACCAATAGAGACATGATTAAGATCACTTGTAATATTATCCTTTGTTATCCTTACTGCGGATATAGAAATTACCTGCTCATTTTTAGTATATAAACAATACTGCCCTGGTTCTGTTCCTAGTTGTTTGCCCTCAGAATCTATTAATTTCTTTTGAATATCGAAGATCGGCACAGCATTTTCTATACAGTGCTTCTTAGCTACTTCCTCCTCAAATAAAGTTCTTTCATCTTTTAGATACTGACTAAACTGCTCAGCATTCACATCAAAAACAAAGAAAGTATGCGCTAATGTTTTAAAAGGAGTTAAATTTCTTCTGATCCAAGCACGTTTAGGAAAGTCCCATAAAACTCCTACTAATCTATTAGCTGAAAAAGTATTTCTCCCAGGCTGAAGTATTTCCGTATCGACAGTGCCAGTATCAAGCATTTTACTTAATCTCTCATGACTCCAAAAAAGATCTCCAGTATGTCCCCAATCAAAATTAGAATCAGTCACATACATGTAAGGCTTATCAGAAGGTACAAAAACTGGATTGTAATACGATAAAAGATATCCAATAAAAGGGGCAAAGGTAAATATTCCCTCCAAAAGAATAATTAAAGTAGATATCAAAAAAAACTTAGGTCTAGCTAATCTAAAACTACTATAACTTAGAGCGTAAAATAACGGGACTAAAAATAGAACATATCTAAAACCTACTTGGGTTTGAAATATAAAACAAAAATAATAAAAGCCTGTTAAAAACAGAGCGAGTAAAACATATGAACGATTAATAGTTCCCCTAACAACAGAAAGAAGCAAACCCATTGCAGTGAGTAATATGATACTAAATGGTGTCTTATATAAATAGTTCGCAGGGAAATACCAAACACTACCTTTTGTTAAAAACTCATCCCATAATATAACATTCCAAGATCCACCTCTTTCCGTCTGGAAACACGCATCGATCCCCGATAAAAAACTCTGAGGCAAGGGAAAGTAAAAAGTAGGCAATAACTTCAGTAATGAATTTAATAAACCTGATTTAAACTCATAATCCAAGGTCCAATATTTCATCTCTACAAATAAATAAGAAGCCGAGATTGCTAACGATGCCACATAAGAAGACAATAAAAGACTTATTACACAAAGAAAAAGTTTAGGAACGATTCTATTAATCTTTGTACTTTTAAGAACAGAGATAGCTATAAAAACAACAAAAACAGGAATTAATAATAATCCCGTAAATTTAATAATTAAAGACAACCCAAGAAAAAAACCTGACATCAGGACTCTAAATAAAGTTAGAGTTTGATAAGTAAGACACAAAAAATAAGTTAAAAAAACCACCGCTGTTGCATAAGCTAAATCTACAGTAACGACACTTGCATGAGAAATTAAAGTTGGAGACAAGGCTACACTTACTAGAAGTAAATAAGGTAAGTACCAGCCATATAAAAGTCGTCCGAGTAAAAATGTCCCCACAAGTAATGCGCTATACCAAAATAATCCAGGTACTTTTTTTGGCCACCATTCACTACTGACACCAAAAGCATGAGATACCCTTTCAACAAATGCAGTATCTTTTAAAAGATCCCCGCTTATTACATTTAAAATTATCACAGGTGTTGTAGAAATATGCCCACTAATTCTTTCAGGGGGAATTTTAGTGTCTAATAGCACTCTACTAAAACTAAAATGATTATACTCATCATAAGTCATTGACTGTGAAACTATACTAACCCCTAAATGAATAAGGCCTACAAACACAGCCACAGCTGAGATTAATTGAATGAAATATTCAGTTGAAAATATCTTCTTGCTAATATTTAATAGTGGTTGCATAAGCTACTATTGTATTTTTGAATCATCTGAACAATTTTGAGTAAAGAAAAGCAAATTATAAGTCCTATAGCTAACTCATATTTAAGAGCAACAAAACTCTTATTATCAGAGTGCCCAGAATGTATTTCTCTTCTTAACTATGCCCTTCAGCAAACTAAAAAAAATATATATTTGAATGACTCTGATTTTAATTCAGATGAAAATAAAGAATTATCTCATTCTGAAATACATAAAGAACTACAAAAACTACAAAAACTAAATTTCAAATCGAAGCTTTATACCAGTATCAGCATATTTAAATTCTTACTGGTCCTGTCTATTATATTAGTAATTTCTTACATAGCTAATAATAACTATAAACAATCTCTAAATTCTCAGTGGAGAGCTTCATACTTCAACAATCCTCATCTTAATGGTAAACCATTAAAAATTCAGTACGAGCCAATTCCTAGTCATAGATGGGATGCTGGCCCTCCTTTTCCTGACTGGGAAAAAGATAACTTCTCAGTTAGATGGGAAACTATTTTGACCTTAGAAACAGATACGGAATTAAGTTTTTCAACTACTTCCGATGATGGAGTTAGACTTTTTATAGATGAAGAACTAGTAATAGATGCTTGGTATGCGCAGTTTGGAGTGCTAAGAAAAGTGATAAAGAGTCTAAGTAAAGGCCCTCATAAAATCAAACTAGAATATTACGAGGACAAAGCTGGAGCAGATATAAACCTAATGATCGCACCTGTGAAAACTAGTAACGCACAAAAAGATAAGGTAATTTCTTTTAGTCGGCCTAATTAAATGGCCCTATCTTTATTTATTAGTAAACTGTAATACTTTAGAATCTAGCGAATCTGGACTTACTTCTGATTCTTCTTCGGCGTAAGCCATGCTCGGGTCAATCACTAGACCGTTTTCTTCAAGTAACCTATCAAGCACTCCATTTACAAACATAGAAGAATCTTCGGATCCAAATGATTTAGCTATTTCTATTGCCTCATTCACGATAACAACTGGAGGAGAGATAGATAATACAAAAAGCTCACAAACTGCTATCCTGAGAATTGCTCTATCAACCTTGCTCATTCTCTGAATACTCCAATTTTGGCTAGCACTAACTAAGTACTCATCAATAACTATTGCATTCTTATAAACTGTAGTGATTAAGGAAACTGCAAAATCTTTAGCGTGCTTTGGTGCACTAAATTGCTCGAAGAAATGTAATGCTGACGACACGGTATTATAATTAGCGAATTCCGCCATATATAATGCTTGAAGGGCAAGTTCCCTACCCTGTCTTCTAATACCCATTTACACACCTTTCTACTCGATACTATCTTAGAGATTATGGTCTTAAATAAAATATAGTTACTTAATATTTAAAATTATCTTGTTAGTGGCTGAATCTATTAGGTTTATTTCAGTTACAGATGCCTTTTTAAGTAAGAGTTTTAAAGAATCTTCGAACTTATTTCTGGCAAATTCAGGCATTTGCTCAATTGGAAAGTCTTTCAATACAACGCTAAAAACTTCATGCTTTTTGTCCTCTCTTACAGTCACAAACTTATCTTTCAAAATCGGATGCGAAGTAAAAAACTCTCGTATAATATCTATATGACCGTGTTTATCTTTAGACTGCTCTGTATTTTCATCTAGCTCACTTCTGAATGCTTTAATTCTCTCAACTAATATAGGACTTTTCTCTAGTGTTAAAGCATGATCAAAATCCTTCTTAGCTTCTTCTTTATTTCCAGAGTCCTTATTAATTAAACCTCTTGTAACTATACCTATAACAAAGTTTGGATTATCTTTTAAAACTTTAGTTAACTCCTCTAATGCTTTATTTTTATCCCCTGCTCTAAAAATCGACAGTGCATAGTTGGACCTAGCAGCAATATCATCTGGAGCAATTTGTAGATATCTTTGATAAAACTCTGAAGCTTTCTCAGAAGCACCCACATGAAGACTTAGAGATGCTAGGCCTATTAGTGAATCTTTAGATTTCGGATCAGTTTCAGATATTTCATGAAATAGTCCTGCAGCTTTTTTTAAATACTCCGCATTTCCAATCTGAACACCTTCTTCATAATACGAGTTAGCTAGTTTAAGTTTTAGCACTTGATCGCTTGGGTTTTTTTCAAATTCAGACTGTAAAGACTGGATATTCGTATTTGAGCTTAGATTATCTCTAGTTGAAGCCGGTAGTTTCCCTTCTGCAATAAGTTTTCTTTCTGGTTCAGATTTTAAATAATTACCTACGGAGATACCAACACCCCATAAAAATAATCCTAGTGTTATAGTCCAGATAGTTGCCAGTGTAGGATTAATGGTACGCTTCAAAATAATACTCCAATATTTAATCTAAAATTAGGATCGAAAATTTTCTTAATATCTATCATCTGCTGAATTACTTCGGGCGGATATTGTATCTTTAATAATTTCTTTTTTAGTCTTCCTATACCATGTTCTGCCGCAACAGAGCCATTCATCTTTAAAATACTTTCTGCAAGACTCTCATAACTACTTACTGCTAAATCTACTTCATCATTTGTTCTTGGAAGTATATTTACATGAAAATGATTATCCCCACCGTGGCCAAAAACTACATACTCAAGACCTGCGTTTGAAAATGTTTTCTCATATAAATCATATACTTCACCTAAGAATTCATTCTCAACTGCCATATCAGTTGCTACCTTTCTGATACGAGTATGTACTAATCTTCTTTTCGCAATCTCTTTATTTATACCTTCAGGAACAGCATGTCTAAAACGTTTTAAATCTTCTTGTTCTTTTACCGTTTCCGCGAAAACAGAATTATCCATTTTTGCGTTACATGAACTTACCAATTCATTTATTTTCTCAAATTCAAAATCAGGGTCTATAGAAGAAACTTCAAAGTAGACGGCTGCACATCTAGAATTATTTAAAAAATCATTAAACAAACTTAATATTAGTGCATTCGATTTAGAAGCGAACTCCAATGCTTTAGAATCAAAATATTCTATAGATAAAGTATCTATCTGCTTCTCACTTCTTAGCTTTTTTATAAATGAAAGCGCATCCGTGACCTTCTCAAATAGCTGTAAAACAAAAAATACGGACTTTGGTTTTTTTAATAAACGAAGTGTTATGCTAGTTGTTATTCCTAAAGTCCCTTCGGATCCAATAAACAGATCTAAAAGATCCATATTTGGGAAATAATTATAGCCTATACTATTTTTTGTTTTAGGTTTGTAAATTTCATTAAAGCTATATTCTTTATCTTGATATTTAAAACCGAGGTTATTTAACTTATCAATTCCCCTATTTAGTTCCAAGATACTACCATCAACTAAAACAACTCTAATTGACTCTACCCAATTTCTAACACTGCCGTATTTAAAACCTCTAGATCCGCTAGCGTTCGTAGATAGCATTCCACCAAAAGATGCAGATCTTTCAGTAGGATCAACTGGGAAAAAGTAATCAGGATAATTTTGATCTAACTCAGTAATTAAATCACTTAAGGAAGTTCCAGCAAGAACATCAATAAAAGCGCCATTAGTTGTCTCTCTAAAATTCGAGATACTATTCAAACTCTCTAAAGAAACAAGTACAGTATTATTTGATATTTCAGATTCTACTATTGGGACCGCTCCTCCTACCAGACCAGTTCGTTTACCGCTGACATATACAGGAGAATTTGACGTAGAAACTGAAGCTAAAAATTCACTTAATTCTAACTCAGACCTAGGAATAATAATCTGCCCTTCAAATGAGCTAGAAATATTAGACTCGTCTTTTAAATAATCCTTAAAATCACTTTGATTTTCTTTTGAAATTTCTACTATTTTCATTACTACTTTTTTTCTACGTACTGCTTTTCGTTTTCAAGTTTTTGAATTAGGAATTTTATAGATTGCTCAATTGAAGAGCTAGGGATATCTGGCATTTTATGATCAATAATATCTTTTGATAATCTCTGAGGAAAAACTAATGCAGTTTCTAATAATAACATAATAGAATCTAACGAGCTCATACTGCTCTTTGATAATAATCTCTTAATTTCAATATCTCTTGCTTTAAGTGCTTCTATTATTCTTTCAAGTGATAAATAATTTATAGTCCCCACCTTCGACCAATTAGCAACTTCAGGATTAAAATCTTCCCTTAAAGGTTCAAAAAAACGAATTGCGCTTTCCAAACAAATTTCATGCTGAGTGACTTTAGATTTTACTAGTTTTTCCTTAACTAAATATTCACTTTTTCGATCTCGTAACTGAAGTATTATATAACAAACACCAGAAGCCAAACTCATAAATAAGCCGAATAATAGCATTGACGGCTTATAATAAGAATATCCCACTAAAGTGACAAAGAAACCTAAACAAAAAATCAATAAAAGAGAAAAAACCAAATGTTTAGTAACATTTGCCTCCTCCGATCTTGATAATTTGCCGATATTCAATTTTACTCTTTTTTTAATGCTTATTGTTCTGTTTTACTACTTAATAGGATATCGTAAAAGTTAGTAAATGAAATGTAGCAAATCTTACGGTAGAAAATATTCTGGAACTATTAATACAAATTTTAATTAAAAGTTGGGAAATTACAGGAGAAGCTGCTCCTTATCTACTATTTGGCTTTATTTTATCTGGAATTATACATGAATTTATTCCAAATAACTTCCTAGAAAAGCACTTAAAAGATTCCAACTGGAAGTCGATTTTAAAGGCTTCATTAATTGGCATACCCTTACCGCTATGCTCTTGCAGCGTTATCCCCGTTACCAATACTCTTATCAGAAAGGGCATAAATAAAGGCGCTGCCGCAAGTTTCCTTACTAGTACACCTCAAATTGGACTTGATTCTTTCATTTTAACTTACGGCATACTTGGCATGCCACTAGCTATTTATAGAGTGGTATTAGCTTTTATCTCAAGCATATTAGTTGGGATATTCATTAATAAGATAACACAATACGACAATCTAAAATCTAACATTATCCATAAAGAAGAAATAAAAACTTCGTCTACCACAGTAAAAAGCTGCTGTAGCAGTTCAGTAAATGACACAAATCTTAAAGACAATAAGTATTTAACAAGAACAAAATCAGCACTACATTTTGGCCTAGTAGAAGTGCCAAACGACCTCTTTAAAGTTCTAACAACTGGTTTTTTACTAGGAGGTGTTCTCTCCGCAGTTCTTCCAGATAACTTCTCTTCAATCTACGGCAAAAGCTTTATAAAAGAGCTTCTACTACTACTTGTTATCTCTCTTCCACTGTACATCTGTGCCACCTCATCAATACCATTAGCACAAGTATTCTTAGAAAAAGGAATCAATCCTGGGGCAGTTATTGTATTCTTAATGGCAGGCCCAGCTAGTAACGTAACAACGATAATGTGCGCAAAAAAAGAATTTGGCACAAAAGGAATGCTAGCTTATGTATTAACTATTTCTACAGTTAGTATCTTAGGCGGTTTATTTTGGAATTTTGTACTTAGTAGTCAATACTCTTTAAATACGGAAATTCAAGAACACCAACACTCAGGAAATATTATAAATACTATATTCGGAGTTATTCTTATTTTAGTGATGTTAAATGCGGCTCGTAACAAGCCGCAACAGTGTTAGAAAAACAGTGCTAAAAAAACAGCGCTAAAAAACTACTAAGATAATTATTTCTTCTTAGGAGCAGGCTTCTTTTCAACTACCTTCTTCTTTACAACAGCTGTCTTTGTAGCTGCATCAGTCTTTGGTCCTGCTTTCTGTGTAGCTTTTTGACGTGAGTTTCCGTAGCTACCTACTTTTCTCTTACCCTTAGCGGTTCTTTTATCTCCCTTGCCCATCTTCTTTATTTAGCTCCTAAACGTGATCTTGTTGCTTAGTTTTTAGAACAAAAAATAAACAAAAACAAGCCTACTAGATTTTACGGAAAGATCTCTAGCATTTTACTAGATCGGTATTTAAATATTTTCCTAAGTTCTCTCTCTATGAATAATTTATTTACTATCCATCCTCCAGGTACTCGGTACTTAACAAAATCTACCATTTTCGTTTGTTTGTTCCCGTTTAAAATCTCCTCAGAAAAACTATGACTATGCTCCCAAAGTAAATATGGGCCTTTGATTTGCTTGTCTATAAACATATTTGGAGGCTCCCAGCTAATAATATTAGTTCTCCAATTAATAGGAATGCCATAGAGATATATACGATAATCAATAATAGCCCCTTTTTTCATTTCAATAGGTAAGGGCGTTTTAATTTGGAAATTAAGGAATTCAGGGGTTAAAACCTCTAAATTTTCAGCTTTTGAGAAGAATTCGAACACCTCATTAATAGAATATGGCCTAACTATTTCTGTTTTTAAGGTAAAAATACCACCTTTTTCTACCCCAAATTGAACTTCATTCATTACAAACCTCGACCTTTATGTATTAATAAGCTAATACGCCCTACATTAATAAGTAATTTATGCGAACTTTTTTAAATTGAAAGCCTTTTTCATAGTTCTAATAATTCTGGTAATTTGCTTTGCCCTAGTAATACTAGTGGGAACATTTCTGCCAAGTAGTTTATTAGCTAACTTTGAAAGACTTTTCATTTCACAAAAAGTTGAAAAGAAAGACGAACGCATAACAGATTCCTCACAAGAATAATTACTTAAATTAGCGATTCAAAATTAGTCAATAAAGTAAAGAAACCATGGCAAAACAAACAAATAACTCAATTAGAAACATAGCAATTATCGCTCACGTAGATCATGGCAAAACTACTCTAGTTGATCACATGCTAAAACAAGGCATGATAGCATTAAAATCCTCTGTTACCGGAACTGACAGGGTCATGGATTCTATGGATCTTGAAAGAGAACGTGGAATTACAATCGCAGCAAAAAACTGCTCGGTAATGTGGAAAGATACAAAAATTAATATCCTAGATACCCCAGGCCACGCCGACTTCGGTGGAGAAGTTGAAAGAGCATTAAAGATGGTTGACGGTGCGATACTACTAGTCGACTCATCAGAAGGACCACTTCCACAAACAAGATTTGTATTAAAGAAAGCTCTAGAAGCTAGACTGCCAATTATTGTAGTTGTAAATAAAATTGACAGACAAGATGCTAGACCAGAAGAAGTTTTAAATGATGTTTATGATTTATTCATTGACTTAGATGCCGACGAATCACAAATAGAATTCCCAGTACTTTATGCAATTGGTAGAGATGGAATTGCTAAAAAAACACTAGGCGAAGAAAGCACAAACTTAGCTCCTTTATTTGATCAAATTTTAGAAAGCATTTCCGGACCACAGCATGATGACGAAGAGCCACTTCAAGTTTTAATAACAAACATTGGGTACTCTGATTATTTAGGCAGACTAGGTATTGGAAGAATTTTCAACGGTTCTGTAAAAAAAGGACAAACTCTAGTTAGAATAGGTGAAGGCGGAACAGCTCTTCCACTAAAACTAAGCGCAGTTCAAGTTTATCAAGGTGTAATATTTGAAACTATAGATCTCGCGACACCTGGAGAAATAGTAATTCTTTCTGGTGCTGATGAAATACAAATCGGTGATACTGTTTGTGCTAAAGAACTACCAAAGGCATTACCTAGAATAACAGTTGATGAACCAACAATGTCGGTTTCTATTTCAGCTAATACATCTCCTTTTTCAGGAAGAGAAGGTGAATTCGTTCAATCAAGAAAGATCTTAGAAAGACTTCATAAAGAGACCCTTTATAACGTTGCTATTAAGATTGAAGAAGATGCAGCAAGCGATGTATTCCAAGTGAAAGGTCGAGGAGAGTTTCAAATGGCGATTCTCATTGAGACAATGAGAAGAGAAGGTTATGAACTAACTGTTGGAAGACCAAAGATAATCTTCAAGTACGAAGGTAATGAAAAGTTAGAGCCGATTGAGCACTTATTCATTGACTGCGACGAGCAGTTCCTTGGAACAGTTACAGAAAAGCTTTCTGTAAGAAAAGGTAAAATGACTAATTTAATCAACAACGGAAGCGGAAGAGTACGTATGGAATTCTCTATCCCTTCTAGAGGATTGATTGGATACAGAAGTGAATTCCTAACTGATACCAGAGGTACTGGCTTAATGAATTCTTACCTAAGTGGCTACGAGCCATATAGAGGAGATTTCGTTTCTAGAAGAAATGGCTCACTTGTTTCAGATAGAGAAGGAGATGCAATACCATACGCTCTATATCACCTAGAGCCAAGAGGTAGACTATTTGTTCTTCCTGGGGACAAACTTTACAGAGGTATGATCGTTGGAGAACATAACAGAGAAAATGATCTATATGTAAATGCTTCAAAAGAAAAGAAACTAAGTAATATGAGAGCTTCTGGAAAGGACGAGCATATTCAACTAACTCCTGTACTTCCATTAACACTAGAAGCAGCTATGGAGTTTATTAATGATGATGAATTGCTAGAAGTAACTCCAAAGAACATTAGACTTAGAAAAGCTTCTCTTAAATAGTAAATTCTCCTAATTATTTAGCTCTTATGCTAGAGCTAAATAATTTAGCATTGAAAGCTGAGAGAATTTAAGATAAGCTACAGCATGATCTGTCCACGTTGCGATTCAAGTAAAGTAAGGGTAGTCGACTCCAGAGAAGGGGTCGATGGTAGATCCGTGCGTAGAAGAAGAGAATGTGAGTCATGCGAATTTCGATTTACTACCTTTGAACGGATAGAAGAAAGTCTTCCAATGGTAATCAAAAAAGGTGGCCAAAGAGAATCATTCGATAGATACAAAGTACTCTCTGGGATGAAAAGAGCTTGCGAAAAAAGACCTGTAAGCGTTCTTGATTTAGAAGATGCTATAAAAATGATTGAAACAAATCTGCTAGAATCTGGTGAAAAAGAAATCTCAAGTAACTCCATTGGCGAACTAGTAAGTGAAAAATTAAAAGCCCTTGATCAAGTAGCATATGTAAGATTTGCAAGTGTATACCGTGAGTTTTCTGATGTGAGTGAGTTTGTTGATACCTTAGAGCAACTAGATAAGACCGATACTAGTGAAAAAACAATTAACAAAGCACCAGAGCTAAAACTTGTTGAGAAATTATAAATGCTTAATGCAACTAGCATTAAGTAAAGCTAGAAAACATTACCGAGACGTCTTACATAATCCACCAGTTGGAGCTTTAATAATTAAAAATAATAAAATTATAGGACTCGGTGCACATGAAAAATTCGGCGGAGCTCATGCAGAAATAAATGCGTTAAAAGATGCCGAACGTAGACAAGAGTCCGTTGAAGGCTCTACAATTTACATCACCTTAGAGCCCTGCAATCATAGTGGCAAAACTGGTCCCTGCACTGAAGCCATTTTAAATTCTAAAATTAAAAAAGTTATCATCGCAGAAGAAGATAATAAAAACGGCGGACTTCAATATTTAAAGAGTCATGGCATAGAGACAGAAATATTGCCAAACGAAGAAGCTAGAAACCTAATTAAACCATGGAAAATCTTCAATTCCAGTGGCATGCCTTCAATAGACATAGCAGTTCATCTTGGCCTAAATGGTAAAATTTTAGATGTAAATTCAAATTTAGATAAGAAAATACAATCATTACTTCAAAAAAATACTCAAGAAGTAATATCAGATATAAAAAGTATAAATTCAGACAAAAACTATCATTTTGGTTATTATCTAAAAAATTCTAAAGACTTATCGCTGCTTAATAATCTATTAAAAGAGAACAAAGCCTATCTAGCTAATTTATATATTTTTAGATCACTTAATTTCCCTCAAAATGGACCTAATTTAACGCTTTCTCCTCAGCTATATGATAATGTTCTGTCACTAAAGAAAGTAAGTAAATTTAAGAACTGTATATTAGAACAATACATAAACAATAAGCCATGTTTACTGGAATCATAAGTCATCAAGGTACATTTAATACTCTTTCCAGAACCGCGGAAGGAGCAGATATTATAATTAAATCTGCCCTGTTCTTAGAGAATAAAAATTTAAAGTTAGGTGACTCAGTAGCAATTAACGGCACTTGTCTAACTATTGTCTCTATTGAACAAGATACCGCGAAATTCAACATTGCTAGTGAAACTTTAAGAAAGACAACACTAGGAATGCTAGAAAATAACACAACAGTTAATCTAGAAACTAGTCTTAGAATTGGCGACACCATTGATGGACATTTTGTATATGGTCACATCGATGAAACTGGTGAAGTTATAAAAATAGAACAAGAATCAGAAACCTGGGTATTTACCTTTAAACACAGCGCAGAAATATCAAAGTTTATAACTAAAAAAGGCTCAATCTCTATTGATGGGACAAGCCTAACAGTTGGAGAATGTCTTAATGACAAAGAAAAGCTAGAACATAGCTTTTCTGTTTATATCATTCCTCATACTTACGAAAATACTATTTTCAAAAATTATAAACTTGGTACTAAAGTAAATTTAGAATCTGATATCTTAGCACGTTATGCTTCGAGATTATTAAATCTAAGTTAAGCAGTATGAACATCGACATAAAAAATAAAATAGAATCAATACTTCAAGATCTAAAAGCTGGGAAAGGCATAATTCTAGTAGATGATCTTTGGAGAGAAAACGAAGGTGACGTAGTATTTCTTGCTGAAACTATCACAGCCAAAGATATCTCATTCATGATCAATGAATGTAGGGGCCTTATTTGTTTAACTATTACAGAAGAAAAAAGAGCGCAGTTAAATATAGACTATCAAGTCACAAACAACGAAGCTAGATTTGGAACAAACTTTGCAAATTCTATAACTCATATTAATTCTCCACTTGATGGGATATCGGCAGAAAGCAGAGCGTTTACCATCAGAGAGGCCGCTAAAGAAAACGCCTCACCAAATCACTTTAAAAGTCCAGGATTTATATTCCCAGTAGTAGCTAGACAAGGCGGGGTTTTAAAAAGAAGAGGTCAGACGGAAGGATCAGTTGATCTAGCACGACTATGTAATAGCAGCCCTTGTGCTGCAATTTGTGAAATCTTAGATGAAAACGGCGAGATCTTAAGAGGAGAACAATTAAATTTATTTGCAAAAAAACATGACATACAAATCTGCTCTATTGAAGAAATTAACCAATATAGAATGCAGTACGACTCCTCAGCCAAGCTTATTAAATCCGAGAAGCTAAGTATTCAAAAACTCTTACGTGGCGAATTAGATCAAAAAAATAATAAATTAACAGACAATATTAC
>JAIYCX010000071.1 GCA_027487795.1 Pseudomonadota bacterium | reverse complement strand
TTGGTGAAGTATTGTCTGAAAGGCGTTTTTGTTTGATTTGGGACAGGTTTTGAAGATTATTTTTGATCTAAATTTCTTCGACTACTTAATAAAATCATAAATCGAAATAAATTAGCATACGGAATTTGAAATTTTGATTTAAATTTATAAGTGTTTCAAAAGTCTCTGAGAATTTAGAAAGGCAAGAATTTAGAAAGGCAAGTTCTTTTATGAGTATTTTACCAATTGTTTTGTATGCTCTAAATATGAATATTCTTATTTTTCCTAGCCAGAAAAAGTTTTTAGAAAAAGCAGCAACGTGAGTTCCTGAAGTCAATAATTAAGTTAGAATTATAGAACAAAATATTCAATAAAAATAAGACTAAAAAGAGTTATAAGTCTTAGCAAAAATAATAAGAAAAAAACATTACCCAACCCCTCGGGGTTTTTATTTTAAAGGGTAGATTTTGTTTCACACTTCGCTAAAGCTACGTATGACATGCTAGATTCAAAGCAAAAAAAAAGAGTGGAATGTTATTCCACTCTCTAATTTACTATAAGCTAGTTGAGCTAGGGCAAAAGCTGCCCTTTAAAATAAAAACCCTGGCGGTGTCCTACTTTCCCAGCAATGCTAGTATCATCGGCGCTGGAGGGCTTAACTGCTGAGTTCGGAATGGGATCAGGTGTTTCTCCTCCGCTATAACCACCAGGGAAATCCTTGGCTTGCGTATGGTATTAAAACCTACACAATTTGTTACCGATAGATGGGCACAGTTTTATATTTATTAATTTGAGACATTATTTAAAGAACATATGTTTTTCAAACAATTTTTGTTGACAGACTAATCAATACAATTAGCTGAACATTCACAAGCTTTTATTATAGTGTTTGCACACTACTTTAAATTCTATAGAGAGGTTCAAGAAAAAAGAAAGATAAAGTCTCACGGTCTATTAGTACCGGTCAGCTACACGCCTTACAGCGCTTCCACCTCCGGCCTATCAACGTCCTAGTCTGGGACAGACCTTTAGCCCTATAAAGGGTGGGAAAACTAATCTTAAGGCAGGCTTCCCACTTAGATGCTTTCAGTGGTTATCCTTTCCGCACTTAGCTACCCTGCTATGCCCTTGGTAGAACAACAGGTACACCATTGGTGCGTCCATTCCGGTCCTCTCGTACTAAGAACAGCTCCTTTCAATTTTCCTACGCCCACAGCAGATAGGGACCGAACTGTCTCACGACGTTCTGAACCCAGCTCGCGTGCCACTTTCATCGGCGAACAGCCGAACCCTTGGGACCTGCTTCAGCCCCAGGATGTGACGAGCCGACATCGAGGTGCCAAACCTCCCCGTCGATATGAACTCTTGGGAGAGATAAGCCTGTTATCCCCGGCGTACCTTTTATCCGTTGAGCGATGGCCTTCCCATGAAGGACCACCGGATCACTAAGACCTACTTTCGTACCTGCTCGACTTGTAAGTCTCGCAGTTAAGCGGGCTTTTGCCTTTACACTCAGCGACTGGTTTCCGATCAGTCTGAGCCCACCATTGCGCGCCTCCGTTACTCTTTAGGAGGCGACCGCCCCAGTCAAACTACCCACCAGACGTTGTCCCTGAAGAGGTTTCACTCATCTAGGTTAGAATACAAAAAGAACGAGGGTGGTATTTCAAGGTTGACTCCATCTTGGCTAGCGCCAAAACTTCTAAGTCTCCCACCTATCCTACACACGCACTTTCCGTATTCAACGTCAAGCTATAGTAAAGGTGCACGGGGTCTTTCCGTCTTGCTGCGGGAACGAAGCATCTTCACTTCGAATTCAATTTCACTGAGACCGCGATTGAGACAGTGGGGAAGTCATTACGCCATTCGTGCAGGTCGGAACTTACCCGACAAGGAATTTCGCTACCTTAGGACCGTTATAGTTACGGCCGCCGTTCACTGGGGCTTCGGTTCAAAGCTTCACACCGAAGTGTTGACAAATCCCCTTAACCTTCCAGCACCGGGCAGGCGTCAGTCCCTATACTTCCACTTTCGTGTTTGCAGAGACCTGTGTTTTTGGTAAACAGTTGCTACCCCCTAGTTTGTGTCACCCTCTTAAGCTTCTAAAGTAAATTAGTCACCCAAAAGGGCCTGTCTTCTTCCGAAGTTACAACAGTAATTTGCCTAGTTCCTTAATCGCGGTTCTCTCAAGCGCCTTAGTATTCTCTACTCACCCACCTGAGTCGGTTTCCGGTACGGTCATATATATCTAAACTTAGAAGATTTTCTTGGAAGCATAGGATCGATTACTTCTCTTAGGCCCGAAGGCTTCAGATCGTCGTCACGCCTCAGTGATAACAGTAGAACGGATTTGCCTATCCTACTCACCTACACGCTTAACCCGGCATATCCATTAACCGGTAAATGTACCTTTCTCCGTCCCTCCATCGCACAATATATATGGTGCAGGAATATTAACCTGCTTCCCATCACCTACGTCATTTGACCTCGGCTTAGGGGCCGACTAACTCTGAGCGGATGACCCTAGCTCAGAAACCCTTGGGTTTTCGGCGACAGAGCTCTTCCCTCTGTTTATCGTTACTCATGCCACGCATAATCACTTGTTAAAAGTCCACACCTTCTTACGATAATGCTTCATCCCATTAACAACGCTCTCCTACCACTTATTTCTACCGTAGTAGTAATAAATCCGCAGCTTCGGTGTAATGTTTAGCCCCGTTACATCTTCGGCGCGAGACCGCTTGACTAGTAAGCTGTTACGCTATTTTTAAAGGGTGGCTGCTTCTAAGCCAACCTCCTAGTTGTCTGAGCGTTCTCACATCCTTAAACACTTAACATTAACTTTGGGACCTTAGCTGGCGGTCTGGGTTCTTTCCCTTTTGTCCACGGGCCTTGTCACCCGCAGGCTGACTGCTGCGCTCACTTGAATGGTATTCAGAGGCTAGCTGGGTTTGGTAGGCTGGTAGGCCCCCTAGCCCAATCAGTGCTTTACCCCCATTCAATATACGCAACGCTATACCTAAATATATTTCGGAGAGAACCAGCTATCTCCAGGTTTGATTAGCCTTTCACCCCTACCCACAGTTCATCCCAGAACTTTTCAACGTTCACGGGTTCGGACCTCCACTGCATGTTACTGCAGCTTCATCCTGACCATAGGTAGATCACCTGGCTTCGGGTCTACCCCCAGCAACTAAGCGCCCTATTCAGACTCGCTTTCGCTTCGGCTTCGCCTATACGGCTTAACCTTGCTGCTGAGGCGTAACTCACTGGCCCATGATGCAAGAGGTACGCCGTCGTGCTTGTATCCGAAGACACAATAGCACTTCGACTGCTTGTAGACACACGGTTTCAGGGTTCTATTTCATTCCCCTCTCGGGGTTCTTTTCACCTTTCCCTCACGGTACTAGTTCACTATCGGTCGTTCAGTAGTATTTAGCCTTGGAAGATGGTCCTCCCAGCTTCCGGCAGGGTTCCACGTGTCCCGCCGTACTCAGGAACGTACTCGCCTCCTTCTCCGATTTCGTCTACGGGGCTATCACCCGCTATGGCCAAGCTTCCCAGCTTAGTTCGACTATCAGATTAGGTCAGCTTTATGTACGCCCTACAACCCCAGAAAAACCGAAGTTAATCTGGTTTGGGCTATTCCCACTTCGCTCACCGCTACTATGGGAATCTCGTTTGATTTATATTCCTCGGGGTACGAAGATGTTTCAACTCCCCCGGTTCGCCCTCTCGAAAGAGTACTTACTTATTAGTAAGTGGGTTTCCCCATTCAGAAATCTCCGGATCAAAGCCTAATGAGCGGCTCCCCGAAGCTTATCGCAGCTGTTTCGCGTCTTTCATCGCCTCTGAACGCCAAGGCATCCCCCGTGTGCCCTTAATAACTTAATCTTTCGCTTTAACCAAACTATAGTAAACTATAATTAAGAAAAAGGATTTTGTTATCGAGTTGGGCTTGCAAACCCAACAAATTCAGCTAGCAGATATTAACTTTTACATTAACACCTCTAACTATTGGATCCAAAAAATTAATAATTGGACCCTAAACAAAGAGTTTCTTATCACCAACTTTATATAAGTAAATAGAGTTTATGTATAAATACATAAAACTTATTTACGCTTGAGAATGTCTCAGCTATGTGCCTCTCCAGCCCAGGGATTACCTGAACAGAGTTGCACTTACTGTGCCCATCTACCCATATCAAATTGTAATAACCAGACTTTTATTATTCATACAAAAGTTTGAAAAATAACTTAAATATAAATAAATAGTCGGATAGAAAAGAGCAGCCTGTGGTTCACAACAGTCATCATGTCAATGCCATAAAATATTCTCATTCGCAATTTCATCACCAAATACTTCAGTGATAAAAAACAACGTAATCGACCTAATACTAAAAGTTCTCTGAAATCTTGCTTACGATTGCCTTACGACAAACGCACCTGAAGACAGATCTATGAACTCTTTAAAGGAGGTGATCCAGCCGCAGCTTCCGCTACGGCTACCTTGTTACGACTTCACCCCAGTCATCAGCCCTACCATAAACGCCTGCATCCTTACGGTTAGCTCAGCGTTTTCCGGTAAAACCAACTCCCATGGTGTGACGGGCGGTGTGTACAAGGCCCGGGAACGTATTCACCGTGGCGTTCTGATCCACGATTACTAGCGATTCCAGCTTCATGGAGTCGAGTTGCAGACTCCAATCCGAACTGAGGAAAGGTTTTTGCGATTAGCATCTTCTTGCGAAGTAGCAACGATTTGTCCTTCCCATTGTAGCACGTGTGTAGCCCTAGACATAAGGGCCATGAGGACTTGACGTCATCCCCACCTTCCTCTGGCTTATAGCCAAGCGGTTCCGCTAGAGTGCCCAACTTAATGATGGTAACTAACGGCGAGGGTTGCGCTCGTTGCGGGACTTAACCCAACATCTCACAACACGAGCTGACGACAGCCATGCAGCACCTGTCTCTGCGTCCCTTGCGGGAACCCCTACTTTCATAGGGTAGCACAGGATGTCAAGTCTAGGTAAGGTTTTTCGCGTAGCATCGAATTAAACCACATGCTCCACCGCTTGTGCGGGCCCCCGTCAATTCCTTTGAGTTTTAATCTTGCGACCGTACTTCCCAGGCGGGATACTTAACGCGTTAGCTACGATACTGAAGCTATTAGGTACTCCAACATCTAGTATCCATCGTTTAGGGCGTGGACTACCAGGGTATCTAATCCTGTTTGCTACCCACGCTTTCGCGTCTCAGCGTCAGATGTTAGCCAGAAAGCTGCCTTCGCCATCGGTGTTCCTCCTGATATCTACGGATTTCACCCCTACACCAGGAATTCCGCTTTCCTCTCTAACCCTCTAGCTAAGTAGTATCCAGTGCACTTCCGAAGTTAAGCTTCGGGCTTTCACACCAGACTTTCTTAGCCGCCTACACGCGCTTTACGCCCAATAATTCCGAACAACGCTTGCACCCTCCGTATTACCGCGGCTGCTGGCACGGAGTTAGCCGGTGCTTTTTCTGCGGGTACCGTCAAGTTGCCCTTCGTCCCCGCTAAAAGAGCTTTACGACCCGAAGGCCTTCATCGCTCACGCGGCATTGCTGGATCAGGGTTTCCCCCATTGTCCAATATTCCCAACTGCTGCCTCCCGTGGGAGTCTGGACCGTGTTTCAGTTCCAGTGTGGCTGATCATCCTCTCAGACCAGCTACCCATCGTAGCCTTGGTAGGCCATTACCCTACCAACTAGCTAATGGGCCGCAACCTGATCTCCTCGCGCCTTACGGCTTTACCGATAAAGTCCAGAGACCTCATCAGATCATTCGGTATTAGCTCCGGTTTCCCGAAGTTATCCCCAGCGAAGAGGAACATTAGTTACGTGTTACTCACCCGTGCGCCACTCTACTCAGGGCCGAAGCCCCTTTCTCGTACGACTTGCATGTTTTAAGCATGCCGCAAGCGTTCGTTCTGAGCCAGGATCAAACTCTCCAGTTTGTAAACTGTTGCTTGCGATTGACGATCCTGTAATTACCTTTCGGCAACTATTGTCAACCTAGCCTGCTGACTATATAAATATAGTTAACAGACAAAATAAATGTTATCGAAATTACGCGTCGCTGTATATTACTACAAGTATAATTAAATACTTTTCTTAAACGAACTCAAATAAATTAACAGGCTTTGACATTAAACCAAAGCTGCTCTCTTCTACCCGAACCAAAAATTTATACCTAAACTTTCACTAAAAACTCCGCTCGCCTTTCGGTAAACTTCATTTAAAAACTTTCAATGTAACTGCTCTTAAATACTGCTTAAAGAACAAGAACATCTTCCGTTTGGAAAGAGTCTAAGCTCCCATCAAGTCGCTCTCATTCGGCTTCTTGATTAAGGAGGCGGCTTTCTATACTAACTGATTTTGGATTACAAGTGCTTGAACAATATTTTTTGAAAAAAAAGTGACATTTTTGTTACAAAGTTAAGACAAAATTGAATAAGTCGCTAAGGTCCGTATTTTTCTACATATTTAATTAGGCTCCGAATACCGGTTTATTCCAGTAACTGCTCATATCTATGCTTATAGGCTCCATTCGACTGAAAAACTATCCTCAAAAAAGCTCTAAGTTCTTAATTTTTTCAATTTATCATTCAAAAAAGCCTCTAAATTGATTTTAATATGGACATTAATTCATCCATATTTCCCAAATCAAACAAATTCTTAAAAAATTTAATAATTACAAGCTGTTGAGGAGATAAATCTGATAATAAAGTATTTAGGTGAATATCCCCAATACTCACAAGTATCTGTTTTTCTTGAAGAATATCAATTAGATTTTTTACTATTTCTTTTCTTTTATTATTCTCTTTAGAATAAGATTCCTTTGGAATCCTGCTAAACCATTCGAAAAATGAAAATAAACCTAGCGAAAAGAACTCTTCCAAGCTAAGACCAAAGGCGCTCGTATTATATAAGTCGGAAGTGAGGCCAATCTTGTGGCAAAGCAAACAGTCCTTATAGAAGACCTTACCCAATATATTAGAGTGCAACACAACCCCACGACCTAAACAGCTAGAACAAGCTAGCTGATCTAACTTCTTTAAAGAAAACCCTCCTATCCTAGCCTCCTTACTAGATAGGAAAAACGGCAGAATCCATTCATTCATTCCCAAATAAGAATAAAGACTTGTTAAAACAGATTCATCAAGACTACTATCTACTGACTGTTCAATAATTTTAGGCACTTTAGGATAAGGATGTAGTAGATTACTATCATACAAGAACACACTATTTTCATCTCTCGCTAATCTATCTAATAAGATAGAAACAACAGAGTTAAAGTTATTACTTTGTAGGGAAGAATCTATTTCAAGGAAGTAAGCACAGGGCATTAATGTTTTTGTAATTCTGCTTAATAAAGCTAAGATAAGAAAATCTGATTGCATATCAGCCTCCACAGCATGATCTAAATCATAACTGCAAACTTCGTACTCTGTTAATACTAATTCGTTCAAAAATAGATAGGCCGCATCAGTTTGATAATCGGTAGGTATGAGATCTCTAATTTCCTTAAAAGATAATGATAGAAACTCTTCGATATTGTATCCACTGTACTTAATTACATATTCTAAGCTTTCATGAGCTTCATTAGACAAGGCAGCCTTCAGATTATCTTTATAGCTAACTCCCCTACCGCAGCGATTACAAGACGCTAAGTAATTAAGAAAATAAACATTAGCTACTTCATTATTACTTCCCCTACTCCAAAGCACTCCAATGCTTGGAGCATTATACAAAGCCGCTGTAGCAAGGCCAGATTTCAGTTCTTTAAGAAATTCATCCCTACTACAATCAGATAAACTAAGACTAGAGTCTAATACTACTAATTCTTTTAACTGACTTAACTCATCCCACTCTAATTCTGTTGGTTCTTTCGCAGCAGAAGGCTCGCTGACCGAACTATCCACTAAGGAACTTCTATCATAAAACCGCCTATCAAATAGAAACCGCTTAGCACCTAATTGAATAGCTTCTTTAAAAATCCAATATCTCTCAGATTTTTCTTTAGCCTCTACCTTATTAGGAAATGAATAAGACCTACCGTATAAGAAAACGGAACTATCACCTAAGGCACTAATCTTCTCCTGCTCTTTAAATATTCGATCAATGATAGTTGACAAATCCAAGTTTTCCATTTCACAAGGATTGTAACTATTGCATTTGAGTACCGAATAAGCAGAAAAAACATTCTTTACTAAATCAAGAACTCCAGACAATTCCAAAAAAACATCTCTGGGGTGCTTTCCTGAATTCCTTAAATAAAGCTCATAACACTTCATTAAATGATTTATATCTACAGGAAGTAACTCCTGGTCATTTTCAGAAAGAAGTAAATCCGACTCCTCTAGAATCCTAGTCGCAGAGATTTCACTAGTTTCCTCAGTTTGAAAATCAGTAGAACTAAGACCGCTCGCGCCCATTTTATAGACAAAGTGACTAAAATAAAGCGTCTTTATTGCTGAAAATTCTTTTATATCAGAAATAGTATTTTTCAAGATGTTGTTTATTCGAAAATATGTTTAAATCTAAACTACAAATAATTTAGTCCAATGCTTAGATATCAACAACTATTTAAATTCATACCACTGACACTGTCAGGAGCATGCGTTCTTGCATTATCACTGTTTAGCTTATTTATGATTGGGCTTCAGGAGTCTGATCTTATCGCAATGATCTTAGGCACAGCAGGGTTGCTTATAATCTCAGTTTCTTTGCTAAGTTTATTATTCTCGGTAAGAGCGATAAAAAGAGGCCTCGCGATAACCTCAAACTTCCCTACTCATATATATAGTAAAGAAAATGTAAAAACTTTACTATATATACAAGGCATAAAAATTCCTCCTTTATTTTTCCTAAAAATTGATAGATCCATTAATCAAGAAAATGGAAGATCTGATAAAAAGCTAAAAACAAATGACTATCTACTTTTCGGCTCCTTTATCGATGCTCACATCAACAGTAAAAAAACTTCGACACAGAACTTAAACAATTTTAATATAAGTAACCCTAATATTAACATTATCACTGATTATATAGTATTTCCGAACAGGGGTTTATATTCTGAAAATAATTTTTCAATTACTTTTGGAGATGTATTTGGATTAACTAAGTTAGGCTGGGTGCATAATATAAAAAATAAACAACTCATTGAAGTATTCCCTCCTTCAATAGAAATAAAACCAATACAGATAATGGCAGCAAGTTCTGAACTTGGTGATTTTAGTCACGATTCAAGAGAAAGAACTGGAGATTTATTTGACTACAAGCCGTATCAACAAGGTGATAGTTTAAAAAGAGTACTTTGGAAAACTTTTGCTAGATCACAGTCCCTTATTGTTAGAAATCCCGAGCCTGCGGTAATGCCAGAAGGAGAAGTATATATCTTTGTTATTGCCAGTGAAAAAGATGATACAATTGTTTCAGCAGCATTATCATATATAGGTTATCTTGAAGAACAAAACTTAAAAGCACTTAGTTATTTTATAGGAACATCCCAGCAAGCAGACTTTATTGCATCAAACAAAGAAGAAGCAACAAGGCTTTCAATAAGATACAAACTTAATACTAATATATCTGAACAAGCTACTGAGCTTTTAACTTTTCACCAAACATTGAAAGATTCATCTCATGGAGTAAATTCAATAATAATCTTTGCTCCGAGTATTAATAATAAAATTAATATAGAAACGTCAAAATGCCTAGAGGAAGTAATAAATATTTCCTCTCAACTAGGACTTAAAACGACAGTCATCATGGATCCGACAACTAAATCTAATTATAACTTAGGTAATGATATAGACTCGATTGAAATAGAGTTTAGAAATTCTGCCCTTTAAAACAAATGTTTACAATGAACTTTAGAAAATACTTTTCAAAAAATATCTTAAACACAGTTTCAGAGGAGTCGTTAAAACCAGAAACAGGTAGGGATAAAATTGTCTCTTTAATACGCTACATAATAACTTTTATACTAATTCTATTTCTAGCTCAAACAGTAGAGCTGCAAATTAATACCTTTCTATTAATTCTGAGCAGCGCCCTTGGTCTATATGTTTCAAAAAGAGCACTAGTAAAAAATCATGTTAAAAAAAGCTTAATTCTAAACTTACTATTACTATTAGGACTTGAACTCGCTTTAAGACTTTTCCAGTCTTCGACTTGGCTTATTTCATCTACTGCCTGGTTCGACCTGCACCCTAGTGTATTAAAAGATAAAATCAGCTTTCTATCTCTTGTATATTTAGTCTTCTATATAGAGAACACCTGCTTCTGGAAAATATTTTCCATGCTGACACTTGAAGTAGTCTCTGCCTCTTTTTTACTTATAACAGCACTTAGTGGCCATAGAAATTATAAAATAGATATCCCAAATACAATCAGCTCACTTACTTGGAAGCTAGACTCATTACAAGGATTAAACATTGACCCAGAAGAATTACTAGTAGCAATAGCATTCTTCTTTTGCGTGATCTCAATTATCTACATACTACTTTCCTCTTCAAGAACTATATACTCTAGATATTCACCGAATATTACCTTTGGGAAAAAGCAAATAGGCCTGAGCTTTATCTCAATAGGACTTTTAATAGTAGGTTTCTTCTTTTTAGCAAGAGGGATTTTAAGTTCTTACTCCAAAGATCTTCAACAAACCTCAAACGGCGTAGGATCCTCCCAAGGAACAAGCCAAGGTAAAAGCAATTTAGGCTTTAATAAAGCCTCCACTCCTTCAAAACAACCGGCAGCTTTAGTCAGACTACAAAATAACTACGATGCAAATCCTTGGAAGCCCATGATGTACTTCAGAGAAGGGGCATTATCAGAGTATGACGGTAAAGAGATAGTAAAAGCCAGCAGTGAATTTGATACAGATGCACCTGTAGTGAATTCAAGCTCTCCTTTACTCATAAACCCACCTCTGGACAAAGACGACAGAGAAGAAATAAATCAGGCTGTATATATACTGTCAGATAAAGCTACACCGCTAGCTCTAGATGCCCCTATTCAATTCAAACCTATTAAAAACCCTAATCCAAAAAGATTCAAAAGTAGTTATCTAGTAAAATCTCTAGCTCCCGTAAAACCTTTAAATGAAATCCTAGATGCTCAAGTTGGTGAAGATAATTGGACTAAAGAAATCTGGGATCACTACTTAAAGGCACCAGGCTCTGACCTTAAACAAGCTGATACACAATCAAACTCTACTCCTACTTCACAATCACCCATCTCACAAGCAAATGACATCAGGTATGCAAAGCTAAGTAAAGAACTTACAAAAGATAGCGCAAATTATTACGACAGCATTACTAAAATAATCTCATACCTTTCAAAGGAAAGTATCTACGTACTAGAACCTAAACATGAGCTCCCAACAAATGGCGACCCCGTAGCACCTTATCTATTTGCAGAACAAAAAAGAGGATACTGCGTACACTTTGCCCATGCAGCAAGTTACCTTCTTAGACTAGCCGGGATACCTGCTAGAATTGGAACTGGTTACTTAGTGGATCTACAATATGCTAAGGGCGGAGATATATTAGTACAAATGGCAGACCGCCATGCTTGGCCAGAGGTATATATAAGAGGACGAGGCTGGGTAGTTGTAGATGTAACTCCTGCTAAAGCAGAGAATGATCAAGTAACAGTACCTGATCAAAGCTTACTAGAAGAGCTAATGAGTGAAATAGACCCTATTGAAGAAATACCAGATGCAAAACTGCCAGAAGATTTTGAAGATAAAGAAAGACTTTCTCCTTTAGAATCATTTTTAAAGCTAAATATTACTTCATACATAAAGTATCCGCTCTTAATTTTTCTCTTATTAAGTATAATTTTAAAACTCTGGCTAAGACATGCATGGAGGTTCACTTCTAACAATAATACCAAGATAAAAAGACTTCATCTTGCGACAAGCTCATTATCAGAGGATCTATTTTATAAAAGAAATTACGGAGAAACATTAACAGAATTTGCTAATAGACTAGAGCAAGAAAAAGATTTTCACAGTAAAAAACTTATTCAAAGCTATATTAAAGTAGTATATGACAATGAAAATTCGAATACTGAAAACTCTGCACATGAGTTAGCAAAATCAGTAAAATCATCATTTAAAACTTTAAAAGATAAGTTAATTCTTGTTTTAAGTTATTTTAATCCAAGTTCCTTAATTAGCTTCCTGCAAAAAAAATCTAAGTTCTTCTCTTTAGTACTAATACTAGGACTGAATACATTTTTACTTCCAGCAAGCAATGTGAAGTGTCAAGATAGTGCGGGCCAAGATAATACTAATCTCGAAGAATCTTCTAACTCACAGTCAATAGAAGAGATAATCCAAGAAGCAACAGTCCTGTTTAAAGAAGGCAAAGGAATAGATGCCAGATCCAAACTTGAAAATGCCCTCACAACTAACCCTGAAGAATACAGATTATTTTTACTACTAGGACAGTATTATCTAGCAGAAGTAAGTCACTTCAAACTTGCATATAAATACATAGCAAAAGCAAAAAAACTTTTTGAAGAGAAAAAATTAAATAATAGAGATCGTAGTAGCCTAGCAGATGAGTACGGCTTTCAAAATCAACATGCGCTAATATTATATTTACTATCAGAATCAGAGCTCAGTCTTGATAGATATGAAGATTCATTAAAAACCCTAGATGAATACTCAGAGCTTTATCAAGGAGACTGGTTTCCTGGACAAAAAGCCTGGGTTTTGATGAAACTAAAGAGAATACCAGAAGCAATAAATGTTGCTAAAAATGGCCTACTTTCAGGCGCCGATCCTAAGCGAACTTGGAATATACTAGGAATACTTCTATCAATCAGCGGAGAAAGAGAACTCTCACTACAAGCATTTGGTAAGGCAGTAGAATATGAATATAGACTTAGTGTACAGCCTCAAGTTGCTACTCCTATTAATAACGCAGGTGAAGTATATAGAGAGATCTTTAAAGATGACTATGCAGAAAGCGCATGGAGAAGCGCCTTAAAATTCCCAGATGGCTGTGATCACATACTACCTAGTGTTAATCTATCAATATTATACACTGATCAATTAAGATTATTTGCCGCAGAGCGAGCATTATCAGATTTTGAAGCTTGCTATGCTAATAAACCTGAAAAAAAAGATTCAGAACACAGAACTATTATGGCCCTTGCCAGATCAAAACTAAACTTACTCTATAATGATATCCCAGAAGCTGAAAGACTAATCACTATTTCTTCTGATGACCAGCAATGGTTTGGAAAAATAGGAACAAACGAAAATGATATTAAATTCTCATCTTGGATAACAGCCTCAGAAATAGAAAAGTTAAAAAGCGAATTTATACTAGAAAAAATAGAGGAAAATTTATATCAATATCCAATTAATTATCTTAAGGCACTTAAAAGTAGATTCTCAAGTTGGTGGATATTAAGAAAAGCAAAACTATTTGCAGTTACCGAGCTTGAGGACTTTGAAGATCTCTCAGTAAGGCATAGTGATACTATGCTCACCTACCCGCTTCTTGGTGAAGTTGTTTCTAGTTTCGGTTTAAACTCAGCAATGCTCAGATTAAATAGACTTATAGAAAGTGATAAAAGAGATGGAGCTATTAATTACTATAATACTTACTTAGCTTTATTAAAATTCAAAAACGGCGACTATCAAGAAAGCATTACTCTAGCTGAATCAGTCCTCAAAAAAATCCCTGCTCATGAAAGATTACTAAAAGCAGAATTACTTTCGATTATTATAAGAGCAAAAATCGATAAAGAATTTTCATTTCCAGGGCATAAATTTATATCTAGCCTGATTTCTAAAAACTTAGGGGAGACAGATAATTTAAGATTAATAGAAGAACTATATTCTCTAATCCCTGGATACCTAAGAATAAAGAATATTAGATTACCAGTATCATTAGAGGTCATGGGTAGTAATGAAAAAAACTTAAAGTTTATCAAAAACTCTATAGACCAGAGAAGATTTTTGTATTTATCTGACAGTGCTAATGAGAAACCAAGATATAAAATTCTAATAAACTCAAACACCCCCGCGACAATCCAATTTTATGATACTAAGACAAATCAACTATTAGTGTCAGAACAGATAGATATAGAAAAACCAGACAAAACAAAAAATAGTAACTTAAGCGAACTAATAAACGAGTTTAATAAAAAAGTTTTTACCTATAGACAAGACGGTGAGGCAATGTCACTTCCGGCTATTCCATTTATTGAGAAATATTTTAGAAATTAACATAAAATGTTCAGAGCAAAAAAGAAATTTAAAATCTTTCTCCTAGTTAGTGGTCTTATTCCCATTATACTAATAGCTTTTAATTTTAATCAACTTGTCCCAGATACAGTAGAGATCATAAATATTCCGAGTGAAAAGTTTGGAGATATACAAGTAAGTAGAATAAAGAATAAAAGTAAATCACTTAGCGTGCTAATATTTGATGATAATCAAATAGATCAGCTGCAACAAGTAAAAGATAAACTACTTGATATGGGCAGTGCTATTGTAGAAGTCCAATTAAATAAATTTCTTACCTCACTGAAATCAAATGAACTAAACTGCTATGAACTAGTCGGAGAACTAGTAAGAATCAGTGAAATTTCAGCAAACAGTTTAAAACTAGATTTCTTCTCTAAGCCTAATATTATAGCACTAGGCTCAGCTAGTAGTTACCTAGCTGCTTATAATATCCACTACGGACAAGATAAGTTTAACATGGGCGCTGGTCTAACCACGGTCCCCCTTACAGAACTAGATAAACCCAATTTTTGTAAAAGCGTAACAGAACTAGATTCAACTACTAACTTAGAAATGGACGATTATAAAAATTTAAATTCTAAAAACTTCCTCACGGCAGACTCTATTAACTCATTAAATGAAATTGCAATAAATAACCATGATTTCTACCCACATGCCCCAGAAAAAGGGAGCCTTCCTATAATAGAATTACTACCTAATACTATTCACGGTGATACCTTTATAATATTTCTAAGCGGTGATGGAGGCTGGGCTACAATAGATAAAGACATAAGTAGCCATCTACTAAATAAAGGAATACCAATTATCGGTTTTGATAGTCTTAGTTACTTTTGGAAGAAAAAAACAGAATTCACGTTAGCTAGAGACTTAGAAAAAATAATCAATACTTATTCAAAAGTATATAAATTGAATAAAGTAATCCTAATGGGTTTTTCCTTTGGTGCGAACACTGCTCCTTTTGCTTATAATAATATGAGTAAAAATATCAAAAGCAAAATCACCCAGATGATTTTATTAAACCCCACAAAAAGAACTGAATTTGAAATACAATTCACTGACTGGCTCTCAAGTGAAGAGACAACTGGCAGAGAAATAGCTCCAGAAATAAGGAGAGCTTCAGAAACAACAATTATAAGCTGCTTATATGGTAATATTGAAACAGATACAGCTTGTATCGAAGATTTGCCCAAAGTAAAAATAATAGGACTAAAAGGAAACCATCATTTTGATGAAGACTATGAGTTAGTTTCAGAAGAAGTTTTAAAGTTATATAGTCCGCCTAAATAAAAAAAGTTGCGCCTGAACTAAGAACCGACGCAACGAAAAAGAATCAAGTAGTCACTTCATCAAACCAATCAGAAGGCGCTTCGACATTGTAGCTATTTGTTAAATAGCTTCTACAAAAGTCTAAATCATACCCCATAATTAACAATTGATACCTATATAAATTTTGAGTTCTTATATAGTGGTCAGCAAATGTTTTATCATCATTTCTTAACTTAACCATTTCATTTGTATTTTCTAAACAAGAAGTGATCATTCTAATTGCTTCTTCAAATTCACTTACAATAAAAGATTTTAATCTATCTGAGATTATATAATTTTGATCCTGCGCATCAGAAGATGGAATTGCTAAGTCAGAAGATAAGATTCCTATAAACGATTTGATACCCCAACTATTGATTAGCATTGATGGAGAAATAAAATCTGAATATGTTAGAAGAGACTTTCTTCTACGAAACCAAACTTTATCAAAGCCAAGATCACGCAGTAGCTTTTCACCTTTCTCAAGTCCTGTTCTTGTTCTAGACTTTGATACAGTAGTTAATAAGCCTTCAAAACAAATCGGCGCACCTTTACAGTGTTTGCTTTTCAAATCATTTGCTCCTTTCATGATCCTTCGATACGCATCATCGTTAGAAAACTCACTTGCTCTAGAAAATAGTTCACGACAACCCGATATACGCGATTCTATTGTCTGTTCTTTACTATTTTTTGCTTTAAAATAAATCTTGATGAATGTCAGAAATTCAGAAACAGAAATCTTTCTTTCTCCGAATATACTAGAAGTATATTCTGCTATCTCACAGATAATTTCTGGAATAATATCCTCGACTTTTTTGTCTTTATTTTCTTTTTTTATTCTAAAAATTTCTTTAAATATCGTTATCCAATCAATCTCAAGAAGTAATGGAAAATCATTAGTAGAATATGGCAAATATTCATTATACCAAAAGTAGATATCTTGTATTTTTCTAATACTTATTCCAACTTCCAAATGAGTATTATGAAATTCTTCTGAAATAACTCTACTACAACGACATACTACTCTGCATAGACTATTAATGTTGAATGACTTATCAATCAGAGATTCTTTGAGAAGATCCTCTCTTAAAGCTAGGAGACAATTTAAAAACCTAGGAAAAGATTCTGCCTCTTCGCTACCGAAGTAGTAAGCACGCATTAGTTCCAACTTACCGGTAATTTTTTCCATGATTTCTCTCAAACCTTTGTGAAAACCTAAAAACAGTTCAGACGCACAACTTAGATAAAATTATTAGACTTTTAACTAAGCTATACGTTTAAAAGACTTCTACCCATATTTTAGATACCAG
>JAIYCX010000012.1 GCA_027487795.1 Pseudomonadota bacterium | reverse complement strand
GTTAACTTACTATTAATATAAATATTCAAAAGCTCTGATTAGAGTTCTTGGATACACATATAATTTAGTAAGTAATAACGGTTGCTCGGGGTGTTGCTTTTTCATTTGAACATCTAGGAACTAATTCAGTTCCGCTAACCCTCCAAAAGCCATCTTCTTCAAGCTCATACTTGGCTATTAAATCTGCTGCTAAATTAAACACGCAAACTTCATTTCTAGACCAAGCCAATGAAAAGTCTTCATTGATGAAAGGAGAATTCACATAATTCGAATGCGCTACATCCCCTGGCTTTGCGTTAGGATAATTACAGACCCACAAAGAACCTTCTTTAACAATTGCATACAACATAACATTTCCCTCGGGCACCGCCCAAAGTGAGTACTTTAGCAAACACATTTAAAGACGAACCTCGCCTCGATTAAACGCAACACACGTTTAAAATGCTCACTAAAAAACAAAAAAGAGATGGCAGAGCCAATAGAACCTCTATATCTTCAGCTATCTCAGACCATCTGATCTATATCAGGTGGATGAGATTGCTAAAAATTCTTCTACCCAAATAATATTTTCAGAACAACAACTTATAGCCTTATTTGAAAGTTTTCAAATAAGGCTATAACTTACTTGAGTTGATAATGTTTTTTTCAGGTTTTCTATAAGGGAAGAAGGAGTAAGGAGAAATGATAATTCCTGAAGAAGTGATTGATGCTATTTACGAGGGAAGGCACAACGCGCCTACTGATCTCAACTTTGATATCTCAATTGATGTTGCAAGGGAGATATTAGGATGGAATTTAGAATTCGATGGAGGCGGGTCAGTTGAAAATCCAGAAGTAAATAAAGCTTTTGAGTTTCTTGATGTTATAGCAAAAAGAATCTCATCGGATGCATATTATATGCTTCCAGATAATTGGATTTTCAATCCTAGCGGAGCCCCAAATGTAGATGCTATCAGCATTCACAGTTTAAAACGAAAATGGCAAATGGGATCAGATGGAGTAAAACTTGAAATTGCTCGAATGATAAGTCGTGAGTTTAAACCTACACATGATTCTAAAGGTAATGACGATAGACAAATAAAGGAAGTAGATCTTAAGCCTAGAATTGTAAACACTAGTCTCAATAGAGTGCTGCCAAATAAATATGGAAAGTGGATTCGTGAAAACGGAACTGATAACTTTCCAAACTGTCTTGGTAAGTATCAGCTGCTTGTTGCACTAGGTGATTACTTGAACGTCCCTATGCTTTGTATCGCTACTACAAAGGAGCATTATATCATCGCCAATGAACTTAAACTTCATATGGCGACAGAGATTCTAAGTTTTTTTAAACGACATAATCTAACTCTTAGTGAAGAACGAGAGAGTAGCATAAAACGAAGTATCGCTTACGTTAAAAGCTTAGAAAGTATTTCATTGTTTCAGCATCTTTCGATCGCGTTTAGAGCGAGTGAAAATAAATGGATTGTAATAGATCCAAATATGGGAATATCGAGTATAGACCCCGCAGAATGGGAGCTAGAACAAAAATATTCTCTTATACAAAAAAACAAAAGAAACTGCCCTCTGATGAGTTTTCAAGTTACAAGTGATCAAGTTTCTGAAATATGTTCACCTGCAAAACAAACTTTTGACGAAAAGTTGCTTGATATAGAACAAAACTTTGGTGCTATCTTAGCTAATATAGCTGTTCCAGAAGGAACAGAAAGAAATCTAGCAATAGAAAACTTTTTCTATAAAGCACTTAAAAGTATCTGGGGCGATATGGAAACAGATCTTCAAATCAGAAAGGAGATGGCAACTCTTCAACATCCCGCGGTTGAAATTTGTGATGTACACATGAGATTAGCTTCAGCGACACTTTCTCACGTTGCATATGAAATTTCTGCTGAATGTGGAGATACCGTCGAGCAGATTTTATTTGCTTTAGGCATCGTTCAAGGGCATTTATATAATGTCGCAAGTTCTATTTTAAGACATCCATCTTGGAATAGAGAGTTTTCAAATTTAGCGTTTTTAGTGCTGGAGCGTATACCAGTGCTTTCGGTTATGAATGAGGGTTTATTAAAAGGAAGAATGCAAAATGCAAATAACTGATGATCTTAGGAAATTTATCAAAGAAGGTCTAGAACATTTCATTGCTAATCGAGATAAAGAAGCTGCTTGGTTACATATCAAGGACCGCATCGAAAACATCGGTTTCTTGGATCGAGTTCAGACAGCACTTCGTGAAGCGATAGCTGCTTACATTGCTGAAGAAGGAGAAGATGAAAATCAGAATCTAGTTGAGCAAATAATGAGGCGTAGTTTATTGGAATCTATCGGTATCGAGCATACAGTCGTCGACCGCAGCTCAAGCAAAATGGACTCCGAAGACCACTCCGCTCCTCCCCTAGCTCCCTAGCAAAAGTTTTGCTTAAAAGGTTTTGAACCACAACGCCCCCTAATACCTTAATTGGTTTTAGGGGCTTTTTTTATAAGATATCTAAGAACTTACATAACGAATGTTAAAGAAAACCGAACCTTGATTAATTAGTAAACTTATGTCAAATTCTGTCTGATTTTAAGTTCTTTAAATACTTGTTCACTTTCCTGATGTACAAAATAACAATACCCTACTTCAAGATCTCAGATTTATAAACTTAATAAAGATTACTATTAAATAAAGTAGTAAAGTTCTTTTTAAATTTAATTTGGTTAGAAGAGTTACGAAAACATTACGTCTTCGATTTCAAATCGACGTCGTAATGTTTTGGGCTTCAATAAAATGTTTTTTCAATAAGAGGTTTTTTATGTTCACCACTCCAATGTCTTTAACTTTGTTTAGCGTATTTATGATGCTAGTTGGTGTTATATTAGCGATTTTATGGGCCTTAGTATTTTGGCGTATAAATTTCAAAGACAAAGAAGCTATCAAAGATCCCTGGACAATTACGTCAATGCCCGTCCTTCTTTTTTTTACTGCAATATCCCTCTTTCCCACTAGGTTTACAGAGTGGATAGACGATACTGAGTTCGGGCTGTCTCGTACCAAAGAATACAATACGGGAGTTCATCTTAATCTCTCAGAAATAGTACATCAAATTCCGCGTACCGGAACAACTGACCTTATCAATGCAAAAGGAATTGGCAGTATCAAAATTCAATGGATGGTAGTAGACCCTAAAAAACTTGTTCCAATATATGGAGATTTTACAGCGCTTAGCCAAAGTGGAACCAGTGGTAGTTTGATGTTCAATAACTGGATTCAAAATAAACTTGTTAATCTAGTTCCTAAGGGCAGAGAACTACTGGTAACGATGGAGTCTACTTCAGATTCATCGCCCAAAAAAGCTTTTATGTCTGACTTAGATTTACTAATGAGTGAATATGGTATCGAATGTATCGTTTACGTCACACAGGAGTACGTACTTTCGTCTCCGAAAAAATTGCTTTAAGGTTATTTAATAGCATCTATTAGGTCTGTGAGAAAACGCTCACAGACCTAAGTGGCAATAAGCCCAAGACATTATGATTTTTTTCTTTTCAGTCTTACAATTTAAAACGATAAATGCGAAGACCTCCGCAGTTAAAGTTAAAAACATAAAAAACAACTCTGATCAAAACTAGCTCTTAGTTACTCTACTCTTCATATGCCCCCTTTGGAAATATTCGCCCAAAAGTGATATCAGAGACATTTTTAGCATTTTTATTTTTAAAACGCTTTTTGGTTCTGAAAGGAACAATACTACGAACGTCATATGCTAAACAAAATAAATTTACTTCAGAAAATGCACCTTGCAAATCTTGATCCATTTTGTTGGCTGCTTGAATTACTGATCCTTTTTTAGGACTAGTTTTTTTGAACTTAGTCATAATAAAACCTCCTCGAAAAAAACGAAAACTTTAACCGCAAAAGTCATAATTCATAAACTATATAGACAAAATAATTTAAATTCAAATCACGATTTGATATGATAGTTATCATATTGAATTTTATCATATTCTATTATCTTCCAACTTATATATCGCTTCAATACATAAAGTAATGAGCGTATTTTAATAAAAAGATAAGTAAAAAAATATGAGCAAAAATAATTCTATAGTAGCAGTTTACGACTTTCACTCAGATGCAGAAGATGCAATAAAAAAACTTGAGAAGTCTGGTTTTGACATGAAAATACTTTCGATAGTAGCACGCGATTTTCATACCGAGGAGCATGTTGTAGGCTATTACAATACTGGAGATCGGATGAAATATTGGGGTACTCAAGGAGCATATTGGGGAAGTTTTTGGGGGATTTTAACAGGATCAGCTTTCTTCTGGATACCAGCTGTTGGTCCAATGTTAATAGCAGGTCCTATCATTGCTATTATATTATCTGCCTTAGAAGGAGCAGTAGTTATAGGTGGCCTAAGTGTTATAGGTGCTGGTCTTTATAGTATTGGAATACCAGAAAACAGCATAGTTGAATATGAAGAAGACTTATCAGCAGGTAAATTTTTACTCATAGCAAATGGTAGTATTGAAGAAGTATCAAATGCTAGTGAAATTTTGAAGGGAACTAATACAAAAAAAGTTAAAAGCTATACTGAGAAAGCGGTTTAGTTTTAAAGAGTCAATTTAATAACTTAATTGACTCTTATTTTTCATATATAGTAGGATCAGATATTCCAGCATCAACAAAAGCCTCACGCCTTTCAAAGCATGTTCCACACTGCCCGCAGTGTAAATCTTGACCCTTATAACAACTCCAAGTGTTAATAAAGGGCGCATCAAGTTTGGAACCAAGCTTACAGATATCGGCTTTAGTATAATTTAAATACGGAGCTTGAAGAATAACCGGAGTATTATCACAGAGTTTGAATGTCTGAGATATTGAACTGACAAACTCCTCTCGACAATCCGCATATATAAAATGATCTCCTCTATGAGCCCCGTATGCAAGTTGACGAATACCACGATTTATTGCAAAGCCAGCTGCAATAGAAAGAAAAATCATATTACGATTTGGCACAACAGTGACCGACATATTGCTACTAGCATAATGACCATCCGGAACTTCAATATCTGCATTTGTTAAAGAGCTGTTAGATAGATGCTGCGTAAGGCTACTAATATCCAGTACCTGATGTTCTATCTTATTATCTTCTGCAATCTTTTTTGCAGCAAGCAGCTCTTTTTTATGCTTCTGACCATAGTCAAAGCTAACTGCGATCACTTCTTTGTTTTGTAAAATCAAATCATAAAGCAAGACAGTTGAATCCATCCCGCCCGAGAATATAAGTACTATTTTTTCCATTTGAAGTGATTATCAAAGTTTTTTATATTTCCCAAGAATGAATTAGAATTAAAATAAATATTGGCTAAAATTCTAATAAGTTCCGCCTCCTTAAGTTTTAATCAGCTCATTCTAACGAGTTCCGCCGGAACTCAAGTTCCGAGGTGCCCCAAATTTTTTCAGCTAAATATAACTGAGGAAAAAAATTTGCTCGAAGTCCGCTGATTAAAACTTAAGGAGGCGGAACTTATTTCATCACTTTAATTGATATGAATCTCTTTCAACATATAATAAAGGAATCAAAATAACACTAGCGGTCACCTCTTCTCAATTTTAAAAGATCAAATCCTTTTTTAAATTTAATTTTTTGAATATTATCAAAAAGATTTAACTTTCTTCTATTTTTCAGAAATTCTTCTATAACTACTTCTAAAGCCTTTTGTACCGTGGCTTCGCCCGTTACTGATTTTAACTCAGAAATTTTAGAACATTCTAATTTTATGTATGCGGTTTTCATACTAATAACTTAACTGCTAGCAAATATTATTGTCAAAAGCTTTTTAACACTTAAAAATCATTAAAAAGTAAAACTACATTAAGGATTGTATAGAAAACAGGTGATTGAGTTTGTTAAAGAACATTTCATCAAACCACCCGTATTCTTTTTGTTTTCAATTTGTACTCAAGAAGCACTAAGCAATCAATGTGAGCAAAACTTCGAGCTGAGTTGCATGTCTGGTGTACCCGTCCGATATTTCTTGATTTATTGTTTCTGTTGCCTTCTTTTTTAGTAATTCAACAATTCTTTCAACCAATTTAGCCAATTCATTTTGATCGACAGCTTGATTTTTATTTTTCAGAATTGAACTCATTTTCCTGAGAAAGATTGGCACTCTTTCCTTATCTGTTTGCAATCTTCCATGAAGTAGAGCAACTACAGAATTCAGCTTAGCAGATAGAATAATAACTGCTACTATTTTTACTGAATCCAAATTTTGCAACTTGCCGCAGTCTCTCATCAACGGCAAAACAGTTATAAAATCCGAGACATGAAAGCTAGTTCCTTGATCATCGTTTAACTTATTGTATGCTTGAAAGCCTTCATCTGTTTCACATATACTTCTAGCTACAGATTTCAGATCAGTATAAAACTGATCCGGGATAACGACATCTTTTCCAACTCTTAGTCTTTTTGGAGAATCGTCTGACATTTCACTAACCTTTCAAAAAAATGTAGATAAGCTCACTAGGGAACAAACCCTAAAGTAAAACCTTAAAACTCAATCTACCCTAGCAAAATAATACCGAAAGGTACTTCCACTAAGCAGATCGTTTAAAATAATATTCTTAAAATATGAAAAGAACGAAGACCATATTTAAATACTATATTACTGTCAAATTAGCAAATTACTCTTTTAAAAAAGTAAATTAGGGGTGAGTGAGGTATTGGATAGGGTCTGTTCGCAGATCTTACTATTACCCACAAGTATTAATTACGATAAAAATAAACCACAGAGGCGCAGAGACACAGAGAAGAAGTATTAATTAAAAGGACTACCGAAACTTCACATATTACCGAAGCAAAACTAACTTAATATTTCTCTAATCCTCTGTGTCTTGGTGTCTCTGTGGTTACTCTTAAATATTATAAATTATGACGACTTATAGACTTGTGGGTAATAGTAAGTCTTCGCAGATGGCGAGGGGTGGGGTTGCGTGGGCTTGATTTCGGAAACGCAGTTGCTCTGCAAGGGCTGTTCCGAAACAAGCGGTGGCTTCAGTTCGACACAAAAACAGGCTCAACCCAACGCCTCACTGGGAGGAGGGGAAAATAAAAAAAACTATCAATCAGACTAAGCAATATTACAATCCTCAGACATCAAATACCCCTCTATAAAAATATCTATTGCCCCGTCTAGAACACCGTCAACATCAGAAGTTTGAACATCTGATCTCACATCCTTAACTAGCTGATAAGGCTGCATCACATAATTTCTAATTTGACTTCCGAAGTCTATTTTTTTTCTCTCGCCTGCTATTTTTGCCATCTCCTCTCTTTGCTTCTCCGTTTCAAGATCAAAAAGTTTAGCTTTTAAAAGCTTCATAGCTGTGTCTTTATTTTTGTGCTGAGATCTTTGGCTTTGGCATTGAACTACGATATTTGTTGGTAAGTGAGTAATACGAACTGCGGAGTCTGTTTTATTGATATGCTGACCACCAGCTCCTCCAGCTCTAAAAGTATCAATTCTAAGATCGTCAGAATTAATCACCACATCAATATCTTCTTCAATATCTGGCATTACAGAAACTGAAGCAAAAGAAGTATGCCTTCTTGCATTTGAGTCAAAGGGAGAAATTCGAACTAATCTGTGAACACCACGCTCTGATCTTAAAAATCCAAAAGCGTTTGGACCTTCGATAACTAAGGTCGCACTTTTTATTCCGGCTTCTTCACCGCCGTTTGTAAATAATATCTCAGTAGTAAATTTTCTTTTTTCAGCCCAGCGGATATACATTCTAAGTAACATTTCAGCCCAGTCTTGAGCCTCGGTTCCCCCTGCTCCTGCATTTACTTCAAGAATTGCATTTTGACTATCATGAGGACCTGAGAGCATTCTAGCTAATTCAAAGCTAGAAATATAAGCTTCTATTGTATCTACTTCTGTATTTAAAGTACCAAGTTCTTCTTCAGAGCCTGATTCTTTCGTCAGATCAAAAAGTACTCTGATATCTTCTATGCTTGTAACTAGCGAATCTGCTTTTTCTATTAGGTTAGTTAAATTTGCTCTTTCTTTAGATACCTTCTGAGCTTCTTCAGAATTATTCCAAAAGTCAGGTTCTGCTGTAACGGTATCTAATTCTGATAATCTTTCTCTTTTAGTAGCGAGGTCAAAGATACTCCCCCAACGATGATAGACGCTCTTCGAGCTTTCTAATTCGTTGTTCAAGATCTGAATATGTTAGTATTTGTTCGGACATTTGCTAAAAATTTTATTAATCCTAGACTATTGAATAAAAGACTTGATAGCACTTTTAATATAAGACTGGCAAGAAAGTCTACAAAAATTTATTAAAAAGAAGCTTACTTTTTTCCCTCTAGCTTAGCTACTAAAGCCTCAGTTATCTTAGCTTTTGCTTCAGCTTTTCTCTCTTCTTCAGTTCTTTTCGATTCTTCCATTAGTTCTTTATCGTTTAATGATTGAAGTTTTTTTAATTGAAAGAAATTCTTTGCATTATCTAATTTTACTTCTTCTAGGTTCTTTTCTTTAAATCCTTCTGTTACCTTACTAAACTGTTCGTCACTGAGCTGTAATTCATTATTTTTAGTTGTTGTATTTTCATACGACAAATCTAGTTTACTAGTATTTTTACTATTTTTTTCTGACATAGTACTAATATCCGGGTTCTCCGGAACGCATATTAGCATGACGAGCACTAATAAAAATAAAAATGAAAACTTATATTTATTTTTCAAGTTAAGTAAGCCTTAGTAGAAATATATTATCCAGAACTAGATTATCGGTTCGATCGGTAAATAACATTAGCTAAACTTAAATTTACAACTACGAAATTATATCAAAGTAAACTACCAATAATGTACCTAAGTACTTTTCTATAACTTTCAATAACTCCTTCAAATCAATTTTAAGGGTTTTTAATAATTTAAATCTAAGCAATTTTCTTAGAGAGATTCTTGGAACGATATTTGCCAACTAGTATTCGCTTGTATAAATAGTAGTAACAAAGTGGTTTCAAAGTTGTATAGTAGTTTCAAATTTTATCTCCGAACTCTAACGTTATCATCTCTGATAGCTTCTAGTGCGTTGGCGGAAGTAGAAACATCCTGGGTTCCTGGTCAATACATAATAAAATATAGTGATCAGGGTATAAAAGAACTAAAAACAGATCCAAGATTAGCTGTTTACCCTAAAGAAGTTATAGAAGAAGCTTTAACAGATATTCTAGAAGCTAATAAAGTTGAAAGTCTTCCTTTAATAGAAGCTTCAACAATAATTGCCCAAGACAAACAAGAACTAGATATTAATTCTACTGTAGATCAAATTAATGCCGGGCTCATTGAATATATCTCACCTGACTTTATAAGAAAAATCTCTGCCGTACCTAATGACCCTATGTACTCAAGCTTGTGGGGCATGAATCAATCTAATAATATTGATATTAACGGACCAGAGGCTGCTGATAAAGCTTCATTTAGTCAAAGCGAAGATATTATCGTAGGCGTTATTGATACTGGAATAGACTATAACCACCCAGATCTTCAAAACAATATGTGGAAAAATCCACTAGAACTATCCGGAAGTCCAGGTGTAGATGATGATGGCAACGGTATCGTAGATGATATTTATGGATATAATGCGATCAACAACTCTGGAAATCCATTTGATGATAACAAACATGGAACACACTGCGCTGGTACAATAGGTGCGGAAGGCAACAACGGAATAGGTGTTGCTGGAGTTGTTTGGAAAGTAAAGCTCATGGCTTTAAAATTTCTAAATTCATCTGGAAGTGGAAGTGATAGTGGTGCTATTAAGGCAATAAATTACGCTGTCACGATGAGAAATAGAGGTGGAAAACTTAAAGTTCTTAGTAACTCATGGGGAGGAAGTGGACAAAATCCTGCATTACTAAATGCAATAAACATTGCATCTGATGCTGGAATATTATTTGTAGCTGCTGCGGGAAATGATAATAAAAATACAGATTCTAATCCCAATTATCCAAGCTGCTACGATGCGCCTAACGTACTTGCTGTTGCTGCTATAGACTCAAATGGATCACGAGCAACATTTTCTAACTACGGTGCGAATACTGTTGACATAGCTGCCCCTGGCGTAAATATTTTAAGTACAGTTCCTGGAAATAGATATGAAAGTTTAAATGGTACTTCGATGGCAACACCGCATGTGAGTGGTCTTGCTGTATTGTCTTTCAGTCAATCTTCGCAACTAACTGCTCTAGATGTTAAAAATATATTGATGCAATCTATTAAGCCATTAAGTAGTTTAAATGGTCTGATGATTAAAGCTGGTATTCCTGATGCTGCAATTCTTGCTTCCGATCAATCTAATCAAAAACCAGATTTACTAACAATAGCTAATCAAAAAATTAATCCGCTAACTAGAAAACTAGCAGTACCATTATTAGCTTTTGATAAAGATGGTAATACTCTAAGTTATAAAGCTGAACTTTACAAACCTGAAGACAATACTAATAAATCCACAGAAGCAGAACTAGATAAGATTTATGGTTTTTATCAATTTGTTCCTAGTAGCCTTCGTGGATATGGTTTTATTTTATATGGAGCAGCAGGTAAACAATTTTTCTTGAGATATGATGGAGCTCTTTTTGAATTAATTGGTAATAATGGAACATATATTACTTCAATAGATGTAAAATTTTTTCAAAATCCTTCATTATTAGTTAATGCCTATCAAGTTATTCCCGAACCAGAAGTAATTCTAGACTTACAAATCATTAATAGTTCCCCAAATCGTCTTGAAATAACAGCAAGAAGAAAATTTACAGAAACAATAACAATAATAGCCTCTGCAAGTGATGGTGAAAAAGAAGATATAGAACAGTTTAACGTAGAAATGAGAGCTAAGGAGGAATGTAAATGAAATCTACCTTAGCTAATTTAATTTGTGCACTACTATTCATTGTAATTAATAACGTCGCTGAAGCACAGGTTAATTCAGAACATCAAAAACAAGTTGTATTATTTGATTCTCTAAATTCAGAAGGTACACTTCAAGGTTTCAAAGGAGAAGAAAGAATACTTACTAATAGCCCTTCAATAAAAGAAGTTATTGGAAGTCCTAAGGTAGTCGTTGATAATGGTAAATCATCTAACAGAATTGATATCGTATTCTTAGGTGATGGTTACCAAAACACAGAACTTTCAAAGTTTTCAGATCAAGTAACGAACTATTCAAGTGGAATAATTTCACAAGAACCATTTTTAGATTATTCTAATTATTTTAATTTTCATAGAGTTGATCTTCCTTCTAATGATTCAGGAGTTGATAATGACAACCTTCCTGGGTCATTAAAGGATACTGTCTTAGACACTGAGTTTTCTTGTCAAGGTAGAGTTGGAACCTTATGTACGAATGTATCTAAGGCATGGAGTTATGCAGCTCTCGCAAGAGATTTTGATCATATTGTTGTTTTAGCTAATTCATCCTCTCAAGGTTCAGCTGCTTATCCATTTAGTAACTTATCAGTTGTTAGTGCTCAACAACAACAAAATATAGATAGCGTTTTACATCAATTAGGTCATAGCTTTGGGAACCTAGCTGATGAATATGATTCTGGACCATGGCCAACGTACACTGGATTTGAACCTGCCGAACCAAACGTATCCGCGCAGAATAAAAATGCTATGATATCTCAGGGAATAAAATGGGTAAAATGGCTGGGTAAAACTTCATTAGGTAGCATAGTCGATACCCATGAAGGTGCTATGGGACATCAATATTCAATTTACAGACCAACGCTAACATCCAAAATGAGAGAGCTATCTGCCCCTTTTAATGGTCCTTCTGCTGAATCTATAATTAAACAGATATATAGAAAAGTTAAACCAATAGACGATGCTACATCCAGTACAATTAGTCTGAGCGGACAAAATACTATTTTTGTTAAGCCTATAAAAACACGTAGTTCAAGCGTAAAGACAGAATGGTTTATTGATGGAAATTCAATTACTGCGGCAACAGGAGATACGCTTCGTCCTAATGATTATCCTTTAAGTGATGGTGTGCATGTTGTTACTGCTAAAGTAATAGATAAAACGCCATGGTTAATGGATGAAGAATTTAGGTCTACTTACATGACTGAAATTAGATCATGGAATGTTTTGGTAGACCAAAATACTCCTGTTATAACATCTCATCCTAGATCAATATCAAAGCTTCCAGGAGAGTTCGCGCAATTTTCAGTAGTCGCTCTTGGCGATGATATTAAATATCAGTGGTATAGAAATGGTGTTGTTATTCCAAATGCAACTACCAACTTATTTAATATTTCACCCGTAGCTAGAGCAAACAATAACGATCAAATTTGGGTAGTTGTGTCGAACGTAGCAGGATCAGTAACAAGTAATATAGCCAGCTTAACAGTAGCTAACAGAGTTCCTATTTATTCTGGCGCTGCATCTATAGATACATACAGAGAGAGTTCTGCAGGGCTAAATTTTAGTGTTTTTGATTCTGACTCTGATATCTTAACAGTAAAGGCAGAGTTAAGTTCTGCAGGCATTTCTTCTGGAGCAAGAGTCGCTGCAACAAATAGTCAGCTAGATTTGGTAACTGGAAGAAATTATGTTGGAACTTATAATGTGGTATTAACAATAAGTGATGGAATCTCAGATACAAAAGCTAGCATTCTAGTTAACGTAATGAACAGAGTTCCTATAATTTCATCAGTTCCTACTCAAACTATTTCATGGAACCAAGATCGTATAACATTAGATCTTAACGCTACCGATCAAGATCCTATGGATAACATTGTTTACTCAGCTAGTTTAATAACTGGATTAGCTTCAAATATACAATTGAGATTAGCTGGTAATAAACTAACTATAGATCCACCTTCTGGATATGTCGGACAATTTGTCGTAGCGGCCCAAGCTTCAGATACTCGAGCTCAAAGCAATACTCAGTTTACTGTTAATTGGGCCAATGGTGCTCCAAGCCTTGCTCCAATATCCGATCAAAGAATGTTTTATAAAAGAGACTCAATTTCTTTTCCTATTGAAAGTAGCGACCCTAATGGTGATCCTCTCGTAATCACTAGTCGAGTTATTTCCGGTTCTACTTCAGTTTTAACTACTGTAAACAATAATATTTTAACTATTAATCCTCCAAATCTATTCCAAGGTGTTGCTCAAATAGAAGTAAAAGCTTTTGATGGCAATCTCAGCACTACAAGAACTTTTAATTTCGAATCATATAATTCAAGTCCAGTAATATCGAATATTAGCAATCAAAATGTTGGACCATTAAAAAAATCTCTTACCGTACCTTTTACTTACAGTGATCCAGATACAGAAGATACTGTACAAGTTTCAGCTTCGCTAAATGGAGTAGTGAATCAACCAATAAATGTTAATATTTCTGGAAATAATATTATAATTACTTCAAGTAATACATTTTCAAGCCCATTTTCTATAAAAGTTCAAGCTACTGATGGAAATAAAATAGCTGAAAGAATTTTCTCTATTTCTGTTAGTAATAATATACCTACTCTCAATTTAATATCTGATCAAAGGATACAACCAAAATTAGAAGATATAAGAACAATAACGCTATCTGGTATAGATGCTGATGATGATGCATTAACCTATACTGCTGTTATGACTTCTAAATTTAATGAAAGACTAGCAATATTAAATATTGAAGGAAATGTTCTTAAAATTAATCCTATCAATGACTTCTTAGGAAACTTTGATGTAAAAGTAGAAGTGAGTGACGGGTTATCTAAAGCTTCACAAACTTTTAATGTAATCACCTACAACAATGCTCCAGAAATATCTCCTATTTGTGATAGATCCGTTTCTTCATCAGAGTTTCCTTTAAATATACCGATATCAGTAACAGATAAGGATTCAGAAGATTTAGAATATGAAATTGAAATTAATCCTTCAAACATAGCATTTGAACTAGATTCTAAATATAATTTTTCATTAGTTGAAGGTAGTAGATCATTTAATCTCTTTGGTAAAAATGAAAAATACTTAAGAGGTAGAGTGAACGGAATATCTGACAGGCTATTATTTATTCTACCAACTGGTGGACTATATATATCAGATGAATCATTTGAAAAAAGTACTTTAATAGAGTCTGTACCTACAATATTTTATAACGATCCAAAAGCTCTTATTAATGCTCAAAGTCAAAATCAAACGCCTCTATTATCCGCTAGCATAGAAAACTCAACATTAAAAATTAACCAACTAGGATCATTTACTGGTCTAGCTAGCATAAGAATACGAGCACGTGATTCCTTTACCTTCGATGAAGAGTCGTTCATCCTAGGTAAAAGTACTAACGACATACAGATCGGAACCATTAATCCAATTAGAATGCATTGGAAAGAAGATAAAAAAGAAGTGATAATACCAGTACTAGGATCAAATCCAAACTTTAATAAACTATCAGCTCGTTTTTCTCCTTCTAAAGTAGCCCTAGAGTTAGATAGACAGTATCAATTTGTTGATCTTGCTAATTCTTCAACAATAAACTCTGTTGATGCTTCTCCGCCTAATGACAACAAAGCCGGCAGACAAGAAAAATATTTTATAGGAAAAGATACCGAGACAAATACTTCTGGTAATATTCTTAGAACAACCGTTTTTGCAATTGTACCTGACGGAACTATATATAAATGTAACTTAATAAATCGTTCTTACAGCATTAATGAAAGCACTAAAATAGGCCAAGTAGATTCAATATATTATAATAATTTAGATCTATTATTTAGTCCTCCAGGTGATTCTGAACCTAATATAGGTCTATCTTTATCTCAAAACAAATTACTAATTGATCCAGCAGATAACTTCTTAGGTAAAGCGATTCTAGAAATTGGTTCTATGGATGGGTATGCTAATCAACAAAATATTATTGTAGAAAGGTATAATAACAAACCATTAATAGCGCCAGTATCGACAGGAGAATATTCTTGGAGAACTCGTACTATACGCTTGCCTATATCAAGTTCAGACCCTGATGTTGAAGATAACGGAAGTGAGATTAAAAATTACTCAATACAAAGTTCTGTAAGTTATTCTATACTTGATAAATATGATCTACGTCCCGATTCTCCAATAGCTCGTCGCTACAATACAAGCGGATGGAGAGAAATGAGACTTAGCGGTAGATACGAAGGTAGAAATTCTGAATATGCAATACTACCAAGTGGTGCGCTATATGCTGATTGGTCAGGATCCCCAAATACTAGCAAGCTAGTGGAATATGTAAATACGGATGCATATCTTGATACTACCTTAATTGACGGTAGAAAGTGGTCTTCAGACTTTCTTCAAAACAATGCTTTAAGAAATACTACTATTACAAGAGAAGGTAATGAAATTGTATTAAAAATACCAGATAATTTTAACTCTAACTTTGAAAGAATAAGTATAGTAGGTCAAGCAAATGACGGTCTATCGGTAGGAGAAAGTTCTGGAATAATCGCTTTAAAAAATACAAGTCCAGACTTAGCTGATATTCCTACAATGTCTATGCATTGGAGAGAGACTACTGCTTATGCTTCTATTGGCATAACAGATATCGATGGATCTAACGACGTAATGCCAAATATTTTGACTACAATTGAAGCAAATCAAAACAATGGTATACCAGCAAGATTACAACTAAGCGGAAGTAGTAATATAATCAATGCTACCCTAAAGCCTGGTGCACCGAGAAGCTATAGTTTTCAAGTGAAAGCTTATGATGTTCTAGGTATGGAATCACAAAAATATGGTGCTTTAAATATCATTAATACTAAACCTGTACTTTCTACAATTGGAAATAAAATTTTCAACTATAACAATATAGAAAATAAAATTTCAATAGTGAGTTCAGACTCAGATAGCTTAGATCAAAATAATATAAGAATAATGGTTTTCCCAGGAACTCCGGCTGAATATGCTCCCAATTTAGCTTTAAAATATAAATTAGCATTAATCACTAATGTAACCGATCCCATAGGCTCAAACGAAACTCACCTTATGGGAGAATACAACGGACAACAACAAAGATTCATACTTCTACAAAATGGCGCGCTTTACAAATGGGATGGTGGGTTTGAACCTGATAAGCTGTTAGGTTTCTTTCCTGATAGAAACCGTTTAATAACAAATGGTTTATCTAAAACTCCAACTATCTTTAGCTCAGCAACAGCAGAAGTAAGCGCAATAAATAAAAATGAAATTATTTTTAATAGAAACGTCTCTCCAGTATCACCTAGTTCACAAAAATTCACAGTTTACGCTACTGATGGCGTAGATTTCACTTCTGAAGTTATAGATGTGAAATGGGAGGACTCAGCTCCTGTATTACCTACACAAACTTCTATTTCAGGTCACTGGCGAAACGGTGCTTTATCAATGTCTGGTTTTCCGACAACTGATGCTGATGGAGATCAAATTACATATACTCTTACTTCCCTAACTAATACTGGAAGTACTCAACAAATTATAAATAATAATTTAGTAGTAACTCCTAGACCATTTGCTGCTTTTAGTCACATAGTTAGCGTAGAGGCTAAATCGACTAATTATACAGTTACAAGAAGTTATACATTTAATTTTACTAACCAGTCTCCTACTTTCTCTGGTTTAACATCAATAGACGCTGGATATAAAGAAAATTTAAGCATACCTATTAATGTATCTGATCCTAATTTAGATCCAACGACCTTGTCTATATTAGCACAAGGATCTAATATTTCTAGTTATAAGTTTTCAATTTTAAATAATATACTAACTGTTGTTCCAAATAGTGCAAACCCTGTTCCTGGAGTTGTAACCGTTAACTTAATTGCAAGTGATAGTGCCTCAAGTACAAACGGACAGCTTTTAATTAACTTTAGAAACAGATCTCCAGTAATTTCATCGCTACCTGCTCTTACTATGAAATGGTCAGAAAGAACCCGTTCTATACCTGTGACCGTAACAGATCCAGATAATGATCCCATAACTTTTAGTTCTATAATTACTCCAAATAGTAATAATTCTACAATTACTTTTACAAACAATAATCTCAATTTAGTTCTTAATAAATATGTAGCTGGCTTTAGCGTAACAGTAGTCGCCAAAGATCAAATGAATACAGTTAGTACTAACTTCCCCGTTTCTGTGTCTAATGCATCACCAAATATAGTAGGATTACCGCTTTCTAGATCAGTACATTGGAGAACAGATTCTATTACTGTACCGATAACAACTAATGATCTAGACGGAGATCAAGTTATTATGAGCACAAAACTTATCGGCGCAGCATTCCCAGCTATCCCTAAAATAGTAGGAAGTAACTTAATAATTGATCTGCCTGAGAAAAAAGTTGGTAATTTTATAGTTGAAGTAAGTGTAGATGATGGAGCTGTATTAAAATCTTCTCAAATGGCCGTAGAGGTAACAAATCAAGCTCCGAAATTAGCTGAACTTTCAAATATTATTATTTCAGAAACTAGTCAAAGTACATCTATTGACTTGGAAGCCTCTGATCCTAACAATGATCCAATTACAGTTACGGCACAGTTATTAATACCAGCACAAATAGCTTTTGAACTAGATAAAGTTAATGATTTTTATGCATCTGGTACTAATTTCAACTTCAATAAACTAGGCAACGCGGAAAAATATCTTAAGGGTAAACCACTAAACGAGATAAAAGAACAAGACTATGTAATTTATCCAAATGGAAGAATATATATTTGGAGAGGTGCCTTATCTTCAAGTACATATCTAGGAACAATCCCTAGCGAATATTATCTAGATCCTAATAAATTAATTAATGTTCCGAATACCACAGGTAACGTTACAGGAATTTCTATATCAGTATCAAACGGTAAGCTAATATTAACGCCAAATAGTAGTTTTAGTGGTTCTGTTTGGATAAAAGCAAGTGTAACTGATACAAGAAGCTCAGTTGATAACTACTTCTCTGTAACCTTAGACAATCCTGCGGAGGCTAATGATCCTTTACAGTGCACTACCACTAGTGAATTATTTGATGGTGAGTATCAGTCAAATAGCACAAGTCTATTTACTGCAGAGGGCAGAATAGGAGATAGTTCAACTGGAGCTGGAGCAAGAACTTTTGAGATTGATTTAAGTAAAAGTACAAGTGGGCCATTTTTATCAGGAGAAACAAATAATTATGTTTGGATCTCTGGAAGAAAAGCGCCTTTCTCAATAACATATGATCCAGATACAAAAGTTGCAAACTTTACTCTCGATGGAAAAAGTGTAGCTCATACTGTTTTAAGTCCAATTTCTCTTAGTGATATTTTAATAAGAGCAAGAAGAGCGAATGAAACATCAAGTTTGAATATTTCAGACTTAAAATTAAACGGTCTTTCAATTAATAATAGTCTTTTAGTGAATAACGCTTCAAGCCAAGTAAGAGTACTTAAAATTAGATCAGTAACTGCACTAAATAAAAAGTTTACCTTAGAAGGCTCTGCTACAATGAGTTTTGTTTCTGGTATAAAGAATTCAGAATTAGCTTTCCAAATTAGTTTTGTAAAATCTACTGATGCTCCAAGTAGCTGTAATAACGAAAATGATGATGAACACGATGATGACATAGGAACAGGTAAAAAAGTAACTATTTGTCATATACCTAATGGAGATTTCAGCAAAGCAAAAACACTAAGTATTGGAAAATCAGCTCTTGAAGCTCATCTTAGACACGGTGATATTATTGGAGAATGTCCAGGACAACCAAATGATCCAGGGGATCCAACATACGGTGGAGGCTCATGCGAACAAAAACAAATTTTTACTAGTCCTAACTATACACTTTGGACTAGCTTCTTAAAAATGATCAATATTCTTGAGCTTACAAACTCAACTAGTACAAACATTAATGTAAAAATTTCATTCTACTCAATACTAGGAGTACTGGCTGACCAAAGGACAGTTATGGTTAGAGCTAATAGTCAATTTGATGTTATCATGAATGAATTTTCAAACTTTGTTATAGATTCATATGGAATAGTGAAACTAGAATTTGAAGGCAGTATCGATGGTAGAATGTCATACTACCGTCCATCGACAGATGGAGCAGGATATGATTTTGCGTATTCAATCCCACTAACAGATGCAACTTTTGGAACAACTGCGGTAGGATTCAATACCTTCCAACCAAGCATGAAACCTAATGAAGTTAATAATCAAGTAGCTAATTGGTTATCAATTGTTAACTTAGATAGTGCAGCAAGAGTATTTACAATAATGTCATACAACACTGCTGGTACTCTTATAATGAGAAGAGAAATTGAAGTACCTTCTTTTGGTAGAGCTGATGTGGATGGTGGTCACGGCATAGCAGGTCCTAATGTTGTTGGATATCATAAGGTTATTCCGAAAAATGTAAGTTCTGAATATATCGCACAACTTACAAGATTTGGTGGTGATGCTCCTGCTGGATTTGCTCCATCTAAATTTAAATTTGCAGTTCCTTTAAGTTCTAAACTTGGACAAAGTGATCCTATTTATATTCCAATTTCTAGAAAATTTGGAGAAACAAATTGGATAGAAGTCGTAAATATTTTAGATAAAGAAGTAGGCGCTAGCATTAATTACTACGCTAAAAGCGGTGCTCTTTTAGAATCAGTCGATGCGAGAATAGCTCCCAATGCTCAACTACATTTCAACGCTACAGAAGCTCTAAGTGCTGGTGACATTGGGTATGCTACGGTTGTACCATTTGAACCATTTTCAATAATTGCTACTAGCATGGGTTATTTAAGAGAAGCTGCAACAGGAAGTGTAACTTCAATATACGGCTCACAAGCGAGACGTGCTATGCCTTGTGCGCAGTCTGGATCATACAATCTATACTTAGGAATGGAAAATTGGTTATTAGTTGCAAACTCAACAAACAATACAGTTGAAGCTAAAGTTGTATTTTCAGGACCTAATACGGTAGCAGAAAAAGTGTTATTACTTAGTCCTAGATCTTCAAGTTATATTCAAATACATGGAAATGCAGAATTAAAAACCGCTCCTGATACTTATGGACTAATTGCAGTATATCCTAAAGATCCGACTGTTAGATTATTTTCAGAAGTTATAAGAGTTAAATACAGAGCTAATGGAAATCCTGACTTCTCTATGCCAGTGCCGGTTAGATAATTACTAATTGATAATTTCTAGTAACTTCTTCTCCATTCTTCTCATCTTAGCTGCTTCCGATCTACCAACACCTTCGTGATCAAAACCATGTAAATGTAGGATGCCATGAACAATGAGCCTATTAAGCTCTTCTAATTTAGTTACCTGAAATTCTTTAGCTTGTTTTTTTAATGTTTCAACCGATACTACAAGATCTCCTAAATGATTAAGATCATCTAGAGGAAAAGATAGAACATCTGTAGCTTTATCTTTGTTTCTGAAATTTTTATTTAGTTCTCTAATTTCTTTATCGTCAGTAAATAAAACACTAAGCTCTATATTAATGTTACAGTGCTTAATGTTTCTGGGCCGATGTGATTCCAAGGCGTCTAAGAGTATCACCAGCGTCTTCTTGAGGTTCGGTCTTGTTGTTATTTTGTACAGTTTCTTTGAAATCTTGGGTCTGACTATTATTTCTAATTTCTTCATTTGTAGTCGTTTTATTATTTTGAGTTGCTGCACTGCTTTCTAATTTATTCTTTTTGTCTTTTGAAACTTTTTCTGATGCTTCAGGATATTCTACTCTTTTATGATAAATCCCTGTTAAAACTCGTACGAAATATTTAGCGATAACATGCAAATCCCTTAGAGTTAAACCGCTTTCATCTAACTCACCACTGACAAATATTCTGTTTATTGATTTTTGTACCAATCCTTGTAATTTAGCAGGAGTTGGATCTGGCAAACTTCTGCTAGTTGCTTCTATACTATCTGCTAACATTAAAATTGCAGCTTCTTTTGTTTGTGGTTTTGGACCAGTGTATCTAAAGTTTACTTCTTCTACTATCTCATCCTCTTCCGCATCTCGTTTTGCTTTATCATAAAAGAATTCAATTAGTGATGTGCCGTGATGTTGTAAAATCATATCCGAGATAACAAGTGGCAGCCTATGCTCATTTGCCATTTCTAGACCGTCTTTAACATGTGCTTTGATAACAAGTGCAGACATAGATGGTGTTATTTTATCATGTCTATTTTCACCTTGTTGATTTTCGATAAAATATGCAGGGTACTTACTCTTTCCAATATCATGATAATAAGCACCAACTCTTACTAATAAAGAATTTGCATGTATCGCTTCTGCTGCCGCTTCACCCATATGACCCACCACCATAGAATGATTCCAAGTACCAGGTGCTTGAAGAGATAATTCTCTAAGCAATGGATGATCAAGGGAAGAAAGCTCTAACAACTTCATGTCGGTTGTATACTTACCAAAGAACTCAACTAGAGGAATAAGACTTGCTGATAATATCCCAGAAAAAAATCCACCAATAATAGCATAGACCATTCTATATAGTTTTTCTTCTGTCCAAAGTTCTCCGTATAATAATACAAAAGACAGAACGACAAGTGCGTTTAAAGTAGCAACTCGAAGACCAGATCTTAAAAATACACTTCTTCTAGTACATCTCTTAACACCAGAAGCTGCGATTAAATTTCCTGAAATAATTAAAACTAAAAATAGCCAAGAATTATCTAGGAATATTCCAGTAAGAACAGAAAAAATAATTAGCCATAGTAGTACGTAAGGAGCGCCTACTATAATTTGTAATACCATTCCTCCTGTAGCAAGTGGAGCTGCTAATAAAAATGTATCAGGTTGTAAGGCGCTTCCTGTCTCGCTAATTGCGTGTCCCAAAAAGGAAAAGAACTGAATTATTCCTAAACTTAATATAAGAGTAATAGAAAGCAAAACAAGGTCTTTTGTGTTAGGTCTAAAGCCTTGATAAAATTTTACAAAGTAATAGAAGCTAGAAAGTAAGAGTACTGCTGTTAATATAAAATAACCGCCCCAAATTCTAAGAGGGTCGACTGGTTCTTTTTGATTTTTAATTTGAGAAAGCTTTAGGTGCTGTTCTTTCGTTACCCTATCCCCTGCTCTTACAATTACTTCCCCTCTTTTAATTTCAGAAAAGAGAGCGCTTCCTTCTTTTGTATCTCTCTCTATAATAATATCAAAAGGTGATCTTACTGTTGTCTTTGCTACCTGACCAACTTCATATAAAGAAGGTCCAAGTATACCATGTATAGCTAAACTCATTAGCAAACTAACAGAAAAAGTTGTCACTAAGAAGATGATCCAAGCCTCCTTCCTAGCTAAATTTTTATCTTGTTTAATTGTTGCAGTAGCCAATCAAATTTTTATTAAGAGTATTAATTTTATATCTAAACGTCTACTTAAACTGTAACTAAACTAAGGTCTCAAAAAACTTTAACGCCTCTGATAGCTTAGTTGGGTCCCCTCCTCCTGCTTGAGCTAAATCTGACTTTCCGCCACCCTTTCCTCCAAGCACCTGATTAATTTCTTTTACTAGATTACCAGCATGAAATTTTTCAGACAGATCTTTACTAACAGTAGTTAAGATTTGAGTTTTTCCATCCATAACTGTCGCTAGTGTTATGCAAGAAGATCCTAATTGGTTTCTTAGGTTATCTGCCATACTCCTTAACTCTTCTATAGTAAGGTCTTTTATATCGGCTGTTAGTACCTTATAGCCAGCATCTCTCTGTTTCGCCTTCTTAGCAAGTATGTTTGCTTCCTGGCTTAAAGAGCTCTGCTTAAACTTACTAAGTTTTGCTTCTATATCCCTGGTATTAATATGCATTTGTTGAATACGAGGCAAAATTTCCGACTGAGGAACTTGTAAAAATCTTGATACACCAAGCATTCTTTTCTTTAAAAGTACCAACTCTGATAGCGCTTTTAATCCTGAAACAGCCTCGATTCTTCTAATACCGGAAGAAACAGAACCTTCAGAAATCAAACTAATATGACCAATTTCACCAGAAGACTCGACATGTACCCCACCACAAAATTCTTTTGAATTTTCTCCTATTTCGACAACTCTAACGATGTCTCCGTACTTCTCACCAAACAAAGCAACGGCGCCTATATTTTTTGCATCTTCTATCGGTAATACGTGAGTAATGACTTTATGATTTTTTATCACGTAGCGATTCATATACTCTTCGATCGCATCTTTTTCGGCATCGGTAATAGATTCGCCATGAGTAAAATCAAATCTCAAACTTGTATCTGAAACTCTTGATCCAGCTTGTTTAATATGTGGCCCGAGTACTTCTCTTAAAGCTAGATGAAGGATATGCGTTGAACTATGGTGAACAGAAATTTGTTTTCTTCTAAGTTGATCAACTTCTAGTCGAACTTTATTACCAACCTTAAAGTCTCCGTCCATAACTCTACAAACATGAACGATAGTATCACCACCTGCTTTTAGAGTATCGATTACATCTAGAGAACCTGTACCATGTGTGATTCTTCCAGTGTCTCCAACTTGTCCACCGGACTCTGCATAAAAAGGAGTTTCTTTTACTACGACAGCAACTTCTTTTCCCTCTGAAGCATGACTGATATCACCTGATTCATCATAGAGACCTACGATTTCAGATTCATACTGAAGATTTGTATAACCTACAAAAGTAGAAGAATATGGCTTTACAGATCTTTGTAAGATTAAATTAGTTTGATTAGATCTTGCTGATCTTGATCTCTCTCTTTGATTTTCCATTTCCTGAGAGAAACCTTCCTCATCAACCGTTACTCCATATGATGAACATATATCTTGAGTAAGATCTAATGGAAAACCGTAAGTATCATGAAGTTTAAAAGCCTCACTACCTGCTAGAACTTTTTTATTATCTTTTTTAAGTTCTTTAATTTCAGTTTCTAATATCTGTAATCCGGTATCAAAAGTTACTAAAAACTTTTCTTCTTCATCTTTAATAACTTTTACTATTGTTTCTTTTTCTTTGCTAAGCTCAGGATATGCATCCGAATAAAGACTAACAACTTCTTTTGAAATAGTATTTAAGAATGGAGACTTAAAACCAATAACACGGCCATGTCTACATGCTCTTCTTATTAATCTTCTTAGTACATAACCTCTACCATCACTAGATGGCCGGACTCCTTCTGCGATTAAAAATGAACATGCTCTACTGTGATCCGCGACTACTCTAAGAGCAACATCAACTCCATATTGATGATCTTCTCTTGTACTTCTTTCAGTATAGTCATGACCAAGATAAGAAACTCCACCTAGAGTAGCCGTCTTATCAATGATATTTCTCAAAAGATCACTGTCATAATTTGCAAGCTTACCTTGAAGTGCAGCTGCAACTCTCTCCAGTCCCATACCTGTATCAATAGAAGGCTTAGGGAGAGGATTTAAATTCCCAGCAGTATCTCTATTATACTGCATAAAAACTAAGTTCCAGATCTCTACATATAATGGATCATCAGCTAATAGTTCAGAGCCTTTTTGTACATAACTGGACTCACCAAGGAAATAAAATATTTCAGAGCAAGGCCCGCAAGGTCCTGTATCACCCATTGCCCAAAAATTATCTTTCTTTCCTCTTTTTAAAATTCTATCAGCAGAAACTCCAGCTTTTTCTATCCAGATTTTTTTTGCTTCTTCATCATCTTCATACACTGTGACCCAAAGTCTATCTGGTGTAAGTTTTAATACCTTCGTTATAAACTCCCATGCGTAAGATATCGCATCCTCCTTGAAATAATCTCCAAAAGAAAAGTTTCCTAGCATTTCAAAAAACGTATGATGTCTTGCAGTGCGACCTACGTTTTCTAAATCATTATGCTTACCAGAGATTCTTAAACTCTTCTGACAAGTTGTTGCTCTAGTGTATGGTTTTGGATCAGTGCCTAAAAAAGTATCTTTAAACTGAACCATCCCAGCATTTGTAAAAAGTAGAGTAGGATCTCCCGCTGGAACTAAGTTTGAACTATGAACAATTTGATGTCCTTTAGATTTGAAGAAATCTAAGAATGATTGTCTAATTTCTGAAGTTAGCAGCTGTGAGGTCAAAATAAGTCTCCGTACATGTATTATATATAGTCTCTCTATTTACTATAATTTTTAGAGTTAAATAAGGGGGTTTGTTAAATTATTCCGCTGTGCTTGCGAGAGGGGCACTGAGAACAGAGAGTAATTCACCTAAGTCACTAATAACACTAGTAGGTTTTGACTTTTCCAGAACCTCTTTCTTTATACCACCAGTAAGTACTGCAATTTTTTGAGATACCCCAGTATTATGACCACTAATAATATCCGCCGGAATGTCCCCTACTATAGTAGCCTGCTCTGGAGAAATCATACTTTCTCTTAAAATACTTAATATTTGAGGACTCTTATCCTTCCAGTCATGACCCTCTGACTCCCGACCTTTCACAAAAGAGAAATATTCAGAAATGCCACAGCGCTCAAGCTCCCTAGTAATATCCAAATCCGTACCCACCCTAGCAGTTGCCACCGCCAAGGTACCACCCTCTTTTTTAAGGTCTCTGAGACATTGAATAGTTTCCTTAAAAACTAATGACTTAGGAAAATTATCCCAGTCAAAACACTTCCAAAAGCTAGTTTTAAACTCTTCCACATCCTTAAAAGCCATCTCTGGACGAAGGTTAATAAACCTAAAATAATCAAAATCAGAAAAAGCCTCTTCCAGTTCAAAACGCCTTATTGGCTCATGAGCAAACTGATTTAAGATCCGATCAGTCTCTGAGAACATATATTCAAATGGAAAGTGAACAAGCGTTCCATCAAAATCAAAAATTATTAGTTTATTTGCCAGTTTCACAGTTTAAATAAGCAGCACAATAGATCACATTTTTAAGAAAACTCTTAATATCAGCAATATGACGATTCGAAAAATGAATATTTCTATTGGCTTGCCCTTACTTAGTGCTCTTATTGTGACACTCTTAATTAGTTTTCCAGCCCATGCAGAAACAATGTTTGATGCTGGAGAAGAAGATATCATAGAATCAGATAATACAGAGGCCCCAAATGATGTAACGGCAGCTTCACTTTTAGGTTTTGAAGATAGCGCAAAAAAACCAGAAAAAAAATATTGGGGAAATCTTAGAGATTCAAAAGATTTTGATACTGCAAAGTATATCAATAATCATCCTGAAGCTGTTCCAGTAATGTCAGAAGAAGATCTAAGAAGAGAAGAATTTGTTGGTACAACAACTCCCTATAAAAGTGATCCATTTGATGATCGCTTAAAAATGGTCGAAGATACTCTAGGTGGACCTAAGAAGTAAAAAGAAATCTCTAAAAGCCTTTTTATTGCGAACTTCTACTTTTCAGTTTATTGCTTAGCTGATTCAAAAAGCTAAATACAATCTTACAAATGACTACAAAAATTCAAACTTCTTCTAAATCAAATATATTAATCAAAGCTATTTTAAGCCTACTAATCTGTTTAAGCTTTGTTGCTACTATTAATAACGCTTTAGCAAATGATACGACTACAGAATCTAAATTAAAAGTAGGAGTAATAGTTCCACTTTCAGGTGCAGTTGCAGAATATGGAATCGCAATTAGAAACGGCCTAACACTAGCAATAGAAGACAATCAAAATTTAGCATCTAACTGCGATTTCGTTTATGAAGATTCAGAGTATAGCTCCTCTAAAGCAGTTTCTTCTTTTGAAAAACTGGCTGCAACAGGCACTAAGTTAGTTTACGCTTTTGGAGGCCCGATGTCCGAGGTATTAGCTCCTATAGCTGAAAATAAAAAAATACCAATTATGGTAGACGGCATAGATCCAAAAGTTTGTTTTGGAAGAGATTATGTGGTTAGAAATACAAACTCTGGTCTAGAATACGGAGAGGCCTTATCAAAGTATCTGATAAAAAAAGGTTTGAAGACTATAGGAATAGTCAAAGCTGAAAATCAATATTTAAATTCACTAGTTCAAGGTCTCATAGATTCTTCTAAAAATAATCTAAAGATAGAAGAAATTGCTAGCATATCCCCTAGCGAATCTGATTTTAAGCCATATATTTTTAAGATCTTAAAAGCGAACTATGACGGAGTTGGAGTATTCGTCTTACCTGGTCAAATAAGTACCTTAACTAGACTTCTAAAAGGCAAGCTAGAGAATAAAACATTATTAGGTGCTGATTTTCTTGAAAGTTCCGTAGAAGTTAAAGCTTCAAAAGATGGCTCAATCGGAGCAGTTTATCCAAATAACTTAGTAAGTGAAGACTTTAGAGCTAGCTACACCTCAAAATATAATAATGACAATCAGCTTAAATTTGGAGGCGAAGGCTATGATGTGGGGAGTTTGATTATTAAAACTTTATGTACTGATAAAAAATACGCTAACGGCCTAGAAATCATGCAAGCTATTAAATCTGTTAAGACAAGAACTGGAGTTCTAGGAGAAACAGTTTATACAGAGACCGCAGAAGGAGATAAATACTTCAAGGCTCCCGTTAGGGTAATGGAAGTCAGAAAAGACGGATTTAAAGCGATTGACTAGCGAGCCTTCATAATTTTCCGTACTTTGCTTTTTCGAAGGGGCTAAAAATGCTCATGTACCAAATGTAAACTCCGCTTTTATATCCCCTTCGAAAGCCTTAATTACGGAATAATTCTGAAGGCTCGCATTTATTATAACCCATAAGTCTAAAATCACCCCATCGTCTTCCTCGCGCAGGCGGGGATCCAGATCTTTGAAATAATTAAATTTCCTGGGTCCCTGCCCCTGCATACGCAGAGGTGACAAATACAAAAACCTTCGCAGGGATGACGATTTTTATTTTAATTTTTTGATTACTCGAAGGCAGGAAAGGCTTAAAATCTTTCCATACTTTTCATCACCTAACTAGCTAAAATCTTCATAACTAAAAGAAAACTTCTCTCTCGATGGGTTTCGAGACCGATGAGTCTATGTAGCCTTACAGCTACCAAGACGAAAGAGGTTGTTCTTTGACATTTTAAATGGGTATCCCCCTATAGAAAGGTTGGTAGTAGAATGATCTGTTCTTTAGATCTTCCTATTGCAAAGCACGAAAATCTAATTATTCACACAATTCGGAATAATAGAGTGACATTAGTCGTTGGCGATACTGGAAGTGGAAAATCCACTCAGGTCGCACAATATTGTTACAAAGCTGGCTATGGCTTAACAGTCTTAGGTCAGCCTAGAAGACTAGCTGCAAAAACAGTTGCAAAACGTATTGCAGTAGAAATGGATGTCCTTCTTGGTACGATCGTTGGTTATCGTTTAGGCAATACTGGCCAAGACGACGATCGCGTACAAAGCAATGAAACACGTATTCTTGTCTGTACAAATGCTCTTGCTCTGATCGAACAACTGATTCAATCCGGTAGTAGCGCGGCTGCTGATGTCTTGATTCTTGATGAAGTTCACGAATGGGACATAAGTATCGAAGTTCTTGTTGGTTATATCAAGCGCATACTCAATGACTTTCCGAATCTTCGGATAGTTTTGATGTCCGCTACGATAGAAGCCGAAGGGCTTTCAGCTTTCTTTGACAATGCACCTATCATCAACGTGGAAGGTAGACTCTTTCCTATCGAAGATCGCGCACGCGGTTTTTCAGTAGAGGACGATGTCGCTACCCTCGTTAAAGAGGGTAAAAACGTCTTGGTATTTCAACCAGGCGAAGAAGAAATCAATGATTGTATTAAAAAACTCAAGCAAATGGGTGTCGATGCAGAAAGGATCCCACTCCATTCCAAGCTTTCGTCAGAAGAACAAGATCTGGCAATGGCTTCGTATGATCGATGCAAGGTTGTTGTTGCTACAAATGTCGCAGAAACATCTTTGACGATTCCAGACATTGACGCTGTCGTCGATACTGGTCTAGAAAAAAGGTCAGTGGTAGTAAATGGCATCGACGCATTACTAACACTTCCAATTTCTCTTGCTCAAATGAAGCAAAGAAAAGGACGTGCTGGAAGATGCAGAAATGGTATTTATATATCTCACCTAGAACTTGGACCATACGATACTCAAACGGAGTTTCCGATTCCTGAAATTCGTCGTGTTCGGCTTGATAAAATGATGCTCCAGTTATTAGAGAGAGAAATCGATCTCGAAATAATGGATTTGTTCCATCAGCCAAATCGTCAAGACCTTGCTTTAGCAAAGCAATCTTTGAGAATTACCGGATGCATTGATGCAAACGGTAAAGTCACTGATATTGGTCGTAAAGTTGCCAGACTTCCTCTCGGTATCACTACTGGAAGGATGATAGTTGAAGCGATTGAACGAGGCGTGCTTGCCGATGTAATGACAATTGTCGCTATTCTTGAGTCACAAGGAATTGTTGATAGAAAGAGCGAAGATTGGAAAGATTACACTGGGAATGAAAGAGAATCTGAGCTACTAGCTCAGTTATCTGTTTTTAAAGCTCTTCGTGACGGTCACGTCAAAGGAAATCTTAAAGAACAAGGAATACTTGTTGGAAATTGGAGACGCGCTCAATCGTGTCGATCTGCGCTCTTTGATAGTCTAAAACAGGATTACAGAATCGACTCGACTGGCGATCGTGAGCAAATTCTCATTTGCATTACGGCGGGCTTGCTTGGGAATGTTTACGTTTGTGGTGGAGGTTTTCTTGTCGGCAGACGGGGAATACGAAATCCAAACAGAGTAGGAATCGTATCTCTGCTAAGAGGTAACCTAGTTGTAGGAATTCCTAGAGAGATTCCCACTATACGTGATGGAATAAAATCAACATTTCCAATTGTCACTTTCCTTTCAAGAATAAAAGTAAATTGGCTTCTTGAGTTGGTAGGAGATAAGGAGGCTTTTGGTTTTAGAACTAGTACTCAAGGTACTCCTGAGTATGACCCTGTACTTGACCAAGTTGTAATCAGGCAAGATTTATTTTTGTTTGGTGAAGCACTTGGACAAGAACAACAAGTTAAGTGTACTGATTTGCCTGTGGCAAAACGTGTTTTTCTTGACTGGTTGATCGAGACTATTTTCAACACACGTTCAATAGTTCCACAAAGACTATCGAAAGTGATTGAAAGTATACGTTCTCGAAACGAGCGTTTTAGGGACATTAAGGACAGATTTCCTAATTTCAGATATGATATTTGGAATGAAAGAATATTACGTCCTTTACTTGAAAGGCAACTTGGCGATGCTTGCTCTGTAAGAGAGATTAAGGATCCTGAGTCACTGTATCCAGAGGAAAGTCTCGATACGGATGTGAGCGAATTTCTAAAGCTTCATCCTGAAACAATCAACATTTCAGGAATCGGAGAAAAGGCAATTCGCTACGGAGTTTTCGGTCCAGAAGTAGACCTAGAAGGACAGGAATGGAAGAGTCTTAAAGACGAAACTTTGATCTTACCATCAGGTAGTGAGATCAGAATTAGAGTAAAGCTTGATGAGAACGGTGGTTACACTCAGTTGTATACACAGTATGATCAGCTAATAAGACTTATGTCCTCAAGAGATTGTGGTGATCAGTATCTGAACTTCATTGCAAAGAGTGAAAACAATATGCAAAGAAGTTTGGGAGATCTTCAAGGAGAATTTCCACAAATTGCACGTGTACAGTATGGAGTTCATTTTTTAACGAATGAGCTCTTGCTTGCATATGGCGTTCTGGAGTTTTCGAAGATTACCAATCTGTTCGAACCGACTTGGTTTCATTATCTTGAAGAAGCAACCGAACTTTGGAACAAGCAAAATGAAATTTTCTCCAAGCTCAAAAAAGACGAGCTCGGAAAATTTAGTTTTGTAAGACAAAGAGAAGGAGCTACTAATCTTTCAGACGTATGGGTCATTCGTGAAGACGGAACCACAAGGGCCTGTGATAAAAAGAGTTCTGATGGCACAATGTGCTGGGATTCTTTTCAATCAAATGAGCTAGTACTAACTTGGATTTGCCCTGACAAGTCAAATCCGACATCAAGTACTTTCCAAGTTGTTCAGTATCCACGAGCAGAACTTACAGAAAAGCAAATTGCTACGGTTCTTAGACTTGAAACTAAGGAGATTAAAGCTCCTGAAGGTTCATTTGGTTTAAGCGCAAAGCAGAATGATTTTCTTGAAGAGATGCGAAGAAAGTATCTTAATTGTCCTCTCACAGGACATAAGATCAACTGGAATCCTAGCAATCTGTATCGACTAACTAGTTCTTCTGGATGCATTGTTAGTAGCGATAAAAGTATTCTAGAGTTTGGTCAAGGTCTTCCTCTTACTACATGGACGTACGGTCGTCCCGCTACTATTCTCGATACTGAGATCGTCGCAGGTAAGGAGATTGAACTTCTTGTTTTCGAACTCGAAAATATGTGGACACTTGCCCTACGGGTCAAGAGTCGATAAGGGAAACCCGTAAAATTTGTCAAAGTGTTATTACGTAGGTTTACTTTAATGCCTGGAGAAATCTTTCTCTGGGCATTTTTTTATTTTTTAAAAATCATCTATTACTTGGAAGGATCTAAACGCTCTGCTATTGTAAAAATATATGTTAATAAGAAAAAAAGAGTTAAATAAATCTAACAAAGAACTTGCATACCCTACAAATGCAATAACATTATTATCATACGAAGGCGAAGACCTGAGAAAGTTTGCACTTACTGCAAATGTCCAAGAAAATGATCGAGAGATATTTATTTCCATAAAACCAGACGACTTAATTATTGTTTCTAATGAAAACCTTTCAAATACAATTTTTCAACATATAGGTAAAAAGCTTCCAACACGAAGCCAAGTAAGATCTGGAAAATATAAACTAGAGAATAGTACTTATATTCTTGGTGTTTCAGCTTTATTAGAACTAGATTACAAAAACTTAAGGGCCATGCCCTTATTGCAACGTGATATGAGCGCTCCTTCAAATCCAGGTAAGTGGACTGCTCCTGGAGGACTTTGTGGCAGACACCCTTTATGGTCAATCCAAGAAGAACTTGCGCAAGAAATTGGACTGCTTGAATACCATAAAGATGAAGATATAATAAAAATATTAGTTCCAGTTCTTGAAGAATTTCAAAACAACGAAGAAGAATCTAAAAAAATTATTACCTTAAAAAATTGGCAAGAAAAACATATTCGCTCTCACTTGCCTTCAAATTATAAAAACTCAAATTTTGAATATCGCATTTTAAAAGTAAAAAATCTTAAAATGCCCACGAATATCAAAAAAGTTTATTTAAAAATGCCCGAAGATTCAGAGTTCGAAGAAACAAATTTTATGGCTAGCTTTGATAACTCTATTCAGGGCTTAACACTATGCGCTCGCTTCTTTGCTGTACTAGATGATAATATGAATTATATGATTATAGATCCAGAGCCATTTAATAGAAATACTGAATTAGTTACATCTTCAAATTTAAAAACGCTGCAATGTACGACTGCTCTACAAACTGCAAGAGATAATAACGTGTGCTTTGCTTAACCAACTATTCACTAAAATTTCGATTGATCAAGACTTAAGGGGTCTGAACTTATTTCATCAATTAAGTTTTTCGAAAATATTTCAACAATCTCCTCAACTCGCACATAGAGATAATCCACATAAGAAATAGTAAGAACTCCATTAATGAATATACTGTTGCATAGTATTTAATAAAACAATAAAAGAGAGGGGAGGAGAGTTCTGAACTCTTGAATTTTACTAATCGGACTTCGAGTAAATTTTTTTCCTTAGCTAAATTTAGCTAAAAAAATTTAGGGCACCTCGCAGCTACATTCCGGAGGAATGTGCGAGAATGAGATTAGGAAAGTTTAAGAGTTTAGAACTCGGTTGGGGGAATAGTTAAAGGTTACAAAAAAGCTGCTTAGATTATGAAAAATTTCCAACAACTCTTCTCCTTCATAATAGAAACTGAAAAATTAAAAAGTATTCTTAGAAAAACAAAAGTTATCGGCCTAGATCGATATGAAAATTCCGCAGAGCATAGTTGGACGGTATCTCTAATTGCACTTCTCATAGAAAATTTCACTGATGCAAATATTAATAAAGAGCGAATAATAAAAATGCTCTTAGTTCATGACATTGTTGAAATTGATGCTGGTGATAAATTTGTTTATGACAATAATCATACAGATACAGAAAACGAACTAAAAGCTGCAATTAGAATTTTTGGTCTGTTGCCAGTAGAAATATGTGAAGAATTAAAAAACTTATGGCTTGAATACGAAACTAGAGAAACCATTGACTCTAAATATGCATACTTAATAGATCGCATGATACCAATGATTCAGAATCTAAATAACAATGGACAAAGTTGGAAAGAAAATAATATCACTCTTCAACAAGTTATTGATAAAAATTCTTTTATAAAAGAACTTATTCCAGAATTATGGGATTACCTATATCCACAGTTAATAGAAGCAAAAGAAAAGGGTTGGTTAAGTTAAGAAATTTCTTTAAGACATTCTTAATAATTTAATCTAAAAAAGAGACTAGCCAAAACTAGTCTCAAAACAATTAACCTATTTAATTAATCATCCTTCAAAAAAATCACTACTAATCAAGTATGATTGGCCAGTCTATGCCTTTAAAAGCTGAGTTGAATCCAGTTGCTCCTTTATGCATAGGATTACCAAAACGGAAATACCAAACAGGTCTCTCTGCATTCTGATTTTCTTCTACGCCGTGAGGAAGTAAAGCATGCATTGCGTACATCTGCCCCGGACTCCAATTCAATGCTAATTGCGGCATGTCCAGATTTCTAACAAAGTCATAAACTTCGCGAAAAGCCACATCTTTATCCATCTCTAAAAATCGTGTAATATTTTTTTTGATAAAATTACAAACAGTGAGGTGAGCTCCCTGCTTATAGATCAGGTTTCCACTTTGCCTAGTGTTAACTTCAGTTAGTGGAACTCCGACAATAACTTGACAAAAAGGCATCTCATTCCAAGTCTTTACTGTTGGTCTTCCGTCAACATGAAACGGAACGCCCATGGAGCCACTTTTTCTAACTACTAACTGAGACATGATGAGCTCAGCTTCTCTGCCAATTAGCTTAGAAGCAAAATTATTAGCTATTTCAGATAGCAAAAACGTATGAGGAAGTTTTTGTTGCAATAATGTCAATTCAAACAATCGATCGACTTCTCCTTCCCGACCTCTCTCGTCTCCTAATTGGCACGCTACAAGAACTTCATTTTTTAACTGCAACAGCAAATCACTGGAAACCACATCACCAAAACAAAATCCATCGCCGATGAAGGTGCTCATTTAACTACCCTATACAAAAGAACCTGTGAAAGAACATTTAAGACCATTTAATCTTAATCTTATTTAATAAAGTAATGCAATAAGAAACTGAAATAAAATGAGCTCTTTTCTACTCGAATGACTATTCAAAGTTAGATTTTTGCTGCCAGCACTGCCCTAGCCCCCTTACTATTACCCATAAGTCTATCTTTTTATTTAAGAAGCTAAACAGGAAGAAAATGCTCGAGGAGGGAAGGGGGAACAGGAAGTTCCTGATGGTAGCATAGAAATGCTAGAGCGAGAGGCCAATTTTAATAGTGTTGTCTATAGACTTAAAAATGGTATTCGTGAGAAATATTAATGTATTATCTAGAAAACATTTAAAAAAAGGGTTGGTTAAATTAAGTATTATGAAAAATAAAGTTTATTATTTAGTATTTTTACTTTCTTTAAGTCTTTCAATTAAAGTACTAGCTGATCCAGTAAAAGTTGGTCTTATACTTCCATTAAGCGGGCCAATAGCAGATTATGGTGCTACAATAAAAAATGGTATCCAGCTCGCTCAATCTGAGAAACCAGAAGAATTTAATAATTCAATCGAATTCGTATACGAAGATGCTAGATACGATGCGAAACTTGCAATATCAGCTTTTCATAAACTTACTAAGAGCGATAAAGTTAATTTGGTTTATCTCTTTGGTACAACATGTAGTGCAGCAGTAGCGCCGATAGCAGAACAAAATAAAGTACCTACAATAATACTTTCGGGAGAGCCGTTCATTACAGGTGGGAAAAAGTACATAATAGACTTTCATAATCGCTTAAATGATATCGCTTTAGCTACGCTAAAAGAACTGAGATCAAGAGGACATAGTAAGTTTGCTATTGTAAAAACGGAAGTACAATATTTAGAGTCTCTAGTAGATGCTTTTAAAGCTAACCTAAACGAAAAAGAAACTTTTACTATCTTAGATTCATTTGCACCTGATGCAAATCCCGATCTTAAAACCACAGTTTTAAAAGTTAAAAACGGTCTAGATAAAAAAGAATTCGATGCAATAGGAGTTTTTCTTCTAACAGGACAAATTAGTACATTCTTTCAAAAAATGGATCTCTATAAAATCAAAGCTTCAACTTTTGGATCAGATGTTTTTGGACAAATAGAAGAAATGAAAAAAGCCGGGCCCGCTGCCGTAGATGGCATCTATGCTACACTCGCAGTATCAGAAGAATTTTCTAATAAGTATTACAGTACTTATGGAAACAGAGCTCAATTACAATATGCAGCAAATTCCTATGATCTTGCTAATTTACTACTAAGTTTATTTTCTAAATACAATTCAAAAATTAGTTCAGATGAAATAATCGACTTAATTAAAAAATCTCCCCCTACACAAGGAGCATTAGGTAATTATTATTTTACTGAAGAAGATCCTAGCAAATTAAAAAACGCAGGTAATCGTTTTATTTTTCCGATAGAAATGAGAAAAGTTTCTATCGACGGAACATCTTTATCGTTAAGTAAAAATTAAATTGTATAATTTAATATGTTTAAAAATTGTTTCTTTTTAATATTATTATTTTTTAGCTTCACTACGAAAGCTGAAAATATAATTAAAATAGGAGCAATGGCGGATGTCACTGGCCCTTCTGCCCGAATAGGAAATGACTGCCAGCGAGGATACGAACTAGCGTTCAATACATATAGCTCTGAGGGTAAAGTAGGATCACACACCGTAAAAATAATATATGGGGACAACCAAAATGAAGTAAAAACAGGATTAAATGAATTTAAAAGAATAGTAGAATATGAAGGAGCTAATGCAATAATAACAACAAGAAGTCATATTTCTATGGCTATAAATCCTCTTTCATTACAGAAAAAAATACCAATACTTGGAATAGCTTCACATCCAAAGTTCACTAAGCAAAATAACTATGCATTTAGATTTATTGCTTCTGCAAAAAAAGATGGCTCAACTCTAGCAAAATCTATTTTTGATAAAGGAAGCAAGAAAGTAGCGATTGTTACATTAGTAGATGATTCATTTCTAGCCACCTCTGAATCTTTCTCAGAAGAATTCAAAAGTTTAGGAGGAGTCATTACCGACTCTATTGAATTACTTCCAACCGAAATGGATTTTAAAAGCTTAATAGCGAAATTACAAATAAAAAAACCAGATGGAATATTTATAAACTTAGGTATAGTTCAATTACCTCATTTCATAAAAAAAGTTAAAGAATCATTAAAGAATATAAGTATCTTCTCTAACTTCTTAATCAACACTGTAGATGTGAAAAACGATCTTGGATATCTTGCTAACGATATTCCATATACGGAATCTGAGATCGGAGGTTCTAACTTTATAAACCTTTATCAAACCCAATTTAAAAATGAATCACCCTCACAAATTTCCTACTCTTGCTTTGTAGCTATGGGAGCGACCTTACAAGCTATTCAAAGTATACAAGAAGAAACAGAATACACACCAGATTCCTTATATCAAGCATTAAAAAAACAGAATAAAATCTTAGTTCCTGATGGAAGTATAGAAATGTTTGAGCAAGAGGCCAATTTTAATAGCGTAGTTTATATACTTAAAAATGGTATTCGTGAGAAATATTGATCTAATATCTTCCAAACATTAAAAAAGATTGGTTAAATTAAACACTATGAAAAATAAATTTAATTATATAATTTTCCTAATCTCTTTAAGTCTTACAGTTAACGCACTAGCAGATCCAGTAAAAGTTGGTCTCATGATACCGTTAAGTGGACCTACAGCAGATTTTGGTGCGGCATTAAGGAATGGAATCCAGTTGGCACAATCCGAAAGACCTAATGAATTTAATAAAACAATTGAATTCATTTACGAAGATGTAAAATTTGAACCAAAACTTGCAATCTCTACTTTTCATAAACTTACCAAAAGTAACAAAGTGAATATGATATATGTTTTTGGTTCTGGTAATGCAGCGACAATTGCTCCTATTTCTGAACAGAATAAAATACCTACTGTTGTTCTTACTGGTGAACCTTTTGTAGTAGCAGGAAAAAAATATGTCATGGACTTCCATAATCGATTAAGTGATCTTGCAGTAGCTACTCTTAATGAGATGAGATCAAAAGGATATAGTAAATTTGGTATAGTAAAAACAGAAGTTCAATATTTAGAATCTTTAGTCGATGCGATCAAATTAAATCTAAAAGAAAATGAAACTTTCACGATAATTGATTCTTTTCCACCAGATGTAAATCCAGATCTCAAAATGACCGTATTAAAAGTCAAAAATAGTCTAGAGAAAAAAGAATTCGATTCAATAGGAGTTTTTCTACTAACAGGACAAATCAGTAACTTTTTTCAAAAAATGGAACTATATAAAATAACAGCTCCAACTTTTGGATCCACTTTCTTTGGACAAGTCGAAGAAATGAAAAAAGCTGGGACGACTGCAAATGGTGGAATTTATGCTGCTCTGTCTGCAACAGAAGAATTTTCTAATAAATATTTCAATACTTTCGGTAATCGAGCACAGATTCAGTTCGCAGCAGGTTCATATGATCTAGCGAATTTATTATTAAAAATATTTTCTGAAAGTGATTCAAAAATTAGCGCTGAAGAAATTCTGGAAAAAATTAAAAAATCTTCTCCTACGCAAGGAGCCTTAGGTAATTATTATTTTACTGAAGAAGATCCTAGCAAATTAAAAAATGCAGGTAGTCGATTCAACTTTCCCATAGAAATAAAAAAGGTCTCTTTGGATGGAACATCTGTGTCATTGAATAAAAATTAAACTGTCCGTATATCCAATTTAATTTGGAAGACTCGTTATCTCTATGAAATGAGAGATAACGAGATCATAGATTATATCAAGATATTATTTTGGAACTCTACTAAATTCACCTTCATAAGTTCGAGAATAGCAAGTGTAAAAACTACCTGCTCTCCTACCACTTCCCCTCTCCCAACAACTAACATACTCAGTGTATTCTCCTATTGCAGTATCATCATCGACCTTATCAAGTCCTATATTAACAGCAGAAATACCACAAGCAGCAGCTCTACCTCCTCTGGGAGGTAATAACTCTTTTTTAGGACCGCTAACTAGATTAAATCCAGTTGTTAGTCCTCCACTATTAAAAAATCCAACTCCCTTAACTTCATTCACAGTACCATAGGCAAAAAAAGAATTGTCTCCAGTTAAACCACCTTCAACTTCTAAGTTTACTGAATTAGGAAACTTAAGCTTACGTGCGATATGACAGAATCTTTTATTAGCTATGCCCTCACGCTTTACTAGTCCTACAGTTCCTTCAAATATAGCATTAGAGTATATTTGAGATTCTGTATCCAGAGCGAAAGCGCTGAAGCTACAAAAAAGTATGCTTATAAAAATTAGTTTTTTAAACATTTTCTTAATCTTTTATTAATTTAATTTTAACTATTCTGCTATAATTCCAAGTGAAAAAGGTGCTCCTCCGCCTTTTACATCTTTTGCATATACAGTATATTTTTTACTTCCTTCTAATTGTAAACTCCCCGAATCTATTGCGACAGTCTTAGTTCCAGCAATAGTAACTCTAGCCCTATATGCTCCAGCTGGAATTGTTAAAAAATCCGAAGATTGACTGAATGCGACATTCGATAACACTGGTGTGCTTGTTGCGATATCTGCATCAGGTGCAGTTACATAAACATCAACATTTGGAGCCGATGGCGCACCGTGCAGAACCCTAACCTGTGCGGAACCTGCATTAGGAGTTGTATCATCGCTAATTAAAATTATAGGTTTAATCTTACTAACTAGATCACTAGCAAAAACAAAATATTTTTTGTCTTTTTCTAATTCTAAAGTAGCTTCAATTGCTGTTTGATTTGTTCCAGCCACATTTACAGCTACGTCTCTCGCACCTGCGTCTACTTCCAAATCTCCTGAAACATCCCCATACGCTACATTACTCAAAGCAACTGACCTATCTAACAAAACATCAACATTTGGCGCATCGGGTGAATTATGTACTATCTTCAATGTTGCAACTTCATCTGATCCATCACCTCCACAAGCTGAAGCTGCTAATCCAAGCATACTTAAAAGTAAAAATTTTTTTGTTGTTAGTTTCATAAAGTTTCCTAATTGGTGTTAAAGATTAACACTAATAACCACAACCCCCCTAGCAAAGTCAACAAAATAGTGTTACAATATTACATTATATTTGTAAGCATCTAATATAACGAGTGTTTTGAATAATTTAGAGAAAGTATGTCTGTTACTCCTTAAGCCTATTGCCAAGTTTTTTCTGGCAAAAGGTTTGAAATACTCTCAAATTGATGAACTCATGCAACGCGCCTTGGTAGAAGAATCAACTTCTCAAGTACAGCTTGTAAACAAAGAGTTAAGTGTAAGTAAGATAGCTCTTATTTCTGGGGTTCATAGGAAAAGAACTAAAGAAATTATAGAATCCAAGAATCCAGATCTGGAAGGTCAAAGTAGCATACTATCTAAAGTTGTTGGTATTTGGTGCTCAAATTCTAAATACTTAGATAAGAATAATAAACCAAAAACACTATCGATAGTTGGAGTAGATAGCGAGTTCTCTAATTTGGTTTCCTCCGTAACTAAACAAATAAGTCCATACACTGTTCTATTTGAACTAAAAAGAATCGGAACTATTCATACGAGCGAAAGCGAAGCTAGTTTAGTTAACAACGAGTACTGGACTGGTAGTAGTGATCACGAGACATATGCACTAGTTGCTCAAAACATAGAAGATATTCTTTCATCCGTGGATGAGAATTTAAAGAATAACAAAAACGACATTAATCAACTTCATCTGACTACATTTTACGACAATATAGAGGAAGAAAGTATACCAAAAATAAAAAAATGGTTTCTACTTAGAGGATCTGAAATCCACAAAGAATGTCGTGAATACATTTCAAAATTTGATAAAGACGTAAATAATAAACTTAAAGGAGAAGGTGGTGGAAAAGTTTCTTTCACGACAATTAGCTTTTCTTCTCCTAAACTCTTAATTCAAGAAATAAAACCTAATAAACGAGGACGAAAAAAAAAGAATGTTTAACCTCATTTCTTCCAAAAAACTTCCAAGAACATTAGTTAGCATAATACTAATTTTAACTTTTTTTAATTCTTGCTCAGGAGGAGGTACTCTTGGATCTTCGTCTAGTGGAGGGGTTACAATACAGGGCAATGCAAAAACTAGCTTATCAGGTCAACCAGTTGCAAATTCTGAAATGACCGTTTTTGCATCTGATGGCAAAACAGAATTGCTGCAATCAGAAACAAATAAAGAAGGTACGTTTTCAATGAGAATAACTAATCCTGAAGATGATATAAAAATTAAAATTTTAAAATCGTCTTCCATCTTTACAATTAATAAATCACTGCTAGAAGGTGATGACTTACGTTTATTAGTTATAGATACGGAAAATGCAAAAACTGAGATCGCTAGTTACTTAAGTACCGCGCTTACAACAACTGGTAGCTGCTCCGTTGAAAGAGATATAAAATCTAATAATGTTTTCATTCAAACAGAAAAATTTAAAGATTGCATAATTAATATCCATACGCGTTTGGGTAGTATATTACAAACACAAGTAGGTACTATAATTATTTCAAATACATGTAGTGAAAGAACGACTCTGGCTAGAAATAATATAACTACCGCATTAAACATTGAAAAACTTAACTTAAACAGTCAATGTTCAGGTACAAAACTAATTATTAAATTTGACAGCCTAGAAGCAAGTTTTAATATCCTAGATTTTAAATAATAGAGATCTCCAACATTTTAGTTTATCTCCTTGCTGGTCTTCTTGTAGGTCTTTTTTTAGAAGGCTTTTTAGAAGGTTTCTTTGCAGGTTTTTTTACTACTGGTGGAGGCGGAGCCACTTTTGGTTGAGTCTCAAATCTTTTTAAATGAGCAAGACATATAGGTCTATCACCTGGTAATCCAAATTGTTTAGATTCGACTTGTCCATTTATTAAAGAAAACCACATTCCACTTTCTGGTCTAAAAACAGCAGGATCTCTCTTTCCGTCTCCATTAAAATCACCTTCTATTGGCAAATCTGTAGGCAAACCAAATTGAACGTTTACACCATCTACTCCTGCGCAGTCAAAACCATTTTTAGCATGACAAATATACCAAACTGCATTACTAGGTCTATATACTGCGATATCTTCCTTTCCATCAGCATCATAATCACCCGCTACTGGAATATCTCCAGCCGCTCCCCAAAATCTTTGAATCAATCCACCGCTACTAGTTAAAATATACCAATTTCCATCACTAGGTCTGAATACTGCTAAGTTATCTATTCCATCTCCGTCATAATCTGCTGGTACAGGCATATCACCTGCTAGCCCCCAGTTTACAGTATAAGCTATATTATTAAGATCCGAGTAACTCCAAACTCCATTTAGAAAACTACCAGATTTAGTTCCTCCTGCTCCAGGAAATTCAGCTGCTATTGGAATAGAACCATATGCGCCACGCTGCACTGAAGTAGTTATCCAAGGAGCGCTAGAATGAGTAGTAAACCATCGATATCCAATACTAGGTTCATTCACTCTTACAAACTGTATATCTGAAATAAGATCTCCATCAATATCTTGATCGACGAAAGCATCTTTTTGCATGTTACCAGTTTGTACACTTGTAACAGTTCCTGCTCCAGACTTTGATGTATATATAGTAGCATCTCCTACTGAATTTCCTCTTACTACAGTATGATCGCTCTTTCCATCTCCGTCAAAGTCGCAAGGAGCATGAGTAGGTGCAGAATGTGATACAGGTGTATTTACTAATACAGGCTCACCACTATAAAACTTACTTAAATTTCCTTCCGGATCTCTAACTTCTGCATAAATATAGTACGATCCAGAATCTAATCCTGAAGTATTCCAACTATACGACCCACTACCTGCGCTCTGACCATTTAATGTAGTAATTTCTGTTCCATTAAAACCTTCCGCATCTGAATCTCTAAATAATTTTACTTGTAAATTAGAGCTATCAGTATCACTTAGATTCCATGTAATATTGAAAATACCATTTGAAGATTCTCTATTTTCAGTAAATAATCCCGCCCAATCAATTGCAAAATTTGTATTATAAACTGCTTCCACTGGATCTAAACCAACTACGTCTACAAATCTTGCATTCTTCCAAGGAGTAGCCTCTTCATGACCTCTTGAATCCCATAGATCAAAACAATAAGTAACAAATCCATTTGCTAAATCCGGATATGTTGTAGAAGCTTCTACTAATTCATGAGCAGCAGTTGTTCCAAAAGTACTTGTAGGTAGAGCTTTTCTCATCCAACGAAGTCTAGCTACCCAACCATCTCTACTTTGATCTGCTGTATTTCCATCTCTGGATAGTCTGACTGAGTCAACCTGCATTTTATAGCAGAAGAATCTGTATTTATTAGTATCAACAGGTTTTTCTACTTGAGTATTGAAATATACCTGAGTATCTATGGCAGTAAACTCATTATTTTGATTTGGATCGGGAGTTACAGTAGCATAAAATATTCCATTCTCCATTCTGCCATTATCATATCCTCTCTCACCTGCTGGAGAATTCATATTAGTGACATCCCCACTATCACTCATATCAGCTGCGTTACCAATTTCGTCTCTAAAATATTCGGTCCCACTCATACGACTAGGAGAAGTAAATTTTAATAATGGTTTTGCATTTATCGAAATTACCGACGTGTAAGTACTCCTTGCAAGAACCGTAAAACTTGAACCTGCATCTCTTTCTAACTGTGCATATAAATAATACTGCCCAGGTGCTAGCATTCCAGAAAGTACATTTGTACTACCATTTACAGCAAGTCCTCTGGATATATATTGTCCATCATACCCAGAATTATTATTATCAGCATATATTGCTACCCTGTCACTAGCGGCAGAAGAGTAACTACTAGTACTCCAAGTTAGGGGAATCTGAGGTGAATTTTCTGCATCGTATACTCTTAGCCAATCTAATGTAGTTGTACCGCCAGCCTCTTGATAAAAAGAAGGCCAAAGTGATAAGCCCTTAACATAGCCAGACCAAGGATTAGAATTAGGAGCACGAGCTCTAATATCATATGATTTTATTACCCATTGATTAGCAGGTGTTGGCACACCTCCTATTGTTGTAAATAATCCGTCGTAATCTGAAAATCCTTCAATTGCATAATTATTCTCCTTAGACCACATAAAAGCATTACTACTTGGGTAGCTATTTTTTACGCGATAAGAAAGTCTTGAATATTTGTTAGTATCTAAACGTTTATTTCCGTCTAGTCCTAGCTCATTGCAATCCTCACGGCTAACAGCGATATTAGTACCCGTTACAGGAATAGGTAAAACACCCATTATTGGCCCCCTAACTGAAGGATGAGTAGCTGTTACAACTCCTTCACTAGAAGTTTTGGGAGAGTAATAAAAACCTTCTCGACCAAGATCACAAACAGAATTAAAATTTTTAGGTTTTGCAAATGCATCCGTAAAGTACTCATCTGTATCTCTTAAATTACTAACAGATGTACTTAGTGTAAGGGTTTGCGCTAAAAGGCTTTTTGATAAAAAGGCTAAGGCTAAAAATAAATAATAGTTTATGATTTTTTTGTGCTTTACTACCTTAGTCAAAATACTTCTCCTTACTGCAATAACTACAAGTAAGAAGTTCATCGGCAGATTAAGAAAAATACTTAATCTATCTAATTATTTTCTTAATTTTTACTTCTTATTTTAGGTAAGGTCTTGTTAAGTTTAGAGATGAAAGTAGAACTATAGAGTAGATAATTAAAAATAAAAAAATGAATAAGTCTAATTTTCTCTCATTGTTTCTAATAGTTAGCTTTTTTATAGCTTTGTTATTGTTCTATAATAAAGAAGTTTTCGAGTATCGTACTCATTCCTTACCAGATACCCTAAGCGGTATGAGCTTTGACCTTTCTAAGCATAAAAAAGACAGCAACTTAGATACTTCTATTATTAATGTTAAACTTGATGATTCTGGAAATAGAATTTTTTCTCTTAAAGAAATCTCATCTAAAGACACCTCAATAAAAAAATTATCTCTACTAGAAGAAGGTGCAGAAGTAGACGTAAGTAATTCAAATAAAATTTCAATAGAAGATTTTGATATTTCTGGATCTGGTACAAGCGCAGCTTATATTTATACAAATATAGATAAATTGCATTCCAAAGAAAACCTAAAATCTGTAGCGCTTTGGAACGAAGGTTTACCTGAGCAAATACTACTAGAGAATAAACTAGTAGGTGCTTGGGGAATATCTATCACCAAAGACGGAAATAAAATCATAGTATATCCAAAAGATAAAAACTCAATAAAGGAGAGTGCGTTTATAATTAGCTTAAAACCATTTAAAAGACTTGAAAATTATACAAACGAAGTTCAAAATTCTAATTTTCGAGAATTCACTGTAGATAAAATAACTACCACTTCACTAGAGTGGGGAAAATCTGACGATAAAACTAACTTGGCTTCCATATCTAAAAAGAAAATAAGACTTTCCGACATGGACGGTGATGGAAGCGATGACATGTTAGTATTTCTAAATCAGCCAGGCCTACCCTTATGGAGAGCAAAAACACTTAGCTTCATGGAAGGACCTAATAAGTTCAAATCTAATGAATACGGGAAATTTGTTGCTCTTAGATTAGGTGACGGAATGGGCATTCCCTTAACAGGTGACTATGACGGAGATGGTTTTCTAGATCTAGCAACATATTCTCCAAATCATATGATAGAACAAGTTAAATCTACTTCTAATTGGCAAATATTTTTATCAAACGGAGCAAGTCTTCCTAGTCAAATATCTGCAAAAACTTCACCTAAAACATTTTCACTCTCTTGGGGCTTTGGAAAGCACTATCCATTAACAGGTGATTATGATGGAGACGGGGCAACGGATATAATTACATTCAATCCAGAGCTAGGTACATGGCATTTTCTATACTCAAAAGGGAATTTTAATTTAACAAAAGCTCAACTTGAATTTCCTAGTTTTGGAAAAACAGAAAAATGGGGTGCTTACGGAGACTACCCAATGCTGGGAGATCTTGATGGAAATGGACATACAGATTTAATCGTATGCACTGGGCCGAACAAAGATAACGAAGCAAATAAAAACATAACTCCACTTCACTGGAGAGCTAAGTTAAATATACCTAAATCAAAAGCAGCTCGTGAAATAGATTTTCATTTTGGTACAACTAGCGACATTCCTTTTATTGGTGACTTTAATGGTGATGGTAGAGATGAGCCTGCGGTATTTCAACCTGCTATAAATGCTTGGAAGATCCGCTACTCTTTAAAAGATATTGGCCCAAAAGAAGAAACTATAAACTGGGCAGTTGATGGTGGCCATCCATTAGTAGGAGACTTCGATGCAGACGGAATAACAGATTTAGCTTTTTATAGTACTGTAAATAAACATCGCTGGTATATTCTTTCTTCTATTTTCAAGTCTACCACTCCTAAACTTTTTCCAGCAGGTAGAACTCCCGTATCCGCTTATGACTGGGGAGCTGAATATGTCGGGGCTTTACCACCACAGGTTTTACAGAGAAAAGCGTATGGTTTTAGTAAGTAGTATGGGGGGAAAGCCACTAATAGTTATAGAGAAATTAACTTCGCTATTTCTTCGATATGTTCGGCATTCGTTCCACAACAACCACCCATAATTCTAGAACCATAAAGATTTTTTATACTATAGGTTTCCATAGCAAACTTTTTAGCATCTTCTGTTTGTAGCTCCGTAGTAGTTAACATTTCAGTAGCTGAAATACTTGCAGTATTAGCTTGAAGCCCTATTACTCTTGATGACAAACTTGGGTTCTTTTTTAACTCGATATCAAAACCTTCTTTAAAAATACTCGGATGAACACAATTAATCATAATAAATTCAGGAGGACGTTTTAGTTTATTATCTAAAATATCCATGGCATCAGTCAAAGAAGTGCCATCTAGTATATTTCCCTCCTTAGTCATCACGAAACTAAAAGCATAAGGCTTTGTAGAATCTGACAAAAGTTTAGCCATCCCTAGTGCCTCCTTAAAACTTGGCAAGGTTGTTGGCATAATCAAATCAACATCAGAGTTTAATAAAACGTCAATCTGAGCTTCATGAAATTTCATAGATTCATATTCACTAGGTGCCAACTCTGGACTGTAACAATCTTCCTTAGGTCTAATATTCGCAGAAATTATTGATAGATGTTTATGTTCCTTCGGGATCAAATCTATTAAAAAACGTGGTCCTATTATATTAATATCCTCATTACACTTTTCAGACTTCTTCATTCTTTCAGAATTAGCACCCCATGTTGGAGTATGAAGAATCATTGGAACAGAGTATTTTATTGCAATATTAAAATAACTTAAATATGCATTTTTCATAGCCTCTCTTCCTTCTTCATAAAAAAGCAAAGAAAGATGTCCAACATGCTCGCAAAAAATACCTCCACACTCTCGCTTAAGACGATCATACATGGAGCCTTCTGTTAAGATTATAGGAGAATTTTTTATTTTCATAATAAATAAAATTTATTTTAATCTTATCTTCAAAAAAATCTCTTTTCCAGCAATAAATAAAGTTAATTCGTTGAGAATAGTTTAAAGCTCCCAACACGCATCCAATTCTTACTATTACCCATAGGTCTATAAATTCATAAATTCTAACCTTCTAGAATATTATACTAACCTGTGAGCGTGAGCCGATAATACTCGTTTTTGCCCTAGCAAGCTCCCCGCGCATTAGTCTGCAAAGAATTTTTTTTGCATAGCAAAAAAATTTCCAGCCTAATTGCTCCTCCTCCACCAAAGCCAACCCCTACGGGTCTGCAAACGAGCATTATCGGCTCACGCTCACTCTTTCTTTATTTTTCATTTTCTTTACCAAATATATTCTAAGCTTTTAAATACTCCTATATTAACAATTAAATTAGAAGTATCTTGGCACAATGTTGCTTCGCATAGTGCCACACCTATGATAACTTGAAATAAACTGTTGGCTCTTTATAAAGATGAAGGAGGGGTTAAAAGAGATTTGAACCCTTAAGTCTTACTAACCGGACTTCGAGCAAATTTTTTTCCTTAGCTAAATTTAGCTAGAAAAAATTTGGGGCACCTCGGAACTGCATTTCCAGCGGAAATGCGTGAGAATGAGGTTAGGAAGATTTAAGGGTTCGAAACTCGGGTGGCTAGAAATGACGAATATGAGTTATTTTTTTCACACTGAGTATTTAGAGAAGAGCCGTGTGAGAGAAATAAAAGTTAATTTATAAACAACTTGATTAACCATTCATCTTCTGATTAATTATAATCTCAAAACCGAATCTGGGTAAATTAATTAATCTTCTCTACTAAGGTAGTAGTATTTCCTTTGTAGAGAAGAAAGCAAAAAAGGTTTTAGCTTTCTTAGTTCCTTAATTTTTGAAAGGATTAAGATTATGTCGGATGACGCATTACCGAACAAACCAATAACGGACGCTACAAGTACCCGCAAGGCAAGTCACATTCCAAAAAGTAAAATTGAACCAAGCAATAATGAGTCTAGTAATAATCTGCCGCTTGAAGAGAGGCTGAAAAGAAGATTCGAAAAAAAGTATATCTACTACGAAGATGTACTCGATGTGTTACTGAATGGTCTCGCCACGATCGACGATAACGAACTTATCAAAATGGTTTTGTTATGGGGTAGAGGAGGTTATGGGAAAAGTTCTATGGCTTGGGACTTTGTTGATGAAGTATTATCTGGAGATCAGAGTAAAATATTTCTTCAATCATTTGGAATTAGCACCACTGAAGATAAGCTTTACGGCGGCATTAGCTTGAAGAGCATGAGAGAAGAAGATGCGATTAGATTCCGTCTTCAAAATTCATGGCTCGCATATTCCCTACCCATTATGGAAGAACTTTTTGATCTACCTGGAGCCTTAAGAGATGACTTAAAAGATACGATCTCACGTGGTTCTTTTATGAGAGGTGATGAAATTTTCAAAGCGGTCGTTAACTGCATGATAATTTGTACCAATCGTAATCCTGCCGATATTGAAAGAGAATCTGCATCAGCAGAAGCCTTAATACAACGCTGCGATCTCGAGCTTAAAGTAGAGTGGCCACGTCATGAAGTAGCAGATTACAAACTCATGCTAGAAAAACAAAGACCTGATTACGCTTCTCTTGCTCCTATTATAGCGAATTTAGTTCAGTCATGTCAGAATAAAGGAGAAAAGAAACCAGTTACTCCACGAGTCGCAGTTAAAGCTTTAGATACGGTAATCAGACAAGCTAGAAAACAAAAAAGACAATATGTTATTGATAATGATCTATTAAGTCTTAAGTTTGCCAAGCCTTTCTGTAGAAATGTTACTCTTCTAAAAGAAACTATTCCAGATGTATTAAAAGCATTTGGTGGATTTCTAACTTTTAATCGCATTCAGTCACAAGCTGAAGCGATCATTAAATTAATTGAAGGTGGAGTTTCCGAACTTAGACCAGAGAAAGTTCATGAGATGGCAGCCGACTTAAACAAACTTCAAGAAGATAGAAAGAATACATCTCTGCCTAGCGAAGGTGAAGCTTACAAAATGTCATTAGACTTAGCTAAGCGAATAACTGAAGCTTTAAAAAAAATCTAGAAAGGAAAATATCATGATGAATTTTTTTCGTTCTAATTTTTGGATTCCTAAACTTTCACGAAACAGAGTTAATCAACCTTTCGGTTTGCTAATACCAGGCTTAAAGGAAACTAACGAGACCTTAGATGATTTTGGAATTAAACTTCCAAATGAAGCACTCCTTAGTGATCTTGCTTCTCTTGTAGGTGGAGGACAGTTAAAAGAAGAAATTGAATTACAAGCAGAAATAAAGTTTAATCTTTTTAGATCGCTTCCTTGGTGGGTAAAGATGCTCGAAAGCATCAATCCTACGATAGAAAATAGAGCTCAAAAGCAAAATTTGATTACCTGGAAAACTTTGAAATGCTTAAGTTCACTTAAGCTTCCAGGATACCGCTTTGATTCAAGATTAATATCCGCTTCGGTGCTTTTCTTCATCATAGACATGTGCATAAAGAAGTTTAAGTGTCCAAGTAAAGAAGTATTTGCCGTGCTGGCAGAAGCTACAGAAATTGCAACATCACTTACCGAAGAAGAAGTAACTCTGTTGTCTTGCCTTCCCTCAGATTCTGAAATGGCGAAACTTCCAGAGAAACTTCAGGCTCAGTTTGATAAAGCTAAAGAAGATGCAGAATTCTTTTTCAGTGGAGAAACTTTTCAAACGCACTACGCGATAGGCAAAGTAATAAGGTGCTTAAGAAAAAGAATGGATCCCAAAGTTAGATCAGAAATACACGATGTTTTAGATCTACTTTCTCATCCAGGAAGATTTTTAGTAATCAGTACTTCACGCAAGCTAGAAAAGCTAGATTCATTTGTTCTTGTAAAAACTCAGCGTTTTACTCCCGATCCTAGTGGTCAAGAAATTCGCTTCCGTAGAATGACAAATCTGTCAGAAATTCCAAGGATACAATCTCAAACATTAGCTTTTGCAGTCTTATATCCTAAGTTATTTCTAGAGAAAGTTGTCAGAAATGAAGCTTTAGTAAGAGAAAGAGGTACGATTTTGCAACTACGACAGTCTGTTTGTCTAATGATTGATAAGTCACCATCAATGCTTTTTAAAGGCAATCTTTTTAAGGCAATTGGTATTTTATTTAATCGTTTACTTGCAGTGCTTTCTAGAGATGCATATGTAATGTACCAGTTCTTTGACGATGAGCTTTCTACGGAGTCTACTGCCGACGATCCAATCGAAGCACAGCTAGCTATGAAATTTGCAAAAGCAGAAAACTTCATTGGCTCAGGAACAAATATCAATCAAGCATTATTAACTGCAAAAGCAAAGCTTGCAACTCTCCCACCTGAATTAAGAAGACAAACTCAGCATATTGTTCTTGTTACAGATGGTAGAGATAATGTCACGGTAACACCAGAAGAAATGCAAGGTATTAAGGTTCACGTTTTTGTAATGGGCGGCTCAAATCATGATTTGAGAAAAATTTGTCAGCAGACAGATGGCGTCTATTATGAGAATATTTAACTTTGAAAGCGTAGCTCAATCAACAGAGCTACGCTTTATTTTTCTAATTAGCTTTCTTCTCTACTTTCTCACTGCAATCCAATGATAGCTAAGACTACCTGTTTTACTAGTTACTATAGTCTTACCTTCTAACTCAGTACCATTCTTAGCTACCGTGATTAAACTTTTTATTCTATTACCATCTTTAAATGATGTGAATGTATAGTTACCTTTATTTGTTTTTTCACCACTTAGTTTAAACATAGATACTTCAGTAAGATCATTTTGAGATACCTTTTGTCCCAGAGATCTTTCATTAAGACTATATCCTTCAAAAATATCATCGTGTCCGTCTAAAATTAATAGACCACCGAAGACATCTTGCTTTCCATTATTACTAATCAAGCTTTTCCAAGACCAGATTCCTGATATCAATTTATCTTGATTTATCTTAGATATATTATCTTTTGTCTTAACTTCGATTTTGGTTTCAGGATATAACTTTTCTAAACTAGCTATATTATCATCTATTAATTTAGATGCTGAAGAGGAAGTCTTACTATACCAATCTACAGCTTTTCCACTAACTAACTTACCACTTACTATCCTATCAAATCCGATATCGATAAATAAGTCTTTAGTAAGATTATTTACTTTAGTATTTTTGTAATATAGATTTACTATACCAAGAGAACTTATCTTTTTTACTTCTCCCTCTTCTGATATCCCATTACTATTGTTATCAAACCAGAGAGATAAATTATCTAACTCCTGTCCACTAATTTTATCATCATAATTACTATCTAAGCTTCCAAGAGCCTCAAATCCATTTGTCCATTTAGAATTAGCTACTGACTTATTATCCATTGAAGCCTGGCTTTTTCCACCAAAAGTCCAGTCTCCAAATAGTTGATCTGCGCTTGTTATCTTTCCTAAGTTTTCTGGATCAAATACTAATAAAGGAGCACTACTAGATGCTTTCCATTCACAATATCTATTATTAGGTCTAGATTTATCTAATTCAAAACTTACTAACGAACTTTTATTTAGTTCAAAATCCTCTTCATTAAAAATCAAAGATATCGGAGAACTTCTATAGTACATATTCTCAGAACAGTTCTCTTCTATTTTTGGTTCGTAGTTTACAGAATTGCAGTTTTTATCAAGGTAGAGCTTACCTTCTGCTACAGAATTAACCATTCTACGTGAATCTACTGGCTTGTTAGCTAGACATTGATTGTTGATCGCAGGAGAACTTTCATAAATGAAGTTCTTTCCATCGTGGTGATATACTGAACATGATTTCGCAAAACCATAATTCTTTGGGAGTTTAGATTTATCTAGCCATCTATTATTAGCAGGATTGGATCTTTTTTGAAGATCATCTAGATAATATGATTTGTTAGGATGCAAGTATTGATAAAAGCCGCTACCCATGAATATTTCCATAATACAGTCATCCATATAACCAGAGCCACTATTATTAACGGAAATTCCATTTGTTCCCTCACAAAAAGCTAATGCTTCATCCAACTTAGAATTCAAACAAACTCCAACTTGAGTTTCTCGTCCTAGTGCTCTTATTTGTTGGTAATTTTTAGGATCAAGACCTCCAGTTTTCCCGTTAATATTTGTCTGATGAATATTAATAGCCATATATTGACAAAGTTCTTCCGGAGTTGGAGTGGCACTAGGTGTTGTCCTAGGACTGCTAGTTATAGAACTTGAATAAACTGGACTACTTGAAATAGTCGGTGTGCGGCTAGTTACAGGAGTAGCTGTAACAAATGGAACTGATGTGCTCCAGGATGGATTAGGATTAGGACTAGTTGGTGGTAACTCACCAGGAATATCTTCTGGAGAATAAACTCTAGGCGAATGATTATCAGCATTTAAGATGCTGGAGTCAAGTATTGTTACAGTACTAAGAAAAATTGCTAAAAGTGATAAATTTAGCTTCTTATTTTTGTTTTGATATTGATTATTTAACATAAACCTTAGTAGCAGATTATAGCGCGTCTACTTATCTAAAATTTATATTTAAATGCTTCTTTTTTTATATAAGGTTATAAAATAATTATAAAATATGGCGCAACGCTATGCGAAAAATAAATATTAATTTAGAGCACGCCTTCACTAACAAAAGTCATAATAAACATTATACTAATAAATTTTAACTAAGGTTATAAGTCATGTTTAAAAAGAACATTATTAAGTTAGCAGTCTTTGCTGTATTAACACTGCCACTTTATTCCCAAGCTCAAAATAGCACTGTATCATCTATAGATTATTGTGATTCTGTAGGCATTCCTGTCATAGTAACAACTTCTCCTGGAATGTGTATGGAAGGAAGTTCTCATCCCAGAACTTGTCCAATGATAACATCTTATCGCATCGACTGTCTTAGTCATTATAGATGTCCCGATGGAAGTACGGGCGTATATCGTTCAGCCCAGATCTACTTAAGAAGCCTAAATCATGCGATCGGATATTGTTCAAATAATATGGGCTATTCTTTAGCTTACATTTGCTTAACTCAAGCAAGATTCGATATTACCGAAATAGTAGAGCTTACTGAGTCAGATAACGAATGTCTTCCAATGACTCCTACTGAAAATGAAGTAGAATTAGAAATAGTAAATGAAGATTAGTGTGCACTGCAATCTCACGAAACTGAGTTAATAATTTTTTAACCATGAACTACTTCGTGATCATAAGGTTTTTTTATTCAGAGGGTTACGAATCATAACCCTCAAAAGGCGTAAACTAAAAGCTATAAGTGCAGTAATTTTTTTATATCTTAAATAAAAAAAGGTGCTAGCCGGATAGACAAAGCACCAAACAGTCATCAAACAGGTATTTGACGGCTTTCAGACAACATTGCACTGGCTTTCCAAGCAGTGCAGTAGCAAAATAACGCCAATCCAAATTTTCTTTTTTCCAATGAAATCCAAAAATTCTTCATGGCGTCCATTTCAAGTTTGATCAAACTAATTCTTAACGCACTAGTTTCTCTTGCAAACTTGTCATAGTCAAATTCTCGCATAATCTTAACCTCCTTTCTAGGCCATCCAGGCAAAATCTATTTACCTCGAAAGCATAGAAAGGAATAAAACAAATATTAACCTTTAATTATTCCGACTAGCTTCTAACTTAGCTTATTACATAATTAGTTGTTTTTGTGACTAATAAAAAAGTAATATAATTCCAGTAACTTGATGTTTAACTCTCGATAGAGAATAATAATACACATAAAAACTTTCTCATAACAAGAATATTAATACAAAATGGACTCACTAAATTTCCAACCAATTGGAATAATCCACACCCAGATGAAGGTGAAGTTCGACACTCCTCATCAGCCAGAGAATGATATAAGCGAGCAGAATGTTATAGAACTCTATCCAGATAATGACTATGAGTTAGCCCTGCGTGACTTAATCGGCTTTGAGCGAATTTGGATTATTTGGTGGTTTCATAAAAATACAAACTGGAGGCCACTTGTTACACCTCCAAGAGGTCCGGAAAAACGTCGTGGTGTTTTTGCTACTCGTTCTCCACACCGACCTTGTCCTATTGGCATAACCTCTGTTCCTTTAATTTCAATAGATGGAAGAAAAATTACAGTTGGAAATACAGATTTACTAGATCAAACTCCGATACTGGATATAAAACCTTACATAAGCAAAATCGATTCCTTCCCAGATCAGCGCCAAGGTTGGCTTGTAGATGTAGAAAAAGAATTATTAGAACCTAGTAAATTTACAGTATCACTTTCTCCTGTAGCTGAATTACAAGCAAGCTGGCTTAAAGAAAATTGGCAAATTGACTTTCTAACAAAATCAATAAAAATCCTAGAACGCGCTCCTAAAAAAAGTAGAACAAATAGAATTAGTAATTATCACGATAATAGCTTTCGTCTCAGCACTGGAGGCTGGCGCGTCTTCTTTTCCGTAGAAGGTCTACAAGTAAGAATCAATAGACTAGCACCCGGATACCCCCCTACTCTTCTAATAACACCAGGCTATGAAGTAATTCCAGACTGGGAAGCCCAAATAGAATTCAATAAAACCTGGCCGCCGATAGATTTTTTATAGTTATTAATCACTATAAATTTCAAGATCTTAAAATTTATTTTCATAATATTAGCTACATAAAAAATTTATATATCATAATAAAAACATGAAGATGTAGTTAAGGTTAAAATAAGGTTTTTGCTCTAGTTTCTAATGTGATGGTCAGCCTAGTGAGTCTACCGGTTTAGTAGGCTGATCACTCTAACAAAAAGGAACTTATATGAGCAGCGGTTACTTTCTTTGTGCGGTCGTTCAATCCTCACTTCACAAGGCCCTCCGCGAGGAAGATGAGAATACTGTTCGCAGTATTTTTATCGCAATCTTCAACGATTGGCCAAGTGAAGAGGATGTGTTAATGGGTGAAGGAGCAAACTTTGCACTTACTTCCAAAGAGGAACTTTTGCTAACAGCAAAAACGTTCCTCGAAGGTAAGGGCCATGTTGTTCACTTCAACGAAAAGCACGGCGTCAAGATTACATCTAACACTGGAAGTTATTGGAGTGCGAATTCTCCCACCAGCGTTATGTAAATTGATTGTCGTGCAAACGGGCAAAGATGCAGGCAACAACCTACATCTTCTGTCCTTTTCAAATATCTTTCTAAAATTTACAAAAAAATAAAAAAGGAGTACCGAACGATTGAGTCTCAATCAGCGGACTTCAAGGAAATTTTTTTCCTCAGCTATATTTAGCTGAAAAAATTTCCGGCACCTCGGAGCTACATTCCAGGTGGAATGTGCGAGAATGAGCTGATTGAGACTCAATCGTTCGGTACTCCTAAAACAAAACTTTAGAAAGTACCACTCTCTTCCCACTCCCATCCTCATTAATAAAATAATTAATTTTTGGAGAAAACCAAGTTTCATCATATTCAGAATTTAATCCCGCTAACCAAATAATATTTGCTTTGCTTACTGCCCCACTTGGAGACTGATTAAAACTAGAATCAAATAACTTCAATTCTTTTTTCTCAGGCTTAAGTGCTCTTAAGCTGAATATAATATCTGATGATTCTATCTGATCTTTTTTATTTAGAAGATTTACAAATTCCGTAAAATTCCCTTTAAAAACATTTATCTCTGGAATTATTTGTCTTCTTACTTCTTCTAAAAATGAAATCCTCTTTTCTCTAGGCTCTACTAAATAAGAGCTTAGAGTAACCTGCGGTAGCATATCTTTAAAAAACAAATGCCAAAATACTCCCGGTATTCCACCACCTGTACCAATATCAGCATAGATTAAACTTTTGCTATCTTTTGGAAATATCTGTGCGTTAAATGAAACTGCAAAAGCAGATAATGAATCAATAAAATGAGCTGCTATTAATTTATCAACACTGGCAGGAGCTACTAGATCGTGAGTTTTATTCCACTTCTCTAATAGCTCAAAATACTGAATAGATTTTTCTATATTAGTAGAACTAACTAAAGTAGCTAAGTTATCACTAGGAATAACCCCTTGCTTGAATAATCTAGTGCTTAGACTATTAATAGTTTCTTCTATTTTAGCTAACACTTTTTTAAGAATTATTTTGTTTTACTAATTCGACAGCAGTATCTGTATTTTCAGCTGAGTAATAGCTCTTTTTAATTGCCTTACTCGCATGTTTTCTTTTTAAATATATTGCTAGTAAAGAAACGGCTGCGGGTGTCACACCTGATATTCTAGATGCTTGCCCAAGTGTGCTTGGTCTTACTTTACTGAGCCTTTCTCTGACTTCTATGCTTAGACCATTAACAATACTATAATCAAACAATGGAGGAATTTTTTCACCTTCCATTTTGATGACCTTACTAATCTCTTGTTCTTGTCTTTTAAGATATCCTGAAAACTTAACTTCAACTTCGATAGAAGCGATTTCTGAATAACTAAGCTCAGACTCTGCTGGAAATGTTTTTAAAATATCAGTGTAAGTTATCTCTGGTCTTCTAAGTACTGAAGATAATGAAGCACCATCTAAAATCTCAGAAGATCCTAAAGACTCTAACCAACTTAAATGTTCTGGTATTGGTCTAATGAAAGTCTTATCAAGACGAATCTTTTCTTTTTCGATGCGCTCTCTTCGAGCTTCAAATTCAGCCCACTGGGTATCTGGCACTAAACCTAATTCTCTCGCTAATGGAGTAAGTCTTAGATCAGCATTATCTTCTCTTAAATGTAGTCGGTACTCTGCCCTTGAAGTAAACATTCTATAAGGCTCAAGTACACCAAGAGATGTTAAATCATCCGCCATAACTCCCATATAGCCCTGATCTCTTCTAATAATTATGAGCTCTTTATCAGTTACAGTTCTTGCAGCATTTATTCCCGCTAACATTCCTTGAGCAGCGGCTTCTTCATATCCCGAAGTTCCGTTTATCTGTCCTGCTAAAAATAGTCCTTCAAAAGATTTTACTTTATATGTAGGATCAAGCTCAGTAGGGTCAACATGATCATATTCAACTGCATAACCTGGAACTAATATTTCAGCTTGTTCAAGCCCTACAATGCTTCTTATAATATCTTCTTGAACATCAAGCGGGAGACTGGTTGAAATACCATTTGGATAAACTATGTCCGAATCAAATCCTTCTGGCTCTAGAAAAATATTGTGAGACATTTTATCTTTAAATCTAAAAATTTTATCTTCTATCGAAGGGCAATATCTAGGTCCACCAGATTCAATTTGGCCATTAAACATTGGCGATCTGTCTAGGTTTTTCCTTATGACATCATGAGTTTTTTCATTAGTATGAGTTATCCAACAAGATAACTGCTTTCTAGTTATTGACTTTGTTCTGTATGAAAAAGGCTGTATAGGATCATCTCCAGGCTGTTCTTCACAAAGTGAAAAATTAATGGTGCTAAGTTTGATCCTCGGAGGCGTTCCTGTTTTAAGTCTTCCCATTCGAAGACCTAAATCTTTTATAGAATCACTTAATGTATAACTAGCTCTTTCACCGATTCTACCACCTTCAGTTTTGGTTTCACCTGTATGCATTAAGCCACGTAAAAAAGTTCCAGTAGTAACAACTACTGCTCCGGAAAAAATCTTCTCTCCGCTTTCTGTTTCAACACCAATAATCTTATTACCTTCAAGTAATAATCTACTGGCTGGATCTGCGAGTACTCTTAAATTCTCTTGAGAAGTGACGGCTTTGGTAATTCTATTTTTGTAAAGCTCTCTATCAGCCTGAGCTCTAGAAGATCTAACAGCTGGTCCTTTAGAAGAATTTAGAATTCGAAACTGAACTCCAGTCTCATCAATAGCGACTCCCATTTCTCCAAATAACGCATCAACTTCTTTAACAAGTTGTCCCTTCCCTAGGCCGCCAATAGCTGGATTACAGGACATTTGACCGATCCTGTTTGCATCATGTGTAATTAAATAGGTCTTTACCCCTAGACGAGCAGAGACAAGAGCAGCCTCAACACCAGCGTGCCCTCCTCCTATTACTATTACTGAGTGATAATTCATAAGAAATCTTAAGTTAAATACTCGCCAAAATATCAATAAAAACAACTAGTTATGTTATTTTTATGATTATATTTCTAATGTCACGCTAGTTAAGAAAAAGTGGATAACAAGGGTGCCATAATTTAAAGACTTTTAGTTATACAATAAAAAGCACGGAAATGCTATCAAACGAGCAGGAAACACATAAGCAGTTGGTTTCTTTAGTCGCCCTAAGACTTAAGAACAAAGCTATCAAAGCTATAAGCTCTGGTCAGACTCTAAGTGAACTTGATGCTCACCTATTATCTTTGGCAGAATCACCTGACTTATTGCAGTCTCAAAAAGATTTTGAATGGGAGGTATCTTTAGCAGAATCAGAGACTGAAACTTTTGATAAATTAATTCCTGCTATTGGTTATACTGAAGATAAAAACAAAGTAATAGTTAAGAAAAATTATTATTTAAAATCTATTTCTTGGTTTTCAGTTCTTTGGCTTATGTTATTAATTTTTCTAAGTCGTGAAGAGTTTAATGAAGAAGCACCTAACTTAGGCTTAACAATTTCTGAATTTGAAAAAAACTCAGAGATTCCAGAAGGAGAAATTATTGGAGATATCGCTCTAAGTGAAGCAGAAATCAAAGCTATTCAATCTTTTTCTGCTAGTGTTAAAAAAGAAGTAAAAACTAAAGAAGTTATAAACAGCGATAAAATTGAAATTAAAGAAGATTATATTCAGAAAGAAAAGACAAGCATTCAAAGCGGAATGGTTCAATTTATTACAGGAGTAATCGCAGTACACTTACCAGAAGCTACTGACTCAGGTAAGGTAGCTAAAGAAATTGTTGCAGTTAGTAAAGAAGAAGGGGTAGATCCACTATTTGTAGCAGCAATAATTTCAGTCGAAAGCAGATTTTCTACTAAGGCAAGATCAAGCGTTGGCGCACAAGGTCTTATGCAGTTAATGCCAGATACTGCTAGATTTGTTGCTAACAAAATATTCAAAGGTCAAAAGAAATTGTTACTCAACAACTCAAACTTAAATATTAAACTTGGCATAAATTATCTTCATCAACTAAGCGATATGTACAGAGGAGATAAGAAACTAGCACTAGCTGCTTACAACTGGGGTCCAGCAAATGTATCTAAAGCGATAAAGGGAGAAAAAAGAATTCCTTCTTCAGTAAATCACTATGCTACAACTATTCTAAGAAAGACAAAAGCTTGGAATCATCATTTTGATCAAGCGAAAGAATAGGAAACTTTAGGTTCTTTAACTGATAAAATCTAATAAGTTCTGAACCCTTAAGTCCTAATCGACTCATTCTCACGAGTTCCCCTGGAACTCAAGTTCCGAGGTGCCCCAAATTTTTTCCAGCTATACTTAGCTAAGGAAAAAAATTTGCTCGAAGTCCGTCGATTAGAACTTAAGGGTTCAGAACTTATTTTATCACTTAATTTTTTATTAATACTTTTCAATATTATATGTTGAAATATTCGTTGATTAAAGTTTAGAAAGTTTTGGTCTAAATATGCGGACTTCAAGTAAATTTTTTTCCTCAGCTAAATTTAGCTGAAAAAATTTGCGGCAGCCCACTGTTAAGTTTTAAGGCTACTGCATTCCAGGTGGAATGCGTGAGAATCAGCATATTTAGACCAAAACTTTCTAAACAGTGTAAATAGTAAGCCTAAGACTAAGAAAAAAGTATGTCCTTCCTCTCTCTCATTGCAGTAATAACATTCCCAACATGAGTTTCGACATCTAGCCCTGTTTCTTCTAGTCCAAGCTTAATATCTTCTCTAGAAACACCCTTCGCAAAAGCTTTGTCTTTCATTTTTTTTATCACTGACTTTACTTCTAGATTATTGATATCTTTATCAGGTCTAACTAAAACAGATGCATATACAAGACCACTTAGTTCATCACAGGCAAATAAATACTTTGCTACATTAGTAACTCGCCGAGTATTAGTATAAAGAGCGTGCCCCATGATAGCATCGCATATTACCTCACTCACTCCAAGCTCTTTTAAGATAGCAACTCCTTTATAAGGATGCTCACTAGGAGAAGGAAACATTTCATAATCAAAATCATGAAGCAGTCCAGTTACGGCCCATAGTTCTTCATCTTCGTTCATAGTTTTTGCATACCAACTCATGCAAGCTTCTACCGACAAACAATGTTTGATAAGGCTTTCGCTTTTTGTATATTCTTTTAATAAACTTAGTGCTTGATCTCTATTCATATTTTAAATATTTTTTAATATTTGCATTACATATCTCACTAATATATCTTAACAAAGATATATTAGCTTTTTCGAAATTTATCTGGGTAGATTTTTATAGTCTCATACAGAAGAACTAAAATTACTCTTCTGTATGGGACTGTTCCATACAATTCTCTCGAATTGTTTTTTGAAAGGTTTTATCATGAAGTTTAAAGTCGGTACTCAAGTTGTAGACTGTTCAGAAGTTTTTAATTTCGAGCAACCAAACGGCATAGATGTTTCTAATTTGCAAAAAATTTTTACTGAACTAGAAGTTACTTCAAATTCAATACCTGAAGTAATAGAAAAATGTTTAAGTATAGAACTACATCCTTGGTTAAAATTAGCGCTCTGTCTTTGCAATGTACGCTATACTTCTGTAAACCAAGAAGTTAAGAACATGACTACCAGCAAGTATGTCGAAGTACTATTTTTCGGACCTGAAGCTGTAATGATTAAGGACTGGCAAAATTCCTTGAAAAACATAAATACCTTTCTTAGCGACTCACCGGAAAAGTTTGAACCCTTATTTTCATACTTTCTAAATTACATAGAAAGTATGGCTAATAGCTATTTTAGAATCGGGTCGGCTTGGGCTAAACATGATTCTATTTGCACAGCATTACCACCCAGTTCGGAGGATAAGTGGGTAGCATTTTCTATTTTTGGTAAATGTATAGAATCGGGCATACCAATACTAGAGTCTTTGGATCTAGCTGGTGAAAGTACTAATCATCCCTGGATGCAAATGTTTTTTAGCATTGGAAATACTCAAATCAGAATGGGAGAATGCTTAGCTGAAGGTATCAAGGGCGGAATCTCTAGTTTTCTATGGTATAGATTACAAGAATATCAGGCAATTTATATTAATGAAAAAGATGGTAAATCGGATTTTAAATATTTCCTACCTGACTTTCGTTCTCATTTTACTTATGAGTTGAATCTGTTAGATGCTGGAGAATCGATTGGGCAACTCGATAACGTTTCTCTTAAGATAGCAGAACATTACAAGACACCAAATTCAAAGCCTTGGAGCAAAGATCTGAGTGAAATATTCAGTTTACTAGCACTCTATCAAGAATCTGGTCTTCCGATTTTAAAATCCTTGATTCTTACACAGCCGATAATTCAAAATATAAGGCTGTCGATGGATCTCAAAGAAATTATCGACGAAACAGGTAATGGATCAACCCTAAGTGAAGCCTGTGCCGCAATCGACTCCGAGTTTGCACTACCATCTGTAGTAGCTTTCTTAAAATGTGGCGAAAGAGCAGGAAACTTAGACAAAGTTCTTGCTTATATGGCTGCTCAGTAGATAGCCTATTGAACTTTTAGCGCTGAATACATGGGATTCAGCGCATTGTTTGACAAGTGTGATATGGCAAGATGACTTACTAGTAGGTTCTAAATTTTTTAGGAACAGTCCTATTCTCAATATGTTAAAACTAAAAAGAGAGACTAGATGACTCTAGTCTCAATGTATTAACCTTTAAGTACTACTTTTTAGGTGGCGAAAGTCCCAACTTAGAAAGACGTTCACTAAGCTTAGCTCTGTCAGCAAAACTTAATCCAAGTGCTCGAGTTAACTCATCCCAGTTAGATTTCAAACATCTTCCTTCGTGATTAAAGTAAACACCAATCTTAGCGTCGGTTAGGCCATCAACTTTGCTAGCACTACCTCTCGCCATCGCATCTTTTGCTCTTTGTTTATCAACACCCATAATATTCCTCCTATTTAAAACCAAAGAAAGAACCAAGAGTTAAGATATCATAAAAATATTTATATCAAAGAGATCCTTAATTACTTCTATAATCTTTAGAGGCCAACTATCTGTATACTTAAGATTAAATAAGATATCAGTTTCTTCAATATACAGTCCAAGTGCTAATACAAGTAACTAAAAATTACATAGCTAGGGTAACGTATCTCCTACACCCTAGCAATTTTTCTTAGTCATTTTATAACTAAAAGCTAATTATTTTACCTTTATACAAATTGGCCGACTTCTTGCCTTACTCAGATTAATGTAAATTTAAGTAAGGTGTCCGTTTTGTTAATAACCCAAGATACAAATTTTGATATAGACAGTGTCTCAAAAAAAGTTTGGGAATTATGGATACCTGCTCAAAAAGAAGTAGTTCAAAGCGTAACCGTAAAAATAAAAGATAATTATTACGAAAATTCTATTTCTAGTTTAATAGAAGATCTAAAAAAAGATATCAGTTTATATCTATACACAATAAGAATACTTGCAGATAAAAGTAGCTTTCAAAGTGGAATATCGACTAGTCACTTCTCTTCTGGTAATCAGTTTAAAATGCTACTTCCTCTCTTTGAAGAATTTAGTAAATTATATTGTCGCGATAGGCTCGTTAACGCGAGCAGTTTTCAACTAGAATTGATAAAAGAAAATATACTTTGTTCCACACTTACAGAATCTCTTGGACCTACATTCAATGTTGAAAAAGGAACAGCTTATACTATAGCGAGTTTAAAATCATTAGGTAGGCTCTTATTAGCTTGGAACTATCCTAGACAATTCGAACAAGCAGTAGCTATAGTTTCTGGGAGCCCATTAGATACTACCTTAGATACAGTTTTATCAAATATATTTGGATTTACTCCTTCTACTTTAGGAGCAAAAGTTGCTCTACAAATGGGGTTTGGTGAAAATATTTCTAAGATGATCAACAAAATTCCACTTCAAACTAGCGTAAGTATTTCAACAAGCTCAATACACAACAGACTAGATTGTATTTGTACTTTTGGAGAAAATTTTTCTCAAATTCACAGCACTCTTCCCAACTCAATTAATAAAAAAGAAACTAAAGAATTAATGAATTTTCTAACGAAGTCTTTAGGCGAACAAGGCTTAGCAAAAGTTTATGAAATTGCTGGAAAGACATGTTCTGAATATTCAAAAAAATTCCCTGGAATTTTTCCAGGAATATCTGTAGACATAGAACATATCGCTTCGGGTAAAGTAAATGATAGAATAGAAGTATCAAGATTAGCTAGAAAAGCGGGATTAGATGATTCTACAGAAATACAAAATCTAGTTTGTAATATTCATAATAAAGAAGATGGTAAAGAACTTCTAAAAAAGTTTTTACATACGACTTTAGAAAAAAGCGGCATAAGTAGCACATTAATATTTGCAGTAAGTCCGATTGATGTAAGCCTACTACCAGTATTTAGAAAAGGTACTCCAACATTTGTAAGAGCTGAAGAATCACCACTATATTCAGGTAATTTTAATAATAGCTTAATCAGAGATGCTTTCACTGAAAAAAAATCTCAACTAGCAAAAGGGCATGGTAAGAGAAAAGAGCCTATCGTTGTTTATGTCAGTCCAATAAATCAGAAAAATCCAGTCGGAGTTGTTTACCTCGAAGGTGAGATAGATAACATTTCTGCTGAAAAAATAAAAAACTTAGGAGAACTAGTTAGTACCGTAATGCTTATGATCTATACTATTCCAGAAAAGAAACCAGAAAAAGTATACGAGAGAAAAAAAACTACTCCAGCTCAAGTAAGGCAGTAATTTCTAAATACGCTGTTTGAGGAAACATATCAAAAGGTTTTATTTTCTTAACTGTAAATCCCTGCTCTATTAGTCCTCTCAGATCCCTAACAAAACTAGGTAAGTGACAAGAAATAAGAACTATTTTTTTAGCGAATTTTAGAGACTTAACTAAAGGACCAACACCACTTCTGGGAGGATCTAAGATGACATCTCCACTTCTTAGATTACCTTTATTCTTCTTCAAGAAAGATTCTACAGACTCATCATGATAAGACACCTTGGATGAAAGCCCCAATTTAGAAGCATTCTCCCTACCATAGCTAGCAAGCCTTGTGTCACATTCGACAGAAATTACATGGCGGCCACTTTTAGCAATAGGGATAGTAAAATTCCCAGCTCCTGCATATAGATCATAAACTGGCTTAGAATCATTAACTTCTAAACATGATAATACAAAGTTAATTAGCTTTTGATTTATTTCCCAGTTTACTTGAGAAAATGCACCACCCGGAATTCTTATCTTCATTGTTGGAGAGACTCTTAATTCTAAGAATGGAGACCCCGTTCCTTGGTAAACTTTTGTCCCAGAAACAACTAAATAACGATTTAAATTTTTTGATAGAGTGCTATGAATAGTAGATAATTCTTTGTCACTAAGTTCATAAGGAGCATTAAATACAGCAATAACTCCTTCTGTATCTTCTTCTATGCTCACTGAATTAAACTTACCCTTAATTTCATGTCCTAGAGCTTGAATCTTAGGAATAAAATCACTAATTTGTTTGCTTGCGATACTACAAGAATCTACGACTACTAAACTTCGACTATTTGGCCTATAAAAACCAATAGTTCCTGAAGAATCTATGTGTAAGTTTATTCGCCTGCGATATCCATAAGCTAAACTTTGTTCAATCGGAAGAACTGAATCAATAACATTACTAGGTAACTTCCCTGCCCTCATCGCCCCTATCAACATTTGATATTTAGCATCAAGACTAGAAATATAATTGATATGCTGAAGCTGGCAACCGCCACATGATCCATAATAAGCACATTCAGGATCAGTTCTGCTATGACTTGGATCTAAAACTTCGACTAAATTACCTCTAATGAAATTTCCTTTTTCCTCTTCTAAAGATACTAAAACCTTCTCCCCTGGTGCTCCGTATGGCACAAAAGTAGTAATTCCCAGTAAATGTTCATGTTCTGAAGAAGATACTGCCTCCACTTCACCAACAGCTTCACCACCTGTGGCTATCGATCTTAATTTTACAGTCAGCATATTATTTCCCACCTTGAAGAAGATTGCTGTCTGCAATTTTTTGATAGTGTTCTAGAGTAAATAACGCGCGCTGAAGGTACTGCTCGCCTATTTTTAACCCTTTAGATAGTTCATCTGATTGAGGTAGATCGGTTTTTAAAGGATCAACGTATACTCCCTTATCGTATAAACTAAAATGTAAATGAGGACCTGTAGCTAAACCAGTCATTCCTACAGCTCCGATAAGCTGCCCCTTCTCTACTTTACTTCCCTGCCTAACTCCCGGAGCAATACTAGATAAGTGTGAATATCCTGTTGTAAATCTTGCTGAGTGTCTTATTTCTACTATAACACCATGACCACCTTTTCTTCCTGCGTAACTTACCATACCAGAAGCAACACTTCTCACAGGAGTTCCAATTGGAGCAGAAAAATCTACGCCATGATGTGGTCTATTAATTTTCAAAACTGGATGAAACCTAGCTGTAGAAAAGTAACTACTAATTTTTGAAAACTTAAGTGGAAATCTTAAAAATGTATTCCCTATTTCTTCACCTTTTTCGTTGAAGAACCTTGGCTTTCCATCAGCTCCAACAAATCTTATAGCTACTAAATGTTGACCTCGTACCTCTAATGCTGCTCCTAGTATAGGCCCATTAGTTGTCTTCTTACCATCTACTAGTTCTTGTTCTGTATATATAATGGTAAAACGATCGCCTTTTCTAAAGTCACGGTGGAAAGACACTCTATCACTAAAAATATCGACAAGATCATCAACGATATCATAACTAAGCCCAAGCTTATTCGCCGAAGCAGCAAATGAGCTTTCAATAGAACCAACAACAATCCTCTCTTTTGTCACTGCTTTAATTTTACTAATCTCAGACATGAACCTACCTGAAGATGACTTATAAATTTTTAATTTATTTTCTAAATCCAGTGTAATAGTTAACTCACTAAGACCGATGTCATCTGTAAAAAAGATTTCGACAACTGAACCTGACTTAAGTGTAATATTCTCTTTTTCTGAAATCTCTAAATATGCCTGATAAGCTCCGCTTGATTCCTCTTTAGAGAATCCATGAGATTGTAGAAGCTCGTTAATATTAGCGCCTGAGTTTAAACGAGTGGAAATTGTGGCTTTTTCAAAAACTGGTAGGTTAGATGGAGAAATTAGACTAACAGGACTAAAGTCTGGAGAGTAAATCAATGGCCCAGTATCAACACTAACTTCTTTAGACAAAAGAGAGAAAAAAGTATCGTGTATTTTTTGCCAAGGTATAATCCAATATGCAATAAAAAGTGCTATAAATAATATAAGAGAAGAAACTAGTGCAGTAATCAATGCGCTAAAAACAGAACTCCTATTTGCATTATCATTAGGAAGTTTTTGATCTGCAAGAGAGTGCTTAATGCCAATTACTTGATCTTGAGTTTCTGTATTAAATCTTTTTGGTTTGGGAGTTCCCATTCTTGCAGTAAAAAGTTAGATTATTGGACTTGATAAATCGATATGAAGAAGAAATCAAATTTATACACAAATTCAGTAAGCATTTGAGCTGTGCAGGAATATGCAAAAAAGTAAAAGCAGATATATGGCCATAGATTTCGGGGACAAAAGGATCGGTATAGCAATTTCAGATGAAATGCTCTACGGAACTTCCAGCACTAAATCGCTAGATTATTTAGGACAAGAAAAAATAGCCCTCAGCGATCTCGTAGAAGAATGCCAGAAACAATCTATAACTAAAATAGTTCTAGGCTATCCAATATCGATGTCAGGTGAAAAAACTGAACAAACAAAACTAGTTGAAAAGTTTTGCGAAAAACTAAAAATGGCTTTAGATGATAGCTCAATGAACAATATAGAAATTAAATATTACGATGAAAGGCTTACTTCTGTTGAAGCAGAGAGAGTTCTTTCTAGCTCAAAGCCAGGATCAAAACTTAGGGGCGAGTCACGTAGGCAAAAAAAAGATCAAATATCTGCTTCAATAATCTTAAATAGCTTTCTATCAAGTAACAAATAATGAAAGATTCAAGCCTCTCTAAAATCGGAAATATTGCTCCTTACTACTTGGCAATCACTATTCCTATTTTTATCGCACTAGTGATCGTTAATCTTATATTTTTACGACCTGCTGAAGTTGGTGCAAAAGATAGTATCTCTATTATAATCCCAGAAGAAACAGACTTAGAAAAAATAGCCGAACTTCTTGCAGAAAAAAACATAGTAAGAAGTGCATTTGGTACTTCTTATCTACTAAAAAAAGCTGAGGCAAAATCAGGTGGAACATTTAAAATTAACCCTGGTGAGTATGAACTAAGCCCAGCTCTTTCTCCTAAAAAAATAATAGAAAAACTAAAAGAAGGTGATAAAGTAGTAAGAACTTTTACAATACGAGCAGGACAAACTTACGAAGACATAGCAAACTCAATTGCCGAATCAGGGCTTTTTGAAAAACCAGAAATTCTAAGCGCAATGACCAAGCGTAGCTTAATGATTAAACTACGCCTTGGAGCAGCTCATCCTGAAGGTTATTTTCTACCTGGTAATCATACTTTTTCAAGACCGATCACTGCCGAAAAAGTTGTTGAAACTCTTATATTATCTAGTCAGAGAGATATTTCTACTAAAGTTCCTGAATTTACAGATAGAGCTAAATCACTAAAACTAACTAATTACGACATTCTTATATTAGCTTCGTTACTTGAAAAAACTGGCTTCACAGAGTCTGAAAAAGCTAAAATATCATCAGTCTATCATAATAGATTGGCTCTATACATGCCCCTAGAAAACGATAAAGCCTTGTTATATTATAAAAAAAATATTCCAAACTACATACTTCAAGAAAGCGACAAGTTAAATCCAGGTCCTTATAATACTTACATAAAGCCATCTCTACCCGCGACTCCAATTTGCAATCCTTCATTAGAATCAATCAGAGCTGCGCTATTTCCTGCGGATACAGAGTTTTTGTACTTTTTTAGAGATAGGAAAAATGAGTTAATTTTCTCACTTGATGAAAAGACATATAAAGAGAAGCTTAGTAAGAGATAAAACTCTCGAATAATCACCTTAGATAAGTTACCGTTCATAATATTTAAATAGAAAATGAACAATTTAACTAAGATAATAAAAGATAGCTTACTGAAAGCTCGTTTATCTAGATCAATAAACTTATTGATCTATTTACTCTGTCTAATATTATCTTTTTTTGTTTTCTCAAAACTAAGCTTAATTGGAATAATTCCTTATTTAAGCGGATATAGCTGGCATATATTTGCCTTTACTAGCTTAGTCTTAGCGGTCGTCATAATATTTCTAATATACAAGAAGATAACGGAGATAAATGATTATTGGATTGCAGAAAAATTAGATGAGAAGCACGCTTCAACTGAAAAATTTTCTACCTACTGCTACCTAGAAAATAAACAAGACGCAACAAAAGAAGAAATAGCGATAAAAAAATTTATTGCTAATCAGCTACAAAATTTATTAAGTAAAAAGAGCGACTACAATGGCATTAGTTTTACCCTCACAAAAAAATCTCTTCTTCCTATTTTTCTTTTCGTTTTATTAATTTTTATACTCTTCAAAATTGAAGTCAAAACAAAACAACTAGAAGAAACTTTTAAAGATAATATTCTAAATAAAGAAATCATCGCCTCTCTTCAAACCGAATTAGAAAAAGAAAATTCGGTACTCTCCAAGGAAACCTTAAGTTTAGTAGAAGATCTTAAAGATACTATTTTAGTTAACGATCTTAGCTCTGAAATTGTGCAAAAAAAATCTTTGGCTTTAGAAAGACAGCTCGAAGAAGATACTGTTAAGGAAGTAATCAAACAAGAGAATAAAAGTTCTTCAGAAAAAGAAAATAACACAAAGAACAAAGAGACAAACAAAGATCAATCTAAGGACCCAGAACAAGAAAGCGCCAAGCAAAACGAAGAAGAAAATAAAGACAATCAAGAAAAAAGTTCAGAACAACAGTCTCAAGAACAAGAGCAAAAAAATTCTGAGCAGAAAGAGCAGCAAGGCTCAGAAAAACAACAAAGCTCTAATCAAAAGCAAGAATCACAAAAAGAGGATTCATCAAAAGAACAAGGTACTGAGAAACAGCAAAACTCAGATAAGCAGCAGGGTTCAGAACAGCAACAAAGCAAAGATCAACAGCAGGGCTCCGAAAAAGAACAGAACAAAGACGATAAAAACTCTGCTCAGCAAACTAACCCAAGCTCAAGCCAAGACTCGAAAGAAAAAGGTCAAGATAAAAATCAACCTTCTGAGTCCGGTAGTGAAAATAAGGAAAGTGGTGAAAAGAAAGAAAATACAGAAGGAAAAGAACAAGATAAAAAAGAAGATACCGATGTTCAAAATTCCAAGCAAACAAATGGATCAGATAAGAATGTAAAAGAAAAAGATTCTAAAGATACTAAGGGCGATCAACAACAAAAAGAGCAGTCTCCTAAAGACCAAAAAGATGATGCCAATTCAAAAGCTAATCAAAAAGACAATGCAGGAAAAGAAGGCAAACAAGGAAATGATAATAAAGATGCTAAAAGTAAGCTCGAAGAAACAATAGAAAAAATAAAAGAACAAAATAAAGATTCAGACTCCAAGAAAGATTCTGAGCAACAGTCCTCCAAACAAGGAGAAGCTAAAAAAGACACAGAGAGTAAAAAAGACGGCAAAAAAGAAGGAGAAAAAGAAGCCCAACAAAAAGGTGAAAAAGGGCAAAAAGAAAGCGGAGAAGAAAAAAATAAGAAAGAACAAGATAAAAAGAACGAAGACTCTACAGAACAAGATCCAAGCGATAAAAATAAACCGTCCAATGGAGAAAATAGCCCTAAGGATGGTAATCCGCAAAAGAACAGTCCACCAAAAGACCCTACCTCAAAAGACTCTAAAGTATCCTCAGAGACTCTTGGTCAAGCTGATGAAGAGACCAAAGGTAAAAAAGACGGTAAGGGCGGAACTGCTCCTTTAAGTACTAGTCAAGCAATTCTCGATGAGGTAAAAATAACTGGGGAAGAAACAAAACCAGAAGGTAGAGGAGAGCAAATAGGTTCTAAAGAACAAAAAGAATCTCTTTCAAGTGCAAAATCAAAAATAGACTTGGGAGATTTTACAAAACCAAAAGAAGATATACAAAAGTCGAAACAACCAATACCCTTAGAATATCGTGATAGGATTAAATAAATAATGGCAAGTATCCCAGTAGATGAAGCAGTATCAGAATTTAGAGAAATTTTTTCTAAATTACAAAATGAAATATCAAAAGCAATCGTTGGGCAAAACGAGACAATAACTAATACTCTGACTGCACTATTCGCAGGTGGGCATGTTCTTCTAGAAGGTCCTCCTGGTGTCGGTAAAACATTATTAGTAAGAACATTTTCTAAAGTTTTTGGCCTTACATTTCAAAGAGTTCAATTTACTTCTGACTTGATGCCATCTGATATAACAGGAACTCAAATCTTAATAGTAAAAGAGGATGGAACTAGAGATTTTCAGTTTAGAAAAGGTCCAATATTCACTCAGCTATTACTAACTGACGAAATAAATAGAGCCGGCCCTAAAACGCAATCAGCTCTACTAGAAGCAATGGAAGAAAAGCAGGTAACTGTTTTAGGAACAACCTATACTCTACCAAAGCCTTTTTTTGTTTTAGCGACTCAAAATCCAATAGAGCTTGAAGGTACATATCCACTACCAGAAGCTCAACTAGATAGATTTATTTTTAAAGTTTTAGTTCCCTCTCCTAATGCAAATGAACTAAAAGAAATTTTAGTTAGAACAACAGGAAGAGAGACACCAAATTTACAACAAATTCTTCCTACAGGACAAGAAGTTGAGACAGTGCAAGCAATGCAAACTCTTGTAAGAAAAGTAATCTTACCTCCGGCAGCGCAAGATTATTTAGTTAGTATCTTAACCTCTATGAATCCTGAAAATAGCTTAGCTCCAAACATTACTAGGCAATACATTAGATTTTCGCCTGGGCCTAGAGGAGCTCAAGCAGTAATACTATCTGCTAAAGTAGAAGCACTTAGAGCAGGTAGAATGAACGTTGCGGTAGAGGATATAAAGAAAGTGTTATTACCAGCATTGAGACATAGGATAATATTACAATTTCAGGCCGATGCTGATAGCGTAACCTCTGATCAGATAATTAAAGATCTCGGGAAATTATAAATGCCCTTATTTAGAGTAGCATAGATGAATCTACTTTCCTTATCTGAGATAAAAGTAATAGATAAGCTTTATCTTAGAAGCAAGAAGGATCTACTTGGCTACAGACAAGGACAACATAAATCAAAAAGAAGAGGTCAGGGATTAGAGTTCTCAGAATATAAAGAATATGCCCCTGGTGATGATTTTAGAAGTATAGATTGGAACTCAGCAGCAAGAACCGAAAAACTTTATTCCAGAATATATAGAGAAGAACAAGAAATTACTTCTATCATTCTATTAGATTTTTCAAAATCTCTAATCCTATCTAGTCAGGGTAATTTTGTTAAAAAACTAGCACTAGCACTTTATTATATAGCCGTTAGAAGTGGAACAAGAGCAGTACTAGTATTACCAGAAGTGTGTGTTACTCAAGCTTCTTCTTCTCCAAGAAGTGTTAATATAATAGAATCTCTTCTAAACAAGAGCTTACCTACAGGAACATTTAACCTCACTACAAGTATAAAATTATGTATGGCTAGGGTAAAACTTCCTGCAAAAGTTTTTATAATTTCAGACTTCATGTTTGAAACAAACGAAGCTCATGACTGTCTGTCTCTACTTAAAGTGAAAAACTATGATTCTACAGTTATTTCAATTAGATCAAAACCAGAATCAATGCTTGGTCCAATACAGGATCATGAAACAGAAGAAATAATAGAAAGCGAAGTTAGACAAGAAGACATTAAAGCCTTAGAGAAGCTTACAAACTTACATTACTTGGAACTAGAAAATATTTGTTCTAAATTTCAAACCTCTTACTTTGAAGTAGAAGAACATACTAAAATAGAAGATTTTCTTTTTGAAAAGTTAGTTAAATCTAGAGTGCTTTACTAAACAAAATGATCTTACCCTTACTGATAGCCTCTACTGTACTTGGAACATGTATATCAATATTTCTTGTATATAATGCCTATAAGAATAGAAATGTTAATCAGGCTAATAAAGTCTTAAGTTTATTTTTAATAAAAAAACTTCCGAAAAGAGTACTTACACATAAAAATATTAAAATACCCTTTCGTTTTTTTTTAGAAGCTCTAGCGCTTCTGATTGTCAGTGCAATACTCTTGTGTTTAATCTTAAACAACAAAACTAATGTACTTACAGTCTTAGTTGATAATTCACTTAGTATGTCAGCTGTAGATGATTCTAATAAAAGTAGGTTTGAAAAAGCTTCAACTTCAATTCTTACAGAGTTACAAAACTGGCAAAATATAAATATAGTTACTACTTGTTTTCAGGAGCTTGATGGTAATAGAGAAAATCTCACTAGAGCTGAAGCTAGTGAATATTTAAGCAAAGTAAAAGCTATTAACTGTGAAGACGGGTTACAAGAAAATTTATTAGGAACAATAAAGAAGTTTCCATCTGATAAATTAATTTTAGCGACTGATAAAAATATAATAAATACTAATAACGAAATTAAAATAATTTCAGATTCTTTTGTATCTTCTAGAAATATTTCATTAAATGACATCTTATGTACAAAAACATCCGATACATACGATTGTAATCTATATTATTCATACTCAGGAAATGGAAATGCAACTTTTAAGTACCGTCTAAAAAATAAAAAAGACAATAAAAGTATCTATGAATCTAATATACAGGCGAATAGTGGAAACCTGCAGCAGACTAGCTTTCAAATTCCAATATCAAGTATAGAATCTTCACTTATAGATTCATATATTTTAGAGATTTACTCCTTATCTATTAAAGATAGTATCTCACTTGATAACATAATTCCTGTCCGCTTTAATGAAACAAAAGATGTCATAGAGCTCATTTCAGATTTAAATTATGATGAGCTTGATACAATTAAAAAGTCTTTAGAAATAGCCTTAAAAAGTAATATTAGCATTACTAAAGAAGTAAACTCTTCTAAATCTTCATTAAAAATATTTTACAAAACTGCTTTTCCCAAAGAGGTAACTTCTAATACTATCGTAATTCTTCCAAATCAAAGTAATGAAAATCTAAAAATAAATCCTCCAGTACAAAATCCAAAAATTACAAGTTGGGATATTTATAGCTCCATTACAAGGTATGTAAACTACACTAATTTTAATATTGGTAACTCTTTAGTATTTGATCCTCCAAGCTGGGGAAATCTATTACTAATGAGCGAAAAAGGACCAATTGCTCTTTGTGGTGTAATAAATAATTATAAAGTTATTACATATGGCTTTGATCTTCTACCGTTTGAAGGATCAAGGAATGCAGCTGCTAGCATACTGCTCTTAAATTCTTTGAGTAATCTATACAGCGGAAAAAATAGCTTAGAAAATGGTGCTCTTCAAATATCAACTAGTCTAGAAGAAAGTGAAACCCATACTCAGACAGAATTAACTATCCCAGAACTAAAAGAAATTAAGCTTTCAACACCAAAGAATACTTTTAATAAAAATTTAATGCTCTCACTTTTACTATTAGTTATCTTAGTTCTACTTCTTGACTTGTTACTAGTCATCATACTGAGAAGGGAAGTTTAGAGATGCTAAATTTTACTTATAAAATTTCAGAAAGTTCAAGTCTTAATTTTGAATTTGGTTATCTAACTTATCTTCTATTAGTTTGTTTTATATTTATTTCATGGCTAGGGTTTAGTAATAAACGAAGCAAACGCAGCTTAATTCTAAGGTTCATACAAATTTCTCTCCTAATATTTGCAATCTATCCACCTCAAATAAGTTCAGTAACAAAAGAAACGCCGACTAAAGGTGAGATATTTGTTATTGATAGTTCTCTCAGTATGGGCGAGGATGCAGTTAAAGCTTGTGAAAAATTGTCAACGAATGATGAAAATATTATTTATTATTCTGTAGATTCCCTATCAAAGGAGAAGCTAGGATCTTCTGATATTAGCTCTAAGCTTACTGACCTAGGAAAAATTTTCAAAGAACTTTCTCTAAAATACAAAGATACTAAAATAAAACTATGTTCAGATGGGCAAGACCTATCTCAAGTAACAGATGAAGGAATAAGAGAATTAAAAAAATCAAGAATAACTATTGAGCCTTTGTATATAGATGCAAACCTACTAAGAGAGCAGGAAATATTAGTAAAAAATATTACAGCTCCGATTATAATTACTCAAGGTGAGGAACTAAAAGTTAATTATACTATCGAAAATCCTTCCAATAAAGAAGTAAAGGGTTCACAAGCAAATATTTTATTAGATAATAAACTCATCGATAAGAAAAAGCTTTCACTACTACCCTTTGAAAGTAATCTTTATGATCAGACTTTCAATAATCTAGCTCCAGGAAGACATAAAATAACTATTTCTTTAGATGAAGAAACGAACTCCTCATTATCAAGATGGGTTTATGTTAAAGAAAACTTAAAAATACTAGTAGTAAATGCAAATAAAGAAGAAGCTAATTTACTAAGAAGAATCTTTGCTGTTTTACAAACCGACATAGAGTATATTGATCTTAAAAACGGTGATTCTTTACCAAGTAATCTAGAGCAATACTCAAGTATAATCCTAAACGACGTACCAAAAGATCTTTTAAGTAATAAATTTCTTGAACAATTAAATAGTCATGTAATCAATACAGGAAGAGACCTTAGTATACTAGGAGGCGACTCAAGTTTTGGTTTAGGTAAATATGCAAACAGCATACTAGAAGATCTCTCGCCGCTTTCTTCTGTACCGCCAAGATCTAAAGTAGAAAAGCTACCTTCCGCTGTCATGATAGTAATAGATAAGTCTGGAAGTATGGCAGAACAAGGGAAAATCATGGCTGCTAAGTTAGCGGCACTTAGCACTATCGAATCATTAAAAGATACTGACTATGTTGGTGTTATCGGCTTTGATCAAGGGCCATTATCAGTTATTGAGATTAATCTAGTAGCAGAAGTAAAAAAAGACGCAAAGTACCGCTTACAGGCAAATTTAAATGCAGAAGGGCATACAAACTTACTACCTGCATTAGCTCTAGCTAATCTTAGATTAGCTGAAATGAAAGTCGGTAGAAAACATATTATTGTTCTAACTGACGGGCAAATTCCTCAATCTAATAGTGACGCATTTTCTAATACTATAAATAAAATAAGACAGGGAGGAATTACGATTTCAACTGTAGGTCTTGGATATGAGGCGGATGTTGCCTTTCTTCAATATCTAGCAAAAAGTACTAAAGGTAGTTTTTATCAAACTCTTGATGCCTCAAGGCTCCCGAAAATTTTCCTAGAAGATGTGAAGATTGCAGTAGGAGAAGATACCATAAAAGAACAATCTTCTTATCCAGTAAAAGCAGTATCTGGAATTTTTGAATCACTTAGTCCAGCTCCTGAACTAGCAGGATTTGTAGAAACTAAACTAAAAGACGCAGCTAGATTAGAAGCAGAAGTATTGAAGGGCGATAAAAAATTCCCACTTTTTGCTTCTTGGAAAAAAGGAAATGGTAAGGTCTATGCCCTAGCAACAGATATCCAAGGTAGATGGAGTGCTCCGTGGTTAAAATGGCAAGATCTGGTTACGCTAGTTAGTAAGATGTCAAAGGATGTTGATGGAAAAAGTTCAGGTGGAGTAAAAGATATTCCAAAGTTTGATTTTAGATATTCAGCCGAAGGACGTGAAATAAAGTTTGAATTATTTATCTATGATAAAGCCTCAATAAGCCAAACAAAAGATAAATCTAGCAGTATTAGCTTAACACCCTTAGATAATAGTAAAGGCTCATCTCAGATAATACTAAATGAAATTAAGCCAGGACTATATATAGGAAAAGGCGAAATCAATACGGCAGGCGACTATTTAGCTAAGATACAAGCAGGTGACTTTAGTTTTAACGAGCTAGGAATAACTATTAGTTTAAATGACCTAGGAGAGAAAAAAGGCGGGGGGATAAATTACGACCTTTTAAGTAGAATACATCAAGAAACAAGCCAAATTATAAGCAATAACAAAACCGAAGAAAAGAATATTAAGATATTTGAAGATAATGCCGAACCTTCTAAGGTAGTTCCTATTTGGCCGTTTTTAATTGCTTGGGTATTAGTTTTAGTACTAGAAGTATTAAGTAGAGAAAAATATAGTGCGAGAAGATAAAGCGTAAAGCATACTTGAAGAAACATAAACATAAATAGCAATGAAAAATTTTTACTCTTATACTTACTGTGTATGTTTCTCTGTAATAATAGCATTGCCAAACATTTCACTTTCTGAGGATATTTCCTTGTGCAAAGGAGTTTGGACTTCAAAGCCTTGTACTGAAGCTGAAAAGTCTTTTGAAGCTTCAAATAAACCAATAAAAGAAAAGAAAGAAGAGATTATTATTCAAGAAGAAATAGTAGAACAAGTAAAAGAAAAATCTAAGAATGAGTCCATTATTCATGACTTAAAAATAAAGTCTATAAACATTAAAGAAAAATATGGTGCACAATATGATCTCAGACTTTTACAAGAGGTGCGTAATCAAGAAGCAATAACTAGTGAAAACTGCAATAAAAAAATTGCAGAAGAAACTGCTGCTATTAGAGATTATGAACTTAGACTGAGAGAAATCTCTCTAGAAGAAGAAAAACTAAAAAGAGAAGAAGAGAGCTCTGCAAACCAAAAGTCTGAGCCAACAACAAATATTGCACAAGTAAGTAATACGGTTACACAGGTTAGACAAAATATACAGACAAACACAGTAGTAGGTGGCGGTATTATTCAAAATAACCCTAGTACTGTAATTAAAAACCATGTAGAAGTAGAACCAAAACCAAGTCCAAAGTCTGAGATAATTAGATCAGTTAATAACGTGAGAGAAGCTAGTAGCTTCGGGCGCTAACAATAATCTAAAAATTTATCTTGGTCCTTTAAAGATAAATTTTCTTTGATTATGTCAAAACTAAGAGAACTAACAGAAATAATAGATCGCTTCATAGCGCGGCTAGAAAAGCCAATAGCTTTTATATCTCTAATAGCAGTACTTCTACACTTAGTAGAAAAATTTATATTTCCAGAACAGTTCTCTAGTATTTATTTTTTATCAAATGATTATGATTTACTTCTAGTACTATTAATTTGTGGCTTACCATTAGTACTGAAATTATTTTTAAAAGTTTTAGAATTAGAATTCGGATCAGATTTATTAGCTGCTATCTCAATTGTTACTTCTTATTTTCTAGGCGAATATTTAGCTGGCGTATTAGTAGTATTAATGCTTTCTGGCGGAGCAGTACTTGAAGCCTATGCAGTAAAAAGTGCTTCTTCAGTATTAAATGCACTAGCAAATAGAATGCCTTCTGTTGCACAAAAAAAAGATAGTACAGGACTAAAAGAAGTTCCAATAAGTGAAATTCAAATAGATGATTTATTAGTTGTTTTTCCCCATGCACTATGTCCAGTAGATGGCACTGTCGTTGAAGGGCACGGTTCTATGGATGAATCGTATTTAACTGGAGAGCCATATCAGGTTTCTAAAGCACCTGGTACAACAGTGCTTTCTGGTTCTGTTAATGGTGAATCAGCTCTAACAATTAAATGTGTTAAAATTGCTAGCGACTCTCGTTACTCAAAGATAATGAAAGTAATGAGAGACTCAGAACAACATAAACCAAGAATTAGACGCCTAGGTGATCAACTTGGAGCCTGGTATACTCCGATAGCTCTAATACTCGCGATAGGCACTTGGATATTTACTGGAGACTCGGTTAGATTTCTTTCAGTATTAGTCGTCGCTACTCCATGTCCCTTATTAATAGCAATTCCAGTTGCAATAATCAGCTCAATATCCTTAGCAGCTAGAGTAGGAATCATCATAAAAGATCCTGCAATACTTGAGAAAATTAGCACTTGTAGTGTAGCTATTTTTGATAAAACGGGAACATTAACTTACGGCAAACCAAAACTTACAGAAATAATTTTAGCTGATGGAGCTTCCAATACTACTTCTCAAGATGAAATATTATCTCTTGCAGCAAGCGTAGAACGATATTCAAAACATCCTCTTTCTAGCTCTATACTTGAAGAAGCTGCACTTCGTAAGCTCTCTATAAAAGATGCTAAAGAAGTAATGGAGCTACCTGGAAATGGTCTAAAAGCACTTGTAGAAGGAAAAAGAATTCATATAACTAGTCGAAAAAAATACCTTAAAGATTATCCAAATCTAGAGAATACTTTACCCGAAGTCGCTTCTGGTATGGAATGTTTTATAATCATCGATGATAAATTTGCAGCCGTTCTACGTTTTAGAGATGAACCAAGAGCTGATGGAATAGAATTTATAAAACATTTAAAGCCTAATCACGACATACATAGGGTAATGCTTGTTTCTGGCGACAGAGAAAGTGAAGTAAAATATTTAGCAGACTATATCGGCATATCCGAAGTTTTTTATGGTCAGAGCCCAGAACAGAAACTAGAACTAGTAAGAAAGGAAACATTAAAAGCCGGAACAATCTTTCTAGGGGACGGAATTAATGACGCCCCAGCTCTTACTGCGGCAACAGTTGGAATAGCATTTGGTAATAATACAGAAATCACAGGAGAAGCAGCTGACGCAGTAATACTTGATAGTAGCCTAGGTAAGGTTGATATACTTTTTCACATTAGTAAAAGATTAAGAATTATCTTATTACAAAGCGCCGTAGGGGGCATGGCTCTTAGTATAATAGGAATGGCAGTTGCCTCCGCTGGATACCTACCTCCTGTAACGGGCGCAATTTTACAAGAAGTTATAGATATCTTCGCAGTGCTCAATGCCCTAAGAGCCTCCGTGCCGCCTAAAAATTTATCTGATTTTTAATAAATAATTTATCACTAACACTATGCCGCCCCCAAGCTCAGAGTCTTTAAGTCTCACTGGGCTCATTCTCACGCATTCCACCTGGAATGCAGTTCCGAGGTGCCGCAAATTTTTTCAGCTAAATATAGCTGAGGAAAAAAATTTCCTCGAAGTCCGCCCATTGAGACTTAAAGACCCTGAGCTTCCCTCCCCGCTTCTCTCAATATCTCTATTATTAAATTTGCTGAAATAGAGAATGTGACTTATCAAATAATAATTATTCAAGATAAGTTTTTATCTTTGTTTGAAAGAAAGTTAGTATTAACTTGTTAATCAGTTAGATGTTATGAAAATAAAAGGCTTAAGAAGTGGTTACTTCCTAAGCCAAACAGAAAACATTTACAGAACATACAAAGAAGTTAATAAGTCTCGGCAATCTCCGCTGCGCATACACAACAATTAAATTGCGCATCTTGATCAGTTGACCAACCTGCGCTCTTATTGCAAATAGAGCAGCGAATGTTGTACAAAGTCTCGCCTAAATCGCCTTCAAGAGTATAGCCGTAGCCTAACTCTGACAGCGCCCAGATAAATTTATCATTAGGCGTTTTTATTACGGCTCCAAGCTTGCACCAAACGTGGTTTTCTCCTGCAAAAGCAAAACGAAACAACTTCTCTTTCGTTGGAAACATTTTGGGACGAGAGTCCCTTATGTCTGAAGCAACAAACTCAACTACGACGCCTGCAACAATTTGCACCTGCCCTTCATTCTGCGTATCCATGACAAACCTCCGCCTACTCTTTCAAGTAGATGAGTTTTAGTCACAAACACTTGTGATGATCTAAAAATATACGTACATGAAAGTAGTAAGTTTAAATATTATACGTAATTTTTATCTGTTGTCAATTTCATACTAAATAAATATAACATTCTTGAATCCCTCACAAAAATACAATAAATTCTATTAGTTAGTATTATAGGATTTAATATCTACCTCCTCTCAGTAACGACTCCTAGTGCGATGCTAGAAAAATGCAGGCGAGTACGCTGCCCTGCTTAGTGTTTATATCTTTGAAAACTTCCACTTTATTAAAGGTGGGGTGATCATTGTTGTTACTATGACCATTATGACTACGGCTCCAAAGGTTTTAGCGTCTACTACTGGCGCTCCGTCTATTAAAAGTTTAGATCCGATACCGATAAAGATTAAGCCAACTTCGCCTCGCGGAATCATACCAAATCCAATTGCTGATTTACTAACTCCCTTTTCAATAACTCCAAGTCCGCAAACTTGTTTTCCAATAATTGCAGCAACTGTCAGAATACCTGCATAAGCTAGTGTTGAGGTATCAGAAAAAACACTTAGATCAACGCTCGCTCCCATAATAACAAAGAAAATCGGAACTAGTAGTCCTGCTATTGGCTCGATTAAATGTTCTATTGTAGAGCCTTCTTCGGATTGTTCCATCAAGTCTTTATATTGTACTGGATCAAGAATTAGTCCTGCGGTAAAAGCACCGACGATTGGAGCGAGTCCTGACTTAGCTGCTAGATAAGATAATAAGAAGCAAAAGAATAAACTTGTTGAAAGTAACAAACCTTTAACTCTCATGTTGTTAGCGATAATGAATACTTTCTTTGAAATTAACTGACCAAAAACTATTGCTAACAATAAAAATCCAAATGCCTTGCCTGCAATAACTAAAATGTCTGAAATTTGAATAGCAGTACCTGTGCTACTAGCTTCTATCATCCCAACTACTACTGCTAATACTATTAATCCTAGTACATCATCAATAACAGCTGCACCTAAAATAATCTGACTCTCTTTAGTCTTTATCTTGCCGATATCTTTTAATACTCTTGCAGTGATACCAACACTTGTTGCAGTTAAAGTAGCTCCAACAAAAATATGAACAAAGTAATTAGCCTCAGGCATCTGCCAGTGAGAGCCTAAAAAACCAAGAACAAAAGGCACTATGACACCTAAAACTGCAGCTAAAAATGCAGAGACTCCAACTGTTTTCATTTCTTTAATATTAGTTTCAAGTCCTACCTGAAATAGTAAAAAGATAACACCGAGTTCACTTAATGTAGCTAGTGTTTGATCTTCTTTTAAAAAAGTAAATGTGTGAATGTTAAATAAAGTTAAGTTTCCTAACAAAACTCCAAATAATAATTCACCAAGCACTGCTGGCTGTCCAAATCTTATTGCAACTTCACCACCAAGTTTTGCTGCTAATATAACTGAAATTAGACCTAGAAAAAGTTGATTCATTGCCTCCTGAGAATCCCCACCTGAAGCTAGCGCGAATGAGGGAATGACTAACAGGATAATAAATTGTAAGATGTATTTTTTTAAGTTCATATAAATAGATAAATGGTTATTTGACAATTAAAGCTAGACCAATCCCTTTAAAAACTTAATTGCTGGCATCACTCTTATTTTAGTATCGCTTACATAATCCTTCTTTCCAATAGCAGTTAATTGATAGGAATCAGTTTCAGGAAATTTATTTTTGAAATATTTCAAATGAGGGCTTAGTTCATCATCTGACCATTTACATTCTATCGCAATAATTGGTTTTCTATTTTCTGTAATAATGAAATCAACTTCTCTCTTTTCTTGGTCTCTAAAATATCTGAGTTCTAAGTCTCTCCCTTTAGTATCTTCTTCAAAATTCACCCACTTAAGTAAGTGCATGGCTACTAAATTTTCAAAACGCTCAGGCATTGTCGGGACTAATGTCCAGTCGTAATGATAGTGTTTTTGTTCTTTTTTTAAAGCTTTTATTTTAGGGCTTCCGAAAGTTGATAATCTGAAAATGGAGTAAAATCTTTCTAAAATTTCAATCCATCTAGCAACTGCTTTAAATGAAACTTCTAAGTCTTCCCTTAAGCTATTTACGGAAAGTGGACTTGCAACAAGCTCGGGTAATCGAAGCATTAACTGCTCCATTGTTCCAAGATCCTTTATTTGCTCTATGCTAGTAATCTCTTCTCTAATTAATCGACTTCGATACTCCCTAGACCAACGCTTTGCTTCAAGTTCCGTTCCAGCAAGAAAGGGTTCAGGAAAACCACCAAGATTTAATAGCGTCATTAAATCTTCATTAGAGCTCATTTTTAATTCTGCGTATGACAGTGGATGAAGTCTTAAATGGTGATACCTTCCCTGCAATGAGTCTCCGCCGTACCTATAAAAATCTAATCTCGCACTTCCGGTTACTAATATTTGTTTTTCATCTCTATTTTTATCAAAGTATCCTTTTAAAAAATTTCGCCATCTCTTATATTTGTGAATTTCATCAAATATTAAAAGTTTAGTATCTGGAAACTCTTGCTTTAGTATTATTTCTCTATCTAAACTAGAATCCCAATTTAAGTATGTAAAATTTTCACTAGAAATATTTTTAGATATTGTGGTTTTACCTACTTGTCGGGGACCACCAATAAAGACCATTTTTTTTGCTAGGTCTTTTTTTACTTGATTTTCAAGATATCTCTTCATCTTGAAAATTTACCATAAAGCAAAAAAACAAGCAAGATTTTTTGCTTATAGGCAAAAAATCAGGAATTTAGATACAAGCACCTGTATTTATTCTGTTAATTATCTGATTTCGGCAGTGAAATTACATCCGAAGTAGAAAAACCAATTGGTGCGACACTGAAATCAAAACACCTATTTTAGATTTAGAAAACTAGGCCCAACGGCACAAGGTAGTACCTCAATCTTTTGCCATACATTACCTGTTACGTAGGGCTCTGTCTCTAAATACTTATCCACTTCCTCTCGAGTATCCATATTTACAACGTAAACAGAACCGATCATTTTTTTGTTGTCGTCTAACATTGCAACACCATAAAGTACCTTGCCCTGTTCTCTTAACTGATCTCCAAGCTTAATATGATCTGGCCTAACGGCTAAACGTCTATCCAATGCTTGCTCATCTTTTCCGTCATATCCAAGAATTAAAAAAGGCATTTTGTTTTGTCGCTCCTGTGGTTTTGTGGAAGTAATATAACATTTTATTACTGTTGGCAGTACCTTAACTAAGTTTGTTCACCAAATTTGCGCTTAATAAATTTTACGCTATATAGTATAGCTCTAGACTAGTTTTTAGTTCTTTTTTAATTTCATAAGGGTAATTTGTAGTAAGCGCTTTTTCTATTGTTAGAGAAAGCGCTGCAGAAAAGAGAGATGTTCTCTCTTTAGCGTTTTTTTAGGTTTTTATAAGGATAAACTGTCGTGATAACAAAACCAATAGCTGCCCCAATTTCTGAAACAGTTGAAACACTTTTAGGAAATTTACCAAATGTTTCCGATGCTCAATTACCTACGATTTTGAATCTCGTTTTTCCAGAAGGTCAAACAGATCCAAGTAATTATGGAGATGCTGCTTTTAAGTTACTTGCTGCACTAAGTCCGAAGCAAGCTATGTTTGTTGCACAACATTCAAATGTTTGCGCAAATTTGTATCAAGGCTTAGGTTCGGTTTTTAATCTAGGAATCGGGGTCTTGCGCTATCATGATAGTGACTATTTCGTCATTCGCGAAGATAATCCCCAAAATGTCATTAAGTTTTTAGAACTTCTTGCACAATCAGAAGGAAATCTGCCGAAAATTATTGCATCAGCTGTTTGGAAACTATCTGAATCGATTAGCTATGCAAATAAAGAAAAGAGTTGGAATCAAAAGTTTTATTCTGGTAACGAAAATTGCATGCAAAGTCTAGCCAATCTAACTCAGGCTTTTTTGAATCTCGGAATTGATAGGCTAATAACTTTAGCAGCATCATTATTTCCAAAGGATCCTGAGACAACGCTAGTTATCTTAAGATTTGTAATTCGATACAAACCAGAGCTTGCTATTGAAGGACTAAAAACCTTTGTAGAGTCGCATTACAAAACTCTTCAAACTTTTGCTAAGATAAAAGATAATTATGGCAACTCTCCCCAACTAGAGGAAAGATTACTCTGTTTCATTGAAGCTTCTCATTTGCTTGTTGAGCGCGATTTGAATTGGTGGGATATCATTAATGAAATTGGTGAGTCTTATTTGTATATGAGAAAAACTGTTTTCAAAGAACGTCCATTAATAAAGTTGGAAAGTCTTCTTGCAAAAATCAACTCAAGGAAAGGCTTAGACAACTTATGTCTAGGGCCAGTACTTAGTAAATGTTTTCTTGGAGATATCTTAGGACGAGTTGTTTTTTCAAAAGATGGCGTACCAGAAATTATCGGTAGCTGGATGTTGAAAAATGAAATCCATGCTCTCAAAACAACCAGAGGTCAGTTGAATATTGCATATGAAAATCACCATAGAGGTTCTCATATACAAGGAACTAAAATCGTTATTACCTTCAAAAATCGAGAAAGAAATGATCAATTTCCTATCGATATTTTTGTAGCAGGAGAGAGAATTGTTGAAGATACTCATGAGGCAGAATCTTTTGCTCGTTATTTGGTCTCAGTTTTAGGTGAAGCTTGTTACTATGTAACCAACGATCCGGTAGATCCCGTAAAACGTCAATGGGCTAAGTTAGTTCAGCACTATGCAAAGAAATTTGCGAAATCAATTTTTTCAGTTGTTGATGATTGCTTTAAGGACACTCGTCATAATGACTTCTCAAAATTGTTTTTGAAGTCTTTGTTTGAGAGCCTAAGTGCTGATGTAGTGTTGCCTCATTTGGCTAAGATAGTTTCTAGTATTCAATCTGAACCAAAAAAAGAATACGACTATGCGCCAAATACGGGAATATTGTCGTTTTTTGGGCCTGTGAGGTTTAGGCAGTATCTCGAACTCGTCTTAAAGTTTGCAAAAAATAATTCATCTGAAATTTTTGAAAAAACTTTTATACGAATTCGGCAAATTAGTGTTCTTAGAAACGTATTTGCTAATCTGCCAATTGATGATCCATTGGCAAAGGAAATCATAAACTTTGTTAAATCAGACAGGCCGTTACTTGGCTCTCGAGTGGTTAAAAGAGAGCTAGTAAAAACTTATGGTGAATTCTGGACTGGCGCAATTGCAGCAGGTCTACGTAACTCTGATGACGCAAAATTTGCTGTTCGCTTTTTTGCGGACTGGGCTTATTTTGAGGAAAGAGAAGAAGATAAAAAAACTTACTTGGATATTCCTTCTATTAGTATCGAAATGATCCCTGAACTGTTAACTCGCTTGCACATAGCTGGAAGTGGTCCAACTTATGTAGATCGCTACTCTTCTGGTGATGACTTCTTTAAGAAAAACGTCTCAAAGATGTTGGATCAAGCAAAAGCAGATGTACATTTAGAAGGTGTAGAAGATCTTGACATACGAGATCTCGTTGAAAACGGTTCTTCACAAGTACGAGATACGGCGATCAGAATTGCAAGTTTATTAATCCTTAAAACCGCGAAGGATACTTTAGGCTACCGAATTTTTAAGTTAGCTGAATGTCCTGAAGGTGAGATCTCAAAAATTTCGATTTCCTACATTGACCGTATTTACTTTAATACAAGGAGTAAAGGAAAACGAGCACACATCTTGTCTGAGATGATACGTAGAAGCAAAAAGCATCCAGCAGTATTTCTACCTACTCTTCTTTCCTTGGCAGAGCAGACCAAATGTTTGCCTTTTGGAGTTAAAGAAGAGAAGTGGAAAAAACAGCTTTTTGAGATTTTGCTAGATTCTATTAAGCATGGGGCGAGTTACAGCATACATAAAGATGAAGGATTTATTTCTTCACTAATGCAAATCGCAGATTGGGATCTAGCGAATGTAATATCTCGAATATTAAAGATTGGTGAACGAGCAGATAGTCTATTGAAGGCACTATCGACTTTTATGTCACACCAAGGATGTCCCAATGAACATCAAGTATCTTCACAGGACTTCATTGCTCTTGTTACTAAGTGCTTATCTCAAAGTGTTCAAACGAACTAGAGACTGAAAACCTATGTTTTTAATAAATCAGGAGGTGCTGCCAAAAGCTCACCTCCTGATATTCTGCAGCGTAATTTCTTTTCTACAAATCAAAAATCATAACTAAGCTCAAAAGAACTAAAATAACTATGGCTCCAATTAGATTCTCCATTGTCTGACTTCTTTCTTAAGCTAAGTATTGAAGGCAAAAATGAGATTTGAAAATCTTTTATCTTAAAGCGCACTCCTAAAGGTGCTGTTCTGAATTGATTCCAGTTTTCTTGTCCAAAGTCATAAAATACTTCACTCTGACTGACTAATATACCAAATGAATCTTTAAAACCTTCAAAACTTATAACTGATCTATGTCTAAATCTATGATTTAGATAATTGATATCTTCATTCATCAAATATTCTAACCTATTTCTTCCAGTATATTTGAACAGCTCGCTTATTTGAAATCTAGGTTGTAGCTCAATTTCTAATCTATGCTGATTAGAAAATATATCTTCATCTTCAACATTCTTAGAATTATTTTTAACTCCAAAAAAAGAATAGTTAAACGCTCCCCAAAAATAGTCATGCAAACTGAAAGCATATTTGGGCTGGAACTGGTAAAGACTTAAATCTTCTCCTTCCACAAAACGACCATGCATTGTTAATGTTAGCTCATGATCACTTTCTTTTACAAAATTTAAATTATTAAAAATCCACAGCTGAGGATCATCTGCTTTGCATAAAGAATTGTTAAAAATAATATTAATTAGTACAATAAGTAAAAATTTTATGTGCTTGTTCTTCAATATTAAAATTTTTGTGTTTAAAAAAAGCGCCAAATTTAAACTAACTTATTAAACACCAAATTGACTTAAGTGATGATCAAGATGTTTATAGAAAAGATTATTCCATTGTCTTTTATTTAAAACTCCAAAAGAATGGCTTTCTTTTCCATCAAAGAAATTTTCACCTTTTATTTGAGTTTCTTTAATATAAGCTAATAACTTATTTTTTTCACTCTCAAAGTTTTTTTCATCTATTATAATGAAGGAAGGTGCAGTAGGAATATTTTTCTTATAAGGTTTTTCATTAGTGACAGGATTTTTCACAAAAAGCTTTAATATTAATTTCATGAAAAAATTAGGCTTGGGATGTTTTTCTGTGTAAACCATCTCATATACAACATTACAATGAGCAAGCATTTGACTAGCATTCATTTTGCCCCAAAGATTTTGAGAATTTGGTTTTAAATTTTCTATTCTTGCAATTACTTCGTATGTAACATTTAAATCAAAAATATTTTTCATGGTAAAAATAAGGCTTAAAGAAATAAAAATACAATAACAGAGTGAATATAAGTTGTGCAAGTTTAATTCTAAATAGTTGAGTAGTAGTTCCGCATGGGTTCAGAGAGAACTCCATTTATAGATCTAGTGTTGCATAGTATTTAATAAAATATTAAAAAAGAGGGGGTAGAGTTCTAAACTCTTGAATTTTACTAGTCGGACTTCGAGTAAATTTTTTTCCTTAGCTAAATTTAGCTGCAAAAAATTTAGGGCACCTCGGAGCTACATTCCGGAGGAATGTGCGAGAATGAAACTAGGAAAGTTTAAGAGTTTGGAACTCGGTTGGGGGTGTAAGTAGCCAAGACTTACATTAAAACTTAATTGCAATTTTACCTATTGTTTTACCAGATTCTAATAGCTCATGTGCTTGCTTAAAATTTGAAGCAGTTAACCCAATAAATGTTTTATTTAAAGTTGTTTTAATAGTTTTATTATCTAGAAGTTCTGAAAGTTTATTAAGAATATGGTGCTGCTGGATCATATCTTCGGTCTCATACATAGATCTGGTGAACATAAGCTCCCATGAAAACGAAACACTTTTACTTTTTAATTTAATTAAAGCAATTGGTTCTATGCTATCTGTAATTGATGCAATATGACCCTGTGGCTTAATTAATTCTGCCATAGTATCCCAATATGAATACGCATCAACAAAATCTAGAATATAATCAACGTTTTGAAACCCTGCTTCTCTAACTTCATTTATTAAATTATTATGATTTACTACCAGATCAGCTCCTTGCTTCCTGCACCATTCAACACTTTCTGGTCTTGAAGCAGTGGTGATGACTTTTAATCCAGCAACTTTTTTAGCTAACTGAATTGCAATTGAGCCAACACCTCCAGCTCCTCCAATTATTAATATACTTTTGCCTTTATCTTTTTCAGGATTGATTCGTACTCTATCAAATAATATCTCCCACGCAGTAAGCCCAGTTAAAGGAATGGCTACAGATTCTTCTACACTTAAATTAACAGGACACTTCCCAACTATACGCTCGTCCACAACTTGATATTCTGCATTACTACCTTGCTTAGAAATATCTCCTGCATAGAAAACCTTATCGCCAGTATTAAATAAACTAACTTTTTCTCCTACAGATTCAACAATACCAACAGCGTCCCAGCCTATAATAATTGGCATAGCTAGTACTTGATCTTTCGCCATATTTTGTCGTCTTTTAAAATCTACTGGATTTACAGAGACTGCCTCTACCTTTACTAGTAAATCTAATGACCCTGGGACAGGTTTTAAGGTTTCAAATTCAATAAAGCTATCTACTTCATTAATTGGTAAAGAAGTTTTAAATCCAACGGCTTTCATATTTGTACTTTTAAAATGGTTTTGAAATAATTATTAGAAAGAGAAACACAAATGTGTATTATAAAGCAACTTGGTTATTATGGTACGGTTAACCGTTCCGTTGTTCAGGGCATTTTATTCTAAATATGCTGATTCTCACGCATTCCACCTGGAATGCAGTTCCGAGCTGCCACAAATTTTTTCAGCTAAATATAGCTGAGGAAAAAAATTTGCTCGAAGTCCGCATATTTAAAATAAAATACCCTGAACACTCCTACTCCGCTCTCTGCTGTTTAGTTAAAAGTTCGCTTATTATTTATTCTAGGGTCGTTTGATCTTCTACGATTTTATAACTTTCTTTCCATATTTTTATATCTTCTTTTAATCCATCGCTGATTTTATTATGATTATAAACATTCTCCCAAAATAAGTTGGATATCTTTTCTGCCTTATTAAAAATAGGCACATTTTTTTTTGAGATTCTGTATATTTTATCTTTTGGTGAAATTATTTCATTATTAAATGGCGCAAAAACCATAGGTAACATGTCATATACTGGGGCTAATCCAATAATTTGCTCACCATCGGCAAAAAAAGATAGGTTCCCAGAGTGCATATCCGTATTGCCAATTAGAATCCCGAAATAATATCTAAATAATATTTCTTGATATTGTAAATTACTAATTTTGCCCATATTTCTTAAAGATTTTGCTATTGTCTCCCAATTAGAGCCGCTTCCTATAAATTCCATATCGAGTGATAAGAGAGAAATAAGTCCAAATCTATTTATTCTATCTCTATCAAATCTTAGTATTTCTAAAAATAATCTTCCTTCGAATTCAAATAGTTCTGAGTATGCTGAATTTATTTTATTATCGGATAATGTTTTAAGAGCTAAATGTTCACATACTAAAAGTTCTTTTTTTCTTTTTGTTAATTCATCGTCATTGGCAGAGGAAAATTTCACTATTAATGAGTCATATTGATTAGAATTGGGAGAATCTGTGGCTAGTTTTTTTTTAACTAAAAACTTAGGTTCCTCTCCCGCGGCAGAGGAACCTGCGTGTCCATAGTTTAAAGTGTTAAGTGCGATTACCGGGTACATAATCGCTCTTTGATCTTCTGATATAAAATTTGAATTATCATTATTTTCAAATATATGACTAATTCTTCCGCCGAATTTTTCACTACTAAAAATCAAGTTACCTATTAGATCTGATCCAAATATGCACCAGTATCTAAGGCAATCATCGTTAGACCAGTTTCTAGGATCTTCTGGAAAGTGATAATTGGAAAATTTTTTTGCTATAAGCCTACCTAGGTAGCCACTAGGTCTAAGATCATGCAGCCAATAAGGTAAGTCTTCATATAGTCTTGATTTGATAATTGAAGATTTAGATTTTATATAGAAGCCTCTTGGTAAAATGGGTATTAGATCAGCAACATGTTCAGCTGATTTTTCTTCTGTAATCTTTAAGACATTAATGACAGAACCAAGCTCTTTTATCTCCCTTTTTTTTGCATAGATAGTTGTGGAACCACGACCCATAACAACTATCTCACTAGATAATTTCTTAACTAATCTTGAAAATGTGGCCTGTGAAATTTTTATTTTATTGCAAACTTCTTTTCCTGATTGTGGACCATTGATAGATAAGTACTTCAGAACTTGGCTATCTCTGAGAGTTTGATTCATGAATAGACTTATTTTATTTTAGAATAATAATTTTAGAAACTTATACATGAAAATGAATAGATAGGCGAGAATGGTTCTTAAGCTATTACTATCTTGATACTTAGAATAATGAATAGATTTAAGAATATAATATTTAATAATATTAGCTAGTTACAAATAAAGTGAATAGAAAAAGGTGTTTGTTAAGCTTTCTTAAAAGATTCATGAATCTTGATTGTTTAATTTAGAGTTAAATTAATAGAATCTATTAGAATATAAATAGGCGTATATACCATTTCAGCCCAAATATTTGCGTTATTCATTGTCGGATGATTATTTGAAACTTATTGATTAATGGATTTTGTATACGAATCATATGGCAGAACGTGATCGAGATAAAATTGAGTTCTTTGAATCTTTAGCGAACTATCAGCCACTTGATGATTTTCTTGGTCTGTCACCAGATCAAATGCATCAAATTTTATATTTTCCTCTTGATGAATTAAAAAATATAATATGGTTCAACGACGGGTTTGATCCGACGCTTTTAGAACAGGCACCAGTTGTCACTAAAACTAAACTATTAATAAAGTTTCTTGGAGATCTGGGTAAAGCAAAGGCGACTAAGAACAGTTATCTTCCTAAGAAGATAGTGAACATACTTCATGAATCTCCAATGGAAAATCATACCGTACAGACTGAAGAAAATGCATTAGATGTCCTTGCACTCCGATACGCCGTTACTGATTGTGGTTGGATGAAGAAAAAATCTGGATACTTCTCCCTTACTAAAAAAGGTCAGCATATTTTTGACAAAGGTTTTACAACATCAGATTATCTAATACTACTTAAGTATTGGATAAAGAAGTATAACTGGTCTTTTAGCGATCGCTTTCCCCTATGCCCGCTTATTCAGAAGGCTTCAATATTCTTACTTTATTTGCTTAACAGAAAGGCGGCAGAATTAGTTCCAGCACAAAATTTTATTCAGCTTTTTATTCGGGCTTTTCCTACTGCTTTGGAAGAAGTCAGCTCCGAGTCTCTTAAATTTAAACTCAATACACCCCCTGAAGAAGAAATAGGGTGGATAATTCGAATCCGCTTTTTACAGCGGTTTGTTAAATACTTTGGTTTAGCAGATTATATTATTGACGAAAAGTTATCCCACTTTGACCGCGACGAACAAGCTCAAATTAAAACTACAGAACTCTTTACAGCAGTATTTGGTTTTTTTTCGCCCGAAAAAGTTAATTTACTTAGACAAGTTGATACTAAATTTCCTCATTAATAGAGGCCAAATATGCATGCTTGACATGCCTACAAAAGAATGAAATAATGCATTCATTATGACCAAGAATAAAATAAGCCAGTATACTATCAGAACAGTTCCCCCAGAGCTTGATCAGCTGTTACGTAAACGTGCTAGAGAAGAGCATCTTAGTCTAAATCGAGCAGCACTCAAGACATTGGAAGAAGCTCTTAGTGGAAATAGTGAGATCACATATAGTGACTTGGATTTTTGTATTAATTCTTGGGTTGACGATCCTGAGGTAGAGCAAGCATTAAATAATCAAAGAAAAATAGATAAAGATTTGTGGCGCTAAAAATTGCAATAGACACAAATCGTTATGTTGATTTTTGCAAAGGAGAGCCAAAAATAGTTTCTCAAGTTCGCGCTGCAAAACATATATTTATACCGTTTGTTGTGCTTGCTGAACTACGTGCCGGTTTCTTATGTGGAAAAAAACAAGAGCTAAACATTAAAACTCTCTCTAAATTTTTAAATTCTGATAGGACTTCTGTTCTCTTTGCTGACGAACAAACAACCCACCACTATGCAAGATTATTTTCTCAACTAAAAAAGATCGGTAAACCAGTACCCACAAATGACCTTTGGATTGCAGCAGTTGTAGTTCAAAATGATTTAACTTTAAGCACTAGAGATAAGCACTTTCATTATTTTGAACAAATTCCATTAATTTAGTTGGTTGATCTATCTAAGCTAATTTAGAAATTATCTTGGTACGAGGTTATCGTTAATATTAAAAGTAAAATATTGCCTAACCAAAAACGAGTTGTTTACCGACCTTAATCATGAAAATATTCAAAAATGTCTAGATTAATTACAATTGATCCCGAGATCATGGGTGGGACCCCAGTTTTTTTTGGTACAAGGGTGCCTGTCGATACTTTATTGGATTATTTAAAAGCTGGTGATACTATTAATGATTTTCTTGATGGTTTCCCTACCGTTAAGATCGAGCAAGTTATTTTATTTTTGGAAGAAGCTGGTGAGCTAGCCTCCAAAGAAGCTGCATGCCACTATTAGAACCAGGCCAAGTAAGATCTGTAGGTAAATAGTGCTGTCGACAAAAAGCAGTTATCCGAGTGAGAAAAATAAAGAGAGAGAACGTGAGAAAGGTTGTTTTCAGAACCACACTTTTTCACGTATGACTCTACTCTCTAGGGTTATTGTTTGCGAGCGAAACTTCTCGAAACAGTTAAAACTGATCCGAATTAAATTATGCCAAGGCTACTCGATTTCAAAACCGTATTCCGACCTTGCTTTTTCTTTGTCCTGTTCGGTTGGTTCGGTCGGATAAAGGTTTACCATCTTTAGCGCCGGGTAAGCTGCCTTGAGTTGAGTGGCAAGCTCGATATCCATTGGTATGTATTCTTGTCCCCAATCCACATGTTCCACTAAACCACAAGATTGATCGCCGACCTCTACAATCTGTCTGAGGTACCCAAGCATCTCTTCTCGCGAAAACTGCTCGCAAACTGAAATCATAGAATTATTTTTAAACATTTCATCAACACTGATACTTCCCATTTTCCTGTACCTCTTCTTGAAAAAATAAACTAGAGCGACCAAGTAATGTGCTCGCTCGGGATTGGACAGTTAGTCTCCGTCAGTAACGGGGCTTAACTGTCCAACCCTTTGTTTTTTATTTGGGGAAGAATAGAAAAAACATAGACAAGCCTAGTGTTAACAGTCATCCGTGTCTCAAGTTCCAAAGGAAGTTCCACTCCAGCTCTGGCATGAGATTTCATGAATAAAAAAATATAAGAACCTTAATTTTTTCTCACGTCTCTCAAATCTAGAATGCCTTACATCCTAGAGTAGAGAGACTATTGTCGTTATACGACATACCCAAAATTAAAATGTAAAAGAGCTATTATTTATCTAAATATACTAACAGTTATTCTAAGGCAAAGTTCTAATGTGCGGTTTATTATTAAACTAATATAATTAGCGAGTTATCTCCTGGATCCCCGCTTTCGCCTTGCTATTACCCAAAAGTCTGCAAGTTGTCACTCTTGTTCATAGCAAAAAACATATCGAGACTGTTATCTAGTACCTGAAATCCCCTCCAAACATAAGTTATCCCTGGATTACCATCCCATCTCCGAGCAAGGAATCCACCAAGTTTAGCAATAGCCTTAATAGCTTGTTGAACATTTTTAATTTTAATAACTTTGTTTTGTTTATGAGATTCTCTAATTTGAAGAACTTCAATCTCTGCCTTAGTAAAAGCATCAGTAGCCGGTGCTTTTGGATCACTACGAGCAATATGAGTGCACCAAAGAATTCTCCAAGCTACTATACTAGTTAGTGTAAGATAGTTATATAATCTTTCAACAGTCTCTAAACGACACTTTTCAACTGCACACCCAGATTTGAGAGTTTTATGAAACATTTCAATTTGCCAACGTCTTTGATAGTATTGAATATACTTTAGCGCATCACTAAGATTATCAACTTGAATATTTGTTAATAGCATCCATTCTTTTGGCTCTTCGCCTTCTTCAACAACCGCTTCTTTCGCAAGAATTGCAGTTACTGTCTGAGGAACAAGCTTTATCCATTTTGAACCTCCTCTTCTTCTCGCTGCCGATAAGGTAATTGTTTTACAATATACTTCAAGTTGTAAAACTTCCGCCTTTTCTCCACTTCTAGCAGGAATATCAATCGAAATACTTCCAAGACTTGGCTCTGATAATACAGATTCTTTTATCTTCCCGCCGTCTTCTAATATGCGATCATAACTACCACGAATAACATAACCAACTTCCTTCTCTGCTGATAACTGTATAAACTCGTATATGTCGTTTTCTCTATCTCCTAGCATTATTATCTTACTAGAGCTGTTCCCAAAACGCTTACTAATCACATCTAATGCTTCTATCCAACGAAAACTCTCTTTTTCTATAATTGGCTTACTCTGATGCGCATTATCTTTTTCTTCCTTGTTCTCTCTCGTATATAGCTTCTGACTACCTAATCCCAATGGTACTCCATCTTCCGTAACCATTAGGGTACTATGCATTAACAAGCCTTTCCCTGTCTTATTTACTATTGCTAAGTCTTTAGTCTTCGCATGACCTTGGTAAGAAATTACTGTCGTATCTTGTATCGCTAGCACCACTTCTTCCTTTAGAGCTCTACTCTTTGTGCTCTCTATGTGTGGCTTCAATATCTTCTCTGGAGTTACTGATTCGTTTCGAAATAGCTCGTATGCGCTTTTGGTATCTGACCAAGATTGATGAGCCTGATTGATTGTCGCATTTGGTTGTGCTCCTTTCTTCTCTGCTATTAATTTTAAGCGAGCATTTCGACGCTTATCTCCTAAATCCAATCCTTTAAATTCGCTCTCTGTCCATCCTCCGTCGCACTCTTTCTTCATCTTGAAATCCTTCTACTTTGATTTCTCCACGAATACTTTTTTCGCTCCTCTCGCACAATCTTTTTGTATATAACAGGGCTTTTTACTCGTTTACTTTTGGGTAATAGCAAGGCGAAAGCGAGGAAGACGGATTTGTAAACAACGATTTAGCGTTACTCGTACAGACTCTTTAATAGGAAAGACGAATAGTGGCTCCTACTCCGCTCTCTGCTCCCGAGTCAAAAGCTCCCTTAGCGCATTTGCTGGTGTTTGTTTGCCTTCTAATATTCCGGCAACCTGACTTATGATTGGCACTTCCATGTTGTGCCTATCGGCTAACATTACTGCTGCTTTTGATGAGGTCAAAGCTTCGATAGTATATCCAACTTCTTTTATAGCTTCTTCTATAGTAGCGCCGCGTCCTAGTGAAACTCCAAATGTTCTATTTCTACTTAGGTCACCAGTGGATGTTAAGATAAGATCACCAAGGCCAGAAAGTCCTATGACGGTACTTAGTTTTCCGCCTTCAACTTCTATAAGATTACAAATTTCTTTTAATCCTCTTGTTAGTAGTGATGCTCTTGCGTTAAGTCCAAGACCTAGGCCGTCTCCAATTCCAGCAGCTATGGAAACTACATTTTTTAGTACTCCACCAAGTTCAACACCAACGATGTCTTTAGAAGAATATATTCTAAGATTGCCTCTGTGAAATAAATTTGTAATTTCTGTTTCTTGATTCACTGCGTTATTGTCGGTTGCAAGAACCATGGCAGTTGGAAGACCCTTTGCTATTTCAAGTGCAAAGCTTGGCCCTGATAATACCCAGATAGGAGTTTTATCTCCTAAAACTTCTTTGATTAACTCAGATCCTCGCAAACTAGAATTTGTTTCTAATCCTTTGCTTGAGCTTATTAAAACTTTCCCCGCTAGATCTAAGCTTGAAATTTCTTCAACTACTTTTCTGCTAAAATTTGAAGGAAGACAGAAAACTATTACATCAGAATCTTTTACTAAGTCCTGTAAACTTTCTGAAGACTTAATATTATTAGAAAGTTTTAAGCCCTTAAGGTATTTTGGATTTTCAGAGTTCTTATCAATAGAATCAAGAACGTCTCTGTCCCTACCCCAGATTTTTACTTGATTTTCATTTAAAGCTAAGTGCTGGGAAACAGCGGTTCCCCAACTTCCAGAACCGATAATTCCTATTTTTTTACACATAGCTTTTTATGTCTCAGCTTTTTAAATCTAATCGATTACTGAAAAAGCTTACCGTCTGGCGCTTTTTCTTCATCTAAGATCTCTTCTCCATTTTCTTCTCCGGTATCTTCACCGCCAGTGTCATCTCCATCTTCTAGAAGCTTCGCTACTGCCGCTACTTTTTCTCCTTCTTCTAGGCCAATTAGAGTAACTCCCATAGTGTTTCTACCAATTGTAGAAATACCAGAAGCTTTCATTCTAATAATTTTTCCAGAAGTAGTAACAAGCATGATATCATCTTGATCAGAAACTAGAGCTGTTCCAATAACATTACCGTTTCTTTCATTTGTCTTAATATCAATAACTCCCTTACCGCCTCTTCCCTGCCTTCTGTATTCATTACTTGAAGTTCTCTTACCGTATCCTAGTTCACATACAGTAAGTAAGGTTACATCTGAAGTGCTTTCTTCATCTTCTTTCTTAAGAACAGTTACTCCAACTACTTCATCGTCTGCTTCTAAGTTAATAGCCCTAACACCTCTTGCCGTTCTTCCCATTGCTCTTACATCATCTTCAGAGAATCTAATTGTAAGACCTGACTTAGTAGAAATTAAGAAATCACTCTCACCTGAAGTCAATCTAACTCCAATTAAAGAATCTCCCTCATCTAAGGATGTTGCAATTAATCCAGCTTTTCTAACATTAGAGAAAGACATTAGATCAACTCTTTTAATAACACCCTTTTTAGTAACCATGACAACAAATTGGTTCTCTTCGAACTTTCGAACTGGAAGTATTGCAGAAACTGCTTCACCATCCTGTAGCTTTAGCATATTAACTATTGCTCTACCTCTGGCAGTTCTGCCGCCTTCTGGTAAATTATAAACCTTAACCCAGTATAGCTTTCCAGCTGTTGTGAAAACTAATAAATATGCGTGAGTTGAAGCAACAAATAGCTCTGATACAAAGTCTTCTTCAGCCTCTGCAAGCTTCTTAGTCCCTTGAACTCCCCTTCCTCCTCTTCTCTGAGCCCTGTAAAGACTTGGAGAACATCTCTTTGCATATCCTTTGTGACTGATAGTAACAACCATATCTTCTTCTGCGATAAGATCTTCAAGATCGATATCATCACCGCCAGCTACTTCGATAACTGTTCTTCTTTCATCACCAAACTTTTCTAATACTTCATGAAGTTCAGTAACTACGACCTTATCTACTTCTTTTGGACTAGATACGATTTTTTCAAGACCTTCAATGGTGTGCTTAACTTCTGCGTATTCATCTTCTAAGCTTTTTCTCTCTAGACCTGTTAATCTTCTTAAAGGCATGTCTAGAATACTTTGAGCTTGAATTTCGCTTAAAGTAAATCTGCTTATTAATGCTTCTTTTGCATCAGCTGTAGAATCTGACTTTCTAATAAGATCGATTATTTGATCAATATTATCTAATGCAATTTTAAGACCTTCTAAAATATGAAGTCTTGCACGCGCTTTTTCTAATTCATATCTAGTTCTTCTTACTATTGTAGTTCTTCTATGCTCGATAAAAGCTTGAAGCATTGCTTTAAGTGGAAGCTCTTTAGGAACCCCATCTACGATTGCTAGCATAATAACGCCGAACGATCTTTGTAGAAAAGTATTTGCATAAAGTTGGTTTATTACAACTTCAGAAACCGCATCTCTCTTCAGTTCAAAAACCATTCTCATTCCAGTTCTATCAGATTCATCTCTAATCTTTGATATACCAGTGATCTTTTTTTCGTTAACTAATTCAGCAATCTTTTCTATTAATCTAGCTTTGTTAACTTGATAAGGAAGTTCATCAACAACTATCGCTTCAACATCTCTTTTTCCAGATAATGTTTCTACTCTGAGCTTCGCTCTGATTTTTATAGAGCCTCTACCAGTAGTATAAATATCTTTTATTGTAGACGAGCCATATATAATCCCACCTGTTGGAAAATCAGGGCCAGGAATGACCTCCATAAGCTCTTGAACTGTAACATCAGGATTTTCTATTTGCTTTAATACTGCCGCGATAACTTCACTAAGATTATGTGGCGGTATCTTTGAAGCCATACCAACAGCAATCCCTTCCGCACCGTTTATTAGCAAATTAGGAATTCTTGATGGTAGTACTAGTGGCTCTTCCGTAGACTCGTCAAAATTTGGTGCAAAATCAACTGTAGATTTTTCAATATCAGCAAGTAGAAACTCAGCTAAGTTCTTCATTCTACATTCTGTATAACGATACGCAGCAGCTGGATCTCCATCAACTGATCCAAAATTTCCTTGGCCATCTATCAAAGGATATCTCATGTTCCAACCCTGTGCGAGTCTTACTAATGAATCATATACTGCTGTGTCACCGTGAGGGTGAAACTTTTTTAGAACTTCTCCAACAACACCGGCACATTTAGAAAATTTTCTATTAGATAAAAGTCCCTCACCAAACATCGCATAGAGTATTCTTCTATGAACTGGCTTTAAACCATCTCTAATATCAGGAAGAGCTCTACCAATAATTACGCTCATCGCATAATCAAGGTACGAACCTCTCATTTCATCTTCTATTGTAACAGGAACTATAACCTGTTGATCGTGAGTATTATCTGCACTCATGAATAACTCCCAAACTTATAAATTTTATATATCTAAATTCTTAACTCGAAGAGCATTCTCTTCAATAAATTCTCTTCTTGGCTCGACCGTATCACCCATTAGAAGAGTAAATATTCTATCAGCCTCAATCGCGTCATCGACCCGTACCTGAAGTAAGCTTCTCTTAGTCTTATCAAGAGTAGTTTCCCAAAGTTGCTCAGGGTTCATTTCTCCTAGTCCTTTGAATCTAGTTATTGCTAGTCCATGCTTTCCTCTTTCGATAATTGTATCTCGCAAGTGGAAGAAGTTATAAACTAGTTTTTCTTCTGCTCTTTTTCCTTCTACGGTAACCCTAAAAGGTAAGTCCCCAATCATGTGAATCTTCTGGAAAAGGGTTTGCAGTTGTTTAAAGTCCTCAGAGTTAATTAAGTTAAAACTTATAGGCGAGCTAAATCTTTCACTTTGTTTATCGATAGTAACAACAAAAGATAAAGTTCCATGCTCTAAGTCTTCCGAGAACTCTTCTCCTAACCAGGTAAATCCAGGATTACTCTTTTGGAAATATTCTTTTGCTTGTTTTAACTGAGATTCTAAAACGGCTTTATTTCTTAAAGATTCTGCATTTAATTCTTTAACAGAAGAAAGTGCCTTAATAATTTCTCTTCTAGTTTCGTCCGATTCTAGAACTTGAAGAAATTTATGAGCATCTGTTATATTTTTTAAATACTGCTCTAAAGCTATGCCTTCTAGTTCTGTATTATTGGCTAGCCCTGTATTATTATTATTGGCGGATTGCCTACCAGATATCTTAACACCATCAACACCTGCATTAATAATAAAAGAATCAAAAGCCTTATCATCTTGTAAATAAAACTCTTGTTTACCTTTTTTAACTCTGTAAAGAGGTGGCTGAGCTATATATAAATAACCCTTCTCTATTAACTCTCTCATCTGTCTAAAGAAGAAAGTAAGCAATAAAGTTCTGATATGACTTCCGTCAACATCAGCATCTGTCATGATTACTACTTTATGATATCTAAGTTTTTCAACGTTAAAATCATCTGTCCCTATTCCACAACCAAGAGCTGTGATTATGGTTCTTATTTCTTCAAAAGCTAACATTTTATCAAATCTAGCTTTTTCAACGTTAAGAATTTTTCCTTTTAAAGGAAGTATCGCTTGAACAGTTCTATCTCTTCCCTGCTTAGCTGACCCGCCCGCAGAATCTCCCTCTACTAAGAATATTTCACACTTAGTTGGATCTTCTTCTTGGCAATCTGCAAGCTTTCCTGGCAGAGACATAGAATCAAGAGCGCCCTTTCTTCTAACTAATTCTCTTGCTCTTTTTGCAGCATCTCTTGCTCTTTGAGCATCAATACCTTTGTTTACGATAATTTTTGCGATACTTGGGTTTTCTTCTAAAAACGAAGAAAGCTTTTCACCAAGCATTTGCTCAACCATTCCTTTAACTTCACTGTTTCCTAGTTTTGTTTTTGTTTGACCTTCAAACTGAGGCTCTGGAAGTTTTACTGAAATAATTGCTGTTAGACCTTCTCTAACATCTTCTCCGTCTAACTTCTCTTCTCCCTTTTTAAGAAGATTATTAGATGCAGCGTAGTTATTTATCGCTCTAGTTAGCGCAGTTCTAAAGCCAGCTAAGTGTGTTCCACCTTCAAATGTATTAATGTTATTCGCAAATGAATATACAGACTCGGTATAGCTATCGTTATACTGGATCGCTACCTCTACACTTATTCCATCTTCTCTAGACTGTGCGAAATATGCAGGCTCTGGAAATATTGCTGATTTTGTTTTGTTTAGATGACTTACAAAACTTCTTATTCCACCTTCGTAAAAATACTCTTGAGTCTTAGAATTTCTTTCATCAGTAAATAAAATCTTAATCCCAGCATTTAAGAATGCAAGCTCTCTAAATCTAGTAGATAAAATATCATACTTAAAAGTATTTACATCTTTGAAGATTTCAACGTCTGGTAAAAAAGTAACCTTTGTTCCAGTTTTACTAGTAGTCCCAATTTTCTTAAGGGGATAATCAGGGTCTCCCTTTTTGTACTCTTGAAAAAATACTTCGCCGTCCCTTTTTACTTCTACTGATAATCTTTCACTAAGAGCATTAACTACCGACACCCCTACTCCGTGAAGACCGCCCGAAACTTTATAAGCTTTGTTTTCAAACTTACCGCCGGCATGAAGTTTGGTTAATACAACTTCAACTCCACTGATGCCTTCTATGGTATGTATTCCTGTTGGAATACCTCTACCATTATCTTCAACGGTAACTGAACCGTTAATATGGATAGTAACTTGAATCAGCGAGCAGTATCCTGCCATAGCCTCATCAATGGAATTATCCACCACTTCATAAACTAAATGGTGATATCCTCTCTCACTAGTATCCCCAATGTACATCCCTGGTCTTTTTCTGACCGCGGATAATCCCTCGAGAACTTTAATATTATCAACACCGTAATCGGCGGCACCTGGACCTTCACCAGGTAGTAGAACTTCTGAAGCGTTAGACATGTAAATATTTGAGTAAAATCAATATATTAGTAAACAAAAAACTATGAATTCTTATACCAAGTGATTGCAATTAGAGCAATTTGATCTGGCCATTTATTACCTCATATAAGCTACTGTAATTAATAGCTTTTTCTTGGCTCGGTTTGGTTCCTGTTATTAAAACTTGGTTTGCGAGCCCCGAGAGATATTTATAAAGATTAAATCTTCTAATTTCATCTAATTCTCCCTCTACATCGTCCAGAAGTAATACTGGTTTTTGTCCTGTTTTTATTTCTATAAATTCAGCTGAGGCTAATTTGCAAGCAAGAGATTTAGTTCTAATTTGCCCTTGTGAAGAAATCTCTCTTGATGATCCACTTGCAAAGCTGCTTACAAAATCAATTACAAATTCATCTTTATGTATTCCATATGATGTTCTTCTTCTTAGTGCATCCTTACTTTTTTCTTCTTCAAAAATTCTAAAAATTTCCACTTCGCTAAATGATCTGCCTTCTTTATAAAAATTGGATTTATAATTTATTATAATTTCTTCTTCGTTATTTGAAATGCTTTTATAGATTTTAGAAATATAAGGAGAAATAATAGAAACAAAATCCAATCTTTCTTTTAAAATTTCAGCGTTAAAATAAGCTAGTCTTTCATTAAATAAAAAGGCTTCTTTTGCACTTCCTTCAAATAATAATTTATTTCTAATCTTTAATATCTTTGCATATTCTGTAATGTTCTTAGTGTACTTAGAAGAAACCATTACAAGAACTCTATCTATAAACTGTCTTCTAATAGAGGGCGTGCCCTTAACTATTTCTAAATCTTCAGGAGTAAATATTACTGTTTTTAAATTTCCAATGAATGATTCTGTAGAGGAGCTTTTTTTTTCATTTATATAAAGTTCTCTTTTCCCACCATTTATTTTTACTCCAATAGAAATTTCTCCAAGGTCTGATTTAAAATTACCTTCTACTGTAGCTTGGTTTACTAGTGCTTGATTTATTGGGGCCTGATTACTTTCTATCTTCCCCGATCTGCATAGAACATTCTTCAGCGTTGCTGACCTAAAAGATCTCGCATGAGAAAGTAAAAAAATTGCTTCTAATAAAGAAGTTTTACCTTGGCCATTATTACCAAAGATATAAGATACACCGGGGGATAGTTCTAATGTAACAGGACTTAGATTTCTAATTCCAAATATAGATAATCTTTCTAAGTGCACCTATTAGATTCGCCCTACTCAAACCTCATTGGCATAACAACGTTTTCATATAGCTCATCACTATTACCTGAAAACACAGCTGGTGAAGAGTCGCCATCTAGTCTTAAAGTTATTTTATCGCTTTCATTCATTGCTGAAAGCATTTCTAATAAAAACTTAGCACTAAAGCCGCTTGTAAAATCTGATCCTTCCTGTTCAACATCCATAGTATCAGATGCTTCCCCGAACTCTGTAGAAGCTGAAGAGATAACTAAATTACCATCATTAAGCTTTAGCTTTACTGCTTTTGATTTTTCATTTGTTGCTAAAGAAACTCTTTTTATAGCTGATGTTAGAATAGTTCTCTCAACTACAACTTTTGTAGAAGTTTCATTTGGTATTGCTGTTCTATAATCAGGGAAATTAGTTTCTTTTAATCTAATACCTAGATTAGTTCCACTTAAGCCCACTGTTAACTGACCATTAGCTACACATAGTTGGCACCTATCAAGACCTGATTCTTCTAAAGCTTTTTTAAGATCTTGTAATGCTTTTCTAGGAAGTATGATTGGCTTATCTAATTCAAAGCCTTCTGCTGGTCTGTCTATTAAAGCTAAACGATGTCCATCTGTTGAAACAAATCTTAAACATTTTTTATTTGGACCAAGTGGGCCTTCAAATGTTTCTGCTAAAACTCCGCTAATATTATATCTTGTTTCATCAGTGCAAACTGCAAATAGAGTTTTATCAATCATCTCAATTAAAGTTTTAACACTGAGTGTTGAAGGATCTACAAGATCAACTCCAGAAATAGTTGGGTACTCTGCTCCCGCTACGCCATTAATTTTAAATCTTGTTTGACCACACTGAACTTCTAAACGATTTTTCTTTTGTGCTGATAAAGTTACTGGATAATCAGGTAACTCTTTTACAACATCATGAAAAACTTTTGCATCAATAACTATTGAGCCTGAAACTTTTACTTGAGCTGAAGTACTTGCCTTTAGACTTGTATCAAGATCCGTAGCAGAGATCATTAACCATCCTTCTTCACTTGCCTGTATTAAGACATTGGATAAGATTGGCATACTAGATTTCTTCTGAGCTACAGCTGAGCCAAGAAGAGATATTTTTATAAGTGAGTCTCTGGAAACTGTTAATTCCATATTTAAGCCTAAAATTAAAAGTACTAACTAAATAATTAATAACTGATTGAAGATAAATAATCTATGTAAATATAAAATAAAGTTATTAACGACAGACTATCTTCTTCTTTATTAATATATAAATAATTAAAATTAGTAGTAGTAACAGTAGTAGGGCCTAAGTCTGTTTAAGAGTACATAAACCTTTGAAAAGTTAGGTTTTTTACCTTAAAAATCTTGTTTATAAGTCTTTAGTAACTAGGGTCATAACTGAGGATAAATAGTAGTAACTTTTATGATAAGTAGGAATGCTTTACATGACTGTTAATAACTAAGGAAAATAAAAAAGTTACTAACAAGAAGTTAAGATTTTTATTGATAATTCTAGAAAGTAAAAGGCTTAATAGTAGCTGTTCACTCGATATGAAAGCGTTCAGAATTGTTCCGCAATTAAGGCTTTCTAAGTGGCTAAAAAGCGGAGTGTACTAATGGTACATGAGCATTTTTAAACTCTTAGAAAACGTAGAGTGCGGGAAATTGTGAACGCTTACACTAATAAGATGTAGGAGTAACGCCCTCGATAACCACTGCAATTCTTTCAACATTATCCCTTAGAATATCGTCCGTGGGCATTCTTTCATTTATGCAGCGAATAGCGTGAATTACGGTAGAATGATCCCTTCCCCCGAAAAGTGCGCCTATTTCAGGGAATGATCTAGCAGTGTGTTTTCTGCATAGATACATAGCAACTTGTCTTGCTATTGCAATGTTTTGAGTTCTTCTTTTGCCGGTTAGGTCATTGATAGAAACAGCAAACTGTTTAGCAACTACTTGTTTTATATAATCAGTAGTTAGTTCCTTACTTCTGGAAGGCGCAATAGTATCAATAACTTTTTGAGCTAACTGTAAGGAAGGCTCTTCTCCCAAAAGAGAGCAAAGTGCTTGTAATCTAGTTAGAGCACCTTCTAATTCTCTAACATTAGTGTCTATTCTATTAGCGATTAATCTAGCTACTTCGCTAGAAACACTTAGTCCGCAACTTTCAGCCTTATTACTTAAGATAGCAACTCTGGTCTCAAAGTCTGGTGCTTGAAGATCAACAGACAGACCTGAAGCAAATCTGGTTCTAAGGCGCTCTTCTAAACCTATTAAATCTTGCGGTAGTTTGTCAGAGGTTATAATTATCTGTTTGTTCTTGCCGTATAGCTCGTTAAAGGTATGGAAAAATTCTTCCTGAGTTCTTTCTTTACCTATGATGAATTGGATATCATCAATAATGAGAACGTCTAGAGATCTGAACTTCGCTCTAAACTTTTCCATAGTATTAGTTTTAAGAGAAGCAATAAGTTCTGTAACAAAAGTTTCAGAAGAAACTAATAAGCTATTTTTCTTTCTTCTTTTTGCTGCGTTTCCTACAGCGTTAGCGAGGTGAGTTTTTCCTAGACCAACTCCACCGTATATTAAAAGAGGATTGTAAGCAGTGCCAGGATTTTCACAAACTTTTAAACAGGCAGCGTGAGCAAATTGATTACATGTACCAACAACAAAGTTAGAAAAGTTATAATTTAGATTCAAATTAGAATTTGAGTTGTCAGAATTTGAAGAATTGTTTGCAGCATATTTTTTTATTTCTGGAGTCGAAATATTATTTGAACTTTTTCTAATTTCTTTTTGTGCGTTATCTGAAATAGTAGGAACTTTTTTATTTTCGGAAACAAGTTCTTCTGCTTTGCTTTTAGTGTGGATAATTTTAGTTGGAACTACTTCATAGTTAATTAAAACATCTAAATCACCAAAAACTTCTTTAATTGAGTCTATAAGAACATTAGAATAATTACTCTTAACGTGATCTCTAGTAAACTTAGTTGGGACCGTTACGTTAAGGTGAATGGAGGGTTTAGCTGCTACATTTTCTTTAGAGTTAATTTCTTTATCGTTAAATCTGATATCTCTTAAAGAAGTGTTTTTAAACCAAGCAGCAAATACTTTTGCGTCAATAACTTCAGCAAGCTGCTCTAGAACATTTGACCAAATAGAATCATTATCTAAAAGACCAGATGGTCTTAGATTGTTAGCAACTGGTGGATTATTTGTAGAAGCAGAGTTATTAGCAAGAGCAGGGCTATTAGCTTGGGTTTTGTTTTTGCTTGGATTTACTAAAGGGGCAGATAGAGAATTTGAAGTTAAGTTAGAAGAAGAAATGTTAAAAGAGTCAGTAGCAAAAGATGCTTGACCTTCTATGATGTTACTTATTCTCTCCATCAATAATTTCCTGATAAGCTTGTTTCTTCATCATCATTTGAATTAATTATTTTATCTTTATAAGTTCAAAACATAAAATAAAAATTCAAAGATAAATGAGTAAGCCAGACTTATAAACAAAAGACAACAGCAGAGAAAAAAAAGAGAAGAATAAAAAAGTTACTTACACTAACTTAAAGTAACGAGAGTAATGAAAAGAAAAAAATAAAATGATTGAAAATTATTTCTCTTTAGAAAAATACTTAGGATTCTTTTTTACTTTTTCTATAACGGTTGGAAATCTTGGCCTTGTTAAACTACTTAGTTATAAGTCAGCAACAACTCAATTAACAATAAGTCAGTTAGTTAAGACGATAATTCAAATACTACTTGGAAAAGCTATACTAATTTTATGTATCTTGATTAGTTATAAGAATAGACAATCATTAGACTTCACAGACTTAGTGCTTACTTTTGTTATTTCCTTATTTTTAGCCCTTTTAATTCTTTATTATTTGTATAGGCCAAAAGATAGGGCTGTTTGAATAACAGATGGAAACTTAAGTTTGCATGCGCTGGCAACCTTATGGTAATAGGCGCAGCATTAATAGCATTAATTTTTGACTAATGTCTGCCGGATATTTATTTATAGAAAATAGACTTGTAACTGCGGGCCTAATTGGCGCAGGTCTTGTGCTTGCTGGAATGAAAGCTAAGAAGCAGCTTTCTAAATCAAATGCACCTTATTTGCCAGAAGCTAAGTTTGGACTAAAGATGATTTTCGAGTCCACAGCACTTTTTATAGTGTGGCTAGGCGACTCAAGTATGGGTAAGGAAAATAGGAAATACCTACCTTTTATATGCTGTTTATTCTTATATCTGTTTTTCCTAAATATAATAGGACTAGTGCCGGGGCTGGAAATGCCAACAGATGCTATGCATTTTAATTTAGGCGTAGCTTTAGTAGTTTTTGGTCTTTATAATTTTTGGACTGTTAAGGCTATAGGATTTAAGGGCTTTATCTCCCACCTTTGGGGCCCGGTATTTCTACTAGGATTTTTACTTTTTCCTATAGAACTAATCAGTCACATAGTTAGACCAATTTCTCTAAGCATTAGGCTTTATGGAAATATGACTGGAGATCATACAGTTTTAGGGGTTTTTTCAAAACTAACTGAGGGCACACCTGTTTTCTTTTTAACAGTTGCTCTGTATGTTTTGGGAACCATTGTTAGTTTTATTCAAGCGTTTGTATTTTCATTGTTAACAATGATTTATATAAGGCTTGGCGTATCACATGAGCATTAATTAATTTTAAGCAACGGTGATTTATAAAAAAATCTCATAAATGAGAGTGGGTAGTTTAAAAGAATAAGACTACCTTTATTTAACTTAGTAAGGAGAAATATGAAGGGTCTAAAATCAACTATTAAAACAATCGCAAGTGCGGCTGTTGTTAATGCTATGGTATCTGCTCCAGCAATAGCTGAAGAAGTAGTAGCAGCATCTGCTGGTGCATCAGAAATTTTATCAACAAGATCTTGCGCTGCTTTAGCGATTGGACTTGCAGTGTTTGGTGCTACTAATGCTCAAGCAAAAGCAATTTCAGCTGCTTTAGATAGCATCGGAAGAAATCCAGGTGCAGCAGGCGCAATGTTCTTGCCTTGGCTATTAGCACTTGTTTTCATCGAGTCACTAGTACTTTTCGTATTAGTTATCGCTTTCCAAATTATATAATCATAAGATTCTATAATTTATCTTAGGAGCAAGGTTCTACTTGCTCCTAAGAGGGACTTAATAAGTCCTTGATTCTTGTCTTTTTCCCCTGTCATTTCTCTTTATTTATAAAATTAAGTAAAGTTCAAAAACTCGCGGTGGCCTCGATGTCCCTGCAAGCGTAAGACACAGAAACCATGTTTAGTGCAGATAAATAAAGCCTAATAAAAAGCCTGTTCCTTCAAGCACATCCTTTCATTAAAAATCTTATCCGTCTTTTCCCCTTCCTCTTTTAGCTTTGGTAGCGCCGATTCCAAGTCTTCAGAAGCCCAGCCAGTAAGAGAATCTTTACAGATTTCCAACAGTGCTGTGGCAAATGCATCTGAGTCATTGATTGAGTGAATATATGAAAATTTTTCTCCGCCGTTGTGTAAGAAAACTTCTTTATTCTCTTCTTCTATTTCTTCTAAGGTTTCAAGACAGTCACAAATAAAACCAGGACAAATTACATCTAGGGATTTAAGGCCCGATTTTGCTAGACCTTCTATAACCTTATCTGTTGCAGGTTTTACCCACTCTTCTTTTCCAAATTGAGACTGAAAGCTTACTACGTATTCTTCTTTACTTAGCCCTAGTTCTTCTGCAACTAGCCTTGCAGTCTTATGACAGTGACAATGGTAAGGATCACCAGCAAGAACGTATCTTAAAGGCACTCCGTGAAAGGACATTAATAATTTATCTGATCTTCCTTTTACGGCCCAGTGATTTCTTATATTGTCAGCCAAACATTTTATATAAGCTGGATGATCATGAAATTGATTGATAGTCCTAATATCAGGAACCCAGCGCCATTTTTTTAGCTCGTCTGCTAATGCATCATAAGCAGAGCCGACAGTTGTTGCTGAATATTGTCCAAATAGTGGTAGATATATAAATCTGGTGCAACCTTGATCTTTTAATTCTCTAAGAGCACTTGAAACGGAAGGATTACCGTAGCGCATACCAAATGATACTTTCACTTGAGAGCCGTATTTTTTAGTAGCAGCAATATCAGTTTTCATTGCCAAGGCCTTTGTAAAAACAAGAAGTGGAGAGCCCCCTTCTGTCCAAATAGACTTATAAAGTTTAGCTACTCTTTGAGGTCTAGTCCAAAGTATTATGCCTTCAAGAATAATCTTCCAAAGCCACCTAGGTATTTCAATAATTCTTGAATCATTTAAAAACTCTCTAAGATAAACTCTAACATGTTTGGTTGTTGGATGATCAGGAGTGCCCAGATTAACTAACAGTATCCCAACTTTTGGAGAATAGTTATGTGAGAAATCTTTTGTTCCTAGAAAGTATTTATGGCTTTTATTATTTTTCATGACATTAATTTTGATAACTTAGATTCATTTTTCAGCCTCATTTCAGAGACTATATTTTTTAACTCTTTTACAACAATTGGTATCTCTTCTAGAGTGTTTCCATGGCCAAAACTTACTCTTAAAGCTGATATTGCTTTAGTAGTAGAGTATCCTAGGGCGACCAGTACCTTTGATGGATTAATTGACCCAGAACTACAAGCAGAGCCCGAAGAAATACATATATCTTTAAGTGAAATCGCTTTTGATACCTCACCACCGATAACACCAGAAGTTAAAAAACAAGAAGTATTTGGTAGTCTTTTTTTACCCTGCCCTACTATTTCTATGTTTTTAATTTCTGATAATAAAGTTTCTTCAAACTTATCTCTTAGTATTTTTATTTCTTCCTCATAACCGTCCGCAAGAGACTTTTTTGCATTAACAGCTGCATGGCCTAGGCCAACTATTAAAGGCACGGACTCCGTTCCCCCCCTCCTACCCTGCTCTTGTCCACCGCCTACAAAACTTGGCTTCCACTTAGAATTCTTTTTAACTAGTAAAGCCCCTATCCCCTTTGGACCGCCAAATTTATGAGCAGAAAGAAATGAGATCGAGGCGCGCGATTTTGAGAAAGAAAAGTTTGTTTTACCTATTGTTTGAACAGGATCAGATAAGAATTCGTAATCCGAATTAATAGTATCTAGTGAATTCAAAAATGCAGAGGGATCATGAAATATTCCAGTTTCATTATTTGCTAACATACTAGCAACGATCTTTATCCCCTTCTGTTGGTCTAATGTTAATGAACCTATAGAAAGATCACTGTTTATTTCTAGATTCGTAATTTCTGTAGAAGCTAGGCCCCCAGAAGTTAAGCTAGCGATATATTTAGCAGCATCTTGTACCGCCGAATGCTCTACTCTAGAAATTGCTATTTTATTAGTAAAATCAGCAGCAGTGGGCTCTTTCAGACGATCTAATAAGCCAAGAAAGCTTAAATATATAGCCTCTGTCCCGCCACTGGTAAAAATTATTTCTTCTGGTGAGCAGTCTACTAAAGAGGCTAGTTGTTCCCTACTCTTTTCTATTGCTTCTTTAGCCTCTCTACCTGCTAAGTAATTAGAACTAGAAGGATTTCCAAAGCTACTGCTCAAATACGGTGAAACGACCGAACTTAGGCCAGGTACGGGAATGGTTGTTGCATTATGGTCAAGATAAATCATAGTTTCGCTATTATGTCCTATTTTGGCTAAGAAGAAAAATGAAGAATTTCAATAAAATATTTTCTAGCAGATACAAAATCATGCTAAATTAAGCACTATTAAAGAGGAGAGAAACTTTGAAATTTTTTGAGCTATTAGTTACTGCTAGTTTAGTTGTCGCGGGATTGACAATGGCAGGGTATTTTTCTTTGGTTTTGTTAAAACCTCTCTATGACTTTTTAAAAAGTTTAAGAGCAAAAGCTATAAACTCAGAGAAAAAGAAATCTCTACTTGAGTTTTCAAGTTTTATAGAATTAGGAGATTACAGTAGGGCCCTTCAAATTATTTTAAAAGTTCCTTATCTAGATGTCGCAAGTTCTACTGATTCTTTACTTACTCTAAGAAATCATAATCAAGATTTTGTTACTAAGTGTTTAATGATGACGGAGAAGTTAAATACCCCTGGCCATAATGTCGCTAACCTAGAAATCGCCTTTACTGAAAGATTTGAATTAATAGCATTACTTTTTAAAGCCCAAGTGAATCGCAGGGTACTTGAGGATAAAAGAAGTAAAGAAGGAAACAAGCTCCCAGCTTGGTCTATAATAGAGATGGAAAAGCGAGAGCAAGAAATAAGTAATTCCTTAGATCAAAATCTTGATACTATAAAAAGAGAAATTAAAGAACTTAGTGAAATTATTTCTTCCAAGTCCTCTGACGAGATGATGATTCATTAATAGTGTAATTGTAGGCGCGGGCAAGGTGGAAGAAGCTGTATGGAAGAAAATAAATCAAAACAAATATTAAACACTGTTTTTGGTTTTTCTGGGTTTAGAGGCCTACAAGAAGAAGTCATAAATCATGTAACTAAAGGACAAGATGCCCTTGTATTAATGCCAACAGGTGGGGGGAAGTCTTTATGTTATCAAGTACCTGCTTTAGTTTTTGAAGGTTTATCTGTAATAGTTTCTCCACTAATTGCACTGATGCAAAACCAAGTAGGGGCTTTGAAGGAGTTTGGAGTAAGCGCTGAGTTTTTAAATTCTACTTTGACAGGGGATAAACAATCTAAAATATACGGACAAATTAAAGCAGGTAAAGTTAAAATACTTTATGTAACTCCTGAAAGATTATTATCAGATAGCTTTTTAGATTTCTTAAGTACTTTGGAGCTTTCTCTTTTTGCAATTGATGAAGCGCATTGCGTTTCTCAGTGGGGACATGATTTTAGACCTGAGTATCTACAATTAGGTAAGTTAAAAGAAAAATTTCCTAATGTACCAATGATAGCACTAACAGCAACTGCTGATGAAGTTACCCGTGCTGAAATAATAAGCAAATTAGGATTTGATAAGCTTGAGAAAAAAGCAAAAGTTTTTGTCTCAGGTTTTGATAGGCCTAACATTAAATATAGAATAGGCATTAAGGACACTCCCAGAAAGCAGCTTTTAAATTTTATAAAAGAAGAGCATGCTAGTGATTCAGGCATTGTTTATTGCATGAGCAGGGATAAAGTAGAAAAAACCGCTGAGATACTAAACAAGGAAGGCATTAGGGCATTACCTTATCATGCAGGACTTAGCGCAGGAGTCAGAGCAAAAAATCAAGACATATTTATTAAAGAAGAGAATATTATAATGTGTGCAACTATTGCTTTTGGTATGGGGATTGATAAGCCAAATGTTCGTTTTGTAGCGCACTTAGATTTACCAAAAAGTATAGAATCATATTATCAAGAGACGGGTAGGGCAGGGCGAGATGGTCTAGCTAGTACTGCTTGGATGGTGTACGGAATAGCAGATGTTGTGCAACTTCGAAAAATGATTTCTGGATCAGAACTTTCTGAGGAAAGAAAAATGTTTGAGAATCGAAGAATGAATGCGCTAATAGGCTTATGTGAGAGTGCATCTTGCCGCAGGCAAGTATTACTTAGATATTTCGGAGATGAACATCAAGGAGAATGTGGTAATTGTGATAATTGCTTAACTAAAGTTGAGACATTTGACGGTACCACTCAAGCACAAAAGGCCCTTTCTACGGTATTTAGAACAGGACAGCGATTTGGAGTAAATCACTTAATAGATGTTTTACTTGGAAGAGAAACGGAAAAGATAAGACAATTTAGACATTCTCAATTATCTACTTATGGAATTGGAAAAGAATTTACAGATACAGATTGGCACTCTTGCTTTCGCCAATTATTAGCAGCGGGGTATTTGGATGTTGATATCGAAGGATATGGATCAATACTTTTGACTGAAAAAAGTTCTAGTATTTTAAAAGGTCAAGTTTCATTTAGTCTCAGAAAAGATAGTATCGGAAGGGTAGTTGTAAAGAAAAATGGCAGCAAACAAAAGACTGAAAAGATTACTCTATCAACAGATAGTCAAAGTTTATTTAATCGTCTAAGAGAATACAGAAAAAAGCTAGCAAATGAACAAAGTATTCCACCTTATATTATTTTTCATGATAGCACCTTACAACAAATGGCAGCTGAAAAACCTTTGAGCTTAGAAAAACTTAGACAGATATCTGGAGTAGGGGAGTCTAAGTTATCTAAGTACGGCGAGGGATTTTTGAAGGTTTTAAGTGAATCCTTGACGTAATAAATTGTATTAGCATATATAAAAATAAGAGATAAAAATCATGACCACATTAAAAGAAGGATCAAAAGCACCAGCTTTTTCATTACTAGATCAGAACGGGGAGAAGCTATCGCTTAAAGATTTTAAAGAAGATTATGTTGTACTATTCTTTTATCCTAAAGATAATACTCCGGGATGTACCATAGAAGCTAAGGGATTTACTTCATATTTGAAGAAATTTGCTAGTGTAAACGCGATGGTTATTGGAATCTCAGGCGGAGATCAAAAGACTAAGACTAAGTTTTGTGAAAAGGCCGGTTTAGAAGGAGTTTATCTTTCTGATTCTGATGGTGCAGTTGGAACAAAGTATGACACCTATGGTGAGAAAACTTTTATGGGTAAAAAGTTTCAAGGCTTTCACCGAAAAACATTTATACTTGGCCCTGATAGAAAAATTTTGAAGATTTATGAGAAAGTAAAACCTGAAGGGCATGCAGAAGAGGTTTTGGCTGAGATTAAAAAGCTAAAAAAGTAATTGTCTATATTGGCTATCAAGCCCAGAGCGTTTTAGTCTAATTTTGCTCATTCTCGCACATTCCACCTGGAATGTAGCTCCGAGGTGCCCTAAATTTTTTCCAGCTAAATATAGCTGAGGAAAAAAATTTACTCGAAGTCCGCAAAATTAGACTAAAACACTCTGGGCTTTTTATATATTTTTTAATTCAGCTAAAAATTAGATAACAGTTTCAAGCCCAATAGCTTCATATCCAGCATTTTCAATCTTTGTTAGTTTTAGAATATCAGCGCTGTGAAAGTTTTCTAGATTTGGTTTTACTAGGGTTAGCCTTGGATCGAGCGGGGTGTTTTTTTGTTGATTTAGGAAAAAGATTCTTAGTGATCTTTCTATGGACTGCCTTACGGAAACACGTTTTACATTTTCTGGTGGATAAGACTTTGACATGTAGCTACAAACATCTACAGCAAATATTTTATCTCCCTTGTAATCTTTAAGCGCATAAGCAAGCGGAAGGTTTGCAACGAGCCCTCCGTCTACTAGTGGCTCATCATTTAGCCAATATGGCTCAAATATTCCAGGTACAGAAAGTGAAGCTCTTACTGCTTCAGCAATGCTGCCACTTTTAAGAATAACTTCATCACCGGTTTGAAAATTTGTAGCACAGATTCTTAGTTTTGTTCCCTTTGGCAAATCTTCGAAATTTTTATCGTCGTAAACCTGCCTCAAGAGCTCAAGAATTTTTTTTCCTCTTATCAGACCACTTCCTCTAAATGAAAAATCAAAAGCAACTTTTAATAAACTTTTTTGTTTTAGGAACTCAGAAATATCCGCTGCCGTCATTCCGCAAGCAAGTGCGGCTGCAACTATCGCTCCAGCTGATGTTCCGCAAAAATATTCTGGCTGATATTTAACCTCTAGCCCTCTCATTGCACCAATATGAGCAGCTCCAAGAGCACCACCTCCTGATAAAACTAGCGCAATCTTTTCTTTGTTTTCTATTTTGTTCATTTATAATTTTGATTGAAAATCAATTTGAGAGAGCGATAATAACCATTTATTAACATCTTCCAAAGTTAGCGCCTAGAATTTTTTTCTAGGCGCGTATTAATTTGCAAAATACTATTTTCTAACCGCCCATACTCTCAGTCTTTTTAGTTGCTACTATCGCGCAAAGAATGTAAGCAGGTCGTTTATGAGTTTGCTCTCCACCTGAAGCGAAATTCCAAGAAAGACAAAAATCCTCTTCGACTTTTAGAAGTCCTAAGGGATAATTAAATCTGCTAACTAAACGCGTCATAATTTGCGTTAACTTAGGTTCTTTTCCTCTAAGAAAATGCTCAATTGAATCAATTGAAACTTCGCCAGCGTTAGAAGATTCGTGGTATAGTAAGTCGTTTAGACATAAATCCTTAAAACGAACGGCTTCTTTACCCCAACCAAAAAAGGTCCTGTAAGTTTCGACTAATGAGATTTTTCGAGAAATTTCATCAGTCATAATTGTGATTAAAGGTACAAACAAACCATCCTGAAAGCCTCCATTAAAGAGCCGGTAGGTAAGATGAAGTGAAAGAGTATTCACTTCATATTCAGGTACCTGACATGACCAACTTTTTAGCCAGCAATTAGCATGGTCTTTATTTATTGTGCCGAGTTGCGCTATTACTTCCTCGAGACCCCTGTCTGAAAGCGAATTTCGCTGAAATAAAATCTCAGCACATTTTTGTTGTTCATCTGGTCGAACTTGCCGACTACGACTCCCGCATCCTCGAAAAATACCTGTAATGTCTCTGAATCCCATTTGCGTCGAATCACTAACTGTTGCCATGTTATGGCTCCTTTAACTAATAAACCTGAGCTTTGGAGACTGTACACCAGTCTTCAACCATTGCTCACATCTGAAACTTTCATTTCAAAAGTGAGCAACTAACCTTTTTTCGCTCTACCCAAAGTATAAATTTGCTAGACTTATATCATATTATTTTAGTGTTTGAAAGGGTGGTGATTTAAGGCCGGTAAGTTTAGTTAAAAAGTTTTTAACTAAACTCTCAATATCGGCAATTTATTAAATTCTTAATTACAAAAATTGAGATATCGTTTACCGAATTCTATCAATAGAATATCCTTAACTCCTTTATATGTAGGGTAGATGAGTAACTAGACAAACCCAGTAGTTTATCACACTACTGGTTTTGTCAGTGTTTCAAAAATATTTTTTAGCGAGTCGAAAAAATGTTTGCTAATCTTCCTTTTGACCTTCTTACTCATAGTTTTGTTGTTTCAGGTAATCTTGCTCTTTGGGCTGAATATCAAACTAGGCTTAGCTATCGAGGGGTCGGCGCTAAGTTTCGTGTTATAGTTAATAATGATCTTAAGCATAGCTCAAGCAAAACATGCTTAGAGCAGGCTTTAACTAAGAAAGTTTTAGGAATTTCTGAACATGCTTCAAGTATATCTGAGAAGTGTATTCCTGAAATATACCTTGAGGTTCTTAAAAGTGTAGTAGCTAAATCAATTTCAAGGGCTGTTGAATCAGGACAACTTTTGGAAAATTATTTAGAGGATGGCTCAGATTCTATAGTATCTGATCGAGTAGAATATTCTCTTGAACAAGCTGCTGTCAAAATTGAATTTTGTTCAGATTTTCTATTGCTTATTCGAAAGCTTTTTGTGCTGCAAGCAGTTAAATACTTAAGAGCAGAGGACAAGTATAAAGCTCGGCAAGTTCTAAAATTTCTTGCTGATAAAAAACATAGAACAGCAGGCAATTACGAGGCTAATATTAGGTCGGAATTAAAAACCAAAACAAGACTTCATTCTATCTTAGATTCTCTTTCTCCTTTTGTTTATGATGCAAATAGGGGGTGGTATTATAAGAAGTATACATTGAATCAGCTTGGGTTAGAACTTTGGCGTGCTTTAGAGAAGGAGTTTTATTCAACTACGGCCTTCCAAAAGCAACAGAGTGAAAATGCTTTAAGCGCTAATCAAATGCTATTGCTAATAGCTTTAAATAGGACTGCACAATTTGATTTAATAGATTTTCTTCTTTATGAATCGGTAATAAGTCTAGTAACAGACTGTCCAGTTACTTTCAGTCATCCAAGGACTTGGACTTCATTTGAGGATGTGATTAGCAGAGAATTCACTCCTACTTATAGAGCTTTGTTACATAACGGACTTATTCAAAAAAGAAGTAGAGATGATGGTCTGATTAATAATGATGCAGTAGCTTATTGGATTGAGCTTTCAGAGCTTGGTCGCGAAGCTGTTAAAACTGCATACTTGATTGAAGATCATTTACAGAGTCTCAGACGTCGCTTAGTTGAAGTAGCTGTGAAAGGAATTAGTTCACTCGTATCTAGAGATCGCATAACTATTCTAAGATATGCTCTTGTAATGAGAGCTAAAGAAAAGTCTTGGAGTGAAATTGAACTTCGGAACTCGCTATCTATCAAGAAAAGTATGAGTTCATTTATTCATTCTCTCTATCCATTGATAGTGTTAGATCAGAGTCACTACGGTAAGGGTCATAGATATCTACTATCAGCTTTTGGTGCTCTTGTTGCTGATAAAATAAATACTTGAAACATTGAGAAATGTTTTTTAATGCCCGTGGTTAGTATTCACGGGCTATTTTTATGGATAACTAATTGATACGAAGATTAGTTGGCCTTTGAGGCATTTTATAAGCAGATGGGCTTGGGCTAACACTTTGGCTAGGACTATTACTTCTACTAGGACTAGGACTTCTGCTCCTAACTACTACTGGGACGAGGAGTTGTGCTCACTGCTTCCGCATCAGTGGCGAAGCATGAATATCCAATTATGGCGGCTAAAAGATAAGATTTTTTCATAATATAGTCCTAAATCTTACTACAGCTATTTTATAAAGAACTCAAGCTTTGACAATTGATAGCCGACTAAACTTAGGTAATTTAATTTATGATGTATTTTGTGAATAGCATTAAAAAATATTTAGAAGTTCTCCTATCTTTCCTTACTTTGACATTCTTTATACATCTAGCTTGTTTAGAATGTGCTTTTGCGTCCATTAATTTACAATGGGATGCACCAACAGCTAATATTAATAATAGTCCTCTAACTGATCTTTCACATTATTTTGTTAAGCTTGGTAGAGCGAATGAAGGTTCGTATTTTTCTACCACGACGATATATACTACTTCATATGTGATAAGTAATTTACAAAATGGATCTTACTTTGCGGCAGTTACTGCAATAGACAGTTACGGAAATGAAAGCTTAGAGTCTAATAAAATCTACTTTGCGGTTGTTAATGGAGCAGTTGATACTGACGGAGATGGAATTAATGATCAGGAAGAAAGAAATATAGGTACAAGTCCACTATTGTTAGATTCTGATTTAGATGGAATTGCTGATAGAGAAGAACTTTCTACCGGAACTAATCCTCTTGATAGACGTAGTCATTTACCTATTTATGAGAATAAAATCTGCGCACCTTGGAATGGGTTTTTAATAGATCCGCTTGGTCGAAGTATGGCCAATATTTATGAGCAGTTAAATACAAGTAACCGAGATTTAAATGTACAAACTCAAGTTCTTAATTTATTTGGCGAAGCTGAAGAGAATTATACTTTTCAGTTATCAAGTGGATTACAAAAAGACTTGTTAGTCCACGATTTTCAATCACGTAAGTTGAATAATTACGGGACAGTTTGTTCTGAAAGTGATGGAGAACCTGGTGATTTAACTGGTACTATGGTTTATTATAAAAGTTCTACAAAGAGCAGTGGCTATGATTTTGCCTTAGCAATACCAGCGACTCCTCCTATTAGAGGCACACAATACTTGCCACTGAATACTTTTAACCCAAGTGCTTCTCCTAGTGATGCTCAAAATACAGTCGGAAGTTGGGTACAGATTATTAATAATAACTCGACCGCTCAGTCAGGAGTTCTTAAATTTTGGCGAGCTGATGGTATAGAACTTAAACAAGTTAATGTCTTCTTAGATGCGAATTCTAGAAAAGATATCGCTATGCACGAAGTCGGACCAAATATTGTCGGCTTTGTAGAATGGCTACCCTAATGATACAACTGCAAGATTCAAGGTAGATTCAACGAGATACTTTGCAGATAATGCAAGTGGAATAAACTCTTTTGAGGGAGCAGCTTATCTTCCCTCTTTCATTCCTACAGGTGAAACAATAGGAGTTGTTTATGACAATAAAGATTCCTCTGCTATATTGGAATTATCAAATGTTCAAGATACAGCAGAGTCGGTCACCGTAATCGCCTATTCTACAACTGGCACTAAGCTTTTTGAAAGAACAGTTTCTTTAAATGCAAAAGGTACATCACATTTTATTGTAGAGGAGTATGTTCCAGGCGAAAAAGGTCTTGTTGTAGTGAAGTCAAATTCTCTAAATTCAGTATTTGCTAATCTGATGCAATATAAACGAAGAAATAATGGCGGTATCTATTATTTGTATGCAGTTCCTTTAGTACCACCTATTGGAAATAGTCTCGCAGGATCTTATAATACTTGGATTGGTCATCAGAATAATTTGTTGATTGCAAACTTTGGATCATCTAATGAATCTGTTGTTATTAATATGACTCGCTTAACGGGTGAGAAGTTGATAAATGCAGAAAACGCGATTGTTCCAAGTCATGGTTTGAATGTGCTTAATCTAAATGAAAGAGAAGCTGCTAATAACTATGGTCTTGTAAAAGTAGATTCTACTAGTAATCATTCGATTGCTGCATGGGTTGTAAGAGAGACCATATGAGTATGGCTTGCCGTTTCAGCTTAGTCAGTGAGGGTTAAAAAAACTTTGTCTTTAGGCTAGTACTGATTTGGCGAATCTCCATCCGAAGGCCAAGCATTTGGTAATGAAGTTTCAATTAGAAGATCTGACTCCTTGATAAGCCTTTCTAATTCTCCAATCAGATATATTGGCAAAGATAATAAACTTATTTTTTTATTATCTTCTTTTTTATCGATCGAGGGAATTTCAACTTCTTGCAGGGACGGTAAGTTTAAATGAAAATGTACAGCAAGATTTTCATTAGTACGAGTTATGTAATTATAAAACGATCGTACTACATTTTTATTTTCAGCTTCTATTATTATCGGGATAATATGATTTCCGTATTGAAATAAAAAATCAATTTCTTTTTCTTTCCCTTCTTCTAGTTCTTCTATTAGAGGATAGAATAGTTCAGGAGGTTGATAGTATGGTCCTAAGTACTTTAGATGTTGCGCTATAAATTGCTCACAGCTAATCTTTTCATTAAAAATTCTTATCTCAGACGGTTGAGCTGAGATTCTAGATAATGCATTTAAAACACCACAATCAAGAAAATAACTTTTGAATTTTCTTTCATCAACTCCCGAACAGAGAGACGGTTTAATTGCATTAGTTCCGTAAGCAAGATTAAGTATACCAGCCATATCAAGCATTTCAATTGCGGACCTCAAATCTGCTATTTCTTCATGCTTATCTATTTCTTCATAACTAACTTCTTTACCTATGTTTAGAGGCGTATGATCTAGAATCTTTTGAAGGTTATGAAGAGATGTTTTTCTTGAGTACTTTAAAAAATCATCATGATAAGTCAATACTATCGAGGTTAGAATTTTTTGTGAAAATGCATAGTTCTCTGTATCAACAAAAGACTGAAGAGCTTCCGGCATACCTCCAATAATTAAGTAAGACCTTAATCGCGCCATTAATCTCTCATGTATTTGCGCTGAAAAAGTTGATCCAATTTGGTAGCTTGAAAGATAGTCGATTAATTCATCATCATCTTCCACTTCTTCTAAGTACTCATTAAATGTACAGGGACCCATAAACTGGTAACTGACTCTGCCAACAGGCATAGAAAATGCATTGGTTTTATCTTGTAGTGCGAACTCAAGCAAAGAACCAGCAGCTATAACTGGTAGATTCGGATAATCTTCGTAAAGGTACCTTAAAAATTGTAGTGCCTCTGGTATTGCCTGAATCTCGTCTATGAATAGTATTGATTCAGGGCCATTAACTGCTCCTTTAGAGCAAATCATCTGTACTTCTTTTATGAAATTATCTACTTGTGAGTGAGCGATGATCTCTCTTAGATTCTGATATCTTTCAAGATTAATTTCATGTAGGGTTAATTTTTCTATCTTCGCAAAGTCCCTGACTAATGTCGTTTTACCAACTTGTCTAGGTCCCCTTAATATTAAAGGCTTCCGCTTATTCTCGCAGAACCACTCCTTTAAATTAATTAGGGCTTTTCGTTTCATATGTCAAAATCATTCTTTGCCAGTATTTTAATTAGAATTGCTAGCAATATTAATCGATGAACTCAATATTTAAGGTGAGAATCATTATAAATAGGGTTCATAATTCTTAAAAAACTACTTTAAAAACACCTAATATTAGCGATAAGAATAGTCACGATCTCCACTTAAGCCCCAAAGATCCAAAAAGTTTCCTTAATCTAAACGATAGAACAATTTATTTGGTTTTATTAAAGTTAAATTTTTCACAATGTAGTTAGTCTATATACCGGCTAATGATCCACCATCGTATGCAATTGCTTGACCTGTTATAAAGCCTGCATGATCAGAAGCCAAGAATGCGGTTAACTTTCCAAGTTCTTCAGGTTTACCGAGCCGCCTCATTGGAATTTTGCTGATCAAATCTTCAGCATTCGGCCTCAATTCTTTTAGTCTTTCAGTGGCTGTGAATGTTGGCATTAGTGCATTGATGGTAATACCATTAACACCGATTTCTTTACTCACAGCATTTACTAGTCCATGCACACCAGCTCGCAAGGAACTTGATATTGTCAGATTTGCAATAGGTTCTTTTGCCGCAACTGAAGTGACCATGAGTATGCGTCCCCATCCAGTCTTTGACATTTCTGGTAATGCCACTTGAACTGCTTCAACAAGACTCATAAATAATGATTGGTAAGAAGATTCCCACTGCTCTGTTGTAATATCTTTAAATAGACCTGTTGGGGGCCCGCCCGCATTAGTTACTAATATATCTAGGCCTCCAAGTTTTTCAATAGCAGCTCTGGTCAGATCACGCGCCGCTCCTTTAACTAAAAGATCACAGGGAATAAAATCAACAGCATTAATTTCCTTAGCAGCAGATGCAAGTTTTTCTGAGTTGCGTGAGCTTATAATCACTTTTGCACCTTCAGCTACAAGTTCTTTAGCAATAGCTTTGCCTAGACCTTCAGAAGATGCAAAGACAAGAGCTCTTTTTCCGTTGATGTTAAGATCCATTTGCTAAGTCCATTTTTTTAATTGATTTTTTAATCCGCAAAGTCGACATGCATTTGCAGACGTTCAAGCCGATTATTATGAAGCCTACCACCTTTGGCAAGTATTTTGTTTCCAAGTAGTGAAATTACATCTTCATATTCTTTTTCAACTTTGGCAATTACCCGAGGAGAGGTAAATACTCCGAATGGCAGCCAATTTGTATTTTTATTTTGAATAGCAATTGATATATCTATATGTTTTCCATTCTTATCATGGCCATTTGGTACAAATATTTCAGATATCTCATTTAAGCGACTTGGATAAATTATCGAGAAAGAAACTTTTCCAACATATCGCAATATTTTTCTGGAAATACCTAGTAGGCTATTAGGATCTTCATATCCCCGTGTTAGAATAATATTTAGATCTTGAGGCAAGGACTTTTGTATGTCTACCAATTTTTCAAATATTCCAGCATCAATTTTTACGCACTTTGCAGGGAACCTTGGACTAACTATTATTCCATTATGTGTTTTCTTGGTTAAGGTTAGCATATTTTCGAGATGCGGATTGACGGTAAGGTTTTCGCAGTTGCTTAGCAATTTGTGAAAAACGTATAGTTAGTTTTGTACTTACTTATAATTATTTTCAGTCCAAGATTTACCATCATAACATTCGTGATCCCAAAGACTTGAAGACTCTCCAAATCGAAAAGTTTTTAAATTTAAATCCGAAGAAAGTTTTTCAACGGCGCTTTTTTCAATTTTCACGCTGAGGTAAGTATTATTATATCCCCTTCCCGATTCAAGGCAAAGCTGTTCTAGCTTTGTAAATTTAGTAAATAATTTTGAATCGATACATGTTGAGTCTACACCATACAAAATAATTGCCTGTAAATTGTCCGTTAGTTTAGACAGCAAAAGAGACAAATGTTCGCTACCGAGTATAAAACTTGGTTCTATATTTATTGCAATAAGTGAAGTTAGCTCGCGCCAATAATCTAACTCGAGAATCTCTGGTTTATCATCTTAATTATTGCAAAAAGGGAGCTTGAATCTAAATAATTGAGTAAATCAATTTCAGAATCTATTTTATTTTTATCCCTATTCGTAAACGCCATTTTATATTACCTAGTAAATCAAACTAACATATTATTGTACTAGTTAGGTATTTCTAGTACTTTCAAAATAATAACTATCACAGACGAGTTGTAGAATCTATTTAAATACTTATTACTATTTACTATTCCCAGATTCAAACGGTATATCAACTTTCTACTAACAGGAGAAATATTCCTGTGTGTTCACGAGAACTCGTGATTCTCGTATATGAATGTTGAGCTGTTTGACTGAGAGTAGCTAACGGAAGGTAAGTTCCGAAAATCACGGTGGCTTCAGTCTCCGACAAACAAATATAAAAAATCCCCTCTAGCAACTCAGATCTAAAATAGGCTAAACGACTTAATTTATGTATCTATTTTTATCTTATTGCATCTTATAAATTTATCAGATATCATCGAATAAACTTATAACCTATTGTATTTATGACTATTTACGACTTAAGACTAGTTGAATCAAACCCTCAGTGGGAATCTATCGATAAGTTTTTAGGAATTGATAAACATCTGAAGGACATAAACAATTCAAAATTTATCTTCGACTATAAGCTAGATCAAGAAATCATAAGTGAGGGCGTGTATTTATTATATGCCGGCCGCCAGATTGGTAAAACTACAAGCTTAAAACAATTTATTAAAAAGGAGATCTTAGAAAAAAAAGTAAAATCTACAAATACTATTTATATAAACTGCGATCTGTTTACTGACAGAAAAGAATTGGAAATCTCTTTAAGAGAATTCTTTAATGAAATAGATCGGGCTGAGCCAAACATAGTAATAATAGACGAGGTATGTGGAATAAAGGAATGGCAACTAACAATCAAGGCGATAATTGATCTTGGATGGACGGCTAATTCTAAAATGGTCTTAACTGGAAGTGATAGAATATTATTAGAAGACGGCGCAAAGGGATTTCCAGGAGTTAATCGGAGAGGGATATCGGGACGTGACATTCAATTATTTCCACTACAGTTTAAAGAATTTGTAAATTTAATCTCTAAAGAATTTCTTTCCGAGCCTAATCGATACTATCTTGAAATCGAAAACCTATTTAATGACTATCTTAAAGTAGGGGGCTATCTTTCAGCAATAAACTTATTTTATAAGGATAGCTCAAGTCTTAAATCTGCGTATATGACTTATCAACAGTGGATAACATCAGATTTTACAAGAAAGAATAAAGATAAAAATAAATTAATAGATTTATTAAGAGTAATTATTGAAAGATACGGATCACAAATATCGTACAGTAAACTTTCTAATGAATCATTAGGTCTAAGTACCGAAACTGTAATTAATTATATAGATCATTTAGAAAGACTAGATATTCTTATTACTCTTCAAGCATATGATCAAAACAAACGCGCAGGATATCCTAAAAAAGAAAGGAGATTTCATTTCACAGATCCCTTTATCGCTAATGCTATTTTACATCTACTTCAAAAAGAAAAAGCATTGTCTGAGGATTTTAAATTTAATGAAGCACAATTAGTTGAATCTGTAGTTATAGCTAATTATAGAAGAGAAAATAATAAATTATATTACATAAAAGCTGAGGGAGAAGTTGATTTAGTTATTCCAGAGGATAAAGGATTTTTGCCTATCGAAGTAAAATGGACAGAGCGCCTTAAGGAGTCAGAGCTAAAGCAAGTACTAAAGTACGAAAATGGAATTATACTGAGTAAAAATTTAGAAGTAGGTAAGATATATAACGCCACAACTAGGAATTTAATTTTTGAGCTATTAAATAACTGATCACACTAGCGAAAACTCATTTCAAATCCAACCTTCCTATTACGGTTAAAACCTAACTTTTCATAGAAAGCATGGTTCTTATTATCTGCTCCAGATAGAAGCATGTAGACAAAAGTATTATTTCAATGTGAGTACTTTTTATAACTAAAGAGATATGACAGGAAGGAATGCTGGAGAAAGGAAGAGGAACTGGAAGGGGCTCTAGGGGACATTGGGGAAAATAGTTTCTGCTTACCCGAAAGTTATGCGATAACTACAAGTAGCTGTAAATTTTCCATACTTCTTCTTTCTGTTCCTCTTCCCTCCTCGAGCATTTTCTTCCTGTTTAGCTTCTTAAAAAAATGTAGGACATTAATATCATCGGAGGAAAAAAGATGAGGATACAAACTATGTATTGCATCTAAATTTTCGGGTCCGGCTTTTTGAATTAAAATTTGCATTTTATTTGATGTTTTCGGGGTTTGCTGCTCTACTAAATAGTTTCAGTTATTTTTTAAAAGAATTTCTTTGAATTTACCATAGTTTTCTTGTATCCTTAACTACATGGATAAACAAAACTGGAATCAGATAGAAAAAGACTTTGACAATCAGTGGGTTGAGCTAGTGGATTATGAGTGGCTAGAAGGAAAACCATTTCCTAATTCTGGAAAAGTTAGAGTACATGCCTCTGATCGCCAAGAATTTTACAAATTAGCTAAAGTAGATCCCCCAAAAGACTCGGCTATACTTTTTGTGGGTAAGCCAAACATTCCAGCAAATAAATTTCTTTGCTCCAGCATAATGCAACTAAAAAATGCTAGTAATTGAATTTGACCCACTTGAAACTATACCACTAGTAGATGCTTTAGTAGAGGGACCAAACGGTAGAAGACGAGTAAAGCTAGTTTTAGATACTGGATGTGCGGTAACTCAAATTGATACTGGACTTATGGAAACAATGGGTTACTCTATATCTGACAGTTCAAATGTAATTAGCATTCACGGTCCAGCGGGTGATGAGCAGGAAGGTTACTTAGTTTCAGCTCGATCTCTTACAATTTTCGGTAGGTCATTTGAGAATGTCGCTGTTGGAGTTTATGACTTTGATAATTTTTCTAAATATGGCATAGATGGACTTCTCGGATGGGATATCATTCGACAATTCCATATTGAGATGAACGGACCTAATGGCTTATTAAAAATTTTCTAGCTAATAGTGTTTCCATTATAATTCTACTAAGCAGGATTAATCAATAACGAACCGTCCCACAGGAAACAAAATTAAAAACCTGTGGGACGAAATATTTTATCCTTTTTTTCTAGTCGACTTCAAGTGTATTTTCACAAAGATCTTCTGGAAAATATTCGAAATAATAGCAGAGAGAATGTCCGGTTCTGCGGATAAATTCTCGAAGTTCATCGTCAGCTAAATAACCAAGATACACTTTGCTCATATCTAAAATTTTAGTCTCTTTCAGTTTAATAAGCAGAGCATCGGGGTTAGCGAAACGTTGGATGTTATCATTGTCGACAAATGTTGGATAGGAGTTACCATTGATAACAACATCTACGGTAGTACCTGGTTCTGCAGAAACTTTCATTTTATAACCTTTGTAGTAAAAAATAGGGACGGAACGTTATTAACAAACATTTCTGATCAGTGAATCTGATAAATTAATTTGCTAATAACGCTTTTGATCTTACAACTACCCAGTTCTTAATTAGCACCAGTTTTGTGATTTTTCAAGTTTGTTAAGGGAGATGGGCCATGGGCTAGGTAAGGGTGAGTTTTAGAATTCATTACTAAAACTAGGAAGACCCAGTTGCTTTTTTAATTCGAGAAACCGTTTTTCAGAAAATGGTCCTTCGGTAATTACGTCCTGGTTTAAAAAAATCCCCATCTTTTTCTCTGTTAATGACAAAATAAGAAACTGAGTTAGAGTGTGGATCTTTCTGCTTTGCAACTACAAACTTATCATTGCTACCGACCGCTATGACTTCAGCTCTTACACGACCAATTGAGCTTGTTGAATCTATTTTCCTAACGAGCGTACGATTGTGCAAAGTATCTATCCAATGGACCTCGTATTCACCCTCGCTCCATTTTAATCCGGAATCGCATGCCGATAGATGCAATGTCAATAATAGTATTATACAAAGAGTTTTTATCATTTATGGTAATAACTTTTAAGTTTTGCTTTTAAGCAGCTATTTGCGAAAAGTGAATTGTTAGGCACCCTATTGAGGTTGTTCATTAATAATTATATTTTTAGTTTCATTTCCATGGTCATAAGTAACCTCGCGATATACAGCCCCATTTTTGTGAAACCAAATCCACTTGCCATTCTCCTTGCCTTCAAGATACTCCCCCTCTATATTTTTGTATCCATTCTCCCAGGCAATCCATCGACCGTTCGTAGCTCCAATACAGCTTTTTGAATAACCATTCTTACCCCATCTTTCTATATTTACTACAGACCCTTCGGAGCAATTTAAATTATATTTTTGAATGTCTTCAAGATTTTTGTTTGAAATCTCACCTCCGCGATAGACAACCCAATAGATTGCAAGAAAATACATATTAAGCAAAAGAGATAGATAGAATATTACTATTTTAAAGTTTTTCATTCGGGTTCCTAGCTATCGAGTTTTTGCGGTGGCCTGCGACTCGCGAAAAACGCATAGTTAAATTCCGCAGTTTATACCGGTAGCTATATTATTGTCTATAATTGCTCTTATTTGAGAGGCACCAGGTCCACCAGTAAAGGTATAAACATTACCGTCCTGACTATCTGGCATTCCTAATTGAAAGAAAAGCTCCGACTTCGATATCCCTATTTTCAGAGTACGACAAACTGCAAGATTATTATAGTGTGGTCTGCAAGAGTTATCATTCGCGCAATCTTTAGTAATACAGAGGTCTCCATTTATTGCCCACTTGCCACCGCTATCAAGACAAATATCTTGCAATAAAAACTTTCTCAGTGGTGTCTGCAAGATTACCAACACGGCAATGCAAATAAAAATTAAAACATACAGTAGTCGTTTCATAAAGGAACATAACGGCAAAGTTTTTCGAGCGCGATTAGCGCTTCGAAAAAACGGGTTGTTACTCACAGGACAATACTACTTATCTTCTTTTCTTGGAACTTTAAAATCCTTCAGTGAAGGATACCCTAGTTTTACCAACTGTAAAAAAAGTAATGTTATATATGATAGTGGCAATAGGATAAATAAATAAAACAGGGATTGGTTATCAATATATTGATTAATAGAATAGTTAGTAATAAAGAAACGATGGCTGAAAACTACAATTAACAAAATAAGATTAGTAAATGACCATATAATACACCACCAAGAACGAAGCTTTACTCCTAACCACACAGTGATAATAGCTAATAGTGCTATTCCGATTAAAAGCAAGAAGAACATCTCACTAAAAGCGGCCATCCCCGTCGTAGCAAACACAGGTAGTGGAAAGCAGCATGCGATCAAAACAAAAAGTATAATAATTACCATAAATATTTCGATTCGATTCTTCTTGTGCTGGGTATATTCTCGTGCTGGGTATAAGTGAGTAACATATTATTGTACCAGTTCGCATTGCTAGTACTTTTAAAATAATAACTAACACATATTATCTGTAGAATCCACTTAAATATCTAATATTATTAATTATTCTCCTCCTCAAACCCGTTATCAACATCCCACTAACTGATCAAATATTCCAGTATGTATTAGAGAATGCGTAATCCCAATATACGTATGTTGATCAGTTTAGTTATCACAGATCTATAAAATAAAATAAGCGATCGGAGGGGCAAGAGGTATTAGATCAAAGCTCTTCGCAGATGGCGAGGGGCGGTTGATGTGTGGGCTTGATTTCGGAAATTGCCTTGCTCTGCAAGGGAAGTTCCGAAACAAGCGGTGGCTTCAGTTCGACACAAGAAGAGGTTTGATCTAATACCTCTGGGGCGGGGTACAAAAAAGTAAATCCCCTAAGCCCCAAGCTTCTCTAAAAACGTCTCAAACTCAGGCCTAGAAAAGAATGAAATTTTCACTTCGCCTTTGCCACTTGCAGATAAGCTAACTTTGACTTTAGTTCCAAGAACCCTTCTTATTCGTTCTTCTAGAGCTAGGTTTCTTTCATCAGATACTGGCTCTTCATTGCTAGAAGTTGTTTGAACCTTCTTTTTAAGCCCTTTCTTTTCTTTGATCTTATCTTCTACGTCACGTACTGATAACTTAAGTGAGATGAGCTCTTCAGCGAGCTTAATTTGCTCAGATTCGTCTTTTAGTGAAAGTAGCGCACGAGCGTGGCCGGCTGAGATTTTTCGCTCTGAGACTAGTTTTTTGACTGCTGGTGGCAGGGTCATTAGTCTTAGGGTGTTGGTGATGGAGGATCTATCTTTTGATACTATCTTACTTAGTTCTTCGTGCGAGCATCCAAAGTCATTTATTAAAGCGTTATAAGCTTCAGCTTCTTCAAGTGGATTTAGATCTTGTCTTTGGACGTTTTCTATAATTCCAATTTCTAAAGTTTCTCTGTCATTTAAGTCTTTTAAAATCGCAGGAACTGCAATCAAACCAGCTTCTTTAGCAGCTCTCCAACGTCGCTCCCCAGCGATAATTTCGTAAGGTACAAGGATAGACTTTTCGTTAGAATTCTTTCTAACTAGGATCGGTTGTAATAATCCAGAGCGACGTATTGATGAAGCGAGTTCTTTGATTTCTGCTTGTGAGAATTCTTTTCTAGGTTGTTTAGGATTCGGTATTAGCTTGTCTATAGGGATGAATAATAGACTTTCTAATTCAGTATTTTCAGGTGCTGCATGGTCTGTATTAAGTTTAGCGCTACTAGTTTTGTCATTAGCAGTTTGATCACTTGCAGCTTGCGGGGCTACTACTTCAACTGCCTTTGATGCAGATTCTACCTTAGGTATAACACTATTTGGAATAGTACTATTTATAGAAGTATTGAATGGTTTTTCAACTCCTCTTTCAATGCTATTTAGATTAGTTCCTGTAATGCTCGCTCTGCTAACTATAGGCATTCCAAAGTTTGGTGAAGCACTTAATGAAGGATTACTTGCATTAGCTGCTGGTCCCGTAACAGAGACTGCAACGCTAGTTTGAGACATTAAACTAGAGAGCCCTCGGCCTAGAACGGAGCGCTTTTTAGGGATATTTGCTCCTTTTTGTAATACTACTTTTTCAAAACTAGTATCAGCATCTGCTGCTGAATTTATCTTTGAATTTTCTTCTGGTTGTTTTGGATTCACTTTATTAAACTCCTGTATTGCGCGGGAAACTAGGGAAACATTTTTCTGTGTATAAAGAGGTGCTTTATTCGAATTAGAATCGCTCACTATGAACCTCCTAGATTAGAGAGGTTTGGAAAGTTCTCAATAGTCTCCGCTCTCATGAAATTAGCAGCAGCAATTTTCTCCCTGTCTTTAAGCTCTTTTGCTAGGTTTCTGTAGGCTTTTGCGCCAATTGATTCACTGTCGTAAAGTGTGATCGGCTTACCAAAACTTGGACTTTCACTTAACTTTATATTTCTTGGAATTACTGTTTCAAAAACTTTGTCATTAAAAAAGTTTCTTGCTTCCAGTGCAACTTGCCGTGCTAAGTTAGTTCTTCCATCATACATGGTGAGAACTACTCCTTCTAGTTCTAGAGAAGAATTTAGTCTTTCCTGAGCTACTGTGATTGTCTCCATTAAAGAGGATATTCCTTCTAGTGCATAGTATTCACATTGTAATGGCACTAATACTGAGTCAGCAGCTACTAAGGCGTTTACTGTAAGAAGCCCTAGGGAAGGCGGGCAATCCATAATTACGTAATCAAATGAGTGACTTATCTTACTTATTGCATTCTTTAGTATTTGCTCTCGTCCTTCTACGGTGATGATCTCAAGTTCCGCACCGATAAGGTCAGAATTGGAAGGAGCTACCCAAAGTCCTTTTTGCTCAGTACCACTTATAATAGAGGTTAAAGCGAATGATTCGGTAAATACCTCATATAGAGTCGCAGCTAGATTATTCTTATCTAACCCCAGCCCACTAGTAGCATTTCCCTGAGGATCTATGTCTATTACTAAGACCTTAGAGCCTGATTCTGCCAGAGCTGATGCTAGGTTAACTGAAGTAGTTGTTTTACCAACCCCGCCTTTTTGATTTGCAACTGCTATAATTTTTGCCATTCGGTTTGTATAGCATGATTTTCTAGTTTTTCAAGTTGAATGTTTCACGTGAAACATTTCATTCGTTTTGGAGAAAACAGGAAGGAGGGAAGAATGGAAGGGGTGTTTATGGGTTCTTTGGGTATGTTTCACGTGAAACATTGAAACCATCCGTCTTCCTCGCGGAAAGGGGGGATATAGGTCTTCGAAATAATTAGTTCTCTTGGGTCTCTACTTTTGCATGGGCGATAAGGTATTTTAGGTGAAGATTATTCGAAAAGAGCTCTTTGGGAGATGTTTCACGTGAAACATTACGTTAGTTTTGGAAAAAACAGGAAGGAGGGAAGTATGGAAGGGGTATTTATTGGTTGGTTGGGTATGTTTCACGTGAAACATTGAGTCAGAAAAATAGGGGGCAAGTCAATGCCCCTTGAACCTTATTAGTTACTCTTATGACCCTTTTAGACGAATCATGAACTCTTGATATTCGCTATCTGTCAGTATCGTAGCTTCGTCTAGGTCCGAAGGGTAGTTCTCTGCCTCCACTCCCTTAAAAGCTTTGGCCGATTTATTACAAAGATCTTCCCAGAATTGACGGTGAAATTCTGAGATTTTACAGAATTCCTCAATTTCAATTCCCCCGTGAAGCTTTAAAGTCTCATCCATTACGTCACGAACACTCGCCATGATGATCTCCTTAGTATAGAAACCTATTTGTATGTTTCACGTGAAACATACTGTTTGGAACCTTAATAAGGAGATTAATATTATAACTGAGTACTGAATGCAATTACGTCTAGATGATTAGTACCAATGTTTCACGTGAAACATCTATTAAGAAAAGAAGCCAGACTAAGTTAGTATGGCTTTTGAGATTTACCCTTAAAGAAAACCACCAACTGATCTATCAAAGCTCGCACTTATCACTATAGCTGCCGTCGCTGTAGTAGTATCTGAGCTTCTTACCAAAAAAACCTTTGCTTCTGGTTTCTATCTTAACCACATTCCATCGTAATCTATAAACGACGGCTACTAAGAAACAAACCATGAAAACCGAACCACATACAACGCAGGTCATCATCATCTCCTTTGAAAGAATGCTGCCAATGGTAACTCGTTGAAGATATCAAAAATTTAATTTTAGGTCACTAGGGACGGTATTATTTAGATCTTATGTTTCACGTGAAACAATTTAATTATAAGCGCGAAATGGCACTTTCTCTAGTATTTACAATTAGTTAGATCTGGGTTGATAAGTTGCATAGGAAAATGTAATATGTATTATCGGGTAGAGGATGGTTATTTTGAGCGTTTTATGGTGAGTGAAATCCATATAATCATTCTTCTATTGTTGGTAATTTAGTGCTCGTTTTTTATGTTTCAAGAAAATCCACAAGGAGAGGGATTGAGATCATGAAAGCTCTGATGGAAATGATAATTGGTCTTGTTCTCGGTAGTATTTTAGCCTTATTGTCGATGTGGTGGTATCGCAGGTCTTTAAAGAGAAGATTGTTACCTCCAAAACTAAAATTGTATGAAGAGCCTGATGATGAAAACAGGGTTGCCTAGTTTATTGTCTTAGCTCGACTGGTTAAACCAGGCACTAAAGCAAGAATTGGTTTTTACAAATCCTCTTCCTGCTTTGACTTTATAATATTCTTTAGCTTTTTGCCTGGCTTACTTAGTCACCTTAGCTGCAAACTCAGAAATTCTCTTTCCATAAAGTTCCGCAGTTAATTTATCCCCGCTATCAATTGCAGCAGGCTGACCTTGAGCAGCCCCACCAGCGCCCATCGCACCAGAGAATCCACCAAGACGATTTACTCCGTCAGTTTTACCTAAATACATTGAAGGGAATTCGCCGTTTGATACCCAAATCATTCCATGCTGACATGAAAGAGCAAACATATACTGAAGAGTCACAACTTTATCACCGCTTGGTGTCCCACTATGTGAAAAGCCACCTGCAATCTTATCTTTCCAGCCTTGCTTAAACCATACGCCCCCAGTCCAATCAGCAAAAGCCTTAAACTGCGAAGCCGCACCGCCCATATATGTAGGCGCACCAAATATTATAGCATCGGATTTCGCAAGCTTTTCTGCATAATCATCATTAGACCATCTACCATCTTTTATCTGATCTCCAGTGATTCTTAAAAGATTTACTTCAGCACCAGCTACTTGCTTAGCACCAGAAGCTACCGCCTCCGCCATCAGATGATTATGTCCAGTACCTGAAAAATATATAATAGAAACGATTGCCATTTTGATCCTGTTGAAAATTATTATTGTAAAAAACTTTTTATGCTTTTGAAGACTATCACTGTTTAACGCAACATTTAAATTAAAATCTAAATCGGTAACTTATTGAAATTATATTGATTATAGCTCCGATAACTGTTTTTAATATTATTTATCATTATCTAGCAAGTTGTCTTCATAATTGCAGGTAAACTATAAAATAAAATTATTAATTGGTAGAAGAGTTTTATGCAGTCTTTTGAAAGAAGTGACATTCGTCAAATGTTTCAAAAGACTGAGTAAGGAGATTAAGGTTTTGTTTTCATAGCTTGGAAGCACACGTTTAATTGAATGTTGGATTTTATTAAACGTATGCTTTCGAGTATGGAACTTGCTTTAAGAGAGGTTAAATATGACTATTCGATTCGAAGAGATGAAAGAAATTGTTGCTGGAATTGCGAAAGACATCGAGATGCTAGATGATGAAAGTCAATATCCTAGAGGCAGGAGTAGTTTTTCCGATCTGACAAATGTTGATACTGGGGGGTTTGTTGACGCGAAAAACCTTGAGAGTCTAATTCTGGACTTTTTGAAAAGAGATGTGGGACCGATTAGCCGCGAGATTAATAAGAGACATATACAAGAATTATGGGAGAAGTTTAAGGGTTTTTCTGACTTGATAAATGTTGTTCAAGCTGAAAAAAAACGAAGGCAAGACTGGGATGCCAGATGTCAGAAGCAAAAAGAGGCCTTTGAAATTATCAACGAAAGTGGCCGTTTTTTGTTTGCAGATGTAAAAACATCGAGTTTAATTTTTGATTGTGACGGTAACGAAGAAAGTTCGACTGTTATTAGTTCAGCTTCTTTATTGGAAAGAAGATTTTATTTACTTCCCAATACAAAAGAGTTTGTACTTATTACGGTCAAGTTGATCTCTGAAAGCAATATATCCAGTGTAAATTATTCTTGTCGAATGATGCAGTTAAATTTACTACGAAGATTTGAATTAGACTTTACAAATGGTCATGAGCTTATCGCTTCGGATATTTTGGAGTTGTCTAGAGATTGTTCTACGTTCTCAGATGAAGAATTGAAAGAATTGGACCGTTTTGAACAAAAATCCATTTAGTTTCTATTCTAATTTCTAGTCTGAGGATACAATTTCGTATCCTCAGACTCTGATAACTAGTAGTACTTTAAAAAGGTTAATTCTCCTTACTCGGTTCTTATCGAACTAACTATTTAGTTCGATTGGTCAAACCATGTTCCTAAAGCAAAAATTAGTTTTTCAAATCTTCTTTCTGCTTTGATTGAAAGTTAGGCTGGTAGATTTTAAATTATTATATTGTTGCTCTTAGCTGCACCAAGTATTCGCTCTTTCTATTAACTCTTTTTTAACAGCATCCCAGTTATATAGAATGGAGGGATCAAAGTCAGCACCGTTTGGCCAAACTAATGTTTTAACTTCCGGATCAATTTTAACTTTTCTGAAAAAAGAATTTTCACTAAGAGGACCATATATTTCTCCTTTAAGCATAGGTAGAAAATCCACTTCATTGGTAATTCCATCCGAAAAATATATCTTTAGTTTAAAGTCATCTATAATTTCGAAAGAATTGATTTGTATCAGTTGATGTTTCATTTTTGTTGCTTACCTAAGAGGTTCAATTGGATTTGGTTTTTTTCCAGACTGAGGTAACTTCCAATCTTCAATCAATTCTTCAATATGAAGCTCAACCCAAGCCTCAACTAGTCTTTGTTGACGTTTAGGAATGTTTCCTGCAATTATTTCAATATTATCTAAACTAAAAACTGCTACATACTCACCATAATAGACATGGATATGGGTACATTATGAGACTCTCCAGCCTCCATAAACATTCTAATAATAATACCAAAAAATCTAGATAACTCAGGCATATATAAATTATAACATACTAAATTAGTCTAGGCTATGTCTACTTCAGCGCAATAATCCTACTAGGCCCACCTGTCCCGCCTTTAAACTTAGGCGCTCCTACTACTATAGTTGCTCCTACGGCAGGAAGTTGATCTAAATTAGCTAAACATTCTATTCCGAATCTACCAGAAGGAAGCCAGTGATAATGTGTTGCAAAATCTTTTGAATTTCCTCTATCAAGGCTGAGAGTATCTGAGGCGATGGAATAGGCATTTCTCTTCTCTGCAAGAAACTTTGAAGCATCAAGACTAAACCCAGGGAAGTGCATTACTTTCTTTGAATCTAGATTTCTAAAGTCATTTGATGTCGCTCTTTTATCCCAGCCGCTATTCATCGCTACGCATGAGGCTTCCTTGATTTGTCCATGTTTAGATTCGTATTCCATGATATCTTCTACGGTAACTTCTGCATCATGATCCTTATCAGCTTTTAGCTTAATATCAATAATATGCAGTGGAAGAACTAAATCTGAAACAGGTATTTCGTCTACTGTTCTGCCGTCAGCCGAGAAGTGAATTGGAGCATCAATATGAGTGCCTACATGTTCGAAGACTTCAATATAGTTAGTATTAAAGTGGTCCTTTTTAAGGGTGGTATTAGATTTTAACTTGAACATTGGTTTTCCAAAAAAGTTTGGAAAGTCTGTTGATAAGGTATGAGTTAAGTCTACAACTTCTGTAAATGTAGTTTGAGTTCGTTGTTTAATGCCAGCTTTATCAGAGCTAGCAGAAGCCAATTCAATTGCTTTATTTTGTGTGCAACCTGCCGCAGCATAAGCAGAGGCAGCAATCATCGATCCTAGAAATTGTCTACGACCAAGTTTTTTACTAATTTTTTCCATGCAGCCAGGAACGCACATAATGATAACTCCGTTTAGATTGTTTGCCTGAATCAGGTTAAAATAAATATTTTAGTTAATCAAGGAAATAAAAATAGATTTTTAATTAATTGTTAACCACACAATGTAATTCTATTTGTCTATAAAGCTCTTCATAGTTTATGGGCTTTGTTATAAATCCGTTCATTCCTATTTTAAGGCATTCATCTTCTACTCCGCTGATCGCATCAGCGGTTATTGCTAAAATCGGTATATTCTTTTTTTCTGATTTATCAGACCTAATGATTTTAGTCGCCTCTCTTCCGTCCATTCCAGGCATATGTAAGTCCATCAATACTAAGTTATAAGTAGATTCTGATAATTTATCTAATGCGACAAAACCATTCTCTGCAATATCAACATTATAGCCCTTGTTAGATAATAGCCTGCTGATCACCACTTGATTAATTTTATTATCTTCAACTAATAAAATTTTAACTTTATTTTTAGATTTATCAATGATGATTTTAGGGCTCAAACTTTCATGGCGAATCTGTTCTATATCAACATCGTTACTAATATATTTTTTATTGGTATTTAATTTTGCTTGTTCTACTTCAGCTTCTTTTTGCTTTTGTTTTTCTAAACAATGAAAAGCAAGAACAGAACCTAAGAAAATATTTTCTTTATTTCGTATGGGTGAAAATTTTATATCTATAGGAATTATTTTACCACTTGCTGTTTGTAGTCGAGTTTCTATAGTCGCTTCAACTTTTTTGTTAATTATTTCATGACACTGATCTTCCCATCCCGGCGCGCCAAAAAGTTGATTAAATTTTTTCCCTTTTACTAAGTCTACTTCGATTTCTAGAATATTTTCAGCTGCTTTATTTGCATACTCTATATTCATATTGTCGTTAATTAGTAATACTCCTTCAGACATAGATGAAAGTACTGCATTAAGTTTCTCTGTATTAATTTTTAATTGTGTAGTTGCTTCCACGCTTCGAGTGTACATTGCCGTATGCTCGTTTGATGAAAGGTCTAGGCTGCGCTCTAAGGTATAACGATCTTCGTCTGATTCAGAATAAGCTTTTTCAACTCGTTTTAAAAAATCAAGCCATTTGTTTTTATCATCTGGCGGCTCATTTTCACTAAGGCCTAACTTTTTAAGTTGGCGAATGAGCAAACTATTTGTAATCTCAGCCATCTAATCTCAAAGTTCCGAAATAGTTGTTAAAGTCATTGTTTGATTATGCAGCTCTGCAATGTTCTTTTTAGATGGAGATATTTCTCCATATGAATAAAAGCCTATGACATTTGTTTGTGGAGGTAGATTTTCCATCAAAGCTTCAATCTCTTCTTCAGTTCTCTCTCCCATAACTAATCTTCTACCCACACAACTAACAGCTAAGCATAAAATATCTTCATCAGTCTCTTGTTTTGCCTTGCGTGCTGCGGTAGCTGATCCGTTTACTAGGCGATCAGAATTTGCTCGCATGAATGTGGCATACTCTCCTGTTGGCATATCTCCTGCGAATGTTAAAGACATTTCTTCTTCATTCACAGAAAGAATAGTTCTAACTAAGGAGGAATGAGAATCTTTTTGATTTCCGATACTCATCGGAAATAGAAGTGCAGTAGCTGGAAGGCCTGATGCTCTTTTCCCTAAATAATCTTTATATAAAGTAAGAGCAGGAGAACCATCTAGTTCGTATAAAATATTTCCTTTTGATTTTGTAATTAGCCGCGCAGGTCCAAAAGTATCCCAACCCCCTTCAGAACCGTGCTTGATAGAAATTTTATTTCCATAAAATCCAACTGCTACGACATAATTAGCTCCTGCTATTTCATTACCAAGCACCCATGTACTTTCAAATCTAGGGCCATCGCCGGCTAAACCTCCAGTTATAATAACATTTTCAGGAAGAACATCACGAAGACCTTTTAGTAGATCCGTCCCGTTAATGTTTATACCCTCTGATAATATAAATACTGCTTTAAGATTTTCACCTTCTAGATCATAAGCTAGGCTTCTACCAGAAGATCTTGAATCTTCAGCATTATTAATTTTACATTGAGCAGATTTTAATTTTGTTTCTTTAAAGCTTAAAACGACAAGGGATAAACTTTCATCGTTTATAGAACTTCCAAAAATTTCTCCGGCTGTAGAGCACCCGATTATTATATTTTTCTGAAAAGTAGCTTGTAAATTTTTTATTACTTCAGAGTCCGGTTTGAAAAATGGGCTAGCAAATAATATTGCTAAATCATTTTCAGAAAAACTAGCTGGGGAAAGTTCTGATTGCCAATTATTATTTTTATATTGATATTTAGTGATTTTCATAAAATAATTAATTAGATGTTAATATTGGAATCTCTACTGGTAGGGTGCAAAAAAACGATGTCCCCACATTTTCTTCACTTTCCACCTCAATCTTACCCCGCATTAATGTAGCTAGTTTCTGACTTATTGAAAGACCGAGACCGACGCCCCCGTAAGTTCTTGTTAAGGAATCCTCACCCTGCCTGAATGATTCGAAAATTACCTTTTGTTTATTTTTAGGAATGCCTTGTCCTGAATCTGATACAATGAACTGAACATTATGAAAGTTATTTTCATCGCTAACTGCCTTTGCGGTTAGTGCTATACTTGAGCCTGCTGAAGAAAACTTAACTGCGTTTCGCAATAAATTTAGCAATAAATGTTCTAAATTTTTAGCATCACCCATTATTACATCTGGTAAATTAGGGTCTTTCTGCAAAATGAATGTTTGGCTTTTTTCTAATGCTAACTTCTGTACTCTCTGCTTTAGATTACTGAGCATCGCAGGTAGATAGATTAGCTCATTGTCTAGTTTAATATATTCCATTTCTAGATTAGAAAAATCTAAAATCTCTTCAACAATATGGAGCAGCGAACTAGCACAAGACTCTATACCATTTAAATCCTGAAGTTGAGTTTGGCTTAGTTCGGTATATTTTATGAGTTCTATATAAGAAATAATACCCGATAGAGGCGTTCTTAGTTCGTGACTCATGACGGCAAGAAATTGATTTTTAGCTGCCTTGGTAGTTTCTAGTTCTTTATTTGCGTTTGTTAACGCTTCATCTTTTTCTTCTAGTATTTTCTTAAAATTATTTTTACTTTCAACTGCATCACCAATCTTGCGATGAAGGTTTGAAATATAAGAATTTAGAAATACTAAATACTTTAGCGATAAGGCAGAGAAAATAAAAATACTACATATTAAAATTTCAGTTAAATAATTATGCTGAGAAGTTGAGATACTATTTCCGCCCTTAAGCAATAAGAAACAAATGCTAGCTATGACTACATTAAGAAAAAGCATAACAATAGCGAATTTAATTCGACGACTAACTTTATAATCAAAGCTAATAGTATCGCTGGATGACATACTTATAGTTAAATTAAATTTATAATTTTATTAATGCGAATATTGGTAGTCGACTATTTTAAGCCTTTTCATTAATAGAAACTTGGCTAATGCAAAGCATTAGCCATTAAGTATCTGAAACCTTTAGATTTAGAACCTTGTCTAAGGATTCATCAAGAATTATGAACTCGCGGAAGATCTACACAGAAGAGCTAATTTCCGTACCATCTTTATTGAATACAGAAAGTGCAAACTTCTCTTTCCCAAGTTGAACCCAAACGATAGAGCCATCTTCGTATTTGAAGTATATTTTGCCTCTCTTTTCTTTTTGCTGGTGAGTTCCTGCACATTCAATCAATACTTGAACCCCATTTAGACTTGAGCAAACATAGCTGAGTATCTTTAGTACTTCGTCTGGAACTTTTGGTGCATCGGTGAGTTTGTTATAAACTTCAATTCGTAGTTTATGCCATTCTATCTTATGACATTCGGATGTCCGCTTTGATAGTAGATCTAATTTGTTATTAAGCCTAGTAACTGCTTTTTTAGTAACGGGCTTTAACAATAGTTTTAAGATGTATAGGAAAAATGTTGCAATCGTTCCATAAATCAAGATACGCAAAGATATTATTTCTACTTGTGGACTTCCATCGGCAAGTAAGAAATTTGTATATGTTGATAATGCAAGGAGTGCAGTAGTTATAGACAAGATTATAAGGCCGTTTAATAAATTTAAGCCTTCAAATATGATCATACCATACCTATAAAAGGACTCATCTAGCTTTTTTTCTTCATCTGCCAGAGTGTGAATTTCATCTCTTCTGCTCTCTACTTTCAGTAGTTTATATCTTTCAAGAGATTTTTTTTCGATTACATCTATTCTCAGTTCTCGTAAGCAGTCTCGCAAGGCATTGGTACTTACCTTGCCACTCCTAGCATTAGCACAGCTTGTATTAGTACCACGGGCTTTTTTTGCTCCACCGAGTTTCATCTTCCCAATTAACAATTCTTCTTGCGACATAATGTCAGCTCCTTAAAAAAACCTGGAAAAACCGAAACGTTAGATTTAATTAATCAGAAATTTATAGTTAAGTAAAATGTACTTGCGTTTTGATATGATTAATTGTCATTTGACATCTTTTGCAGTCAAATGATATTATTATGTAGTCTATAACTATGCGAGGAAATCATGGAACAAGCAGTTTTAACAGCTAGGGTTAACAAAAAAGTTAAAAAATTAGCCGATGAATGGTGTCGCTCTCAAGGGCTAGTAATGGCACGATTTATAGAAGAAGCTATATTAGATAAGCTAGAAGAACATTCTGATCTAGAAGAGATTCAAAGTCTAAGAAGAGAACCCACTCGTCCTTTTAGTGAAGTGATGAAGGAATTAAAAGGCTTAAAATAATGAAAAGTGCTTATAGATGGAGTGAACTAGTATAAAAATGTACAAAATAGTCATCACCACTACCGCAGAAAAACAGCTAAAAAAACTTTCAAATGATGCCCAGCGTAAAATTTCAGCTATCATAGTTTCGCTAGGTATAGAACCAAGACCATATAGTTGCAAAAAGCTTTCTGGTACTTCTTCAACGTATAGAATTCGCGTAGGCGATTATCGAATTATATATGACATCTTAAAACAAGAAGTTATCATTACTATTTTAAAAATCGGACATCGTAGGGACGTATATAAATGATTTTAATGCCGACACCTACTCCTCATCATCATTCCCCCCGCATTATTAAAAACATCAATAAAGCCCATACCACATAACATACTAGCTAAAATATGCGCTCGTTTTCCTGAGTGACATATTACTACCGTCTCTTTGGATTTATCTAATTGATCTAGCCGTCCTCTAATGTCTCCACTAGGATCATCTATGGGGATATGAATAGAATTTGCTAGCGGTAATTTATCTCGTTCAGTAGAAGTCCTGACATCGATTACTTGAAAATTATCTAGGTTTGCATAAGGAGAAATTAGCTTAGGCCTAGCATCTAGATGATTTAATATTGTGTAAGCTGCAATATGAACAGGATCTTTTGCGCTTCCAAATGGAGGTGCGTAAGCAAGATCAAGTGAAGCTAGATCATTTGCGTTACCCCCAAAATGTAGAATAGTTGAGATTATATCAATACGCTTATCTACTCCTTCTTCTCCTATAATTTGAGCTCCTAGAATTTTTCCATCGCTTGGATTAAATAATAATTTTATAATTAACTCTGAAGCACCAGGGAAATAACCTGCGTGATTATTCGCTGAAATGAAGGATACTTCATAGTGTATCGAAGCATTTTTACATGCTCTAACTGAAAGTCCGGTGATAGCAGCAGTCTTTTTAAAAACCCTTACAATTGCTGTGCCTTGTACTTTTTGCTTTAGTTGAGATTTTCCTGATGCAGCATGCTCACCAGCTGTTCTTCCAGCTCTATTCGCGGGCCCTGCTAGTGGAATAGGGGCTTTTCTATTTGTCGGGGCATATATACATTCAGAAGCATCTCCTACTGCATAAATATTTTCATCACTAGTTTGTTGAAATTCATTTACTACTATACCTCCTGATGTCCCAATATTTAAAGCTGCTTCAACTGCTAATTTTGATTCAGGTAAAACTCCGATTCCCCAGAAGACTAAATCTGTATCAACGGTAGTATTGTCGTCTAATGTTATTTGTTTAAGGATGTTACTGGTTGTAGTTTTATTAGAATCTACCTTAGTTACTTCTTTACCTAAATAAAGATCTACTCCATTTTCCAGTAGCTCCTGTTCGATAAAAGAAGCCATCTCTGCATCAAGAGGCCCTAGTACTTGAGGCGCTTTTTCGACTAGTGATACTTTTAATCCTAGTTGAGTTAGTTGCTCCGCTATTTCAAGACCAACAAAGCCAGCTCCTATAACAACAGCTTTTTTAGGACTATGTGTATTGATATATTCTAGAGAATTATCTAAGTCTTTTAATGACCAAAGACTGAAGACATTCTGAAAATTCTCATTAAATACCGGAAGTACTCTAAGTTTTGACCCAGTAGAAATGATTAATTTGTCATAGCTAAAAGAAAGACTAGCATTATCTGTTTTTCTAAATGCCGCTACCGTCTTATTTGCTCTGTCTATTTTTAATGCTTCTGTATCTGTATAAACATCAATTCCAAATCGATTTTTAAAAAGTTCTGGAGTTGCGACTAGTAACTTTTCTCTTTTTTTTATCTCGCCGCCTAGGTGATAAGGAAGCCCACAGTTAGCAAATGATATTGCAGGTCCTTTTTCTAGTATTGTAATATTAGCTTCTGGATTAACTCTTCTGGCTCTAGTTGCGGCCGAGGCCCCACCTGCTACTCCTCCTATGATTAAAATATTCATTATTTGTTCCATGGCATTACGGACAGCACTCTCGCCATTCCGCAGGTATTGGTAACTCCTGAAAAAACAAGCCCTGCTCCAACAAATATTGGAACATATATAAAGTTAGTAGCGATTATCAAAGATAGGATAGACCCTAGAAAAACAAATAAGCCAGCAGCAATCCTAACCTGTCTTTCCATAGAGATTGCACCGCTAGATTTAATGGTCTTCATTCCATTCTTTTCCCAAGCGTTAACACCACCACTAAGTACTAGCGCATTAAGCTTAGTTTTATCTTGTATTATATTACAAGCATTTTTCGCTCTTGTTCCACCTTGGCAAATTATAATATTTGTAGCTTCAGATTGTGGAGTGCTTAGATAGTTCTCAAATTCTTTACTTCCCAGTGGAATATTAATGCTACTATCAATGTGAGACGATTTAAACTCGCCAGGAGTACGAACGTCGACTAGCATTACTTTGGAATCATTTTTAATTAGCTGTTCTAGTTCTGAGGGGCTGATTTCTTTTGTGGACATTAGGACCTTTTGTTTGTTTTTATTACTTATTAACTTTAAATTTTCGTTCTATGCAGTCTATGATTCCATAAACTTGAGGTTCTGCTACTGTATAAAAAGTCGTTCGACCGTCTTTTGTAAATGATAAGAATCCACATCTTAACATAAGTCGCAAATGTTCACTTGCGACATGACTTTGAATACAGCATCTTTCTGCAATTTCTCCGACACTTAAGTTTGGTTCATCTCGCAGAATAGTGAGAATCATCAGTCTTTTAGGATGGGCTAGAACTTTTAGACACTCTGCCGCTTCTGATAGATATGATAGTTTTTGCTTCTTCATTATATCAATATATCGTGATATTACGATATATGCAAGAATTAAGTGATATCCAGTAAAGTAGGTACATGCCTCTTTTGTATGCAAAAGTTATCCAGTATAATGATCTATTATCATTATGTAATTTCGTTTAGGTTAGTCGTCATTTATAGTATATAATAGGTCATGAAAATCACATTCTTTTCCTCACAAAAATACGACAGAATTTATTTCAATAAAGAGAATGAAAAATTTGGTTTTGAGTTAGAGTACTTTGATGCATCCTTAGACACGTATCTAGCAAATGTTATTACAGATTCACTAGCAGTTTGTGTTTTTGTAAATGATAAAATTACTTCAGAAGTTATTGAAATTTTAGCAAGTAAAGGAGTAAAGATTATTGCTTTGCGCTGTGCTGGATTTAATAATGTCGACATTGATGCAGCAAGTAGACACGGAATTAAGGTATGCAGAGTGCCAGCTTATAGCCCAGAGGCTGTTGCTGAGCATGCCATTGCAATGATTCTTACTTTGAATAGAAAAACTCATAAGGCATACAATAGAGTAAGAGAGCAGAATTTTTCTTTAGATGGTTTACTCGGCTTTGATATCCATAAAAAAAGCGTAGGCATTATTGGAATGGGTAGAATCGGCCAGGCATTTTGTAAAATTATGTTAGGCTTTGGTTGTAAAATATATGCATCCGATGTCGTAACTAATAACTCCCTAGTGGAGATGGGAGTAGAGTATACATCCTTGAACCATCTTTATGCTAATTCGGATATCATTTCATTACACTGCCCACTAAATCAGGAAACTAAATATTTAATAGACTCTAAGGCAATCTCTCAAATGAAAAATGGAGTCATGCTTATTAATACTAGTCGAGGTGCCTTAATCAAAACCGAGGATGTTATCTTAGCATTAAAAAAGCAGAAAGTAGGGTATCTTGGAATCGATGTTTATGAACAAGAAGAAAATTTATTTTTTAGAGATCTATCTTCCTCTATCATACTGGATGATACGATACAAAGACTTATGAGCTTTCCAAATGTACTAATAACTGCGCATCAAGCCTTTTTCACGAATGAAGCACTCACTCAAATAGCTGAATGCACGCTTAAGAACGTTAAAGATTTAACTAACAACAAACTAGCTGAAAATGGTGGATTAGTCGTTTAGGTTCAGGAATAGTAATCTAGGTAGTACCGATTCTTCTCTATGGATAGGGAGCGAATCTTCCAAAGCACCAATATGAACACCAGCAAGGAGCGCCATTGTATGTGACATCACATCCAGAACCTTGACAACTACTCAAACAATCTGAAAAATTATTACCTACATTAATTTTTCCACAAACTGAGTGATTGCCGCAAGAGTAGGGAGCTCGAAAGCTAGATTGAAGATATTTGGCCATTGCATCACGAGAGTCCTGTGTGGGAAGTGCTACCTTACATGAGTTCGAGTAGCTAACCGCTTCTGAAACCGCATCAGAAAATAGAAAAAACTGATCACCATACGGAATATTCTCCGTTAATGTACTTGTGCAATCCTCGCGATCAAAATTTAAACTTGTTGCTACAGTACTCGCATTATCTATGAATATCGAAGCGTTTAAAAAAGTTGGAGGAATAGACATTAGGCTCATTTGCCCGACATAACTGTCCGGGAATTGTTCGATAACTTTTACTCTATATTCCAGATTGTTTTTATTTGAAGTATAAATAGGAGCTTCTAACTGAAGTGCGAGAGAATATAATTTGCCACTCTCGTCGTATACTTCAAGTGCAGCATTAGGTGGATCTGATTTGAAATTATCCTTAATGCTTGGGTCGTCCCATGATGCTATAAAGGTGTCCATTGGAATGGTGCCAGCACTCGGCTGCTCATTCTCATTTCTGTTGCTAAAATACTGGGTCATCGGGGCGACGTCAATTAGTTTCAGGTGAAAATAATCGTCGCTGATTTGAGTTATTGAACCTTTTTGTGAATTCTGTACAAATAAAAACGACTGCTTATCGTCTTTATTGGATGAGGATCCGCCACAAGAAATTATCGACAATAAAAAAGAGAATGAAACTATAATTGATATATGTTTTGCGATGACTTTCATATTCTTTGCTTTTAGAATGTTCGTTTTTCAGAGATAGAAGATGAATCGATAAAATCTAAAGATTCATTATAATTGAAATATAGTAGAAAATAGGGCGCTTCAGAAGTCTTCCTAGCTTACGAATCTCCTTATTCAGACTATGCATCTGATAGATCTAATGAAATCCTCTAGCTTTAAGTGAGTTTTTGTTCTTTTATTAAAAAAGGTACGCCGAACTAGGGCAATTATGCTACTTCAAACAATATCCTCCAAATCTACTTTTAATATAGTAAGTAGAATTTTATCTACGGCTATTTTGCTCTTCTTGCAGTTAGCAATTTTATTACCTAGTGCTTCCGCCCAGAATTTTTTGGGTAGCACGGTGAAGATCGACGATAATACGACCAATGGGCCGGTACTGGCGAATTCTGATATATATGGTGGTTCTGTAGTCTCGCTTGGGGATCTAGACGGCGATGGAGTAGCTGATATTGTAGTTGGGGCTTCTGGAGATGATACAAGTGGCAGTAATCGTGGAGCGATATATATTTCATACTTGAATTCCGATGGTAGCTTTAAGAGTACGGTTAAGATCGATGATAGTACGACTAATGGTCCAGAGTTAGTAGATGGCGATAGCTATGGCGGCTCTGTGGCGTCGCTTGGAGATTTAGACGGGGATGGTGTTGTTGATATTTTGGTAGGGGCAAGCCGAGACGATACCGGCGGTAGTGATCGCGGAGCTGTTCATATCTTATATTTAAATTCCAATGGTAGTGTTAAGAGTACTATAAAGATTGATGATAACACGACTAATGGGCCAGTGCTTAGTAACGAAGATTTATACGGAGTTTCGGTAGCGTCGCTTGGAGATTTAGACGGAGATGGTGTAACTGACATTGCGGTTGGGTCTAGTTATGATGATACTGGTGGTAGTGATCGCGGAGCGGTGTATATATCATTTTTAAATTCCAATGGTAGCGTTAAGAGCACAGTAAGGATCGATGATACTACGACTAATGGACCGGTGCTCGCGAACTCTGATCTTTTTGGTATTTCGTTAGCGTCGCTTGGAGATTTAGATAGAGATGGTTTAACTGATATTGCAGTAGGAGCCTATGGTGATGATACCGGCGGTTCTCTTCGCGGAGCTGTTCATATTTTATATTTAAATTCGAATGGTAGTGTTAAGAGTACAGTAAAGATTGATGATAACACTACAAACGGTCCAGTGTTGGCGAACATTGATTTTTATGGTTCTTCAGTATCTTCCTTTGGTGATCTGGATGGTGATGGTGTAATTGAAATCGCAGTTGGGGCATTACTTGATAATACCGGAGGAAACCAACGAGGAGCTGTTCATGTTTCGTATTTAAATATGAATGGCAGTATTAAAAGTACGGTAAAGATTGATGATGCTACTACTAATGGGCCAGTACTTTCTGACTTTAACGAATATGGTATTTCAGTAGCTTCTCTTGGGGACTTAAACGGAGATGGCGTAACTGATCTTGCAGTAGGAGCTCATCGTGATAATACAAACGGTACTGAACGGGGAGCGCTTTATATCCACTTCCGTCCGCTTGTGGCAAGCACGGTGAAGATTGACGACAGTACGACTAATGGGCCGGTGTTGGGGAATGATGAATTTTACGGCACATCGTTAGCTTCTCTTGGGGATCTAGACGGAGATGGAATAAGCGATATCTTAGTTGGGGCTTATTTAGACAATACCGGCGGTATCCAACGAGGAGCTGTGTATATTTCTTATTTAAATTCGAATGGTAGCGTCAAGAGTACGGTGAAGATCGCAAGTGGTACGACTAACGGGCCGGTGTTAGCGAACGTTGACTTTTTCGGTATTTCGGTAGCCTCGCTTGGAGATTTAGATGGGGATGGACTAACTGATATTGCAGTTGGGGCTATTGGTGATGATACAAACGGCAATCAACGTGGAGCGGTGCATATTTTATATTTAAATTCGAATGGCAGCATTAAGGGCAAAGTGAAGATCGATGATACTACGACTAATGGGCCGGTGTTGGCGAATGATGATAGATACGGTTCTTCGGTAACGTCGCTTGGTGATCTAGACGGAGATGGAATAACTGATATCGTAGTTGGGGCTAATCGAGACTCTACAGGCGGTACTAATCGCGGAGCAGTTTATATTTCCTATTTGAACTCAGATGGCAGCGTTAAGAGTACGGTGAAGATTGCAAGCGGCACGACTAATGGACCAGTATTAGCGAACTCAAATCTTTACGGTTCTTCGTTAGCCTCGCTTGGTGATTTAGACGGAGATGGCGTAACTGATATTGCCGTAGGGGCATATGATGATGATACCGGCGGTACTAATCGCGGAGCAGTGCATATTTCGTATTTAAACTCCAATGGAAGCGTTAAGAATACAGTAAAGATCGACGACAGTACGACCAATGGACCGGTGTTAGCTAATGATGATGTATACGGTAACTCGGTAGCGTCTCCTGGTGATCTAGACGGGGATGGAGTAACTGATATTCTAGTCGGAGCTCGAGGTGATGATACCGGTGGTGCTGTACGCGGAGCGCTCTATATTTCCTATTTGAACTCGAATGGAAGCATAAAAAGCACAGCGAAGATCGCAAGTGGTACAACTAATGGGCCAGTGCTGGCGAACAGCGATTTTTATGGATATTCTGTAGCTTCGCTTGGTGATCTAGACGGGGATGGCGCAGCTGAGATAGCAGTTGGCGCTGTTGGTGATGATACAAACGGTTCTAGTCGCGGAGCGGTACATCTTAACGAACTAAACCTCGCAGGTACTCGGGAAGCGAGCGTCAAAGGAAACGGTAGCATTATCCTTGACGGCGATATAACTCCTAGTCTTACAGATAATAGCGATTTTGGTTCAGTTAACTTTGGAGCGAACACAAGCAGAACCTATGTTATTTCAAACTCAGGCTCTTTGGCGCTAGGTTTAACAGGAACTCCAAGAGTTAGTATTACTGGCACTAACTCTGGAGATTTCAGTGTTACTACTCAGCCTGCATTAAGCGTTTCAGCGCCATTTGGGACAACTGCGTTTATTGTCCAATTTGCACCAAGTGCTGAAGGACTCAGAAATGCAAGCATTTCAATTGCGAATAACGACAAGAATGAAAACCCTTATAACTTCTCTATTCAAGGAACAGGCCTTGTTCCCGAAATGGATGTCTCTGGTAACTCAGTGAGTATTCTTGATGACGACGTTACCCCGAGTGTAAGCGATGCCACTGATTTTGGTACAGTAAGCTTTGGTAATACTCAAACAGTAACTTATACAGTTAGAAATACCGGAGGTGCATTGTTAAACCTCAATGGAACACCAAAGGTTACTCTTCTTGGCTCAAGTGCATTTACTGTAATAACTCAGCCTTC
>JAIYCX010000069.1 GCA_027487795.1 Pseudomonadota bacterium | reverse complement strand
TTGGTGAAGTATTGTCTGAAAGGCGTTTTTGTTTGATTTGGGACAGGTTTTGAAGATTATTTTTGATCTAAATTTCTTCGACTACTTAATAAAATCATAAATCGAAATAAATTAGCATAAGGATTTTGAAATTTTGATCTAAATTTATGAGTGTTTCAAAAGTCTCTGAGAGTTAAGAAAGTCAGGTTAAATGTATAACGTTTCAGTTGAATTGGGCCGACGCAGTCGGACTCAATTCAAACGATTTGTTAGGTATTTATAAGCTAGTACGAACCTAATAAATGGCAATGAAAATGTCATAAAAAAAGGTACCGATTCAATTAAAAAAAACAATGAGTATTTTCCATAATGTATACCAAATGAGTTTGCCATGATCCATATAAATAATAACAATAGAGCCGCCAAGCAGTATATTATGTTTGAGGATTTACTATCTTTAGTTGCCGTCGCAAGTAAAAGTAAAATTAATGCAGTATAATAAGTTGGTAGGAGAAAATAAAATCCCAGTTTATGTATGTAAAATACGAGTGGAAGGGTTTCCTCGTAACGATCAATTAAAATTAAGCCATGCGCAAGTGTCAATATTACTATTGATTTCAAATTTGGCACACGATATTCAAATGCATTTGAGTTGGATTGTTCTCTAGTATACATCTTCCAAAACGTTAGCGTAAATATAATTATAAAAAATAACAATTGCATTGGAATTTTAAGTTTCTTTCGAAAACACCTAACGTTCCAGTTTTGCGGGCGCGGAACGCGCTCCGTCAAAAACGCATTGATATCTTCCGAATTATGGCACGTTCAATTGCCAGTATGCAATAGTTTTGTGTTTCTAAGATTTTTTGAGTAGATGTTATTTTGTAACTCTCGACACCACACCAATTATTAGCAATGTGATAGTCGATAGTAGCACTATCGGAGCGAGAATCATGCCAGTCCAAACCGTGAGAAACTCCAAGCTTTCTGAGAACAAGCGCAGACAAACGCCAATTGCAACAAAAAAAACAAACGACGATAGTGTAGCATTCAGCAAAGACCAAAGGCGAATACCTCGGTTTTCAGCCCGCCAAAATAACAGAACAGCGACGATCGCGAGCGCGAGAATTCCAGTAGAGAGTGCAACTAATATAGTATCAATCCCCTTAGCAAGGTGCTCTCCCATATGGGAATTAGCAAACACCCTAGGCGTTGGTATAATCGTCAGCGTCGCTAATAAACAGACAATGAGCCGTGAATTTTTAAACATGGTTCAAAGATATCATATTATTGTACCAGTTAAGCTTTACTAGTACTTTTAAATAATAACTATCACATAATATCTGTAGAATCCACTTAAATATCTAATACAATTAATTATTCTCCTTCTCAAACCCGTTATCAGCTTTTCACTAACTGATCAAATATTCCAGTATGTATTAGAGAACGCGTAATCCTAATAATTGGGTATTGAGCCGTTTGACATATTTTATGGTTCTAGTATAATTCTATATAGAATCATAAAGGAAGTATATGAAATTAATACCCACTGTTCGAGATGTAATAAGGAGAAAAGGGTATAGCTACTCAACAGAGAAGAATTATGTTTCATGGATAAAGAGATTTATACATTATCATAATCTTAAACATCCTAAGGAAATGGGTGAAAAAGAGATTGTTGAGTTTTTAACATATCTTGCCTCTGTTAAAAAAGTTTCATCTACTACTCAGAATCAAGCGCTAAATGCAGTAGTTTTTCTTTATAAGCAAGTTTTAGGTATTGATCTTGGAAATTTCAGCTACTTCATGAAAGCTAAGAAGCCCAGTATTTTACCAGTAGTTTTATCTCAAGATGAAGTAAGTAAAATATTAAATAATATGTCTGGCAGATATTATCTTATGACAGCTCTTATTTACGGCTGCGGTTTAAGATTAAATGAATGCCTAGAGCTTCGAATCAAAGATATAGACATCGATAGGAAAATAATTTGGGTAAGGCAAGCTAAAGGTAAAAAAGATCGTGCAGTGCCCTTGCCGGTAAGTCTTCTGGAAAATCTAATTACTCAAATGAAACATTGTAAAATTACACATGATAAAGATTTAATAGATGGCTACGGAAGTGTTTACTTGCCAAATGCACTAGAGAGAAAATATCCCTCAGCGGCAACAGAGTTTAAATGGCAGTACCTGTTTCAAGCAGACAGAATTTCTACAGATCCTAGATCTGGAGCAATTAGAAGACATCATCTGCATGATTCTGTGCTAATAACTCATATTCAAAAGGCTGCGCATATTGCTAAAATTGAAAAGAAAATTACAGCGCATGCATTTCGCCATTCTTTTGCTACTCACTTACTAGAAAGTGGTAAAGATATTAGGACTATTCAAGAACTATTAGGGCATGGAAATGTCAAAACTACTATGATTTATACGCACGTGGCTAGTACAGGATCTTGTGGGATTATTAGCCCAATAGACAAAATTAGAACTGCACCTAAATTAAACATTAAGTCTAGAAAGAAGAGTATTATAAATTATTTACATAACTTAATTAGCGTATCGAAATTAAAAAACACTTTCCCTGCATTTTTTTCGAATAAATACGATTACAAAAGTAGTTAATATTATTTTAATTTATGAAAAAAATTCTTTTAATAACTTATTTCTGCTTTTTACTTCCAAGCATTACTTTTGCAGACACCTCCTCCTATGAAGATATGGTAAATTCCATTTCCAGGGATGAAGGTCTAAGTAGGGCAGAAGTTGATAAGATTACTAGGGCTATTTTTAGTGAAATAATTTCTCGAATGAAAGAGGATAAGAGTACAAGTATCCCAAATTTAGGCAGATTTTACTCTCAGGAGAAGCAGCTGGAGGAGGATCATAATTTTAGTGGAGGGCTTGGTAGAGTTATTCGTGTTCCTCGCTTTACTTTTAGTCCAGAATTAAAGAAAAAGTTAAAAGGTAAATAGTTTCTTCTAACAACTTTTTGATTTTTCATGTCTAATTTTTGCCATCTTCATCTTCATAGTCAGTATAGTGTTCTCGATGGTGCTAATAAAATAAAGGATGTTGTTAAGAAAGCTTTCTCCTTAGGTCAGACCTCTGTCGGTATTACAGACCACGGAGTAATGCACGGAGCTATCGAGTTTTATCAGGCTGCAAAGGATATTGGGATTAAGCCAATTATTGGCTGCGAAGTTTATCTTGCTGCGCAAGGTCGTTTTATAAAAAAAGATGGCCAGCGTGATACTAATCACCTTACCTTACTAGCAGCTTCTCGTGAGGGATATCAGAATTTATGTAAGCTTGTTTCACTTGGATATTTTGAAGGGTTTTATTTTAAACCGAGAATTGATCATGAAATATTAGCTAGATTCAATAAAGGTATTATTTGTTTTAGCGGCTGCCTAGCGGGAGAGCTTGCTGAATATACACTTAAGGGTGATTTTAAAGGAGCTAGAGAAATAGCTATAAAATATGCTAGCTATTTTAAGGATAGATATTATCTAGAAGTGCAGCCGCATAATATACCTGAGCAGAGAGCACATAACGAGATGGTGAAAGAATTAGCCAGCTCTTTAGGTCTACCACTGATCGCAACAAATGATTGCCACTATTTAAATAAAGACGATCATCATGCACAAGAAGTGCTTATGTGTATTTCTACTGGTAAGTTAATAACGGATCCAACAAGAATTAAGCATGATGGACTTGAGCTTTACCTGAAGTCGAAAGATGAAATGATCATTAGTTTGCCGGGCTACAACGAGGCCATAGATCAGTCAGGCGTTGTCGCAGACATGTGCAATCTAGATTTTGATTTTAATAATTATTACATGCCAAAGTATGAGGCAATTAAGGAGTCTGAAAAAGGATTAAGTTTAGAAGAGTTATTTAGGAAAGAGTCCGAAGAGGGCTTAGATTTTAGATTTGCTGAAGATGGAATTAATGACGAGGCGCTGGTAAAGTCCTACAAAGAACGTCTTCAGATGGAATTAAAATGTATCATGGATATGGGCTTTGGAGGATATTTCTTAGTCGTATCTGATTTCATTAAATGGTCAAAAGAAAATAATATTCCAGTAGGGCCGGGACGGGGAAGTGCGGCAGGGTCTTTAGTCGCTTATGCTTTAAGAATAACTGAAATAGATCCTATAAAGTACTTATTACTTTTTGAAAGATTTTTAAATCCAGACCGTGTAAGTTTACCTGATATCGATGTCGACTTTTGCATAACTGGTAGAAGTAAGGTTATTGATTATGTTTGTGAGCGATATGGGAAAGATAAAGTTTCTCATATTCTAACATTTGGAACTCTAAAGGCTAAGCAAGCGATAAAAGATGTTGGTCGCGTTCTAGGACTAAGTTATGCCGAAATGGATAGAGTTGCAAAGTTAGTTCCTGCTCCGAGACAGGGCTTTGATTATCCACTTACTGAAGCACTCCAGATGGAGAAAAAGCTTCAAGAATATGCAGACGGTGAAGGTAAAGAAGTTATAGAATTAGCTCTTAAATTAGAAGGGCTCTCTAGACATACCAGTACGCATGCCGCAGGTATTGTAATAGCGGATAAACCTATCGTTGAATATCTACCACTGATGGAAGATAAAGACGGACAAGTCGTAACTCAATATTCTATGAGTTGGGTTGAAAAAATAGGATTAGTTAAGTTCGATTTTCTTGGGCTTAAAACTTTATCTGTTATTGATCTAGCTCAGACTTTAATAGATAAAGAAAAGAACTATAAAGGTGGTAAGCATTGGCTTAATATAAACAGCATACCACTGGATGATGAAAAAGTTTTTAAATTAATTTCTAGTGCTCGAACAATAGGAATATTCCAACTTGAATCAAGTGGAATAACTGAAATGGTATCGAGGCTAAGGCCAAGTTGTTTTGAAGATTTGGTGGCGATTTTAGCTTTATACAGACCAGGTCCGTTAGATGCTGGGATGGTAGATCACTACATAAATAGAAAGCATAAACGAGAGCCAGTAGTTTATCTTTATCCTGTGCTAGAACCAATTTTAAAAGATACATACGGTATTATTCTGTATCAAGAACAGATAATGCAAATTGCTAGAGACTTAGCGGGTTACTCTCTAGCAGAAGCGGATATGCTTAGACGAGCCATGGGTAAGAAGAAACCTGAAGAAATGGCTAAGCAGAGAGAGTTTTTTCTAAGTGGTGCAGCGAAGAGAAAAGTTCCTGATAATATTTCCTCCCAAGTATTTGATCAAATGGAAACATTTGCTAGGTACGGATTTAATAGAAGTCACTCTGTTGCCTATGCGATGATTTCGTATCAAACTGCTTATCTAAAGACACATTTCCCAAGACAGTTTTTAGCTGCTCTGATGACTTATGAAATGAGCGATACAGATCGTACGCTTAAGAATTTAAATGAATGCCGAGAGATGAAGATTAGCGTGCTACCGCCGGATGTAAATTCAGGAGGAGTGGGTTTTTCTGTTCATAAGCAAGATATAATTTATGGTTTAGCTGCAATAAAGGGCGTAGGGGAGAAGGTAGTAGAGAGGGTTATTGCTGAGAGAGAGTCTGCGGGCTTGTTTAAAGGCGTTCTTGATTTCGCAATTAGATTAAAGGACTCTGGAGTTAATCGAAGGATGCTAGAGTCTTTAATTAAAGCTGGTGCCTTTGATTGGACAGGAACTAGTAGAAAAGATTTACATGATAATGTGGAAGAAGTTATCAAAATATCGGATAGAGTATTTCAAAGTAAGACTTCTAAGCAGAGAGGTCTATTTGAAGAAGATAATAATTTTGAAGCTGATGACTCAGTTTTTGTTCCTAAAATAGGTAATAGTGAATGGCCTACGAATATAAAATTACTAAAGGAACGTGAAGCTCTTGGTTTTTATCTATCTGGCCATCCCCTCGAGAGATACTCACAAGACTTAAAAAGATTAAAAATTCTAACTACCTCTGAGCTAAAAGAGAAAAAGTCAGATTCTGTAGTTCTATCTGCTGGAGTCGTAACTTTTCTTAAGCTAAAGAATACTAAAAAAGGAGATAGGTACGCTACTTTTCTTCTGGAAGATTTATTCGGCACTGTTGAGGTTCTTGTTTGGCCTGATACTTATCGTGAAGTACATGAACTAATCCATACAGATGAGCCGATACTAATTAAAGCCAGACTAGATGTCTCAGATGAAAGAGTAGTGGTCATAGCACAGGAAGTCTCTCCTCTATCAAAGATTAGAAATGATAACGTAAAAGAGGTCTTAATCAACTTATTTGAAGATTCTATTAATAAGGAGTCTTTGGAAAACTTAAAAAGTACTCTTGTTAAGTTTGAAGGCGGGAATTGTCCTGTTAAGATTAGTATTAAGCGCAATAGACATAGTGAAGTAATTATGTCTTTATCGGATAATATGAAGGTTTCAGTAAGTGATGAATTGTATTATGCAGTAGAGAAACTTTTTGGTGAAAATGTACTTACTTTTAAATAAGATTAAAAATGAACGATAATGAAAATATTTTAGTCTCTAATAAAGAAGACAAATTATCTGAATTAGAAAAAACGGTAACTTTTTTAGTTGCCTCTTATAATAAGAATTTAGATTTTATTTTTTTCATTTTCTATCTTTCTTTATATTTCATTTTTTTCTACTTACTCCCTGATCTATCTCGGATAATACTAGTTAGTTATTTTTTTGCATTTTTACTTCAACCTTTTAGTAGACGAATTGTAAGAAGAAGTTTCATAAAAGGTTTGTTGTCTCCTGGTATAGTAGCTGTGATTATTTTATCCACAGTTTTCTTATTTTTACTTGGTTTGTTAGTTGGGATTGTTCCGTCTATGATCTCTGAGTACGGAGAAGTATTTAGGGAGTTATCTATAAAATTTCCAGAAATACTTGAGAAAATATCATTTAAAATAGAAAAATTACTAGGAGATCATGTAGATTTTCCTCATGAAGGAATTAGTGGCTTTGTATTAAAGTATATCGATTCATTAAGATCCTTAATATCAGTTGATAGGATACTTGATATACTAAATGCAGTTTGGAGTACTATATTTTCTGGATATTCTTTTGGTTTAGCTTTGGTAAATTTAGCTTTAGTACCGTTTTTTGTTTTTTATTTTGTAGAAGATTGGCATCCATTAAATGAATCATTACTTAAGCCAATCTCTGAAAAATATAAGAAGAAAATAAAAAAGAATACGCCTGAAATTAAAAGAATAATTTTTGAATATATCAAAGGGCAGCTAATAGTTAGTGCATGTCTTTGCGTACTGTACTCTATAGCACTTTTAATAATAGGAACTCCTTTAGCAGTTCCTATTGGTTTACTCTCAGGGATCTTATCATTGATACCTTACTTTGGGCTTTTTGTAGGGATGGTTTCTGCTACTTTAATGCAATTCACATTAGATCAATCTTTGAATAGTATGTTACTGCCAATTTTTGGTTTTATATTTGTTCAAATTATTGAGGCTAATATCATTACCCCGAAGGTAATAGGGGAATCTACCGGATTACACCCTGGTTTAATTTTAGCGGTGCTTATTGTGGGTGGTAGTTTATTCGGATTGATTGGTATCGTTTTAGCCGTTCCTATTACGGCAATTCTCAATTATTTTCTGAGTGATAAGGCACTTACTAACAAGCATTAGGTTGTTTGGATTTGATTGTTTTCTTAGTTTATTTATCTAATAATTAAAAGTACTTGATAACTCCTCTTGCTTATAATCTTTAATAATTGTAGTTCCCTGCCACTTAAAATCTAATTTAAACTAAGAATTTATTCTGTAGGAGCGTATGTCAAAGGTAAAGTTTGATCGAAGTAAGCCACATCTAAACGTAGGAACGATAGGTCACGTGGATCATGGTAAGACGAGCTTAACGGCAGCAATAACAAAAGTTGCAGCTGAAGGTGG
>JAIYCX010000056.1 GCA_027487795.1 Pseudomonadota bacterium | reverse complement strand
GGTAGCTCAGTAAGCTCAGTAGATACGGGAGCTATGTCTAGAGAGCTAGAGCTAAGCGCTATTCAAAGAGCAAATCCCGAAATGCAAAAAAGAGTCTTTAATGTGATTAGAGAAATCTCTGAAAGCGCATCTAATCCCATAAAAATGATTCATGACCACGGAGCAGGTGGACACATTAACTGCCTAACTGAATTACTAGAAGATACAGGTGGAGAAATTTTCTATGATAAACTTCCACTTGGAGACCTAACACTTGCACCATATGAAGTTCTATCAAATGAATCTCAAGAAAGAATGGGATTAATAGTAAGTGAGCAGGATATTGGCATCTTACAAGAAATAGCCATTAGAGAAGGTGCTCCATTATACATAGTAGGAAAAGTTACGAACTCAGAAAAGATAGTAGTAAGCTCAGAAAAAATTAATTCCCCATTCGATCTTCCAGTAAGTGTTCTACTAGGAAGCTCACCAGAAACTATTATTAATGGGAAAACAAAAAGCTACTCTCACTTAATTACAGAAAAAATAGCAGCTCAAAATGCAGATCATAAAATAATAAAAAACGCTTCTGATTTTAAAGCTAAATTAAAAGACCTAATGCAATTAGAGTCCATCTCTTGCAAGGACTGGTTAACAAATAAAGTTGATAGAAGTGTAACAGGATTAGTCGCCATGCAACAGTGCACTGGTCCACTACAACTGCCCTTAAACGATGCAGGCATTATGGCTTTAGATTTTAATGGCGAAAAAGGTATTGCTGTATCAATTGGACATGCTTCAATTCCAGCTTTACTAGATCCTAAACTAGGCTCACAGCTTAGTATTACTGAGGCGCTAACAAATATAGTATTCTGCCCACTAGAGAAAGGACTCTCAGGTATTATATTAAGTGCAAATTGGATGTGGCCTGGGAAACAAGAAGGACAAGATGAAAAACTTTATACAGCAGTAGAAGAAGTATCAAACTTTGCTCAGTCAATAGGTATACCAATCCCTACAGGAAAAGACTCACTTTCAATGACCATGAACTATCAAGATGGTCACTCTGTAAAAGCTCCCGGAACAGTAGTCATTTCCGCATCTGGAGAAGTGAGCAATGTCACAAAAGCAGTAACTTCAGAATTTAAAAATATAGAAGGAAGTTTTGCTGTTTACATTTCATTTACTTCATCTGAAAAATTTCAATTAGGCGGAAGTGCGCTTCTTCAATCTCAAGGAGATATAATAGGAGAAATTCTAGATCCAATAGATGCGAAGACTTTCAAGGAAGCTTTCAACTTTGTACAAAATGCTATCAATAAAGACCTAGTTTTAGCTGGTCACGATATCTCCTCTGGTGGACTAATCACAACTCTTCTTGAGATGTGTTTTGTAGGAGATATTGGTGCAATTCTAAATCTTAGATCTTTCCCAGATGCTGATGCATTATTTTCAGAAAAACCTGGCGTAGTTCTACAAATCACTAAGTCTAATTTAGAGACATTAAAAAATCTAGCGAATGAAGAAATTCCAGATATAGACTTTAGAGTTATTGGAGAAGTCGGCGGGAAAAACATAAGAGTAATAACTGAAAGTTTTGATGAAAGTCTTTCGCTAAACGAATACAGAGAACTTTGGCTAAAAAAATCATATCTTTTTGATTTAAAACAAGTACCAGAAGTTCATGCTAAGGAAAGAAATAATAGCCTTCAAGTTAAACCTTTAAAGTACAATATCGACTCTCAATTTGATTGGAGTGGAAAAACTTACGGTGCTAACTTAAAAGGAGCCTCCGTAAAGAACAGCAAGCTTCAAGCAGCGATAATTAGAGAAAAAGGTACCAACGGAGACAGAGAGCTAGCTATGGCACTTTATGCAGCTGGCTTTAATGTTTCTGACTACACGATGAATGAAATCTTAAGTAAGAACATTAGCTTCTCAAAGTACAATTTAATTGCTTACCCTGGTGGATTTAGTAATAGTGACGCTCTTGGCGCAGGAAGAGGATGGGCTGCTGCTTGGAAGTTTAATTCTAACGCAAACAAATCTCTACTAGATTTCTACGCTAGACCTGATACCTTATCAATTGGTGTCTGCAACGGCTGCCAAATGATGACCGGTTTAGGACTAATAGATTTAGAAAATCCTGACGGAATCTATATGTCTCATAACGAATCTGGTAAATTTGAAAGTGGCTTCACTACCGTTACCATCGAAGAATCAAATTCTATTTTCCTAAAAGAACTAACAGGTAGTACACTTGGAGTATGGGTAGCGCACGGCGAAGGGAAATTTAATTTAGATCCTAAAAAATCTAAATTTGAAATTTCTGCTACTTACTCAATTGATTCATACCCAAGAAATCCAAATGGTTCAGATTTAAAAGCAGCTGGAATTTCTTCAATTGATGGCAGACATCTAGCAATAATGCCTCACTTAGAGAGAAGCTTCCTTACTTGGCAATGGCCATACAAAGCTAATACTATTCCAACTACAGGATACACACCCTGGATTAGAGCATTCACTTCTGCTAGAGATTGGTTAGTTGATAGATTAGAAAATAGCTAAAGTTTAATCTCAATGTTTAGATTTTTGTCTTTTATACCAAAATTATTTAGACTTTTCTGTATTCTAGTAACGATCCTTAGTATTGCCTCAGTTCTAAGCTTCGTAAACTTAAATAAATGGGTAGAAACACCATACGGCGAAGCAGGAAAAGAAGTAGAACTTTCTTTAGATAAAGGTTCATCTTTATCACTTCTATCCTCAAAGTTGTTTAATAACGGTGTTGTATCTTCAAGAATTAAATTTCAAATATGGGTTAGGTTACTATCTGACTTCAGAAAATTCCAAGCGGGTAATTATAAATTTACGCTTCCTCTAAATGTAAAAGAAGTAAGTGATACTTTTATTCAAGGAAAAACCTACTCAAAAGCATTATATGAAGTAGTAATTCCTGAAGGATATACCGAAAAGCAAATTGTAGAAAAATTCGTCCAAGCAGGAATAGGAACACGAGATAACTACTGGAAGCTACTCCGCAACCAAGAGTTTCTTAGACCCTTAGGAGTAGAATATTCAAGTGCAGAAGGATATTTATATCCTGCTACTTACAGCTTTTTCACAATGCCTACAGAAGAAGAAGTTATTAAAAAGATGATAGCAACTTTTTGGGAGCGTCTTCCTGATCATTACGAGATACATGTTGCTAGCCGAGGCTTAAGCCTAAGAGAAGGAATAATACT
>JAIYCX010000066.1 GCA_027487795.1 Pseudomonadota bacterium | reverse complement strand
TGCTGGACTGCGAGGCTCCTAATTCCTAAAATAATTTTAGGATCATTAGGCGGATAAACAAACTGTCTTGGCATTTCTGCTCTCCTACAAAAGAAACAAATCTGCGCTTGTCTACAAAATAGTAGTCTAAAGAGCGCGTAGAAAATTTAAATAAAATTATATCAAATTCTCTACGCGCTTTTTAAACAATAACCTTATATGAAATAATCAATATGTATTTAGACTAGCTAAAGATAAGGATAATTTCAATATTAGTTTTTAGCTCCTTTAAACACTAAGTCTCAGACCATCAAAAGCTAAACGAACCTTGCCATTAGTTTCTTCGTTTAATTCTTTGTCAGTGTTTTCATGCTCGATATCATGGGCAATATGAGTAATGTAGGTTTGTGGAATATTATTTTTGAGAGCAAATTCTTTTGCTTGGGTCACAGTAAAGTGTGTTTTGTGCTCTTTATGTCTTAGTCCTGAAATTAGTAAAACTTTGACATCTTTAAGATAAGTTAGAGTTTCATCGGGAACAAATGAACAATCTGTCAGATATGCAAAATCATTAATTTTAAATCCGACTATAGGTAGTCTGCCATGTTGAACTCTTAAGGGTGTTATTTTAAGAGTTGAAATATTTAAACCTTTGAAAGGTTCAATTTCATTTAAAGTTAAGTTAGGTATACCACCACCTTCGTAATTAGGATCTTCTTTAAAACAATAACTAAAACATTTTTTTAAAGCCGATAAGGTATCAGGCTCACCGTATATTGGAATTTCACTTTTTTGTTTAAAATTATATATTCTTAAGTCATCAAGCCCAAAGATATGGTCTGCATGACTGTGGGTATAAAATACCGCATCAATTCTAGGTATCTTAAAATTTAGAGCTTGAGTTCTGAAATCTGGTCCTGAATCAATTAGAATAGAAGTGGGTACAGTATTATTACTTGGATCATTTGAAGTAATTAAAATAGACGATCTAAGTCTTTTATTTTTTTGATTGCTGGACTCACAAATAGCACAGCTACAAGCTATAACCGGCACGCCTGAGGATGTCCCTGAGCCTAATACTAGTACACTTATCAAGAATTTGCCCCTAATAATTAATGAGACTGTTTTAATTTAGTAATTGTATTAATATAACACTTTATAATTAATTTAAATAAGCTTATGTCAGATCAAGAAACTACAGGGTTCAAAGTTGTAGATAAAAGACGTTTTAACGAGGACGGTAAGGAAGGCGCTCCTGCTGAAGAGTCTGTTGCTCTTAAGAGTGATGAAACTGCGAAGGCGAATAGTAAAGAGCCAACGATGCCACAAGAAGAACTAAACTTCTCTAGTTTCTTATTTGGGATGTATACACAGACTCTTATTTTTTTAGGTGACATTCCTCATCCAGAAACGAATCAAATTTCAACTCATATTGAGGCAGCGAAACAAAACATAGATATCATGGGTATTCTTGAAGAGAAAACAAAAGGCAACTTAACTCATGATGAGTCTAAGTTGTTCGAAGAAATATTAAATACTTTAAGACTTCAGTACGTCAAGAAGATTTCGAAATAATTAAATAAAATATATTTTAAATTATGATCATGTTGAGAGGGATAATGAATTCTAAGTTAATTACAAAAGTAGCGTTTTTATCTATTTTAGGGATTACAGCTTACTTTGATAATTGCTTGGCTTTAGATACGGCTAATAGTGAAAAACCTTGGGTAGAAGGAACTGACGTAGGTGAGAAGATTCCTGAAATATCACTTCCAAGTTTTGCCCCAGTAATAGAAAGACTTGGAAAAGCAGTTGTAAATATTAGAACTGAAGGAAAAGAAGATAGTAATAAAAATCAACTAGATCCTAATAATCCGCTAGATTTCTTTCTCCAAATGCCTCCAAATGGTGGCTCTGGCGGTGGATCTAATGGGTCACAAAGAAAATTCTCTAACCTCGGTAGTGGATTCGTAATTCATCCTGATGGATATATAGTTACAAATTTTCATGTTGTTGAAGGTGCTAGTAAGATTTTTGTAACTTTTAAAGATGAGAAGTCACCACACATGGCAAGTATTGTTGGTGGTGATCCTAAAACAGATATCGCTTTATTAAAGTTTGAAAAAGCAGGTAAGTATGAATCAGTGTCTCTTGGAAATTCTGAAGTAGTAAAACCAGGTGACTGGGTTATTGCGATTGGTAATCCATTTAGACTTGGACATACTGCTACACTTGGTATTGTTTCTGCGATATCTAGAAAGCTTCCTGGTGGAAAACCTTATGATGATTTTATACAGACTGATGCTTCCATAAATCCAGGAAACTCAGGTGGGCCATTATTTAATACTAGAGGTGAAGTAGTTGGAGTTAATACTGCAATATACAGTAAGGGCGGGCCTTTTGGTGGTGGTGGAAGTATAGGAATTGGTTTTGCAATACCAGTAAATTTAGTTAAGACAATTATTACACAGTTAAAGTCTAAGGGTAAGGTAACTAGAGGTTGGTTAGGAGTTCTTATCCAAGCAGTTGATGAAGATATTGCACAAGCAATGAAGTTATCTAGTGCAGGTGGTGCCCTAGTGGCTGATGTTATAAAGGGTTCGCCTGCTGAGAAGGCCGGCCTTAAACGCGGAGATGTCATAGTACAATTTGCAGGACATGATATTCATGAAAATAGCGAACTTCCTATTTTAGTGGCCGATACTACTATAGGTAAGTCAACTTCTCTTGTTTATTACAGAGCAGGAGCAAAGAAGAATATTGATGTAGTGATAGAAGAGCTTAAAGAAGGGGAAAGTGAAAAACAGGTCGAGACGTCTGGGGAAAGTTCTTTTGGCCTTTCTGTACAGGATTTAACACCTGAGATAGCAAGAAGCCTCGGGATTTCTGAGCCTAATGGAGTATTAGTTTCTGATGTTGAAGAGAATAGTGTTGCATCTGAAGCAGGTATCAGAAGAGGGGATTTAATCCTAGAGTTAGATAGTAAGATAGTTAATACTGCTTCTGAATTTAGAACAAAGGCTAAGGGAATAAAAGTAGGGATACCCGTATTGCTTTTAATTAAGCGTGGTGAATCTACTATATTTTTAACGTTGAAACCTGAGTAGTTAATTTGGATACAAAAAAGAACGTCACACTAAATAAGTTAACATTATTTTTTGTATCTATAGTTTTATTCTTACCATTTTTATCTCTTGCTGATCAGGATGAGCAGCAAGAGATAAAACAAAGAGGTGAGTATTTAATTAAAGTTGCGCAGTGCGGAAGTTGTCACGCTAAAAATCCAAAAGATATCAATAGCCCGCTATTGGGTGGATTTTTAGTTAAGGATTCTTATGGTCAAGTAGTTAGTCCTAATATTACATCTTATGCTTTAAAAACTTGGTCTGTAGACGAAATCGTAAGTGCGCTAAGATCTAGCTTAGGTCGCGAAGGGACTAAACTTTCAATAGATGTTCATAAAGCTTATCGTTGGATGTCTAATTACGATGCTGTCGCTATTGCTAAAGTATTACAAAGTATTGAAGCAGTTGCTACTGATGAAGTAGAGCGCAGAAAGATAAGTGGCAAGACCTGGGGTATTCTAGATCAACATAGCGAAGTTATGGGATATGTTCCTCAGTTACCTGAGAGTAATAGTGGATATTATGGTTTGTATTTAGTTAATAGCGTTTTATCATGTGGAAGGTGCCATTCTCCTGACAATGAACTATTTGATGACAGTGATTTTCTCTCTGGAAATAAAAAAACAGATAAATATTCATTGAACGGGCAAACTATCAGTATCCCTAATATTAGAGCGATGGAAGGTGGTATTTCAACTTGGAAGTTAGCTAATGTTACTAAATTTTTATCTACTGGGATGAGACCAGATAATAGTGTTGTAAGTAAAGAATGTCCTACTTCATATTTTTCAAATTTAACAGATAGAGATAAAGAAGCAGTGAGTGCTTATTTAATCTCACTTAATTAATAATACTGCATTAATTATGCTACTTGCCATAGAAACTAGCTGTGATGAGACTTCGGTTGCATTATTTAATTCTAGTAAATATTTAAATGAAGATCATAGTTTAAAAGATAGTATTTTAGACCATATAATTTATAGTCAGATTAAAATGCATCAAGCTTATGGAGGGGTAGTACCCGAACTCGCCGCCAGAGAGCATATGATTACTTTACCTAGTTTATGCTCTAAAATTTTAGAAGATAATAAAATCGGCTTTAGTGATTTGAGTTCGGTATCTGTTACGACTGGCCCTGGGTTAAAGGGCTGCTTGTTAGTGGGCTTATCAATGGCAAAGGGACTTGCAACAGCTCGTGGAATAAAACTCACTCAAGTTAATCATTTAGAGGCTCATGTCTTAAGTTTTTTACTTGAGAAAGAACATGTGGAGTTTCCAGTATTAGTACTTTTGGTTTCTGGTGGGCATACGGAGTTAGTATTAGTTAATAATATTGGAGAGTATGATGTCTTGGCTAGAACTACGGATGACGCTGCTGGTGAGGCATTTGATAAAATAGGAGTTCTTCTTGGAATGCCTTATCCGGGGGGGCGTTTATTATCTGAAAGTGCAAGAATGGTTCAGGAGGAGAGTGAGATTTCATATCCCTTAGGAGTAAAAACTGAAATGGATAAGTTCAGTTTTAGTGGTTTAAAAACTTCTGTTTATCGAGATATAGAAAACAGGGGTGGGTCGGCTGTGGTTTCTAAGGATAGCGAATTAGTTAGTAGAATTTCACATGCAGCTGAGAAAGCAATTGTATTATCTTTAGTTGATAAGTTAACACATTGGGTTCAGCTTAAAAAACCTAAAACTTTATCCGTAGTTGGTGGGGTTGCTGCGAATTCAGAGTTAAGAAGTAGAGTGGAAAAATTAGGTTTAGATTTAGGAATCGAAGTTGTTATTCCAGGCCATGAATATTGTACCGATAATGCGGCGATGATAGGAGCTACGTCACTGTTAAGACAGAAGTATAACGTGAAAGACAGTAATTTAGAAATAACAGCTAGGGCACGTTGGCCGATATCGGAGATATCATAATTGTGGGAATAGTTAGTGATACATTATTATCTTTAGGAGTTAAACCGAAAAAATCTAGAGGCCAGAATTTTCTTTTAAATCGTCATGATGGAGAGAGATTAGTTCGTGATTCTGTAATAACAGAGGGCGCTAATGTTTTAGAAGTCGGACCCGGGCTTGGGATGATGACTCAAGTTTTACTTGAGAAGGGCTATATCGTTACTGCGATTGAAATTGAAAAATTATTCGCTGAATATCTAAGCAAACAATTTCAAAATTTCGGAGCTAACTTTAAAGTTCAAAATATAGATTTTAGAGAATTTGAGATTAATAGTCCAACATATTTTGTGAGTAATGTTCCTTATTCGCTCTCGACTGAGATGATTTTATGGTTAGTAAAATATAGTTCTAATATTTTAGGCGCTTCGTTATTGTTACAGCGTGAGTTCTCGGAGAGATTAGCAGCAAGTCCTGGTTCTAAGCAGTACGGGTCTTTGTCTGTGTATATTCAGAGTAAGGCTAAAGTGAAGCTTGGTGTTATTATAGCTGGTAGTTGCTTCTATCCAGCAGCCGATGTGGAATCAAGACAGATTCTAATTGATTTTTCTGAACCACCAGATTTAGGAATTAAGAATTATGAAGTATTTGAAAAAGTAGTGCGCGCTTGCTTTTCAATGCGCAGAAAAAAGTTATTAGCAGGTTTAAAGCGAGATAACTTAATTGAAAATACAGCACAAGGTGAGCAAATTTTAGAATCCCTAAAAATATCTCCAAATGCTAGAGCCGAAGAACTAAGTATTCAGCAATTTGCAATGTTGGCTAATGCGTTCTGATTTTTTAGAGTTTCGGGACTCTTCCTTAATAGCTTTTTAATGTAAGTGGATTCCTCTTCAAATTCCCTCTTCAAATTCTCAGTGACTTACAAGTCGTCTAATTTTTAAAGTCAGTTATTAATTAAACTAACTTTAATTCAGTTGAAATTCTCGAATTTGCCCACGTTAGGGCTGATTTTTAGCCCTATTGTTTTAGTTTAGTCTAAAAAATCCGTCCCAAATCAAACAAAAATGAGGCTTAAGAAACAGTCTATCCTCAGATGACTTCTGATGTTGGTTATAGATAACTTTTGAAAGATTATTGGGAGCTCTACTGCCCCTTCGGCGGCCCGACATAGGGGCGGTACATTCCGGACGGGAACTCTACATTAAAATCTCCTGCACGATATTTTACTGAGG
>JAIYCX010000041.1 GCA_027487795.1 Pseudomonadota bacterium | reverse complement strand
CAATATTGATCCGTTTCTATTCTTGGAAGATAGGACATTTTCGCAAAATAATTAAGTTAAGCTTAGTGCTAAGTATTAAGGTTAAGCTACTAGGCTTTTAGTTATCGCGAAAATTTAGATAGATTTGCAAGAAAAACTTAATTTTCTTTTATTCCAATACAGGCTGAATAAAAACTAGTGTTTTGTTTTTATTATTAACACCTTTTCTAGTTAAAAGTTTAATTTTTTCAGATGTTACAGATTTTGAAATGGCGCTATTTAAATCATCTTTACTGTTAATCTTCTGATCATTTACTTCTAAAATAAAATCCGCTTCTGATAAGTCAAATACTTGTCTTATAAATGCACCTGATTTTATTATGCGCTGCGCACCTTCAAGACCAGCTATATCTGCTGGGCTATTTGGCTTTACTGCTAAAATAGCAACTCCGTATTCAGTATCTCCAAAGACTGCACCAATTTTAGGTCGAAGTACTTTCCCGTATTTTAATAATTGAGGCAGTGCTCTTTTTATATAATCAGAAGGTATGGCAAAGCCAATACCTGCGTAGTCTCCAGACTTACTAAGTATCGCAGTATTTAAACCAATAAGTTTTCCTTCTGTATCTAAAAGAGGTCCACCTGAGTTTCCAGGATTAATTGCAGCATCAGTTTGAATTATATCCTCAATTAAAACACCTCTATCGCTTCTAATTGTTCTACCTAAACTTGAAATAATTCCTTGAGTTAGAGTTCTTTGCAAACCAAAGGGACTACCTATTGCTAAAACGCTTTGTCCTACTTCTAAAGAAGAAGAATTTCCTAATTCAATTTCAGTAAGAGTCTCAGGTGGATCAACCAGTTTTAATAATGCAAGTTCATTATCTCTATCTTGACCAATCAAAACCACATCATAACTTTTACCATCAGATAAAGTCGCCTGCACTTGATCAGCATCTTTTATGACATGAAAGTTGGTCGCGATAATTCCTTTTTCGGCATCTATAATTGCACCAGAGCCTGAGCCTTCAGAAGTTACTGGAAAAAATAAGTCTTGTTGAATTGTTTTAATACTTAAGTTTACAACTGCTTTACTAGCAGTCTTGTATACAGAAATAATTTTCTGTTCGAGATCTGACCTAGGAGCTTCTGCAAGCACATTATTCGTGAGAAGTTTAGTCGAGAAAATAGTTATCGTAATTAAGAAATATAATCTAAATTTAGCTAATAAACCCAGCACAGTAAGCCTCCCGTAATCAAAATTTCCTTAAGCGAAAATTCATAGTAAGAATAGTGATAAATAAATTTCAAATAATATAATAACAAGACGAAATGAAAAAGATAGTATTCACAAATGGCTGTTTTGATATTCTTCATGTTGGACACTTAAGATATCTTACCGAAGCTCGCGCGCTGGGTGATCGTTTAGTTGTCGGACTTAACAGTGATAGTTCTGTTAGATTACTAAAGGGAAAAGAAAGGCCAATTATTTCTGAAGATGAACGTAGGGAAATGTTATTGGGTTTAAAACCGGTTGATGAAGTTATTATCTTTTCTGAAGAAACTCCGCTTAATTTAATTAAAGAAGTAAAGCCAGATATATTAGTGAAGGGAGGCGATTGGTCAGTAGATCAGATAGTAGGTTCTGATTTTATTATGGGTAGAGGCGGTGAAGTCTTGTCTCTTCCGTTTCACGAAGGAAGATCTTCTACCAATATCATAAAAAAAATTAAACACTTCCTTTAGATTTTGGATACTACTAATATTACAAACGGTATAATTAAAATTCTAGATTCTCTAGTTGCAGATCAAATTGCAGCAGGGGAAGTAATAGAGAGACCAGCCGCTATAGTAAAAGAGTTAGTAGAAAATTCAATCGATGCTAAAGCAACTAAAATATCAATAGAAATACAAGGCGGTGGAGTCGAGCGAATAGTTGTGATAGATGATGGGATTGGAATGCTAAAGACTGATTTAAAATTGTCAGTTGAGCGTTTTGGAACCTCTAAAATCTCAGATACTGAAGATTTACAGAACATAAATACTTATGGATTTAGAGGTGAGGCCTTACCTTCTATTGCGTCAGTGGCTAAATTAAAAATTTCTACCAAGGTCAAAAATTCTACAATAGGATCTTTGTTAACTAGTGAGTTTGGGCAAAAAAAACAAATAGTTGATTTTGATTGCCCAGAGGGAACAAGAGTAGAAATAGCAGAATTATTTTCAACTATCCCAGCTAGAAAAAAATTTCTAAAATCAGAGAAATCAGAAAGTACGGCTATCAGAAGTGTGATAGCAGATTTTTCATTAGCAAGATCTGATATACAATTTTCTTTTTTTGAAGATGGAAAACAAGTTAATGTGTTCTTAGGTGGGCAGACTTTATATGATAGAGTTATCAAATCTAAGTTAATTGAAGGTGCTCCAGTTGCAGTTAATAAAGAAATAGCAGACTCTGCAGGTACTAAGATTATAGAAGGATATATTACAGAACCTTTATCTGCGGCTAGAATTGGTTCTAAAATGCGTTTTCTTGTGAATGGTCGTATTGTAAAAAGTAGCTTATTATTAAGAGCTGTAAGAGATGGCTTTGGATCATTTCTTAAACCAGGATATTATCCAACAGGAGTATTAAGATTATACATTCCAGCATCACAGGTAGATGTTAATGTTCATCCACAAAAAACCGAAGTTCGTTTTAGAGATGATTCTAATATTTTTTCTTTTGTAAAAAATTCTGTAAGAGAATCACTAAACGTTGCTTCAAAAGAATCTGTTCTAATTGATGATAGGAAGGTATATCAGCTTTCTTCAGCAAATATCCCAACAAAAACATATTCATTAAGTTCTTCGAATCAGCAATATCAATTTTCTTATAACAAGATAACTCCTGATATTAGTTTTACTGGTGATACTCAGTATTTAGAAAACACCCAAGAGAGTGCAAATTATTCTAGCGCAGCTAAGTCAGATCTTAGATTCTTAGGTCAGATTTTCAGACTTTATTTGCTTTTTTCAAATCAAGAAAAGTTTGCAATAGTAGATATGCATGCACTTCATGAAAGAATTACCTTTTATAAATTAAAAAAAGGTTTTTTAGAAAGAAATATAATTTCAAAACAATTACTATTCCCCTTAGCTTTTCCAGTTTCTGATTTTGATGATAGCTCTGATTTGGAGACTAAGTTAGAGGAGTTAAAGTTATTTGGTATTGAAGCAGAGTTAAGAAATGAAGAAGTTTTAGTAAGATCAATTCCTTCAATATTGAATCAGGACCAAGTTAGAGAAATTATTTTAGCGGCCCTTTCTCATAAAGATCAAAGAAATATTGATGAAGCTATTTCAGAAAAAACGGATCAAATAATAGCAAGGTTAGCTTGTCATGCGTCTTTAAGACGAGGAGATATGATTTCTTCCGATGAAGCATACGCACTACTAGACGGCCTGCAGGAAATAGAACTTTCTGGCTGGTGTCCGCACGGAAGGCCAGTTATCTGGTGGTTAACTGAAGCTGAACTAGAAAAGAAATTCGGTAGAGCGGGAAATTGAACAAGTCTTTTCCTTCGATAGTAGTGACTGGTGCTACTGGCACAGGTAAAAGCTCTCTAGCCATATCTTTAGCTGAAAAACTAAGCAGAGTTAATAAAAACTCCGAGATAATAAGCGCTGATGCAGTTCAGGTATATAAGCAGTTTGATATCGGTAGTGGAAAGCTACCAGAAAGTGATTTAGCTAAAGTTAAACATCATTTAATATCCGTATTAGAACCGCAGGAGAAATATTCAGCTGGGAAATTTGGAAAAGATGCTAGAGATTTAATAAAGCAAATTAATAATGAAGATAAGTATCCTATCGTAGTCGGAGGAACTGCTTTATATGTAAATTCTATTTTTTCTACTTTACTTGATGATAGCTGGCATGTCTTAGATGGCGAAAGTTTTTTAACAAGAGCTTACTTAGATAAAAATCCAAAAGATTTAGCTTATCAAAATATTCGACGTTTACTTGAAATTATAGATAGTGAATCACACGAAAGAATCGAACCTTCGGATCTGTTTAGAATACATAGAGCTGTTAAGTTAGCTTTAGCTAGTGGGACAAAAAATTCTCTAATTCGGAAAATGAATATTCCGTCAGAGGAAGATTATCCAACTTTAATTTTTATATTAGAGCGGGATAGGGATAATCTTTATGATCTGATTGATAAAAGAGTTATTCAGATGATGGACTTTGGTTGGTTTGAAGAAGTAACAAATTTGATTAAAAATCATGGCGAAACGCTCCCAGCACTTGGCTCTATTGGCTATAAAACTCTTTTAAGGGGAAATCCTCAGAGATTTCAAGCGGATATCTTATATGCTAAGGACTTGATAAACGAGGTACAGCGTGATACTCGAAGGTTTGCCAAAAGACAGATTACTTGGTGGAGACATCAGCCTGATAAGTTAGGTTGGGTAAATATTCTCGAAGTGGAGAATGAAATTTTTTCTAGCAGTGTTAATTCTGCGGGCAAGTCATTTAATAAAGATTCTCAGAACTTTTTATTAAAAGGAAACTCAGAACAGCTATCTGATCTTTTGTTTGATTTATCTAGTTGTTTTTTTGAAAATTATAAGCAGTCGCATACAGATGATGTGCGTAGTATTAAAAATAGATTAAATATAAATTCCGGCACTTATTATTGCCGATTACTAATCACTGATTAACTTAGGTATACATAGCATGGCTGATTTCGGACAGTATCTTGATTTTGAAAAACCAGTTGTTTTAATTGAGCAGGAACTTATTAGATTAAGATCTGTTGTAGAATCTGGAGAACACTCTGCAATGTCAGAAGTGGAAAAGCTCCAAAAGAAATTAGATAAGACTAGAAATGATGTTTATGGTTCTTTAAAGCCTTATCAAAGAGTCAGGCTTTCTAGACATTTTGAAAGACCACAAACGGTAGATTATATATCTAAGTTAATAACAAATTTTTCTGAGATACATGGCGATAGAGTATTTGGAGATGATGCCGCTATTGTTGGAGGAATTGGTAAGTTTAACGGAAATTCAGTTATCGTAGTCGGTCAACAAAGAGGTCGTACTACTCAAGAACGCATTAAGAGAAACTTCGGCATGACAATGCCTGAAGGTAATAGAAAAGCTCAGCGACTATTTAAAATGGCTGAGAAATTTAAACTGCCATTGCTACTATTCATAGATACTCAAGGAGCTTATCCTGGCCTAGAGGCTGAAGCTAGAGGGCAAGCGGAGGCTATCGCATCATGTCTATATATATTAGCAGGATTGAGAACACCTATTATTTCTACAGTAATAGGAGAGGGGGGAAGCGGGGGAGCTTTAGCTTTAGGGATATGTGACCGATTATTAATGTTAGAGAATTCAATTTATTCAGTTATATCTCCAGAGGCCTGTGCTTCTATATTATGGGGGAAAACAGAAGGAGAGAGTATTGGTACTTTTGCAGAAGTAGCGGCGGAAGCTTTAAAAATAACTGCACAGGATTTATTTCAGCTAGGCATTGCAGATGAAGTTGTAAAAGAGCCTCTAGGATGCGCACATAGAGATCATGATAAAGCGGCAGATTTGCTTGGTCTGGCAATTGCAAAGCAGTTGAAAGAACTAGAGAAAGAAAGTTTAGATTCTCTCATGAATAAACGTTATGAAAAGCTTAGAAAGCTTGGAAGTTTTGACGGTAAGTAAATAAAAAATCATTTCATTAAGGAATATTATGCAAGATAACAGAATGCCACCGGGTTATGTCCCATTAACACATCACTCATTAGCTGGGTTTAATGGGAATGGGGAAGGAAGAAGTGGAGGAGGTCGAAGAGGTGGGCATCAACAGGGTTCTTCTGATGGGAATTCCAGAAATAATAACAATAGAAGAGGTGGTGGAGGAGGAAGTAATGGTGGAAGTAATAATGGCGGCGGAAGAAATGAACGCCGAATGAATAATAATGGACCAAGAAATACAGGTCCTCAAGGTGGACACCCAAGAGCTGGCGCTGGAACAAATGCCGGTTTTAGAGACCGCGAGCCACGTAACGAACCTAGAGAACCACGTAATGAAGATCGTGAACAACGTAATGAAAATACCGAAGCTAGAGAACCACGCAAAGAAATAAGAGAACCACGCGGGGAATCTCGAAGCGATGACAGCAGAGGTAATGAAGCTCAAGCAGCACCAAGGCAACCTAGAAGACAGCCTGCTCCAAGAAGAGACAGTATTAGAGAAGAAACAGAAAGTTCCTCGGAAGAATAGTTTTATATATCTTTAATACAAAGCTTCAAGTTCTTTTTTGAAAGCCTCTGCTACTGCATTTCGTTTTATCTTCATAGACGGAGTAAGCATGCTATTCTCCACTGATGGATCTTGATTAGCAATGTGAAATTTCTTGATAGTTTCAAAGGAAGCAAGTTCCGCATTTATTCTATCAATGTGAGCAGAAATTTCTTTTACTAATGCTGCACACTCAGAGGGATTTTCTAAATCTTGATTGTTTAGTTTTAGGCAATTTTTTGCATATTCTTTATTGATAGTAATCAACACAACTAAATATTTCATCCCATCTCCAAAAAGAACAGACTGAGAGATATAAGGTGAGTTATTAATTTTTTCTTCTATAGGAAGAGGAGCAATCTTCTTGCCACCAGAAGTTACTATAATTTCTTTTTTCCTACCCTCTACGTATAAGTAACCTTCTTCATCTACTCTACCTAAGTCACCTGTAAGAAACCAACCATCTTCAGTGAAAGATTTTCTAGTAGCAGTTGGCCTACCTAAGTATCCAGAAGAAATATTAGGCCCTTTATAGGCAATTTCTCCATCTTCAAATATTTTAATTAATATATCCGAGGCTAAAACTTTTCCGACACTTCCAATTTTATTATACTTCAAAGTACATGCATTGGTTGCAACGACAGTTTCAGTAAGTCCATATCCTTCTAAAATAGTAATTCCAAGATTATGAAAGAAACTATTAATACTCGCCCCTAATTTAGCCCCACCACTAACGGCATATTTGAATTTCTCACCAAAAATTTTCTTTTTAATTTTTGACTTTATAAAAGGCACTAAAAATCCATACTTCGACAGCGCTAACCTTAGCATTAAAGCAGTTACTGTATTTTTTGTAGCTTGAGATTCAAGCTGATCTTTTATTTTTTCTAAAAATCTAGGAACAATAGGAATGATCTCACAATTAGAATGAGCCATATCTCTAAGTAAGAGAGCAGGATTTAGTTTAGAATTTTTTGGATCACTAACTTCTGGAAGTACTAGTGAAATATTATTTGTTACTGCTATATACGCCATTAATCTGGCAAATGAATGTGCCAGTGGAAGAAATAGAAAGATGGAAGCCCCATTAATGATTAAGCCTGATTCCATCACTTGTCTAACATTCGACAGATGATTTTCATGAGTTTGAATTACACCTTTAGGTGGACCTGTAGTCCCTGAGGTATATACAAGGGAAGCCAGTGCTGATCTTTCAATATTATCTTTTGAAATAATATTTTCATTCTTAGAGCAGGCATCATTAAAGTTTATAATATCATCAAGGCCTTCATTATTTTCAATTTTTTCAAAAGATATAATTGAATCAAATGAGAATTGTTTTGTGGTAGCTTCTCTATCTTCCGTTGCTACTATGTCCCAACTTTTAGAAATTAATTCTTTTATTTTATTTAGTTGCTCGCTATTCTCTATAAATAAATGAGTTACCTCAGCATCAAAAAGAATATAGGCGATATCTGCCGCAAGTAGGGATTGATATACTGATACTGATACAGCTCCTAGTGATAATATTGCAAGATCTGCGATGATCCATTCTGCTCGAGTATTAGAAATGATCCCAACTCTAGATCCACTTGTCACTCCTTTACTTTGTAAGGTAGCGGCAAGAGCTTTGACTTTTAAAAGCACCTCATTTCTTGTTTCAAAAATATCATTACCTGAACGTGGAAAACAAAATAGCACCTTTTCAGGGTTGGAATTGCAGTGCTCCTTAAAAGCGCTATAAATAGATTTGGCAGAATTTAGTCTTTTTATTTCCATTATTTGCTAGTTAAATTCCATCATATTTTGGTATTATGGCATTGCTATTATGATAGCGCTATTCTTAGATATTGTTAATAGAGTAAAAAAAAACTAGATTACTAATTAAACAAAAACATAATTGAAGATTTCTATATGCTAGATTCATACTTCCCACTTTTAGTTTTAATGATCCTTGTCGCAGGATTTGTTATCACCATGTTAGCTCTATCGGCACTTTTAGGTCCAAAGAATAGATCTGAGGTCAAAGATGATCCATTTGAATGTGGTACTATTGGTACAGGGGATGTTAGCGGAAGACATTCTGTTAAATTTTACCTTGTTGCTATGACTTTTATAGTATTTGATGTGGAAGTGGTTTTTTTATATCCATGGGCCGTTTCTTTAAGGGAGTTAGGTTCTTACGGATTCTATATTGCGATGCCATTTATAGCGATTTTAACATTAGGTCTAGCTTACGAATGGAAGAAAGGTGTTCTAGATGTTAACTAAGAGTAGGTGGAAAAAGAATATAGTTTCTTTTTCCACCCTAGCCTTACTTATGGCCTCATGTTTAGGCGGTGGTGGGGGAAGCGGTGGTAGTGAAAACTCAAGAGAAAGAATAAGATTCATAAACGGAGATCCTAATAGTAAATCTTTAGTATTCGAATTAGTTTACGCTCCTCCTGCCTCTAATTCTTCGGGCTCGAATTCTACAACTACAAATACTACAAGTTCAAATACTGAATCTGATTTACTTAATGCAGAAGTACTCTTCTCTGAATCAAGCCCCTTTCTTGATGCTCCAGAGGGTAATTTGAAGATTCGAGTAAGAGAGCCTAAAAGTATATTACCTGCTATTGATAGCGCACTAAAGATTAACTCAAATGAAATATATACTGTCTCAGTTACTAGAGAGAACGATGACTTAGTAATAACTACAAATAAAGAATCTTTTGATCTTAGACCACCACAAAGTAGCAATGTTAATCTTAGAGCTATAAACTTATCTGAAGATAATCCAAGTATAGATATTTATTTACTTGATACTTCTTTCAAAGATCAAATTTCAACTGCTATAAAAGATGCTACTCCAGCTGTTAGTGCATTAGCTTTTAAGGCTTTTGGTAGCTATGTTGCATTTAAACCAACTGATTTAATCTTAGTTTCTACCCTTGCAGGTTCTAAAACTAAGATTTTATCAAAAAAACAGCTCAGTTTTGGCTCGGTAGATAGGTTTTCTACAGTCTTTTTTTCCTTACCTAAGGGAGTAAATAGTTCAGAATCTATAATTACAGACACTTACCAAGATAGTGAGTAGTGAGATTCTCATTGATTTCTTTATCAATAGAGTGGTATTATCTTTAAAGGTAGAATACCTTCTTTATTGACCGTTCTCTACGACCTAGGTGTAAATATTCATTATAGGCCGCGCGTGCATCAAGTAAGAAGATTTTTAGCGGATTGTTTTTTCTTTTAATATTGGCTTTTCAGTATTAGTAGGAGATTCAGTCGGGTAATGATTTAGAGAGTCGAGATTCAGGTTAAACGCGCCGGTATTTTTCGTTCCTATGACTTACCTTGTTTAAGGTAGTGGATGTTAAGGCTGTGGTAATATAAAATTGTTAAGGAGATTAGAGTGAATATTTACGTAGGTAATTTAGCATATTCGGTCGGTGATGACCAACTTAGTAACATGTTTTCTAAGTTTGGTACTGTATCAAGTGCTAGAGTAGTTCAGGATCAGTTCAGTGGAAGATCCAAAGGGTTTGGTTTCGTGGAAATGGAATCAGAAGAAGATGCAAAAAGAGCAATAGCAGAATTAGATAATCAAGAATTTGATGGCAGAGCTATAAAAGTTAATGAAGCTCGTCCAAAGGAAGAAAGATCTGAAAGAAGAGGACCTCCTAGAAGTGGTGGTGGTCAAGGTCGTGGCCCAGGCGGCGGAGCTGGTGGTGGAAGAAGAGATGGTGGTGGAGAAGGCTTCAGAGGCGGTAGAGGCGGCGGAGATCGTGACAGAAACGACAGAGGCGGAAGAAACTACAGATAGTTTTTTCTAGAATCAAAAAAAAGAGGCCCGTTACAGGCCTCTTTTTTTGTCTAAAAATTAAAGCTAATTAGAACTATTTATCTTTAAGATGCATTTCTGCAAAAGCTTTAACCATTCTGATCATACTCATTAGCCCTGCACCTTTCCCCATAGAAAGATCTTTTCCGAATATATCATAGGCCATTTCTTCTCGTATCTGAGAAAACTCTATTTTATCTCTACCATTTAAACCCTTTGCTAATATTACTGCCAGGGCTTTTGCAGAGATACCTTGAGGATTTTCAACTGCGAAAAAAAATTCTAAATTACCATTTTTTTCTACAGGGAACACGTAAGCATCAGATTCACATGCAGGGACTTTATTATATGCTGGAAAAGGTCTTTTAAATAGAGTTTCTGGTACTTCTGTAAAGCTTTCGCCGTATTCAATGAGGATATCAAGTTTATCTTGTCTATCTTCTATCTCTTTAATTTCTTGAACTATAGTTTCAAGATGACTTTGCATTTTATTTACGCTTAATTTTTATTTATTACTTTTCAATAGGAACATTGACTAGATTTCCCCATTCTGTCCAGCTACCATCATAGTTTCTGACGTTGCTATAACCAAGAAGGTATTTTAATACGAACCATGTATGACTGCTTCTTTCTCCAATTCTGCAATAAGCAATTACTTCATCAGTATCCGAAGTTCCTGCTTCTTTTCCATATATCTCAACTAATTCTTCATAAGTTTTAAAAGTACCATCGTCGGTATTTATAGCTCGTGCCCAAGGTACACTTTTTGCACCTGGTATGTGGCCACCTCTAATGGCTCCTTCATTAGGATATCCTTCCATGTGGAGTCTAGTTCCATTATATTCTTCTGGACTTCTTACATCTATTAATTTCCCATTTTTCTTAACGTGTGCAAGAACATCATCGCGTAGTGCTCTTAGTGTAAAATCATCTCTGACAGGAGCAGTATAATTAGTTGAGTCTACTTTTATTATCTCTTTAGTAAGGGCACGACCTTCTTTCTCCCATTTTAGTCTACCACCATCAAGTATTTTAGCATTTTTATGTCCAAACAATTGAAATATCCAAAAGGCATAACATGCCCACCAGTTATTTTTATCACCATAAAAAATTACTATTGTATCTTTAGTAATGCCACACTTAGAAACTAGTTTTTCAAACATTTCTTTTTCTAAGTAGTCACGAAGTACGGGTTGGTTTAAATCTCTTACCCAATCTACCTCAAGCGCTCCAGGGATATGACCGGAATGATATAATAACTGATCTTCATTAGATTCAATAATTCTAATAGTTGAATTTGATAAATTTTCTGCAAGCCAGCTAGTGCTTACTAGTACATCTGGATTTTTAAAGTTTTTTGTGTCGGACATGATTGCAAATATTGATTTTTTAAGTTCTAATTAGAAAAACATACTATATAAAAAGTAATCTTATGGCTAGAACCCCTTCAAATATGATTCCACTTGGATCTAAGGCCCCATCATTTTCATTACTCGATGTCGTTAGTGGTGAAATGGTAAGCTTAGATAATTTAAAAGGAGAAGTCGGTACACTAGTTATGTTTATCTGTAATCATTGTCCTTTTGTTAAGCATATTGAGCAGGGCCTTATTGATCTTGCTAATGATTATTCAGATTCTGGAATTAATTTAATAGCAATTAGTTCAAATGATGTAGTTGCTTATCCTGAAGATAGCCCAGAAAAAATGAAAGAACTTTCATTAGCTAAAAATTATCCATTTCCTTATTTGTATGATGCAACTCAAGAAGTAGCTAAATCTTATGATGCTGCATGTACTCCCGACTTTTATCTTTATGATAAAGACTTAAGTTTAGTTTATAGAGGTCAAATGGATGATTCTAGGCCAAAAACCGATAACCCAGCTCCAGTTACTGGTCGTGATTTAAGAGCTGCTTTTGATTGTTTAATTTCAGGAAAACCAGTTTCAGAAGAGCAGATTCCAAGCTTGGGGTGTAACATAAAATGGAAGTAAAATCCTAAACTTACAAGGTAAATTTAGGATGCAGATCTAAGTGCTTATTTGAAAATAGTAAAATACTTGTTTCAAGCGCCTGAAAACAGAAAGTTTTACGTGACAACCGTCGAATACCTCTTTACAGCCATGAACGGCAATCATTTATTAAAGGAGTATTGGATTTTTTAACTTTCTACAGGAGTATCGTAGAGCATGGCAATTTCAATAGGGAATAATCCACAAACTGGGTCTACTATTAATCAATTTAACAAATCTTTAAAAGAGAGAGATAAGTATAGCGAACAGTTAAGTACAGGAAAAAGAATAAATAAAGCATCCGATGACGCCGCAGGACTTCAAATAGTTTCTAAGTTAGAACTTGAGGATGCTGTATCCCGGCAAGAAACAAGAAATATTAAAGATACTAGTTCGTTAATATCGGTATCAGAATCTTCCTTGGAAACTTCTAGTGATATTACAACTAGGCTTAGTGAGTTAGCTATGCAGTCAGCAAATGGCGCTACTTCGGATACACAGAGAGCTTCTATTGATCAAGAATTTCAAGCTTTAAAATCTGAACTAGATAGAACGGCTAATTCTACTTCATTTAATGGAAATCAACTTTCAGGTAGTACAACAAATGTCTCTGTTCAGGGAACAAATATTGCTGTTTCTGTTGCAAGTTCTAGCTCTTCATCTTTAGGACTATCCAGTTCCTCTGTAGCAAGTCAAAGTGCTGCATTGACTGCTTTAGATGATGCTAAAAGAGCAACAGAAACTATTTCATCCTCTCGTGCAGATTTAGGTGCCGTAGATAGTAGATTATCTACTTCGCTTAGTGGCTTAGAAACTTCAATAAGTGCTAATGCAGAAGCTGCAAGTCAAATTAGAGATGTCGATTATGCCTCTGCTTTTGCAGAAAGAACTTCAAGAGATATTCGAGCACAGGCTGGTGCTTCATTGTTAGGTATTCAAGAGATTGCTACTCAAAATGTTTTGAAGTTACTACAAAACTAATCACGTATTATAAAAATTTAGTTAAGATGATTTTATTACCTACTTCATTAAATTCTACTTGATCTGACCCTGTTTTAATTAAACTAAGACCTCTGCCGGATAATGATATATTTGGCATGTCTTTTTTTTCTTTATTTTGCATAAATTCTTTTTGGTTAAATCCTAGACCTTGATCTTCTATGCTAATTATTAGGGCATCTGCTTTTTTGAAAATTTCTATAGTAATTATTTTACTTCCAAATAATTCTTCTCTATTCTTAAGCTCTTTATCGAGGCTATTATTTTCTAGAAATTTAGCTTTTTCTAAGCTTGTGAGGTTTAGACTTCCATGTTCGTAAGCATTCTGTAATGCTTCTTGAAAGGCTACATAAAAATGCTTCCAATTATCTGAGCCTAAGTCTGAAATTAACTTTTCCTTAATAACTGCAAGGATTTTATCTAGTTCTGCTTTTGTGCTTTTTACTTCTATTTTTAACTGGTGCATCTATTCTTCGAAGGCTATAATGTTTCAATGAAAAAAACTTTACTTATAATATCCCCATTTGTCTTATTAGGGCTATATATTTGTTTCAATTTATTTTCTTTTGATAAAAATCAAGCTGTCATTGAAAATTTACAGCTTGAGTCTTTCATTGGAGAAAAATCCTCAGCAAATATTCTTTTTATTTTAATACCCGATCAAGAACAGGAATATTCAAGTAATAGAACTAAAAAAGAAATAATTAATTATCTGAGTGGACTTAAATTTTCTTTATCTGAGCAGATCAAGCAGGGTAAAATTTCTATTAAAACCGGAACAGCATCGGATTTATTAGAAACTGTAAGTAAAGATCCTAATTTAGTTAAAATAGTTTCATCGCCTAGGGATTTCATAATTAATCCTCAGTTATTATCATTACTGGAAAGTAGAAGTATTCCGCTCATTCTCTATACAAGTAATTTAACTAAAATGTGCTTGAATACTAATAATAGTATTCATAGAGCATCAAATATTTGGAATTTTGGCGCCTCACAAGATCAGTATGATGAAATTTATTTATCTTACTTAGGACAAAAGTTTACTAAGTTAGGATCTGAACTAGATATAGTGATTTATTCGAATGAAGTTACTGAGCCTAGACAGAATACTGCCAGCATTAGTTCTTTAATTCAGGAACTTGGGATGAAGGTAGCAAGAATAGTTTATGTAGATGAAAGAGCTGCAGATCTATATTCCACTCTGAGAGGAATTCTTCAATTAAATGGAAAACTTTTATTAGGTATATTTTCTACAAAAGGTTTGGATACGTTTCTACCTCAAGCACATAAACTAGGTCTAAGTTTTGAGATGGGGCTATCTTTACTTACGGTACATTCAGATGAAGAACTGTTAGAATTTAAAGAGTCAACAGAAGAACTAATTACTCCAGCTTTTTACGCCCCAGAAATAGAAAGCCCAGAAAATAAAAATTTTGTAAATAGTTTTTCAAAATCTAATAATAGCGTTACAACAAATCTACCTACAACAAACACCCTAAGAGGTTATGTTTTTGGTGAGGTCGTTAATCGTATAGTATCTAGATTGGGTGGTAGTTCTAATACCGGAGATTTCTTAAAAACTTTGTTCGTACTTGATGGAGTAAGAATTCAAAGTCCAGCAGGATCTAGTATGATTTCTTCTTCTGGAATGGGAATTATTCAACCATTTTATGTAATAAGAAAACATAAGAATAAAGCAAACGAAGTGATTTTCCTTGGGGATATCTCGCCCAATCCAGGGTTTAAGTGTATGTAATTTTCTTCCTTGAAAACAATCTTTAAAAATGTAACTACTTAATTATCTAAATTATTTAATTTCCGAGATATTATGAAAAATTCTACAGCTACCATTTTAGTTACTCTGTTATTTACAAATACATTAGCTTTAGCAGAAGACTTTCCTCAAATTAAAGAAGGATTATGGGAGAATGTTATCGTTGAGGGAGGGAAGAGCGAAAAAATAAAACAATGCTTTGGTAGTGCGCAGAGTATTAAAGACTTATTTGAACAAAGTAAGAAAATGATTTCTGGAATGTGCGGAGAAATAAAATTAACAGGTTCAGGATCTAAGTACTCATCTACAGTTAATTGCGATCTTGGTATAACTAAACTTAGTGTAGTAAGTGAAGCGAGCGGAGATTTTTCTTCTCAATATAAATTTTCTTCAAAGTCTACAATGACACCGCCGATGATGGGGAATGCTGGAAGCACTTCAACAGGTACTGCGACATATATCGGACCATGTGGGCCAGACATGAAGCCAGGTGATATGATCATGGCTGATGGTGAGAAAATGAACTTACAAGAGATGGCTCAAAAGACTCAAGGCATGGCCAATGCCCCACATATGAAAGATACTATGCAAAAATTAAAAGGCATGGACCCGCAACAACTTCAGCAAATGCAGAAGATGATGCAAGAGATGATGAAGAAGCAGTAGGGAAAACTTAGTCATCAGTCCCTCAAGCTCATTCTCATGCGTTCCACCTGGAACGCAATTCCGAGGTGCCGCAATTTTTTTCAGCTAAATATAGCTGAGGAAAAAAAATTGCTTGAAGCCCGCTTGAAGGACCGATGACTTGGTTTTCGTTTTTAGAAAGTGATTAAAGTTATTTAGCTGACTTTCTTAACAAACTCCGACTTCAACCCCATTGCTCCAATACCGTCTATTTTACAGTCGATGTCATGGTCTCCTTCTACTAGTCGAGATATTTTGATTTTTGTTCCAACTTTTACAACGGATGAAGATCCTTTGATTTTTAGATCCTTGATTACAGTGACATAATCACCTTCAGCTAAAACATTACCATTAGAATCTTTGATAATCAGAACATCTGAGTCTGCTTCGCTAGGCTCGTCCATAGACCATTCATGAGAACACTCAGGACAGATGTATAAACCACGATCTTCATAAGTGTACTCTGATTTGCACTTTGGGCAGGCTGGTATTGTCATTGTTTAGTAGATAGTTTGAGAGTTTGATAATGATTATTTGTATCATGGAAGACCGCTTATGTCTCTAAGACGTAAAGTGTGCGCAATTTACCTTTGAAAACATTCTACAATTTTATTTGCAAAAACCATAATTAAGGCAAATGTCAGGAGTATATGTGGGTGCATAAACTCCTGATTTGCTTTGACTGCTGTCTAGTTAGAAGACTAAGATACGTTTCCTAAGTGATTGCCTCCATGAGTGCTTTTAACATACGTTCAGTTGATGACAGATATTGTAATCCGTTAGGGTGCTTAGTTTCAAGTTTATCTATCACGGTCATCTCTGGATTGTATCCCATCCGAACGACTACCAACTCTTGATCTGGAATGATAAAAGTGTATTGACCACCTCCACCTTGAGCGTAGTATGTGTTCTCTGGTAACATCGAAAACTTTTTTTGCTTGTTTAGCCAGAATTGACCACCGTATTCTTTTACTTTCCATTTCGGTGCAGCTGAGCTAACGAAATCGGTCCATCCTTTAGGAAGGATCTGCTCTCCATTCCAAATTCCTTTTTGCAGATACAGTAGACCAAGCCGAGCCCAATTTCGAGGCGTTCCATATACGCATCCTGTAAAAATGAGATTTCCAAATGGATCAGTTTCGATCACGTGCTTCCTGATACCTATGAGGTCAAAAAGCTCTCGCTGAGGTAAGGAAAGGTACTCCTCTCCTTTACTAAGGGCATAATCTTTGATTAAGGAACTTAATATCCAAGAATCGCAGTTATAATAACGACCTTTCTTCTCAGGTTCAGGGGATTCTAATGGCAGTGCTCTGCTGTCGTCGTAGATATTAATCCCTTCAGTATATGCATGCATGTGCTGAGGGTACCCATTACTAGAGCTATAGTTCGGATTGCTTGTTGGAGCATAAAACTTCAAACCACTACTCATCTGCAATAGATCTTTAATCGTAATCTCACCACGCGGATCTCCAGGAATACGCCATGCTGGCACAGGTACTAGATCGTCTAACCCGAAAGCTCCTATTGACACCAGCCGACCAAATACGGTAGCTAAAATACTCTTACCCATTGACCAACTTTGCAGTAGGGTATCTTTGCTGACTCCTTGCGCATATCGTTCACCGACAATTAAGCCTTTATGAACGACCAGCACAGCGGCCGTCAAGTTATCTGGGTTATTAAAAGCATAATCAATTGCTTTCTCAATTTTATCACTCCTGTTAATAAACGTACTATCTCCCATCGGCCACCGTTGTGTATTCGCTGGGTGAAGACTCGACGTCACCGTGACAGGTTTAAAAGCGATATCATCTATTCCTAAGGGGAGAACTACGCTTCCTTGATCTTCGCAGAACTGAGCTATCCGAGTATCATCTCCGTAAGTAACCGAAACACGCTTCTCGTCTTCAAAAACTTTAAAAGTTAGATCACCTTTCAATTTTATTGGATAACTTAGTTTAAAAGCTAAATCATGAGACTGCCCACTAAGAAAAATCCCAGAGCAGGTCCTTCGTGCATACATACCAAGCTCTAATTTTACAAGATTTGTGTCGAACATGATATTATTTCTTTTCTGCGATTTTGATATCGCTAACTAGAGATTAAAAAAAACCTTAAGGTAAACGCGCATCTTCACGCCTTTTAGCGTAAAGATGTACAAACACTTCTACTTTTATTGAAATACAGATGTAAAGAACGGACTAAATTCAATCCCATATAGTTATGATAGAGCAAGATTTTTAGATAATCAACTTAAAAAAATTGTTATCAATAATTCCCATAATCGGATTTAGAAATTGGAATAATTGATAAAAGCTTTTGTTATTATCGGTTGGAAAAGATCAGATCAGTGTTAATTGTAAAAATAAAAGGGATCCGAAGATCCCTTTGTTTGTGTTCAACTAACTTTTTGGTAGTTGAGATTAACCTAGATACTTTGTTGAGCTAAGAATTTTTTTTCTTTTCTCTTTCTTAAGTCAAGTAAGAAAACTATCGGAGCAAATATGAAGCTCGCTGTTATCACTGTAAGTCCAGACATAATCATTATTCCAAATGTAATATCTGGCACTTCACCTTTTGATAGAGCACATAAGAACTTCATCCAAACACCAACAGTAAGACTTAATAAAAATAATCCTAGCGAGTGAAGATGTAAAAGACCTTCTGCATTTAGTTTGTCGCGAAGTCGGTAAACAAGATTCAATATAGGAACGTATATCAATAAAGCTATCGGTATATTAAATAGCAAAAACTGAAACTCTCCTTTTTTTGGTGTCCATCCAATTGAAATTCTGTAATTCAAAGAATTGTAGAACCAAAAGGCTGCAATCAGCGGGCAAGCCCAGATCAAAACATTCAGACCTACAACAAAACTTTTTTTAGCATTCATCTTACTTCTCTCCTTGAAAACCAAAGTGAAAACCATATAACACTAAAAATAAATATGATTGTTTATGTTAAATGTAAAGAGACATGTGTTTTCAGGTGCTTAGATCTTTCTTATTTTTAATTTTTAAATACTTCCATTATTAGCTCTTGATAATTGAGTGAAGGCATGGACTTGATCCTTATTTGAAGCCCGTAGGGGTGGCGGGGACGAAGGTGGAGCAATTAGGCTAGGTAAAACTTTGCAGACTAATGCCCTAAAAAAATATACAGCTTGGAGCTTGCAAGGGTTCGAATAAGGATAAAGTCCATGCCTTAACTGAACAGTAGCTAAACACTTAATTCTAGCAATTCTTCGTAACGCCATATTGAAGATAATATTGTTAATTCAATTACTTAAGTGTTGTTATTGTAACAGTTAAATTTTTCTTTTAAATGATAACAGAATTTGATATAATGATAACATGATTAGAACACAAGTATCTTTTAATAAAGAAGAATATCAGTTGGCTAAAAAACTCGCTAAGGAGAATGGTATCTCTCTTGCCGAGTATTTTAGACGGGCGCTTTTAAACTTTTTACCTGTTAATAATGATGTTCCTTGGATGAAGTATCAAGGCTTAGTTGAATCAGGTAAAAGTTATAAAAAAGAAGAATTTGATGAAATGGTGTACGGATCTAAATGAGTAGGATCTAAATGAGTAAGGGTATAAAGCCAGCCTACGTAGATAGCTCTGCTTTTATTGCATTCTTAGATAAATCTGATTCGCACCACAAAATATTTTCATTACTTTTTGCAGAAGCTAAATCACTTTTAACATCTAGTTTGGTTATTGTTGAATGTCATGCTTGGTTTTTACGAAGATACGATTCGCAAAGAGCATTACAATTTTTGAATTTCATTGAAATATTAAAACCTTTAAAAGTTGTAGACTTTGGCCATAAGGATATTCTAGAAGGTCAAATCTTTTTTAGAAAATATAAAGATCATGATTTAACATTAGCAGATATTCATGGGATTTTATTAATTAAAAAACTAAAAATTAAAGATTGTTGGTCGACGGATAGGCATTTTAGATTATCGGGTGTTAATTTGGTTATTGATTAATGGTGGAGGGTCTTGGGATGTATTTCTGACCCAGATACGGAATGGAATAACTTTCTTGATAATCTCTATGAAACTTGGGGGAATTCTTGGATAAGTTAACAATCTCGATAGTTATTATAATAAAAAATAAAAGGGATCCGAGGATCCCTTTGTATGTGTTCAACTAACTTTTTAGTAGTTGAGATTAACCTAGATACTTTGTTGAGTTAATATTTTTTTTATGGTTCTCTTTCTTAATTCAAGTAAAAAAACTATCGGAGCAAATATGAAGGTGGCTGTTATCAATGTAAGCCCAGACATGATTATTATTCCAAATGTAATATCCGATTCTTCACTTTTTGATACATCATATAAAAACTCCATCCAAGCTCCAACTGTAAGACTTAATAAAACTAACCCTAGCGAGTGAAGATGTAAAAGAGCTTCGGCATTTAGTTCATCTTTCAGTCGGTATATAAAATTCCATATTGGAGCGTATAACAATAAAGCTATTGGAAGTTTAAATAGCAAAAACTGAAAGTCTCCTTTTTTGGGCGTCCATCCAATTGAAATTCTGTAATTCAAAGAATTGTAGAACCAAAAGGCTGCAATCAGTGGACAAGCCCAGATAAGAATATTAATCGATACTGTCCAACTTTTTTTAGTATTCATTTCAACTTCTCTCCCTAAAACCAAAGTGAAAACCATAAAACACTAGATTATAGTATGATTATTATGCCTAAATGTCCAGAAAGCTATTTTCTGAGGTAAAAATAAAAATCCTAACAGCGACATTTTGCCACGTTGATTAAACTGTTTAGTTTACTTATATGCGTATCTTACAAAATTTCTAAAGGATCTTATGAATACTAAATTTTTAACTATTTTGGGTGTTTTAATGCTAAATGCTTGTGGCGGTGGTGGTGGTTCGGATGGGAAGGTATTCGAGGGTCTCTTAACTCAGGGAGAGGGGATAAGCCATAGTCAGAGATTGGGATCTTTAAAACAAGAATATTCCAAGCATGGCGAAGATCAAGCAATAGAAGAGGTAAAAGTTTGTGCTCTCGGTCGTTGCTCATCTACGGATAGTAATGGAACATTCGGCTTCTCTGGTCCTTCTGAATTTAAAGGAGGAGATATCCTGTTTACTTTTGAAGGCCACGGGATAGTAGCAGAAAAAGTTATTAATATTCCAGAAGCAGCAAACTCTGTTTTTATACATTTTGAAACTAATGGTTCAGATAAAGTCAGCTTACATCATATGGACGTTAATGGTGCTAGAGTAGATACTAGCGAGAATCATTCAGAGGAGAGCCACTCAGAAGGTAGTCATTCACATGACTAGAATTGTCTTAATTTTATTATTAATATTATCACAGGTAAAACAAGCTTTTGCCTGTGATCCTTGTGCTCTTTATTCTGCACTCAATACTAATTCAAATGTGGAAAATTCCCTCTCTTTGTCTGTATTTGAACAATTAACATCTTTTGAAAAGGGTAATAGTGATGCTTATTATTCTCTAAAAAACGGAGAGAGGATTAAAAATTTTAGTACTACTCAAATAAATTTAAATTATGGACTTACTAATAAATTTTCTCTTCATTTAAGCGTTCCTTTTATAGTAAGAGATTTTGATAAGGTAGAAAATTTTAGATCCAGATCGTCTAGGGATTCTGGTATAGGTGATATGACAGTATTTGCTCAGTATCTGGATACGTTCAATATTGGTTTAGGATCCAAATTAGTTTCTGGATTATATGCAGGATTAAAATTACCAACAGGAGAAACTGGAAGTATTAGAGAAGAAAATAATTTAGTTAAACACCATCCTATCAGTGCTGGTAACACATCTGGTGGAGGCCGAATATTAACTTTTGGGTCAGGTTCTTATGATTTTCCACTAGGAGCATCTTTTATGCTTGTAAAAAATAGATTTAATATCCCAACAGGTGGGCAATATACTATTCGTACAGAGGGAAGTTTTGATTACCGTTTTGCAAATGATTTATTCTGGTACGTTAATCCGGGCTATTTTATTATACTAGATGAGGATTACTCTGTTTCTTTAAATGCTTTATTAAGTGGAGAAAATAAAGGTGCCGATGTAAGACAAGGCGATAGAGTTGATCTATCTTCTTTTTCAAACCTATTTTTTGGCCCCTCATTAGCAGTCACTTTTCAATCCAATCTTGGACTAGAAGCAGCATATCAAGTTAGAACTACCAGTAAAGATAATGGAATAATAGCTCCTGAAGATAGGCTGAGATTGGCAGTGAGTTATAGGTTTTAAAAGTCTTATTTTTGAGTACTAGATAGAGTAAAAAATCATTCTGAAGATGCAAGAATTGAGGAAGGCGTTCGCAAGTATTTTTCTTGCATCGCACTAGAACTTATTTTCAAACCTCGAGTAGATTAATGAAATGAGTAAGCAAGCTATTCTGCTCCTATTTTTTGATTAAAATATTTTTTTGTTTCTTCGCTCCAATTGAAGATAGCCGAAAATACTTGATATACATCACCAAAGTTAAATGGTTTGTCTAAAAACCCTGAGACCCCTAGAGCTTTAGCATTTTCAATATCTTCTTTTTCAAAGTCAGAACTGTAACAAATAAAGGGTATATTTTTAATTTCCTGACCTGCTTCTCCGGAACGAATCCACCTAAGAAATTCGACTCCGCTCTGATCTGGAAGTTTAATATCACACATTATTAATGAATATTCATTTAAAGATAACACTTTTCTTTTTGCATTTGTGACGTTTTCTTCTTCTTCGTAATCATACTCGCCAAATACGTTAAGTAATCTACGTAGCATTCGACGAGGCGGTTTAGCGTCATCTATAATAAGGATGGAAAAATTTTTTAATGGTTGTGGATGAATCATTTATGGAAATCCTTATCATGTGGATAATTTAAACTAATAGCTAAGATTAATTTAGGTTTAATTGTTTTTTGTAATATAAATAGATGTTTATAGATATGCAAGATTATAGTTTATGAGGAAAAATCAGGAAAACAAAGGAAAACAAAGGAAAATATTATAAGGAAAATATGAGTACCAGCCTCTTTTGCCATCACCGCTTATTACACGAGAGGAATTATTAGAGGTATTACCATGATGAACAAATAGATAACGTCATCGAAGAAGTCAGCAACATAAGAGTTAAGATTGAGGCGGTCGCCAGTATTTTCTTTGCATCGCATTACACCCGCCGGCGCTGTCTACGAAAAATCCTGTCGCCCACCTCCCTCAATTCTTCTTTTGGTTTTGGATGAAATTTCATTTAGAGGATTAAGGCGTATTAATTTCAATCATAAGTTTTAATAACTTATTTTGTTAGTGCAGGATTAAGATTTTAATGATGACAGTGAAAAGGTAATTCCGATAAATGATTCATTCACAATGAAAATTAAAGGTAAAAAGAAGAGGAGACGCATAGAAGGATAGTAACCTTTTTCTGCGTCTAGTTAATAAACACCTATCTAAGTAATAATACCAAGATACCGCAGATAAACCTATGTGATCAAAAAGCATCTGGAGCTTTTTGATTATTTTGATTTAAAGACTCTTTAAGAAGAGTCTTTTCGTCAATCGGCAAACGCTCTAGTTATTGTTGTTTCCTCAAAATAACACAAAAGCTGCCTGGAACAGCATATGGGCAGGCGAAGAAATCTATTTCTGAAAGAAATAGACTTTTCACAATCCAAATGCGCTCGCTCCCTTCGTATCCCAAGGATACACAGCTCATCAATTTTGCAAGGTTAAACATATCATTTCTATATGGTCCTTGATCGACCCCCCAATAATTATCTAGAGGATCTGTTACGATGTTGCCAGATTCGAAGGTTGTGATAATTAGTTCCATTAGCTGACATACAAAGTCAACGTCGCAGAAACACTCACGTGCAAATTCGGCCAACGCAAACTTGTAGCCGATCCCTTTTACTCGCTTAGATAAATTTGGGTAGAGAAACAATATTGGATCTAATTCATGCAAACAATGACTCCAGTCCTTTCGCATTAGACTTTCGTCTTCTAACGCGGTTTCGTAGTCGACCATTGTCTGAAGCTCGTCTGGCAGACTTTTCATTAGTACTCGAACATCTTCCAATTCTTTTTCGCCATCCAGCTTCGCGATGAATGTCGCAAATACGGCGCTTCTTTTATCGGCATCCAAAATTTCCATAATTTCTCTGATTTGGATCTCTAATTCGGTTGTAATCATAATTCTCTCTTTTCAAAGTTAGGAGTTGCTTTTACGAATGTAAGTTAGTGTTTCTCGCAACTTTATATGAATTCCGAGAAACACTAACCTCTAGTAATTGAGCACTGAATTATGATAACAAGTTAAGACAAAAAACCTTATTCTTCTTAAGGTCTCCGAAGTTTGCATGCTGATGCAGGCAAAACTCGGACCTTAAAAATGCTTCTTTTACCCAAATAAAATATAAAGAACGAATTTTTTACTATCTTATTTTTATCTAAACGGAACTAAATTATTATGATAATATTAATATGTATTGTGACATAAAGAAAAGCTAAATTTAAAAAATAGTTCAATTTTTTGTATGACTTATATTGTTAGTGTGCAAATATGTAGAAACTTTTTCTACATATTTAGAATCAAATTTAAATGCCAAATCTTAGAGTAATTACTGATATCCTTACTTATTTCCGTTGCAATGAGACTCAGCAAACAGTTTATTTGACCTGCCTAAAGCAAGGGCGCATGACTGTAAAAGAGCTGTCTGAAATTACTGGAAATAATCGAGTTACAATACACAGCGCGGTCGAGGAACTCGTTGATAGAGGATTGCTTTACGAAACCTGGCTAAAAAAGAAGAGGTTCGTACTTGCTGAAGGTCCCGAAGCTTTACAGAAATTGTTTGAAATTAAAAAGGCCGAGATGCATTCAGCCGAATTAAATTTGAATCATGCCATCGGTCTAATTGAGGAAATTTCAAAAAGCGCAAAATCTCGATCTCGTCCAACAGTAGAATTCTATGAAGGAGTAGTTGGATTTAGAAAAATGCTTCAAGATACTCTTCAAAGCAAAGACTTTGTTTATATTGTTGTTGCGGTTGATAAGTTTTCAGAAATTGTAGATACAAAATATTTTCTAGAATACTTTAAGAAAAGGGCAGCAAAAGGCATCAGGACAAAAGTCGTATATCCTCCATGTGACTTTGCTTCCCATGTTTTTGAACGTCGAAAAGAGTTTAATATGGAAGTACATATTCTTCCTCCTGAAATAATCTGGAACTCAGGGATATTTTCTTGGAATGACAACATTGCGTTGATTTCATTTTCCGAACAGCAACAGTTAACCACAACCATTATAAAAAATCGGGATATAACTTTTCTATTTCAATCAATTCTTTTTGAAGCTTTGTTAGAACAAGCAAAGACTATGGCTTCTAAAGGAGCTTAGGTTTTGAAAATAGGTTGGAAATTATTTTTTTAAAAACATGGAAGAAATCTTCTAATCGTACCAGTATGTAATTGTAAATACAAAAAAAGAAAAAATACAAGGTGTGAGCGCGAGCCAATAATGCTCGTTTGTAGACCCGTAGGGGTTTGGGTTGGTGGAGGTGGAGCAATTAGGCTGGAAATTTTTTTGCTATGCAAAAAAAGTTCTTTGCAGACTAATGCGCGGGGAGCTTGCTAGGGCAAAAACGAGCATTATTGGCTCGCGCTCACTTCCGACAAATCATAGTAACAAAACAAAGCTCTTTACCTACAACATCTACTTCGCTAAATCCTGCACTTTTTAGTAGTTCTAGATTTTGATTTATAGTGAAGGGTCTTAGGAAGTTTTCTAGGGCGGCTCTTTTTCTCATTATTTCTGTTTTTGAATAGCCGTTTTTTGCTTTGTATCGGTAGTAGCTGTCGGTGATTAAAGCTTCTATTTCTTCACTTTCGTGTTTTACTTTTTCTGAAAAAATAAAGTAGCCCCCGGTGCAAAGGGAGGAACATATTCTTTTTAGAATTTTTAGACGAAGCTCTGGATTTATAAATTGTAGAGTATAGTGGCTGATTATAAGCTTGGAAGTTTGTAGTTCAATATCAATTATTGAATTATTGATAGCTTGAATATCATTTAATAGGTCATGTGCTTTTAACTTCTCTGTTAGCTTTTCAATCATTGGAGCTGAGTTATCAATTCCTATCATTTGTGGAAGTTTGTATGTTTCTTGCTGTGTATTATTTTTTAGGGTTTCAGCAATTCTTACTAAGCTAGTTCCTGTAGAACAGCCGAGATCATATATAATGTCATCATTACTTAGTTCCAGTTTTAAAGCTAAAAGTTCTGTTAGTTTTTGTACCTCATCATAACCCGGAATAGACCTTGCTATCATGTCATCAAAAACACTCGCTACTGTCTCGTTAAAAGAAAAAGTAGGGATATTATGGTCTGTGGAGAACTCTGTTTTAACATTCTCTGAAAATATAGCGTCAACTTTTGATTTATTCACGTGATCAGTTTATTATTAGTTCTATATGGATATTTTTATCAATACATTTTTATCTGAATTTGTCTTTAAAAGGAAAGATCTGCTCCTAGATCTTGGTGCTCCTACAGCTGAATATTTAACAAAAAGAATAAATAAAATTCAGGATTTAGATCGTAGTGTTTGGGCCCATGTATCTGATTTAATGAGGAGAATTAATCCTACTGAGAGCGGATATGTAAATAATAACGGAGTACTGGAAACTTTAGTTGATCAGGCTTTAGCAGAGAAATCTGAAGATTTAATAGAATTACTAAAAAATCTTATACCTTGGAGAAAAGGACCTTGGCGCATTAATGGTATTGATATCGATGCGGAATGGAGAAGTAATATAAAATATCAAGAGCTAAATACCGTATTACCTTATTTAAAAAACTCTTCTATCTTAGATATTGGAGGAGGGAATGGCTATTATTCTTTTAGAGCAGTTCTTGATGGTGCCGCAAGTGCTATCTGTTTAGATCCTTCAGAAAAATTTCTATATCAGTTTGAATTATTTCAAAAGTTCGCATGTGCTCCATCAGTACATTTTGAGTTAGCAGGATTGGAAGATGTAGCAAGTATGGGGTTTGAAGCTGATGTTGTCTTATGTATGGGCATATTATATCACCACAGAGATCCACTAGGAGTTTTGAGCTCTTGTAGTGCAGGTCTAAAACCGGGGGGACTTCTGGTTCTTGAATCAATGACTATCGACGATGATCGATCTATTTGTTTGTTCCCTGAAGATCGTTATGCCATGGCTAGAAATGTTTATTTTTTACCATCAACAACTGCCATGGTATCTTTATGTAAAAGGGCGGGATATCAAGATGTTGATGTAATAAGTGATAGACCGACGACTCTGGATGAACAACGTACTACTGAATGGATGCCATTTAAGAGTTTAAAAGAGTTTTTAGACCCAGATGATATAAAAAAGACAGTAGAAGGCTATCCTGCACCAAAAAGAACTATAGTCGTTTGTAAAAAACGAGGGTAAAGTCTTTTAATGACCGAACAAGATTTTATAATTAGACTGGATGACCCAGTTGATACTCAAACTTATCTAAATGATACAGTTAATGTTGAAGGCTGGATTTTAGTTCCTACAAACTATGACATAGTAACATTTAAACAACAGTTAAGTTTAGATTTTTTAGTATCTGATTTAAATTATTATGAGTCATTATCTCATGTTGGTACTGCACCAGTAGAAAGAATATTAAGTTTGCAAGATCATAAAGCAGATTTTTATGTTGAATATCTAGAATTGACTGAATCTGATTTTTATAACTCACCTGATTTAAAACCTGATGGTAGTCCTAAAGTCAGCGGTACTATGTTGAGAGTTGGGGCTTCAATTTCTAGAAAAGAATCTATATTAGGGATTTACGGTCTTAAAATCGGATTTACTTTTAATAATGCACGATACATCTCTAATCAAGTTTCACTTAGATTCTCTAATCGAACTTTATTTGGTTTAGATTGTAAGGGTGGCCCCTTACATCCAATAGCAAGAGAAATTACTGCTGGATATAATATTCAGCAGGGTTGGTTTTATAAGGGATCAAGAACTATTAAGAGTGTAGTTGCAAATGTCGATGGTGCAATAAGTTCTAAAGTTTATTACGGAGATAATCTAGAGCTTTTATTATGGAGCCTTCCTGATATTGATAGATCTGAAGTTGTTGGAATAGAATTGATTTCCAAATTCCCTGAGCAAAAGCATAATTATAAAACAAGTTTTAATCTTGATATTACTTTTGAGGACTCGTCTACATTTAGTATGTTTTGGGGGAATTCAATAGTCATAGCGAATAAACCTCTTCTTACAATAATTGATACACTTGATGAGCTATATAATTTTGTAATCAATGGGTATTTCTCTGCTCCTACTTTGGATTTGCCGAAGTTTATCTTGCTAACCTCGGTGGGAGAAAAAGAAATTCCAGTTGAGTTTGTTAAAACAAAAATTTTAACTGAGGATAACGGCTTATCACCTGAGTTTATAAGTGGAAAAGTTAGTTTTTCTATTACAATATCTAAGGGATATTTCTCTGGTTTTCTTGGATCCGTAGATATAGCTATTAGATTTGATGATGGGGAAATGATTAATTCAAGTGGAATACTAATTAAGAAACGTTTATCTAGTTTATTGAATAATATTCAAGAGTCAAAAGAATCCCAGGGTATAAAGTCTTTTAGTAAAAAAATACTGAGCTCTGGAGTCCTTCCTGTAAAAATATCGCAAGGTCAGAAACAAACTGAAAAACAAAATCAAAAAAATATAAGTGACAGATCAGGTCTGTCCTTTTTTTATCATAATTTAAGTCTTACTGAAGGAGCTCCTAAGGTAGCGATGCTGCTAAGTGAGCACTTACCAGCCCTTTTAAGTGAAGCAATCGCTTCTTCTGTCACATTTAAGAGTGGAGAAGGGGACTCTAAAATAGCGAGTATTTCAAATAACTTTTTAGTTCTTCCAGAAGGGCAAGTAATTTGGAAAAATTTTAGTGAGTATCAAAATGCTTTTAAGAAGTTACTTGTATCAGTAGAGGAGAATCTTCCTAAGCTAACAATAGTTAATAGCCTTGATAGTTTCTTAGCTATTGATGTTTTAAGATCTTTGAATATTCCTTGTATTTGGATAATTCATGAGAGTGTGGATCCTTATGTTTGGTATAAAAAGTTACCTTTGGATATTAGAGCTAGATTTTTGAAGTGTTTGGAGGAGGCAACTAAAGTTGTGTTTGTCTCAGCGAGTACTCAGTTATTATATTCGAATATAATTCCTCCAGAGAATTCTATAGTTATCAAAAATGGAATAGATGCTCAGGGTTTTAAGAAACGCTTATTGAAATTTTCTAAGAATGAAGCCAGAGAAAAGCTAAGTATCTCTGTTGATGATATTGTTTTTCTCTCAATCGGTACTACGACCGAGCGAAAAGGTCAGGATCATACCTTAAGAGAACTTAAGATATTTAAAGATGAATATTTAAAATATAAACTTGAGGCAACAAATAAAGCTGATTGGAAGATGTTGATTGTGGGGGCTAGAGAGATACCTTTCCTTGATCAGTTACGTAAAATGATAACTGAGTTTGATTTAGAAAATAATGTAATCTTAATTCCTGAAACTCCTGAAGTTGAACAATATTACGCTGCGTCGGATTTGTTTATATTAAGTTCTAGAGAGGAGTCATCACCATTAGTTATACTTGAGGCATATACTGCGGGATTGCCAGTGGTCTCTACCTTGGTTTTTGGTTTAAAAGATTTAATTAGGGAAGAATTAGCAAGTTCTTTTAACGCTGATAAACTAGGTGAATTATCTAATATTTTAATGGAATTTATTAAAGACCCAGCTAAAAAGCTAGAAAAGGCTAGTCTTGCTAGTGTATTAATCGAAGAAGAGTTTTCTCAAACTGCAATGATATCTAAATATTCGGACTTATTAAAGAAACTAGCTGCTTGACCTTTCACGACCTGCATTATATCACTCCGCTTCACATTCGTGTAATTAGATGGCCCGGTAGCCAAGTGGTAAGGCAGAGGTCTGCAAAACCTTTATGCGCCGGTTCGAATCCGGCTCGGGCCTAATAATTTAGTGAGTGTAAAGAGTACTTTTTAAATTTCCGTTTTTTAAAATCTATAGTAAGAGTTCAGCAACTCAACAAGTAAGCTTACTGACATATGTACTCACTAAGACATTTACAACTAAAAAATTTACAAGTTAAATATTCATTTTGTTTTGTCTTATCAGTTTTTTTATTATCTTCTTGTTCAAGCAATCACATTCCTATAATATCGAAAGAGACCAATGTGAAGCACGAGGCCTTAGTAAAAGTATCATACTATGGTATTCCAGGCGGCCCACTTCATAATAAGTTAACAGCTTCAGGAGAACCGTTCGATCCTGAGCTTCATACAGCAGCTCATAGAGATTTACCTTTTGGGAGTATTTTAAAAGTGCAGAATCCTAAGAATAGGTCTTGGGTTATAGTTAGAGTCAATGATCGTGGACCAGGGATAAACGGGCGTGAATTAGATTTAAGTTACGGTGCAGCTAAAGCTTTAGGTATTTTAAATGAAGGAATTTGTTCTCTCAAGGTTGTTTTATTATCTAAAGATAAACTAAAAATTAAGCCTCAAAATAAGTCTTCTTAGTTTGCATTACAGAAAAAATAATTAGTGCCTAGATGCGAACTTTTTTAGATACAGTTAAAGAAAAAAAGAAAATAGAACTCACTGAGCTTAAAGTTAAGTATAAAAGTGAACTAGATGCTTTTTCTTATTCAGAAATAGAAGATTTGAGCTTCATATCTTCACTAAGAAGAAACTTGGGTGATAAGATTAAAATTATTTCTGAAATTAAACCTAGATCACCAAGTACTGTTAACTTATCTAATCATAACTCAGATACACAAGGTATGACTGAGTTGGATATAATTAAAAACTTAGCTAATGAATATAATATCGGCGGAGCTTCTGCTTTTTCTATTTTAACAGATAAGGAATACTTTGGTGGTAGTTATGAATATATTAAGACTGTAAGAGAAAGTTTTACAACTCCAATACTTCATAAAGAATTTATTATCGATCCTCTTCAGCTGATTTTGGGTAAGTTAATGGGTGCAAATGCGGCGCTTATTCTTACATATTACTTTTCTAAACAAGAGCTGCAAGAGATTTTAGAAGTAGCAAAACGGATTGGTGTTCAAGCTGTAGTAGAGTGCTCGGTTCCGGAAGAGCTTGATGTTGCCTTAAGTTGTGATGTTCAAGTTTTATTACTTAATAATCGTCCAATTTCATTATTACCCGAGGATCCAAAAAATTCTTATTTTAAGGGAAGTGTCGATAATGCAGGGAAATTTTGGAATGATTTCTCAGAAGTTCGGGATTTTAAGTCAAATTCAAAAAATATTTTAATCTCTGCTAGTTGTATTTCTAGTAAAGAAGATATAATGCAAATTTCTAAGTTCCCATATGATGCAGCTTTAGTTGGAAATGCAGCATCTAGTAATGTAAGTCCTGCTAAATTTATAGCATCTTTAATAGAAACATAATGATAGTACTTCAACTAAAAAATTTCCCCATTTGGTTACTAAGAGTTTTATATAGTGCTTGCTCAAAGTTTTGGTGGGACGATTGTTTTTCTAGAGCGTCTTCACTAGCTTATACTTCTCTTTTTGCTTTAGTTCCTGGAGCAGCTTTAATTTTTAGTTATTTAAGTAGCTTTAATGTCGATTCAAATTTCGTAGATGATAGATTTGATATCATCCTTAAACAGCTCTTGCCACCTGGGGAAGATGAGATTTTATTGAATCTAAAAGTACAACTTTTAGCTTATTTAAAAGAACTCGCAGAAGTAGTCAGATCTTTAGGTCTTTTATCTATGCCTGTTTTAGTTATCAGCGGGATTACATTAGTAAACTCTATAGAAGGTGCTTTGAATGTAGTTTGGAGGGTTACTTCACAGTTAAGTTATATTTCTAAGATAGTTACTTTTTGGTCAATTGTTACTTTAGTGCCGACACTAATAATGCTTTCTTTCTTTTGGTATGCAAAGTTTACAGCTGCAGTTTCAATTAATGCAGACTGGTCACCATCGTTATTTGCACTAGTCGATTTATTTGTTCCAATATTTTTAATATTCTCAGCTATTACTCTATTATTTTATAAATTACCGGCTGCAAAAGTTAATTTATCAGATGCTATGCTTGGAGCTCTTTTTTCGGCGGTAATATTTGAAACTTTAAAGAGAGGTTTTGCTTATTATATTAGTTTATCCACTAGTTATCAGACATTTTATGGTGTTTTAGTGACTTTGCCGCTTTTCTTATTTTGGCTTTACTTAGTTTGGGTAGTAGTTCTATTTGGAGCACAAGTTGCCTATCAGGCAGGAAGTATTTCCGTTTTATCTGGATTAAAGAAGTATGCCAGTGAGCTAGGGGAAATTGGAGGCTTGCTAGGTTTAAGAGTGCTTCTTGTTATAGGAGAGAGATTTAGTCAGGGGAAATCATTACCTACGGAAAGTGAAATAGCGATTGAAACTGGATCTGATCCTGTTTTAGTCAGAACCTGTCTGGGAATATTAGCAGAGGCTAATTTAATAACTCATAGTGATCCGGATTCACATGTTAGAAGTTTAAAAGTATCACCTGAAAAATTAACTTTATCAGAAGTAGCTTTAGCTTTTAGATCAAAACGTTTTCGAGCTTTGGCTTTAAATAATCCTGAAGAGAATCATATCGGTGGTGAGCTTAGATTTTTAGAAGTTTTAAGACTCACTTCTAAATATGTAGATAGTAAAGTACCAATAAGTGAATGGAAGCTTGCCGATCTAGTTCTGGCTTCTAGTAGGATTTAACTCGCAACTAGAAAATCTTTATCTCCTTTCAGAACTCTATCAATATCTAAGATAGTGGTTACCTCATCTGAAGAAGAAGATGACTTTCCTAATCCTCTGATAAAAGGAACTTTTAAACTTGATCCAAAATCAGGTGCTAGTTCTAAATTTTTATCATCGAAATGTAGTACTTCTACTACAGTATCAACTACAATTCCTAGTGCTATATTTTGTTCACCGATAACAGTATTCACTACGATAAAACAGGTTCTATTATCATAAGCTCTTTGAGGCATATTAAACTTTAAACGTAAGTCAAATACTGGAATAATTTTACCTCTGAGATTTATTACTCCCTTGAGATAGTTAGGTGAGTTCGGTATTGGAGTAATTTTACTTACACCTATTATTTCTTGAACTGTCAGAATTCCAATACCATATTTTTCATTTCCAAGTGAGAAAGTGAGATACTTTCCAATTAGATCTGAAAGTTTAGAGTCTGTAATTACTTGTGTTTCGTTCATACTATTTTTTATTTTTAAGTTAAATTATCACTCGTTGGTTAAAACCCACCAAAATCTCCATCATCTAAAGGTATCAGTTTTTCTGCCTCATTATTCTTATTCGCCAAGTTAGAATAAGACTTAGCAGCTTTTACTGTTTCTATATTTCTCTGTGAAGAATTAATTTTATTAGTAGGCTTTAACTTTGAAGATCTAGATGAATCAAGGGTTGGAAGTTTATCTGCTAATTCTTTGTTACCAAATATTATTCCGCTAAGTTGATCAACTATGGATTGAATTGTTCGACTTTGAGATAATAACTCTTCAGCAGCGGCAGCGGACTCTTGGGCCGCAGCAGCGTTTGATTGAGTTACTTGATCTAATTGAGTCACTGCAAGATTTACCTCATCAACTCCTTTAGATTGTTCGTTACTTGCTGCTGATATTTCTTTTACTAAAGTAGAGGATCTTCCCGCACTATCTCTAATTTCTGATAGGGCAGTTTCTACATTTCTTGAAACATGGCTACCTTTTTCTGCAAGCTCTCTAGATTTTTTAATTTTAGCAGTGGTATCTCTTGCTGCAAGAGCACTTCTTTGAGCTAGATTTCTTACTTCCTCAGCAACTACTGCAAACCCTCTACCAGCATCACCTGCTCTAGCAGCTTCTACAGCAGCGTTTAGTGCTAGTAAGTTGGTTTGAAATGCTATTTCATCAATAGTCTTTATAATTTCACTAGTTTCATTTGATGCTTGATTAATTTCATCGATAGCTTGGACCATATTCGCAACTGCTTCGCTACCTTCTCTAGAAAGTCTTTCAACATTTTCTGCTAAAGTACTTGCATGTTGAGAGTTCTCTGCATTATGTTTTGTCATTGATGCAACTTCCTCCAGTGCCGCAGCTGTTTCCTCTAGCGAGGCAGCTTGTTCGGTAGAACCTTGAGCTAGACTTTGTCCTGTTGAAGCAACTTGATTAGAAGAAGAAGCTACTTGTGCAGAACCTCTAGTAAGAGAGGCCATGATTTGTATTATAGGTTTAGTGAGGTATCTTGCAAAGTAGATAGCAAGACCTATTGAAAATATCATACCTCCAAGTACATTGTATAGTATCGCATATTTGAAATTTTCTACTGCTTCGAAAGCTTCACTTGTATCAAGTTGAGATACTAATGCGCTTTTAATACCGAAGATTTCAACTGGTCCTGATGAGGTAAGAACTGACTTATTAAAATTATCAGTAGATTCTCCAATATATTTTTCACCGTTTAAAGCTTTTCTAATTGCGTCAGAATCTCTCTTTTCAGCTAGTATAGTTGATCCTTTAGCCATTATGTTAGAAGCCTCTTTGTCACTAATACCAGCATCTACTAATAAATTCTTGTAATTATCTGGATGCTCAATAAGTCCTCTTGAATCAGATCTCATGTATCCATCTTGACCAACTAAAAAAGCATCGCCAGTTTTACCCATTCCAACTGACTCCCATTTTTTATCTGAAGTTAAGATTTTATTGATATTAGATATTGGCACTTGGAAAATTAATGCACCCATAACTTCACCGTTTTCAATTATCGGAGATCCAATAAAACTAGCAGGACCGTTGTAACTTGGGTAATAAGGTTTGAAATCTACTAATTTCACAGAGTCTGGCTTCGGATCTGCAAATATTTCGCTTGCAGCAGCTGCTAATCCTGAACTTGACCAAGGACCATTTGAAAGAGAAGTAGCAAAATCTAGCTCTTTGAATACTGAATAAACAACATTTCTAGTCTCTTTGTTAATTAAGAAAATATCATAAAGTCCGAACTCTTGAAGTAATTTTCTATAGTCAGGATGGAAATTTGTATGAGATTTAGTCCATTTAGAATTATCTGTTGCTTTTTCTAGCGCATCTTTAGATCCAAGAGGATTTGAGTTACTAGAAATATATAAGTACTGTAATAATATTTCTTGATTTGATAGTTTCTCAAATTTTTCTTTAAGGCCTTCTGGATTCTCACCAGTATTTAATTCTGAGAATTTTTTACCAAACGAATTTTCCCAGTAACCCCAAACGGATTTCTTTGCAGTTTCTATAAAATCAGGATTCATTTCTTTAGACATCTCATCAAAGCCTTGAGAAAATTCTTTTAAAGCTCTTCTAGTAGTTTCTGAGGAGGACATTGATTTGAGTTGTTGCCCTAGATTCTGATATAAATTTAGTACTTGTATAGATTTTTCTTCTCTTATTGCAGTTAGAAAGTCTGACGTTTCGTGTATAAGTGCTTCTTTTGCATTATTGTATGCAAAATAAGAAAGTACAGTTACTGGTATAAAAGTCGCAGCAATGAAACCGATGACGAGCTTTTTACCGATAGATAAATTTTTCATTTTAATTCTCAAATTGAATGTTTTAAATAACTTAGAGCAATTAATGCCCTAATATTATTACCTAACGACATTTCTTAGTTAAAAGTTTAGATAAAATTATATGAAAACGTTATTTTATATTTTAAACCAAGTTATCTCATTCTTGTTTGCACTAAGATGAATTAATTGTGAGCCTGGGATTGATAGGGCTTCTTTAAGGTTATTTAAATTAGTAGTTTGAGTTAGTTTTAGAGTACAAACAAATTTTACATTCAAATTTGATACAGCAGGAGTTATGTATTTAATTATTTTAGCTGGCTCCAAAGCCGCGTCACAAAAGATCCATGATATATCTTTAGAGTTCATAAAATTCTCTAAATCTAGTTTTAGTAAATCCTGCTTTAATTCAACTACGTTTTTTAGTTTGTTAATTTTCTCGTCTAAAGGAGCTTTATCTATAGAAACAACAGTATTAAAGATTTTAGACAGTACCCAAGTCCAGCCCCCTGGGCAGGCTCCTAAATCTATTGCATTTAGTTTTTTTAAATTTTCAGAAATTTGAAATCTAGTAAAAAATTCCCATAGCTTTAAATAAGCTCTAGAAGGAATATTTTGATCTTCTATAAAGGAATAAATTCCGTAGGGTACATTTTGAGTGCAAGCGGATGCATATAGTAGTGTATTCTTATTTAATAACGTCCAAGATCCTATTGGTGATTTTGGTGGGAAATCACCAAAATTAAGAGGTTTAGATTGTATTTTAGGAAGACCTTCTTCTATTAACTTAGATCTTCTTATTGAATCAGTGGGGTACAATACCCAATTTCTTTGTACACTTTTTAAAATTTTGGTTGCCTCAGAGATGGACTCAAAATTAACTTTAACTGGATTTGTCCATGTATTTAGTGAGAGTGCATTTGGAGGTAATAAAGAATCTATAGCCCTGCACTTAGTGTTTAGATATAGATTGTATTCATTCTCAGGAATTTCAGATTTCCCATATATTAGTTCTGCTTGTTCAAAAAGCTTTAAATTAGTTGAAAAAATAAGAGACATTATGAAAATTTACTTGCTAGTTTGAAGACTAATGATTACTACTAAACAGCCTAGGTAAAAAGATAAGCTGATAACAAATTATTTATGAGCAGATTATATATTCCTTATTCCGGTACTTCACCAGTGACCTTTAATTGTAAAGGTCATAAACTTGTTCTAGTTTCACAAACTGAAACAGATGCTAAGAAAGTTTTAGAGCTAGTAGGTGCCTCGTTTTTTGAAGAATTAGAAGTTCCTGAACAAGAGATCGAAGTTTCTTCCGGAGGAGAACTAAGTGAAGAAACAGAAAATATCTTAGCCTCAATTGCTCATAAAACTAGTGGTGGAGTAATAATTATTCCTAGTGAAGTAGAGGCAGAATCGTTTATAGGCGTTGTAGGAGATCATTTACCCTGGGTTCATTAGTACTAGTTGATTTAATCTCCTCCCAACATCCACTAATTTAGTATTGATTAGGTTGGTTTCAGAGAAAAGCAACCTAAGGCTAAAAAAAGCAAAAGTAATTTCTAGTTTCGCACGATAACTAAGATGTGAGTATGCGGCATAACTAAATTAGAATAAGCTTATTAATTATAATGAAAACTAACGAACCAGATTTAAGATCAAGTTCTGATTTAAGCGGGGGAGTTATGCCAGCTGCGCTTACTGATATTGGATGTGAAAGAGAAATTAATGAAGATCGATACGCGAGCTTCAGAGTTAATGGCACTTCAATATGGGTTGTTTGTGATGGGATGGGTGGAGCAGTCGGTGGTGAACTTGCTGCACAGCTGGCAGTCGAAACAATAAAAAAACTTGTTGATAGCAAATCTTCAGTTTCTGCTGGAGACATCGCAAACGCCATACAGGAAGCAAATAGAATAATAGTTTTAAGAAGACAAAATCCTGCGTTTTCAGGAATGGGTACGACAATAGTATCGGCTGTCGTAAGTAGAGAAGAATTACATGTTCTACATGCAGGAGATTCTAGAGCTTATGTAATTGGACCTGATGGAATTAAACAGCTTACATTAGATCATACTTACGTACAAGATTTAGTAAATCGTGGAATGATTACTAAAGAAGAAGCTCTGTATCATCCTCAGTCACATGTGCTTACAAGATGCCTTGGGGGTGATCTTAAAATTTCACTTGATTCTACTTCTTTTGGGATTAATCCAGGGATACCAGGACAGTATAAATTAATTCTTTGTTCAGATGGACTATATAGTTTAATAACTGATGAAGAGTTGTACGATATTGCTTATAATGAGCCGCCACAGGAAGCTTGTATTACGGCAGTGGAATTAGCAAGAGACAGAGGCGGTTTCGATAATATTACACTCGCGGTAATCCCTTTAGCAGGGGAGCTAATTGATTATGATCCAAATCAAAGTTTTTCAAACAATACAAGAAAACTTCCTGCAATAGAGTCTAGAACAAGAGAAAAGAAATCTAAGAAGAGTTTAACACAAGGTCAGAAGCTAATAATAGTGGCAATGCTTGCATTAATGTCATTGATTTTTATAGCTGTATTTTTTTTAGTAATATTTAGTTAGTCGAGCACAATCTGGAGAACGCTCATGAATGGTAAAGATAGATTCGGTAAAATGAACGGTGAAATCCCAAAGGGTGATCAAGCTGGAATGAATTCTTCACGTGCAAGAAACCGTACTGTTATGCTTACTCCTGAGATGACTGGACAAGTGCGATCTTTGTTGAGTTCTTCAGAGGATAGTTCTTTTAGGGAATCAGATATATCTGGAGAAGAGGAAAAGGGGGATGGATTTACTGCGCCTGTTCAGTCAAATTCAATAGATGATATTCTAAATGCTAAATTTGAAGATGAAGATGGTTTTAAGGCATTGTCAAAAATTAAAGAACTAGAAAAAACAGATAGAGCTTCGCAGAGTGATAGAGCTCCGCAAAGCGATAGAGCTTCGCAGGCCACAGGTCATTTTGGAGGAAGAAGTGGTACACTTACTGATTTGTCTAGGTTAATTGATGCGCCAAAAGGAGCTGATGCTGTCAAGCAATCAATAAATAATCTTCTATCTATTGGAAGAGAGTCAATGCCGGAGCCTGAAAGAAGATCTGAAGAGAAAAAGTCCGAAGATAGGGCTACTGGATTTCATGCTCGCCCTAAAATTTTTGAGGATCGTAATGTTGCGGTATCCCAAACTCAAACATCTCATAATCAAAGTGCTCTTGTTAGTGTTAATAATACTGCTAGCCATAATATAAAAAATGTAAAAGTTCCAACAAGCAGAATAATAGGTTTTTTAATTAGTTTTGATAAAACTGATAATGGTGAAATACTTGAAATTAGAGAAGGACGTTCCCATATCTCATCCAAAGTTTCAGATCAAGATGAACTAATTGTTATAGAAGATCCTACTATTTCAGCTTTACATGCAGTTATCAAAGCATCAGGAAACGGCGATGTTTTATTGCTAGATCAGTTGTCTGAACATGGCTCTGGGGTAATGCATCAAGGATCACATGCTGAAGAAGATGCGGCAGGAGTCACTGTTAAAATATTTCATGGTGACGTAGTTAGATTAGGAAGAAGATATTTTATTTACTGCGGTGTCCCAAAACTAGATATACGGGGATAGATCAATATTAAGGGGTTTAAGCGAGAAGTAGATTAATTATTAGGAAGATATAAAAGTATAAGCAAGTAGCTTTTAAAATTTTAAGGTTTTTGTAAATGACGATAGCGGCGGATCAGTCACTAAATTTGAAGCCTGGAAGCATAATCCAGAACAAGTACGAGGTAATAAAATGCCTCGGTGCTGGTAGCATGGGGATGGTTTATGCGGTGAAGCATTTAGAGCTTCAAGGTCGAGTCTTAGCTATGAAGGTCTTATTTTCTGATGTTGCGAGAGATGAAGTTCAAGCTGCTAGATTTAGAAATGAAATTGTTGCATCTTACGATGTTAATCATCCTCATGTAGTAAGAGCGTATGACTATTTTAAAGAAGGCGAGATGATAGCTTACACCATGGAGTATGTTTCTGGTGGTGATTTAGCAGATAGATTAAATGATGATGATCTAATTCCAATTCCTAAAATTGTAGAGATGCTTAGTCAGATGGCTAGCGGTGTACAAGCTATACATAACGCAGGAATAATCCACAGAGATTTAAAGCCTGAGAATATTTTATTAGCAGAAAGTGGCTCAATACGAATTACGGATTTTGGAATAGCTAGAAATTTAAAAGGGCCAAGACTTACTGATCATGGAGGTATAGTTGGGACTTTTGCTTACGTTGCACCTGAATATCTTGAACATGGTAAAATAGATACTAGAAGCGATATCTATTCCTTAGGAGTTCTAGCTTATGAAATGATAACTGGTAGCGCTCCATATCAAGGTAAGAATGTTATAGAAGAAATGCATCTTAGGCTTTCGACTGACCCAGTTAATCCAAGGGTACTGAGATCAGATTGTCCTCAAAGACTTGCAGATATTATCCTGAAAGCACTTTGTAGAGATCCAGAAGAACGTTTTCAAACAGCAGATGAGCTAGGTGCCGCACTAGCTACAGCATTAGTAGCTGATTCAAAAGATTTTAATAAATCTGGTAAGCAGTACGTATCTAATATGGGGAGCTCAAGTTCTCATTCTTCAAATATTAGACCAAAGGTTTTAGAAAATGAAGCTGAGGCTTTAATGTCAGGATTGAAAGAGTCTTTAGAAAACTCTGGAATCAATTCTTTAAATTTATCAAGTGATTTAGATTATTACGCAGAAGAGGAACAACCTCCAATGCCTGCTGTTTCTATTTCACAAGGAAGACTTTCTACGGAAAATTTAGGAAAGTTAAAGAATAAAATAGAACATAGAACGCTTTCTGAGTCAGAGGGGATTCTTGGAACAATCTTGACGGTTTTAGTGGGCTTGTTTTGCTTGCTAGCAGGTGGTGGTGTCGGGTTATTTTTCTTAAGTTTCATATCAGCTGAGCATTATCAATCAGCTAAAGATGCCTTATTTGGAATCTTTAGAGTTTTTGTGGGTGTTTAGTGAAACTTTTTAGTAATTTTATCATCAGAACACATAATGGAATGTATTCGATAATATACATTTGTAATCATAAAAGTAATTTTTAATGAAAGCGCTAATTGTAGAAAATTCTGCTGAAGGACAAGCTCGCTGCGCTAGAAGGATACAGGCTTTTAGTCAGAGTGATGTGGAGATGTTAGATCTTCGTATTAAGCTTGTGTCTGAGCAAGAAGTATATCAACATCTTGAAGATGCAGATGTATTAATACTTGGTTCTGGATTAGGCGATTTAGCGGCGCAAATAGCAAGAAAAACAACAGCACAAAGTCCTTGGTTAAGCATTATCATGTATGTTTCATCCGAAGCATATTCTGGTGGAGCTTTTAGGATTGCAAACTCTGCAGGAGTTAGAAAAGTTTTAAAAGATGAAAGTTCTGCATTAGATCTTTTACAAGAATTAGTTTCAATACATTCTGATTTCAGAAGACAGGGTAGAGTAAAAGAAGCTAAAGTTATAGTAGTCACTCATGCTAAAGGTGGAGTAGGTGCTACTACTATTTCAGCAGCTCTATCACAGGTTTGTGATGTTTACCGAAAGCAAACTTTGCTTTGGGATTTAGATGTCGAAACTAGAGATTTATCCAGATCTTTAGCAGTAGGCGGACCCGCTGCAAAAGTAGTTAGTGGCTGGGTTAATGGTTCGCAAGATATTACAAGAGATACGATAGGCGATGCGATTACTCCCATCAGTGAGTACGTTTCCGTTCTAATGCCTCCAGATAGTATGGCTGAAGCTATGGACTTTGTTTGTCACACTGATGGTATGGTCATGTGTCAAAGAGTCATCGAGTTAGCTAAAGTCATGAATGATGTTATTATCATTGATACAGCAGGAAGAATCGGTCCTGCTAGCGGATCTTTAATTAGAGCAGCTGATGAAGTATTAATTGTCATTGATGATACACTACTTGGTTTAACTGCTCTTGATTTATATTTAACATACGTAAAAGCCCTTGTACTTTCGCCTGATAGAATATCATTTTTAGTAAATGGTTACTCCGGACAATTGTTAGTACTTCCAGAAATAGAGTCTACTTTAGATGGACATCAATTAGGTGATAGACCGTGGAGACTACCGCCTTTACCATCCGACATAAAAGCATCTCAGTGGCCAGGAAGTGGAGGAACGCTTTACAGTAAGGGTCAAAAATCTACGCGAGTTCAACTTGAAGCAATCGCTGAAGGACTTGGACTTATCAATAGAGAAGAAGGCATCGACGAATCTGCAGAATCTAAAGCTAATTGGTGGGAGAAGCTTCTACCGAATAAAACTAAAGATGCGGATAAGAACGTTTAGAGTTGTTCAGCCAGCAATTCATCAATCATATCCTTAATAGAACTACTATCAGGACTTACCATAGAGCTAAATCTGGCTCTGACAACTCCTTTTTTATCGACTAAGAACTTTACAAAATTCCATCCTGGATCTCCGTTGAATTTTTTATCACTTTCTTCAGTTAGAACTTTGTATGCTTCTTGTTTGGAGTTTCCTTTCACTGCTCCTTTTGAAAACATGGGGAAACTAACACCGTAGTTTAATCTACAGAAGTCTGATATTTCAGTATCGCTTCCTGGTTCCTGTGCTCCGAAGTCATTGCTCGGGAAACCTAGTACGGTAAAATTTTTATCTTTATAACTATCATATAATTTTTCTAGTCCATCATACTGACCAGTGAAGCCGCATTTACTGGCTGTGTTTACAACTAAGGAAACTTTTCCTTTTAAAGTATTAGTATTAAATGTTTGTCCACTTAAAGTAGTCAGTTCTAATTCATAGAAAGACTTACCTGATTGTTTAACATCGTCTGAAGCAGAGCTTGTAGTAGAGAGTAAACCCATAAAGATAATTAAAAAATATTTTTTCACACAATAACGACGGATTAATAATAATCGCCTTACTAATTAGCATAATTTAATAGTAGAAAAGAGGTCTATTTCTCAATAGACCTTCAGAAGCTAGAAAAAAACCTAAAAACTTCCTTATCAGGATTTATCCTAGGATCAAATTTTGAATCTGCAATGATCGACTCGCTTATTCCATATTTTAGACAAGCTCGTGAGACCTCTAGGGTACTTACTGGCTTATCCATGCTGTTCTGTCCATTTAGATTCATAATCAAAACCCGCAAAGTGTTATCGTCTACCGCTTTTGCCCTAAGTAGAGTTCTTGCAACACCTAATACAGGCATCAAGAGACTCTTCTTGTGAAGCATTAAGATCACCTTTCTTTTTGTCCCATCCTTTTTAATCTCTTGAACAAGACTTTTTAAGTATCGTTCTCTGAAAAGAAAATGCAGGTAGGGCGAATTTGAAAAGCGATTCCACTTTGCTGAATCCGGAAGACAGAGCACCTCGTAATCAAGTCCTTTCATTTTTGACTTCATTGGGACAAGATCTTTCTTCATCCAGCTTAAGTTAGATTGATGCAACAATACTAACTTACGAAAATCACTAATTTGGCTCATCCTGAAACCTCCTATTTGAACCTTTAAAAAAATAGCCTCGCTCTATTACCTTGATTCCTAATTTTAGAGCAGTAAGTAATTTGCTAATTGATTAAAATATCTTTGAATTAAAACGCTATTTAAGTATGCTGTCCCATATAGGACTCTATTGTCTTAAGTGTTGTTTTACTAACATGATGCTCCATTCCTTCCACATCTTTTTCAGCAACTTGTTTAGGTACTCCTATGAACAGTAAGAATTTCAACAATGTTTGATGTCTATTTTTTGAGAATAAAGCCAAACTAGTACCTTTCTTTGTTAGTGTTATGGGCGATCTACTTTTTGTTATCAGAAAACCTTTTTTTTCTAAACGAGATATAGTTCTTATTGCAGTTACATGAGATATTCCTAAAGAAGCAGCAATATCAACTACTCTGGCCTCGCCTTTTAAAGATATTAAGTCATAAATTAATTCAGTGTAATCTTCAGCTGATTCTAAGCTATTTTGTTCTCTACTTTTGTCAAAGTTCTTAGTGTTATTCATCATAATATAATTTGGATTAAAGATAATTTAAGAGAAATAAATGATTTATTGACTATTTGTTTAGTATCTGCTAGCTTTGTAGCCTAGGCTACATTAACATATATATTATGAAATTTACAATAGTTCTATTTTTATCTTTGTTTAGTTTTTTATTCGATGCTTATTCAGCTAATCTTGGATGGGGGGAAGAAGGTTTTAAAGAGGAATTGCAGAGTGATCGACCTGATTTTACAGAAGGAACATATGTTGTTCAAGAAGGTCATTTGCAAGTAGAATCTGGAATTACTTATAATAATGGAGATTCAGAACATGGAGTCACTGTTCCTGAAATTTTACTTAGAGTTGGTTTAGTAGAAAAATTAGAATTTAGATTTACTTATTTAGGTTATGTTGAAGATTACTCTGATACTAAGGCAAAATATGGTAGTACCCCATATAGTCTTGGATTAAAGTTTAATATTTACGAAAAAGAAAGTGAAAGACTAAGCATTATTCTTGAGTCTTCTATTCCAGGCGGCTCTGGTAATTTTTATAATTCAAGATCTGGTAGTGGTGGAAAGTTATTATATGAAAGAGATATTGATACCTTTTCTATGTCAAGTAATCTAAATCTATTTTATGTTAATGATTATAATAAGGGAGAATCTAGTTCTTTAACAGAACTTGCTTATTCATTAGCAGTAAGTCATGAAGTGTATGGTCCTGTTAGTTTTTATGGTGAATATTTTATGACTAACTCTATTAACTCAAGTGAAACCAGGGATATGTTTATTAATGGGGGATTTACTTATTTGGTATATGAAGATCTACAGTTTGATATACGTCATGGAGTAGGTCTTAATCAAACCGCAGGTTCAAGTTTTTCGGGGGTAGGTAGTGTTATTAGATTCTAAATTAAAATTAATTACGATATTTTTTGTATTTTGCAGCTTATTAACGACCACTAATAGTAAAGCTGAAGAAAAGTTGAAAATTGTTGCTACCACAACAATGATTGGAGATCTTGTACAAAATTTAATTGAAGACGATTTAAAGTTAGAAATATTAATGGGAGCGGGTATCGATCCGCACTTATATAAGCCAACAAGGTCAGATGTATTAAAAATGTCTCAGGCCAATTTAGTTTTATATCACGGCCTATTTTTAGAAGGTAGAATGTTAGATGCTTTTGAAAGACTTCGAACATCTGGTAAAAAAGTTAAAGCTGTCGCAGAAAATATATTGTTAAGTAATGCTCAGGAAAGCATAGAGCCAGCAGATCCACATATTTGGATGGATCCTAAGTTATGGAATGAAGTTTTATCTGTGATTCTTGCTGAGTTGATTGCATTAAGTCCTAAACATGAGCAAGTTTTTACAGCTCGAAAAAATTTATATTCAGAAAAATTAAAGCTACTTGATGAAAATTCAGAAAAAGTTTTAAAAACTATTCCAATTGAAAAACGAGTATTAGTAACAGCCCATGATGCTTTTCATTATTTTGGTCTTAGATATGGTTTTCAGGTAGAGGGAATTCAAGGGATCTCAACTGAGTCCGAGGCAGGTGTGAAAGATATTGAAAGATTAGTTAATATTCTTACTCAAAAAAAAATAACAGCAGTATTTACTGAAAGCACAGTTTCAGAGAAAAATATATCTGCTTTAGTTGATGGTGTGAAAAATGCAGGCGGAGAAGTAAAAATAGGAGATAGTCTTTATTCTGATTCTATGGGGAACCGAGGTACGTATCAAGGTACTTATATTGGAATGATAGATCATAATATTTCTACTATAACTAAATTTCTAGGTGGGGATGTTCCGGATACTGGTATTATGAGTTTAGAAAACAAATAGTATGAAGAATATTTTAGATAGAATTCAAACTCAGATATCGTTAAGGTCGAAGCCCGAACATAATCCTAATAGCCCAATGTCCGTTCATGCTATGACAGTTGCTTACAATGACAGACCTGTTTTATGGGATATAGATTATGATGCTCCTGTTGCCTCCTTAGTTGGAGTTGTTGGTCCAAATGGTGCAGGGAAGAGTACTTTTATTAAAGCATGTCTTGGTATTCTGCCTAAATTATCTGGTATAGTTGAATTCTGGGGTATGCCTTTTAATGTTGCTAGAAGTAGGATTGCTTATGTGCCGCAAAGAGAGTCTGTTGAGTGGGATTTCCCCATCTCTGTTCTGGAAGTTGTTTGTATGGGACTTTATGCGGAAATTGGTCTTTTTAAAAGAGTAACAGCAAAACATAAAGCAAGAGCTAGAAGATATTTAGAATTAGTACAGATGGAGCAATTTGCGGATCGTCAAATTAGCGAGCTATCAGGAGGACAACAGCAGAGAGTTTTTTTAGCTAGGGCTTTAGTTAAAGAGGCTGATTTATATTTTATGGATGAGCCATTTTCTGGTGTTGATGCCGTAACAGAGTCTTCAATAATAAATTCTTTGAAAGAATTAAAGCAAGCAGGGAAAACAGTAATAGTTGTTCACCATGATCTAACTACAGTATCTGAATATTTTGATTCCGTTATACTTCTTAATTCTAGAATAATAGCTCAGGGCGAAGTTAGTACAACTTTTAATACTGAGAACTTAAGAAAAACATATGGCGGTAAGTTAACTTTACTAGAAGATATTTCTAAATCAATGGAAAAGTTAAGCTCAAAGTCTAGTACCGTAAAGTCCAGTAGTGATGTTTTCTAATTATTTTACAGAGCAGCTTTTTGAAGGAATTTTAATAGCGAGTTTCCAAGGAGGCTGGAATACTAATTTAGTTATAATTGGAACTACTATACTTGGAGTATCGGCTGGTCTTCTTGGTATTTTTGTAGTTCTAAGAAAAGAGGCAATGTCAGTAGATGCGATTTCTCATGGTACATTACCAGGGGTAGCATTATCGTTCATGCTTATGTCTACTATTGGTGGATCTGGCGCTGGAGCACAAGGTAAAAACATTCTTTTTTTATTAGTAGGCGCATTCTTCTCTTGTGTATTGGCCTCTTTTACAATCTTCGTATTGAAGCATTATACAAAATTAAAAGAAGATGCGGCTATTGCAATATCGCTTAGCTCATATTTTGGCTTAGGAATTTTACTTCTTAGTTATATTCAAGTTTATGATTTACAAAATGCTGCTGGTATTAAATCATATATTTTCGGCCAGGCAGCTGCGATGTCAAGATTTGATATTATTCTAATGTCCGGAGTGCTACTTTTAATACTAACAACGTTATTGTTAATATTTAAGGAATTAGTTGTTAGTAGTTTTGATAAGGATTTTACAAATACTATAGGCATTAAAACTTCTTTAATAGATACATTAATTTATATTTTAGTTATTTTGTTTACTGTTGTTGGGATACAAGCTGTAGGAATGCTATTAATTTTATCGCTTTTAGTTATCCCTCCAGTGACTGCTCGCTTGTGGACAAATAAAATAATTAAACTTTCTTATCTTAGTGCATTTATCGGAGGTCTTAGTAGTTTTTTTGGCGCGATATTATCATCTTTACATACAAGTGTCCCAGCGGGGGCGATTATTGTATTAGTTTCAGGTGTTGTTTTCTTATTTAGTTTTATTTTTGCACCTGAAAGGGGATTATTATCTGGGCTTATCAGGCAACTATCGCTCAGAGCAAAAATTACAGGTGATCATTTATTATTAGAAAATTATGAGAGTTTATTAAAACTAGCTTCTATTAATAATGAAGATAAATCATATAAAGAACTTCGTCTGTTTGGTCGGTATTTAGATACTTTATCATATTATGATTACTTTTTAAGTTCTTGTTGGTTATTTATAAATAAATACGGCGGATTGCATTTCGCAGGACTTAAATTATCTGAAAAAGGATATAATCATGCAGCTTTGCTTAGTAGAAATAACAAACTATGGAAAACATATATTACTCTTTACGGAAATATATCTCAGACACATGTGAATTACTCAGCAGATCTAGTAGAGCATGTTCTTAAACCTGAAGTTGTAAAAGAATTAGAATTATTACTCAGTAAAGAAGGCCATCTGCAAAATAATACTATAGACTCTAAGCTTACTAAAGGGTCCATAAAATGAATTCTTTTTTAACATTAGATTTTTCAGCCTTATTAGCTATTCTATTTTTAGGAATGGCTTCGACTTTACTTGGGAATTTTTTACTTTTAAGAAAGGAGAGTTTAATAGGAGACTCTATTTCACATTCTGTTTTACCTGGTATCGTTCTTGCCTATCTTTTCACAGATAGTAGGCACGTATATGTTGTTTTTATTGGCGCATTATTAGCAGGGCTTCTTAGTAGCCTTATCATTAACTGGATAATAAAGTTTGGAAGAGTAGAACCTGGCGCTGCTATGGGAATTGTATTCTCTATTTTCTTTGCATTAGGAGTTTTGTTAATAGAGCAGGCATCTTCAAGGTCATTAGATCTTGATGCAGACTGTCTTTTATATGGCCAATTGGAAACTATTTTTTGGCTACCAAAGTCTGGTGAAGAAATAAATTTAATTACTGCAATTATTAATCTACCTTCTGATGTTATAGCTGCTGTAATAAATTTTATTTTTGTTGCTTCTCTTCTTTGGCTTTTCTGGAAAGAAATTATTTTAATATGTTTTGATCCAGCTTCCTCCTATGTTCTTGGACTTAAGCCTAGATTATTTGATATGGGATTTTTGATAGTTGTTACTTTGTCTATTGTTTCCTCTTTTAAATTAGTAGGAAGTATCTTGGTAATTTCTTTACTTATAGTACCTGCTGCAAGCGCTCGGTTATTGACAAATCGTATTAACAAACAACTATTTTTTAGTTTATTATTTGCTATTGTTGGGATTTTATTGGGATATTATCTTGCTGTTATCGGGATCTTTGCTCCCAGTGGACAATCTTTAAATGCTGCGGGAATGATAAGTACTATTTTAGGACTACAATTATTATTAGCTATTATCTGGTCTAAGTATAGAAATAATAAAGTTACTTTGGCCTTAAACTAGCATTAGTTTACTGAATTATGCTATTAAGAGCCGAAATTAAATCTAAGCTATATGTCCGATAACGAAGTAAACAAATTTGTAGAATCTGAAGCTAATAGACGAAGAACCTTCGCTATCATCAGTCACCCAGATGCCGGTAAAACTACTCTTACTGAGAAACTTTTACTTTATTCAGGTATGATACGTACCGCCGGTATGGTCAGAGGTCGAAAGACTGGAAAGAAAGCTGCGTCCGATTGGATGGCGATGGAGCAGGAGAGGGGAATATCAATTACTGCCTCTGCTATGCAATTTGAATATAAAGATAGAATAATAAATGTACTTGATACTCCGGGGCACCAAGATTTTTCTGAAGATACTTACAGAACTTTAACCGCCGCTGATAGCGCGATAATGGTTATTGATGCCGCAAAGGGTGTTGAAACTCAGACTAGAAAATTATTTAAAGTCTGTGCCATGCATAAAATTCCAGTTCTTACTTTTATAAATAAGATGGATTTACCCGCTAGAGATCCTTTTGAATTATTAGAAGAGTTAGAGAACGTACTAGGGATAAAAGCATCTCCAAAGAATTGGCCGCTAGGGTCTGGAAAGCAGTTTATTGGAACTGCTGATTGTGAAACAAGAGAGATAACTCTTTTTGAAAAAGCACAAAAAACAGGTGCGGACATTGTTGCAGCCAAGAAAATATCATTTGAAGAAGCTAGAAATGATAAAGATATCAAGAGTGATCTTTTTAGTCAGTTAGAATATGAATTAGATTTAATCGCAGAAGCGGGGAACCGCTTTAATACTGATGATTTTCTATCAGGAGATATTACTCAAGTATTTTTCGGTTCAGCTCTAACAAACTTTGGTTTAGAACCTTTTTTTGATTCATTCATTGATACTGCCCCTGCGCCAAGAGCTAGAGAAATTATAATGCCTGATGGTGAGAGAAAAGAGCTTGATCCAGTAAGTGAAAACTTTAGTGCTTTTGTTTTTAAGATTCAAGCTAATATGGATCCTAAACATAGAGATAGTATGGCATTTGCTAGAGTGTGTTCAGGTAAGTTTGAAAGAGATTTATTAGTTAATCATGAAAGACTAGGGAAAAAGATAAGAGTTTCAAGATCGCTGCGCATGAACGCTGGTGAAAGAGAAACCGCAGATGTTGCATTCCCAGGAGACATATTAGGATTAATTAATCCAGGTGTATTTTCAATAGGAGATACTATATCAGTTGATGGCGGATTTATATTCAAACCTCTTCCTCAGTTCTCACCAGAAGTTGTCGCTAGAATTAGACCAAAAGATATTGGAAAAAGAAAGTCATTTGACAAAGGACTTTTACAGCTTGGTACAGAAGGGGCGATACAAGTTTTATCTACAGTAGGTAGTGGTCACACTGAAACAGTAGTTGCTGCCGTAGGTAAATTACAGTTTGAAGTTCTTCAAGACCGCATGAGAAGAGATTATCAAGTTGAAACTATTTTAGAGCCGCTTCCATATGAGCACGGAGCATGGATAGTAGGACCTGAAACTGGTTTTAAAAAACCATCTAGGGCATTATTAGCAACGGACACATCAGGGCGATTAGTAGGATTATTCTACACCGAACGAGAAAAAGACTTCGCCGCCGAACAAAATCCTGGGTTTCAGTTTCTGAATTTTAGTAATTAAATTATTAAAATTTAATTTTATTGTTCGTTAAGTTTGAAACATTTTAGTCTTAATATCCTACATTTTATTTAAGAAGCTAAACAGGAAGAAAATGCTCGAGGAGGGAAGAGGAACAGGAAGTATTATTAAAAAGGAGTGGGTAAGGAATTAATACTTGCTTGTCGCTCGAGGGTTTCTAGGTAAGCGCGAATTTATCTTAATTTAAGCACCCTTCCTGTTCATCTTCAGGTCTTAAGCATTGCTTCCTGTCATATCTCTTTAATTATAAAATCTATGAATAGAAGAAAAAGGCGCTGCTGAAAAACCAAAAGGTAAAACCAGCAGCGCTCTAGGTTACGAATCGAGTGTAACTGTCAAACTACGTTTGGATATCTTCAAATTGACTTACCATTAACTTAGCGAGTTCCACGTCATTTTCCACCGTCTGTTTGTAAGTTTCAAGAAGGTATTGAAAAATTGGAAATATGTGGCGTCCAATATAGTCGCAGTATACTGATCCAAGTACTTTGATCTCTTCTTCACCAAGTAGTTTTCGGTATCGAATATCATTTTCGAAACTTACTAGAGGTTCGAGCATTTGTTCTTGACGAGCCTCTGGGTTTATCGATCTCAGATACTTGTCTCGAAGTGAATTAGAGATACTGATCGCCTGAACGAGACTATTAAAAGCTTTAGAAAGCTTCTCTTGAGGGAAAGGAGACTTCTTTGCTTCCTCAAGACGAATGGTAAAACAAATTAAAATTGCTAAACTCACCATTAACCTCAGCTGTCTATCAACAGGAATTCCCGTCTTTGGAAGCCCGATAATAAGTTCTGAAGCTTTAACCCTTTGTTCCTCGGTGCAACTGGGGTGCTTAAGAAATGAGCACAAGAGACTGAGTGCATGACGCTGAATCAACAGATTTTCGCTTTTTGCCATCTCAATCGCCCATGCAAATTCGTAATTAAGATTCGGTACATAAGCAATTTTTGCCCAAAATGGACAATTCGGATTTGAATTTTGTTGACGAGTTACAAGATATTTAACCGTGTTTATGATCGTCAGAATTCGAAGAGGAGTATTACCATAATCTTGGATTAGTTTTGGAATTCCTCCTATCGCAGCAAGAGTTAAGGCGACTCCATCTCGTTTATGACTAGCTTGAAGGCCGTTTGAGATGCTTTTTGCATTTTCCCATCTTTCAAATAGAGCGGGTTGTAACTTTTCACCAAAGAAAGACGCGGAGATAGCAGGTAGCGATGCTTCACTCGAAAGGCTTTGGTAATACGACTGTTCCAAGGCTACTGGCATGAGTTCTTCAAACCTTACTTGAAAGTCTTTGAAGACTAAAGACAATTCAAGTAGAGCCCATGACCAATTATTATTTGGAAATTCGATCATAGTTTTTCTGAGCGCTTCCACTCCCCCGGGTCCGGCATGAGCGAGTGACCTGGAAACTAGAATACGCACATCGTTATGAAGATTTTTGGTATGCAGCATAGTGATTAGCGTTTCAAGATAGCTTGAAGGACAATAATTTAGCTCTCGAATTGCTCGTGCAATTATCTTAAAATAGTGTGTACTCATCGTCTTACTACT
>JAIYCX010000037.1 GCA_027487795.1 Pseudomonadota bacterium | reverse complement strand
GTTAACTTACTATTAATATAAATATTCAAAAGCTCTGATTAGAGTTCTTGGATACACATATAATTTAGTAAGTAATAACGGTTGCTCGGGGTGTTGCTTTTTCATTTGAACATCTAGGTTATCCACGAGTCCATTTCTGCCACGAGAGAAAACTCCATTTCCCCTGATAGAATAGGCTTCCTTAGGCTTTCCGTCTAGGTTATTAACAGATGCATGGACGGTTTGTGCAACGAGCACTTCCCGCTCAGTCACACCCATAAATTGGCAAAGACTCCAGTTTCCATTAGGAGTTTTTGCTTTAATTTCCCGAATTCGATCTTCGAAAGTTCTAACTTGACTCATTTTTTCCCTCATTCAAATAGAAAGTTGACGTTTACTGAGAAGCCTAGAAGTGAATTTAATTCACCTTTAGGCTTCTCAATGATGACAACTTAACTTTTATTTTTCCAATGAAGTCTTGAATGAGGAGATAGCCACTATTGCAATAAAAACCTTTTAAAATTATACCCACCAATTCTCGGCAATATCTTCTGATAGTATTGCAGAGAATTAGATTTTTAAATTTACCCAGATTAGAATTTTAAGGAACAAATACTAGGCAAAATACTATCACCCTATTTCTTGTTGATTATGATAAAAAAGACTCAAATTGTGACAATTAATTAGCATTTTATCTAATCACAGTACATTCTCGACCAATAACATCCACTAAGAGCCAGCGATATTAGGGGGATATTTGGGGATAGATATGGAATACGACTAGAAGAAAACATCTGTATATAGAACAGGATATGTCATTCCCAATTATGGCGCTTCAAATGTGCCTTTAGATCGGAAGTAAATCCAGTGTATCTTTGTTCTTTGAATTTTAAACTCTTCAAAACATAAACATATTTCATACCCTATTATCGAAGATAATCGAGAATATTTGCAGGTGATGGATATAAAATAATTATAAAAGAAGAGTAAAGAAAGGAAAGCCCCCTAGATATATAAATACCTAGGGAGCGAAATGAAAACATTTTAACTAACGAAGATATCAATATTCGTTTCCGCTGTCGATATCCTCTTGGTCGGCAAGAAATTCTACTGTCGCCGCTCGCCACTGTGCCAAGTCCATGGCTTTTGAGTAGGGTGAATCTTCGTTAAACTCTCCCCGACCTCTTTTCCAAGCGTCTGTCTTACCCGGGTACGTTTCTGGATACGTATCGGGAATGAAGTTAGGAAAAGACCTGTAGGGATTTTCAATCGCCCATTCTGGCACGAGTGCAGAATGAGAAATTTGATAAATGATTTTTGAGATAATCCAATCATTCAACTCTCCATGATAGCGATCGAGCCTCATATTAGCCGCACTTTTTGATTTTCCATAAAGCAAAATAGACGACAATGCCCTTTTTCCAAGAAGAGGTAGGGGTATCGAAAACTCCAAATTAGATTCTTTGTGCAGAAGGCAAGCAAAACTGTAATAAAGCTGAACATCAGGATTTCCACTATCAATTGCAGTTCCTAAACGAATAGGATTTTTGCTTATGTTCTTCATTACAGACTCAAACAGAAGGCACCAAATCCAGTTGGAGATCTTTATCGACTCACTAGTTCCAAATCTTATGCCCTCGGTTCCCCCCTGGTAGCTGTTTTTTATTTTAAGCTGTATACCAAGCTTAAATAAGCTTAGAATAGTTTCGGAATCTAACACGATTTGATTTTGATCAAACGTGAAATTCCCAATCGAACTTCTCATAATTTGCATGGCTACTTCCTTTCATCTAAGGAAGGCTAATCGTAAGTGCTCAGATGAACTCCATCTGACGCTGAATCGGACCCCGATCCCTTCAATTTAGCCTACTTGAGCCTTACAGCACAATTAATTGTACTCTAAGGCTCAAATAGAAATTAAAGAAATTATAAAAACCTTATGAAAAAATATTTCCTTTCTTAGTCTCTCTATTGAGAATTTTAGCTTAACAAAAAGACTAAGTGAGATCTTCTACCCAGATATAATTTACTATAATTATTAAATATAAATATTTATTATGAATAAGTGAAATGTTTATGTTGCTTTATTATTAAATAATCTGCTCTACTCTTAAAAGTGGATATATATAAATTACTTAAGAGATGAATTGATTCTAAAGCATATTGTATGATTATGGCCACTTATATTAGTATCTTATAACTATCTATGAGATCTTTAAAAAAGTCTATGAGAATTTAAATTAGTAAGAACAGGCTCTCATGAAGACCCTATATAAATCTTATCCGACCTAATTAAACTCTTCAAAACATTAACATATCTCATACCCCGTTATCGAAGATAATCGAGATTATTTGCAGAAAAAACTGAATAGAAATTAAGTAAGAAACAAAGTCAGTAAAATTACCAAAGTTCTCATTCTGGAAGACGCGGATTTGTAAGCAATTGTGCTAAAAGATTTCTCTAGCTGGTCGAAGTCTGGTTGATGTCATGAAACTTTGTGAACATAAGAATATTAGTACCACTTAAAGGTATATTGATTACGATAAAGACGCACAAAGAAAAGTAGTGGAAATGACTTATAGTGAATCGATTTAGAAATATCGCTATTTATTGAACATTTTTTGAATTAATGATACTTATTGATACCCTTGGTTTTCTTACTTCTGATTTAATTAAATATGAACTGAAGAAGCTTGCCCCATGAACATATCATTAACATAGATTCGAATAATGACTCGACCTGCCATTCCTGCAGAAATTCGTAGAAAAGTTCTTATGGAATCTGGGCATCGATGTGCCATCCCGCATTGTGGTCATTTGGATGTCGATCTTCACCACATAATACCATACGAGCAATGCATGGAGCATGCTTCGGAAAATTTGATTGCTCTTTGTCCTAACTGTCACAGGCTTTGTCATAGTAATAAAATTGATCGTAAATCTCTAATTCAATATAAACAGAGAGGACAAAAAATATTCTCTGGTGAAAAATATGATTTGGATTCACCAAAATATCCTAATGGGAGTTTGGAAGTTGAAATTTCAAACTGGCAAGTACAAAAATTTTCTGAATTAGATAAAGGTCACTTAAAGTATGAGATAGAAGTTGAATATCCAGTATTCAACCAAGATAAGTTTTCATGGGCAGAGGAAGTTAATTCGGCAGTTAAATACGGTGCCTTAGAGCATATTAGCGGAATAAGAAATCTTGCAAATGAAGCACCATGGACTTGGGCTTTTGAAAATAAAGAAGTGGGGGTGAGTGAAGGAGTTTCGAGTTTTGTAGGTTCATTTGAAGTTACTTTACTTAATGAATATTTTGTTAGTATAAGATTTAGCTTTTTTTCTTACTACAGGGGAGCAAATCACCCTAATCATTTTTCTCGAACGCTAAACTATTTTATTAAACCAGTCTATTTGGTTAAACTTTTTCATTTGTATGAATTTGATTTAAACTATCTTGAAGTAGTTTCCAAAAGCATTCGTCAAGAATTACTGAAAAGTTATGGATCTGAAGATGGGAAGTTGAATGATCAGATGCTACATGGAACTAAGCCAGAATTGGAAAACTTTAAAGATTTTAATCTGACACCAAATGGAGTTCTGTTCACATTCGATGAATATTCAATTGCTCCCTATGTCTCAGGTAGGCATGAGGTTTTACTTCCACTGGGATCTGCTGGACTATGCTGGACACCCAACTTGACCAATCGGATATAGTGAACATCTGATACAGATTTAATTTTCTTTAGTTAATAAAATTCATTCCCCATCTTAAGAGTTGAAACCTGCTTTTTGAGTCACCTGTCATGTCCTGAAATAGGTTGTCAACCTATTTCAGGACATGACAATTTCTTAATCTATTCGCACTTAGCTTCAACATTCAATTCAAAAAAAACTCGATCAAGAATAAGATATTTAAAATCAAAAGGATTGCCTCGTGTTTCCCCTGAATTAGACTTCTTAAAAACAGCGATTCCATCTATGGTATTGCCATCAATTTTTGTTAAATGAGCGGAATAAATAATATCTTGATTCATGTATTTATATCGAATTTCACCTGAACGGGTAAGAGTATCTAGATTAATATAGTAGGTGGACCTGCCAGAGGTACTTACGCAGGTTCTTAAAATTATTTCAGCATTTACTTCGCTACAATTAAATAGACCTACATATGCGAAAACATAAATGAATATCACCAACTTTTTCAAAATTTTCTCCCAATAAGTTAACCAATTAAAGCTAGGCAGAACGAACCTACAAAAAATAGAGAAATGTCTTTAACTCTTTGAAGAAAAGAGACTCGTCGCTCTAAATTTAATGCATTATTCTGAAGATAATTATATATTCTTTCAATTTGTTCATCGTCGTTCGGATTCCTCTTAATCGGAAAATTTCTAGAAGCATACTTCTTATATTCCGACAAAATTTTAGAGTCTTTCATTACTTAGTTAAAGATTTTATCAGCAGTCTCAGGGCTATCTTCGTAAATTGCTTTTTCCCAATAGCGCATAGGCATTACGCCGTATTGTCTACCTATATAATTTTTCTTAAAAAAGACTTCTTTTGGTAATTTAGAATCAACATAATCATCTATTTCCTCCCTATCTCTTACTAGTTGAGTAGTGCCATACAAGAAAGATATAAAAGAAAGAGAATTGCAAATTTCAACAAATGTCTCTTGTTTAAGGTCGCTCATAAAATGCCAATCAAGGTTAATGCGAGGTAAGATAACCTATTTGGAGCATAGGGGAAATAGTTGAGCATTGACTAAAGAGATATGAAAGAAGCAGAGTGAATCTATATAATAAATTGACCTAAAAATCTTTGAATTCTATATTTCCATTTCTTAATGGACTTTCACAGGTTTTCATTTCATTCGTATCGCCCATATAGAACGTGTGCCTAGTCTGTATTAATACCAATAAATCCAAGTTCGAACCAAATTTTTCAGGCATTTTAATGTTTTCAAATCCCCAAGGCGAAAAATATAAATGCAGTTGGCTTTCGTTATACGGGGTTCCAGGATTTCCATCATCATTCAGATTGACAGCTTTTCTTATTTTGTGCACAAGATCATGACAAAACTTTTGAGCTAGTTCCTTAGATTCAAATTTGACATCTTCCTTTGTTAGATTAGTAGAAATAATAATCTTATCAATAATATTGTTATAAGATACTTCAATTTTATAACCAGTTTTTTGCGTAAGTGCATCTGAGGCTCTTTGTGATCCGAACGTCATCCAATCAACAGGGGTATTTACCAAATATCTCGTTATTTGATTAGGATTCCATTTTTTAGGGCTATCAGCGTATGCTGAGGATAGGAAGATATGTAAAAGAACTGCAATAATTGTTCGCATATCATTTCAACTGTATTAGCAATTTATAATTCTTGACAGGCTAATGAAAATTTAAAAATAAGTAAAGGAATTAAAGAATAAGTACGTCCCTCTTTTTTAAACTCTAACTCCCTATAATTATATACATATAATTATACAAGCACTTCTTTATATAATTAAATTATTTTTTAGACCTACAAAAGATTAAATATTAGGAAATATAATTTAGTAATTTAAAATTTAACCTAGTTCTATAAAAATATAGTTTTAAAAAGATACGAATTAAGAGATTTGTAGTGCTACTGTACACCTTAGTACATAAAATACTGATTTTAGAAAAAGGGAAGTCACAAGAATTAAAAATTCTTTAAAAACAGATCCAATATTTTAAATTAATTATCAGCTATAGAACAAGAACAGACGCAAATACTAACCTAGCAGGTGGAAACGCCCCCGGTGGCCAAATCACTGGACTCCTAGTAATTTTATACTCCTCCCATGCTGCACGACATAGCCTAACAAAATCTCTATACTCTTCTACAAATGCACTTCTTACATCTGCACAGTTAGATATACATATAGATCTTTTCCCATACTTTTTACTAATGTAGTGCTTATGAAAACATTGCTTACTTAAGTTATGAGCTCCTATCACTGGCAACCCATTCCTCTGCTTTCTTATCTTCTCTTCTCCTAGTTCTACTCTTTCAATAATTTCTTTTTTAACCTTCTCCTCGCTCTTCTCTTTACCCTCAGGAAAAGAGTTTTTCCACGCATAAGGGTCCGTTAACAGCTCGTGCTTCTCCTGGAAATTAGTATTCTTGTGCTGTTTTCTTAATATCTCACAGCTTACTTGTTTTGTTATTCCACCATAGGGGAGCCTAGATAGTCCTGCACTTCCTAAGAAACGATAACTTCTACTAATCCCCTTTGTAAAGAATCTCCAAGAACTTGCCCCTTGGTACTCTTTCATACTACTAACAAGGCCAGCAGTTATAGGGTTTAGGTATAGATAAGATATCTTTTCAAGTGCAGAATCATAGGTCAATATTGTCTCAGCATCATAAGTGCTAGCCCAGACATTACGATTTGTTCTTCCTCTGAATCTATTTATAAACTTTGCCAATTCCCCATCAAAGTATTCCATAAAACTTTTTAAAGCATCCGGGTCTCCTTTTAGCACTGCAACCATATGGTAGTGGTTTCCCATAAATAAGAAGTGACATATTCTTACATTTGGTTGCAAGCAGGTGGCTCTTGCTAGGATACCGTATATAAATGAATTTATTAATAAACATGGCACAAAGGGTAGTCCTTCTGCTGTTCTATTAGATATGAAATATACTCTGTCTTTTTCATATTTACGTATCAGGCGTGGCATTTTTATTCCGTTATTGTTCGTTAACTCAGACCTAATAACTTTCATATTTGGGATGAGGAGGTACTAGGCTTTTTGTTATCGCTTTTACTTGGGAAAAATTTCAGGAGGTAGGAAAGAAAAATAGGGTGGTACCTAAAAAAAACAGTCCTAAAAAAAACAGACTAGGCTCAACAACAACTCGAAAACTCAGTTGTATACAGTTTGTCGACAACTGAACACTAAAATCTTTAAAAGTCGAAAATATAACAAACAAATAACAAGTAAGGGTTAGGACTTAATCCTTATTCGAAGCCCGTAGGGGTAGTGGGGTGGTGGTGGAGCAATTAGGCTGGAAATTTTTTTGCTCAGCAAAAAAAATTCTTTGCAGACTAATGCGCGGGGAGCTTGCAAGGGTTCTAATAAGGATTAAGTCCTCACCCTTACACAATGGATACAATTAATAAGAAACTAACTCTGAACAGAATATAATTTAGAGATAATTGAAAGCTAAAAAATAAAACTAAATATAAGTGATAACTGATAGCTAACAATCATTAAAATACTCTTAATTAAATCATAAGAATAGATATAATGGAAATATTTATCGTTTTAGGATTAAATGTTTAAGCATGACCGATGAAATTTAAAAATTAAGGGAAAAGAAATTAGTGAGTATCGGAGTAAGTTAAAACAAAGACTTATAGAGGAAGGAAGTGAAGTCGTGACATTTTGTCACGGGTTGAAATTAGAAATAGCATAAACAAATAAAATCATGAAATACCTAATTACCATAACCTTATTCTTAATCTCCTCCCACAGCACTTCTGCCCAAACAAATATCCAAGCAATCGACAGTAGCACTGACGTCCTCAAATCAAAAATTTACTTTGGTATTCCCTTAGATCCAACTAATTCAGCTATTGTTAAATTAGTTATTGATACGTCTTTGGGGAGATTTTTCTGTACGGGAACATTAATAGCAAGACGTAAAGTTTTAACTGCTGCTCACTGTTTGTCAGGAACAAATATTACTTCTGTAGGTGTTGAATTCTCGGGAGTCGATTATATATTTGCTAGTTCATCTCGCATAGCACCTAACTACGATTCTACAACAAATACAAACGATGCAGCGATTCTTACTCTTAGTAGAAATGCTCCGGCACAAATAAAGCCTTTTGCTATTTCTAGAAAAAAACCAAGAAGGGGGAGTCTATTATTAGTTTATGGTTATGGCTTAGATGAGAATGGTAATGTTGGTCAGTTTAAAGGTGCTGCTATGACAGCAACATCAATAAATAGTACTAAAATTTTTGCATATGGTGGCGTCACAAACGCATATGGTAATGCTTGCCAGGGTGATTCAGGTGGACCTGGGATTATGCAGTATAAATCCGGACGTCAAACAAAGTATGGATTGGTAGGGATTACTTCTTATGGATCTGCTAACTGCTTTAATCTCGATAATGTCTTCACCTCTGTATTCTCTCCTAAAGTCAGTCGATTTATAAGAAAGTATGGAAGATAGATTCTAAGGGTCTAGCAGCACAACAAACAACAAGTGAGGATTAAGTCCTCACCCTTACGCGATAGAAAAATTAATATTAAAATATAGAGTTAAACTTCTTCAATGCATCCTCTTGTCCCAGAACAATCATAGTCGAATTACCTTCAATAATATCTTTGCCAGTAGGGTTAAAAGTCATTTCCCCTTTGGAAGAAATAATTGCTGCAATCATTGCTCCTGTTTTTGCTCTAATATTTGAATCCTCTATGCTTTTACCTACGATTTTAGAGTCGAGTGGGATTACTACTTCTTCGATCATGATATTTTGTTTTTTATTAGTTCCGGTAATTTCTAAAAAATCACTTACATAAGGCCGCATGATTTTTTGGACTATTTTATTACCTGAAATTCTATATGGAGCTATAATTTCTGTAGCACCTGCTCTTTTTAAGCGTGCTTCGCTATGTTCTTCTTCTGTCCTTGCTACAATTTTTATATTTGGATTGAGATCTCTAGCACATAAAGTTACATAGATATTGTCTGCATCGCTTGATAATAGGGTTAAGAGTACTTTAGCTTTATCTATACCTGCTAACTTTAAAATATCATCATCATAGGCACTACCTTTGATAGTTAAAAAGCCTTTTGAAACTAGTTCATTATTTGCAGCGTCTGAAGTTTCGATTACTACTATTTTTTCTTTAGTTTGTACTAGTTCTTTATGTACGATTCGACCTAGTCTGCCATATCCACAAAGTATAATATGGTCATTGAGGTCTTTTATTATATTTTCCATTTTTTTTCTTTGCCTTGTTCTAAAAAGTTCACCTTCTACAATAAGTCCAACAATTTTAGTGAAAGTATATGTTGCAATACCTACTCCACTAATTATTAAAAATATAGTGAATATTCTGCCCGAACTACTAAGTTCGTGAATTTCACCGAATCCAACTGTAGTCAAAGTTATAACTGTCATGTAAAGCGAATCAACAAATGTCCAGTCTTCTATGGTTATGTAACCAAATGTGCCTATTATAATTACAAACACTACTGGTAAAATGAGCTTTAGGATGGATTCGTGTTTCATTAAATTAATTTTTCTAGAGCTGAAATAGTGTCGACACTTTAGTTTCCTGAACCTTAAAGTTAACATAAGTGTGGCACTATGCGAAGCCACAATCTATTGAACCTACAAGAAATATCTCATTCTATCTATTATCAAACAAGTTTAAGCTCTGATTTGAGATCTCTACAATAAGTGGATTTTTTAATCTTCTTTCAAGAGTAATTATATATAATCTTTCTTTTATATCTTTTATTTCTCCAATTACCTCTAAGTTATATTCTTTACAAACTTCTTTTGAGATTATTTTAGGAACAGGTATTATCCCTAGTTTATTTTTTGCAGCTATTTTCATTAATGCTGTGTCTTGGAAGTTTGCTAGAATTTGAGGTGATATTTGATTATTACTAATCCAATTTAAAATTTCATTATGTAGAATACTTTCTGAGGATGGTATAAGCAATGGAGCGTTATTTAAGGATTTTGGAAAGTTCTTTTTATATTTATTTTTATGTATAGTGCTGCCTAGCAAGCTGATCGTACTACTACCTAGGAAGTGACTGTAGCCTTTTATCTTTATATGAGGTGGTATTTCTCTATCTGAAATTACTAGATCTAAAGCTCCTATAGCAAGGTCTGCTAATAATTTATCTGTCTTATCTTCTAGGCAGATTACTTTATAATTATTTAAATTTGTAAAAACTGGTTCTATAATTTTAAATACTAGTGTTTTGGGTATAACTTCGGATATCCCTATTTTAAATTCTTTCTTTAATTGAATATTCCCATCGCTTATTACATCCATTAGCTCAGTGCCTAGGGAGAATATCTTTTCAGCATAATCAAAGACTAAATGTCCAACTTCTGTAAGTTTAAGATTCCTCCCACTGCGTAAAAATAACTTCTCTCCCATTATTTCTTCTAGAGTTTTTATCTGTGCGCTTATTGTTGGTTGAGCAAGTCTAAGTATTCTTGAAGCCTCAGTCACGCTACCATGATGAACGATGTTCCAAAAATAGAAAAGATGTTGGTAGTTAATCCATTTCATAGGTTTAATCTATGTTATATTATTAAAATATCTATTATATCTATATTTAAAGTTACGCCATAATGCAATGTATAAACAACTTAGGAGAAGCAATGGAGCAAATAACTGTATTTTCAAATGATCTATCTTTAAATCAAGAGACTAAATCTAAGATACAGGAGATAGTTTTTCGCGCTTTAGATAGATTTAATAATATTATTAGACGAGTTGAGGTTAGGTTATTAGATAAAAATGGACCAAAGGGTGGAGTCGATAAACTATGCACGCTAAAGGTTCAACATATCAATAATGGTAAGGTAGTGATTAAAGGTGAGGGAATAAGCATAGTTCAGGCTGTACATGTAGCAAGTGGAATAGCTAGAAATGTATTGAGTAAAAAGCATGAGAAATTAACAAATCACAAGCCAGCTAATAGAAATAAAGTAGTATTTAATGATTTGCTGACAAATAACACTATTGAGAATAGAGATGAAAGTTAATAATAATTATCAAGCTAAAATCACTAAAAGATATAGATTAAAAAAGCCCTCGGATGAAGCCTTGATAGGGGTGGTACTTCTAGGGCTTTTTGCTAGCATCTCAGATGGTAAACCCGATAATGTGGAAATTAATACATTAAGGGAAGGATTTTCTAAACTTTATATTAAAGAATCTTCTGAGGTTATACCTTATATCCAAAGCGCTCTTAGGAAGATTCATAATATTAACCCAGACACTTTACTTGAATCATCTTTTAAAAAATTAAAAGATGAATTAAATCAGTCTGAGTTGCTAGAAGTATTCGATTATGTTTCTGATATTTTGGTTGCGGATGGAAAGGTTGTTTCAGAAGAAGAGGAGTATTTGGCTAAAATCGCAGATAAATTTGATTTGCTTGAAATATTAAGGACAGTTGTTCCTACTATAGAGAGGTAACTTATATTATTTAATTTAACAGATATAGTGCCCATTATCTAGTTTTACAAAGATAAATTAATGTAAAATATAAGCTTAAAAAAGAATATACTTTCTGTGGTTGATGTTTAGGATAAAATCTTTCTTCTTCAAAAAATAAAATAAGAAAAAAGGCGGTGCTCGGAAAACCGTAATTGAACCGCCATGTGAATTGAAATCAGAAACAACTACACCTAAGATAGGGCCTTTCTTAGTACTTTTCGTTCTGTATGTTTTACGTAAACACTTTGGCATAAACTAAAACCCATTTCTTCAGCAAACCTGAATACTGTTTTAACTCTGGTTTGCATCCAAAGATATAAGTTCTGTTTGTTTGGTAATGTATTGAGGTATTCATTCATTTCAGAACCAAGACTTCTCAATACTCCTTGTCCTCTGTATTTTGGATTTACTAGAAATAGATCCATAGACCAGTCACCAGAGTTTACGGCAACACCCTTACTTAGTAGCTCCTTTGTCCATTCCATAGATTTTATATAATGAAGATTCTTCGGGAGTAGAACACCGATTCCTTTAAAATTTTCATTGGAAACTTTAGAATATAGGTCGACATCATCTAAGATGACATAAAACTTACAACCAAGTTCTATTAAATGTCTCCACATAGCTGGAGAGTTTGTTCTTGGATCTACTCCATCCAAGTTGTTCGACCAAGTTTCATTCCAAGGATCTTCAGCCATGCAATCAGTATTCAAAGCCGAAAGAAATGGAAGATTCTTTGTGATAAAACTACTATCTACAGACAAAACTTTATCAGCGAGTTTCTCCATGATATTTCACCTTTTAGAAAAAAACCTATGAGCGGATTATTTATTTACCTCAAAACCTTAATGAGCACCGCAAGAGCTTGAAAGTAGTTATATGTTTAAATAAACGACTCCTTAGCTCTTGCGATATCTTAATTACTTCTACCCTTATTAAAATTTGAGAATGAAACTTAGATATAATAAACACTTAGGTCTATTATATCTGATATTTTGTTGAAAATTCAATAAAAGTGTTATATTTATAACGAATGAGAAGATTAAATGATTCAATTATCCAGCTTATTGAAGCTAATCAAACCTTATCAACTGGGATAAGAAATAAACTTTTTAATTTGTCCCAACTTTCAAGATTTATAAAGCCACAATTAGAAGTTCGGCTTAGAAAGGAAATCACTGAGAGCTCAATACTAATGGCTCTATCGAGATATCAAAGTTCTTTGGATAAAGTAATTGCTATAGATGATAAGAATAAAATTATTCAAGGACTTAGTGTCTTTACTGATTTAGGAGTGATTACATTCTTAAAAAGTAAAAAAATACACGAAGCTATTATGACTAGCTATGATAAAGTCATAGAGAAAGTTAAAGTTTTCAATGTTACAGAAGGGATAACTGAGATTACTTTAATAACAGATTATGAGTTTATAAAAAAATTACCTCTATTCCTAAAAAAGAATATTAAAACTGAGTCTAATTCGATTTCATGTATAGCAGTTCAGTTAACTAATGAAAGTACCAATATGAGAGGTACTTTTTATTTTATTTTCCAAGAGTTATACTTTCAGGGAATAAATATAGTAGAAATTGCTTCGACTGGAACTGAGTTGCTGATTTATCTAAAGAATGTAGATACCGAATTAGCTTTAGAAACAATTTACAAAAGATTTTTAGGAAATTAAGATTATGAATACAGATTCTAAAAGTAGATCAACCATTGAGCTAATTAAGAATAAAACTTTTGAAGTACAACCGATAATAAGATTATTATCTTCAGATAAATTAGTTAAACTCGATTTATCAAATTCAAACAAAAAAATTTCAGAACTCCAATCCCTAGATATCTCACATTTAACAGATTATATTTTTTCCTATACTAAAGAGCTGGGAGGAACTATTGGATACGGAGGATATTTAGAACAGCGAGTTTGGTATCAAAGATCAGAGCTATTTTTAAAAGAGTCAGATAATATTCCTGAGGAGAATAAAAGAAGTATACATCTCGGAGTCGATTTTTGGCTAGACGTAGGTCACAGTATCTATTTGCCATTTAATGGCGAAGTCCTCACTTGTGTAAACAATAATGCAAATCTTGATTATGGTCCTACTATTATAGTTAAACATAATGTTGATGATTTTGCCTTTCATACGCTGTATGGACATTTATCTCTAGAGTCACTGGAGCTTGTTAAGCCTGGTATGATTTTAGAAGCAGGAGCAGCAATAGGCAAAATTGGCTCTGATAAAGTTAATGGAGGCTGGCCTCCGCATTTACATTTTCAAATTATTATTAATCTTCCTGATTTATCTGGAGATTATCCAGGGGTCGCAGCTCCAGCAAACATAGAATTTTATAAAGAGAATTGCCCTGATCCTTTGATTTTTTCTGGATTTGATATTTAGTTGGAGAAACAAACATGACAGATACAAATCTTACTAAACAATACCCACTATCTGCTCGTTGGGTATTATTAAAAATACTGCCTTGGTTTTTATTACTTTTTGCTAGTCTATATGCTGTATATGGCTTCCAATCTAGTTTTGAAGGGATGTCATTAGATGCTATTTATATAAAGGTTTTTTATATTGGTATAATTCTTATAATACTTAGATTACTATATTTAATATTATTTTTTTCAACTATTACTTATGCGATTAAGGGAGATGAATTATATATAGTAAGAGGGATTTTATTTAAAAAACCTGTCGGAGTTCCTATAACTAAAATAAATGCAATTCATATCCAAAGATCAGTCCCGGAAATTTTATTTAGGCTTGCGACTTTAGTTATTGTCGTCCCCGGCGATATCCCAACTAGCTTGCTTAGTATCTCAGGCTTTTCTAGAGCTAATGCTGAGAAATTAAAAGCCTTTATTTTTACTAAAAATTAAAAGATTATAATTAAATCTCTTAATTATAATAGGTTAGATATCTCTTAGTATTTTTGGAGTAAATAAGTATTTGTGCTATAAATTTAATGGTAAATGGTTTTTGTTTTCTTAACGAGTCATAAATTAGACTCTTAAATGGAAAGGTTTTTCAAATGGGAAGAATGGGAAAACGAATTTTTGATATTGTTGTTAGTTTCGTTTTGATTTTGATTCTTTTTGTTCCGCTTGTTTTGATTTGCATAATTATAAAAATTACTGAGCCTAAGCAACCAGTATTTTTTTTGCAAAGTCGATACACAATAAATAGAAGAATCTTTAAAATCATAAAACTTAGAACAATGACCGCAGGCTGTGTTACTAAGTTAGGTAAGATTTTAAGACAGAGGGGTATTGACGAGATTCCTCAGTTAATGAACGTGCTAAAGGGTGACATGAGTATAGTCGGGCCTAGGGCTCATTGTATTCATGAAGCTGATAATCTGAGGAGTTCAAATCCAAACTATGAGAAACGCTTTCAAGTAAAAGCTGGCATTACAGGCCCTGCGCAACTCAAGGGTTTAGCTACTAGCGCCACTGATCGTTTCGAAGAAGCTGTAGAATGTGATCATTGGTATTGTAGCTCACCTATGTTTTATGATGCTCTTGCAGTAGCATTAACATTTAGGATCTTGCTTTTAGGTCAAAAATACTAAACTCAATCAGGTTTAAACGTCTTCCTTCCAAGTATGTCAGCACTATATTTTAGTGTAACAACTTGGAAGGATTTTTTTCTAGTTCAGATTTTTTATTAACCTAGATTTTTACTAACCGCCATCCAGTTAACTATATTCCACCAAGCATTAACATAATCAGCTCTCTTGTTGCGATAAGAAATATAATAGGCATGTTCCCAAACATCTAATACTAAAATAGGAGTTTCATCGAAAGAACTTAGTTTATGCTGATTTTCTATTTGATGAATAATTAATCTATTATCAGACTTTCTATGGGCAAGAACGGCCCAGCCGCTTCCTTCAACTTTTATTGCTGCTTCACTAAATTGTTTTTTTAAGTTTTCAAAACTTCCAAAGTCTTCCACGATTTTCTGTAATAATGCACCTTCCGGAGGTATTCCACCTTGACCTTTGAGCGACCCAGTTGAAGCAGGAGCTAAAATTGACCAGAACAGACTATGTAATGCATGTCCACCCCCATTAAATGAAGCTTTCTTGGACCAGTATTCTATTAAAGTATAGTCTCCACTTGCCCTCATTCTGGCAAGTTCACTCTCTGCTTTATTTAGTCCATCAACATAGGCTTGATGATGTTTGCTATGATGCAAAGTCATAGTCTCTTCATCTATGTATGGTGCCAGAGCATTATAAGCATAAGGAAGCTTTGGTAATAAATGAGTCGTTAGCTTACCAGTTTCGGTATCCCCACTTCCAGAATCGGCAATTACTTTACCAGCAAGAACTAACCCTGCACCAGCTAGAGCAACGGCTCCGGTAGTTTTTATAAAATCTCTTCTATCTCTTTTTAAAGAATCTTTATTATCTGAATTTTCCATTGTACTTTTTACCTATAGTTTAAAATTTGAAACAGTTTAACTAACGAACACTGAAAAAGTTATATTTGTATTTGAAATAGGACAGTAAATACATTTCTGCTGTTTAGCAAATTTATTTCTAAAACTTAATAATTTTAAAATCGTAAAAGGTGGAAAAATTTGTGATAATGATCTCTTAAATAGGGCTAGTTTAGTTGGTTTAGTAAGGCTAGCATTATTAACATTGAAAAATGAGAGAGATAATATTTTTTGTCCAATTGAGCCATTAAGTAAAATAGTAAATAATATTTGAAATAAAACCCAGCTAATAGCGACCTCTACCGCTAAGATTTTTAAGTCACTAATTTTAAATATTTGATAACTAATTGCATCGGGAGTCATTGCTATCAATATATCTATGATAAAAGCACTAATTATTCTAATATTAGTAGGATAGGGGACATCGCTGCTAGAACTTGCATCCAGATTAATGTTAAATTCTTCTAGATTATTCAGCATTTCTTGACTAAGTACTTCAGGTTCATACTTATCAAATTCTTTCTTTAAAGCTTCTCTGTCTATGCTCATTGTCTGAGATAACTTTACACCACTTAGATTTAGTTTATCTCGTTTATCTTTTACCTCTGTTTCTAAGAGTGAAAATAAGTCATTTAACTTTTTATCATCTTCTTTTGAGAGCTTAATTTGTATATTTATTTCTTGATTAGAATTGTTACCAGTTTTTTCTAGCTCAGTATTTAATTCTTTAAATATATTTTCGATATCGTCTTTGTTTTTTTCTAAACGAGATTCTCTGTAATAAAAATCATATTTTGTTTTTATTTTTTCTTTATATTCTTGATAGAGCTCGTCAAAAGATTTTTGGACAATTTTTTCATTTTCTACAGGTGTTATAGGAGCTGTATTATTAGTATCGCTCATTTCCATGAGCAGCAAGTCTATTTTTTCTTCGTAAAGACGCAACTCTTCTTCTGATAAATCAGGTAGTGGGTCGTTTTGTTTTTTAAGATGATTTTCTTCCATACGCTTGAAGAAGTCCTACCCCAAGTATCCCGGCTGTTTCTACTCTGAGTATATTACTCCCAAGGTTAACAAAGCAAAAGTCATTTATTTTCAGTAATTGCTCTTCTTCTGCTGAAAAGCCATTTTCTGGGCCAATTACAGCTAATTTATCCGTTTTAAGTGTTAGATCTGTGATTTTTGAAGAGTTTAAATCCGGAGTGAAAATTATCTTCGATATATTATCTATGTTCTCAAATGAAAGAAGAGCTTCTTGTAGATTTTTTTCTAGGCGAAGCTTTGTAGATACTAAACTTCTAGATTGCTTAAGTGCGCTATCTTTAATCTTTAAGAGTCTATTAAATTTTGTTTCAGATAGTATTTTAATTTCTGTTCTATCAGCTATGAAAAAAATTATCTCACTGGTGCCTAGTTCGGTGAGTTTCTCAACAATAATTTCGCAGACTTTGAAGTTGGGAAGTCCAATTAACGCATGTGTTTTGCTTGCACTTAGATTTATGGGCATTTGCTCTGTTACTTCTACAGTAACAAGATCTTTAGTAACTGAATCTATTTTGCCAAGGTACTCTGAGATATTAATATTATCAAAAAGTATAACTTCTTCTCCGATTTCCAGCCTTAAGACGCTTGCGGCATGCTTGCTTTCTTCTTTATCAAGAGGAACGCTATCTCCAATATTTGGAGCTGTATTAGGAGAGAAGAGAAACCTCCGCCTTGTTCTACGGATCTGTTCTGCGGAGGTTTTGCCGGGGGTCGTTATAGTCAAGAACTATTTTTTTAGACCCATTTCAACTAGTTTTAATTCAGCATGTGAAATTCTATCCATACCTGAGAATCTTTCTTCTCCAATAAGAATAGTAGGAGTTTCAAATATTCCTAGCTTTCTAGCTCTTTTATAAATACCTTTTATTCTTTCTCTGGCATCTGTAGCATTTAATCTTCCAGAGAATTCATTTGGATCTATATCAAGATCATCGCAAAGTTCTATAAAAAACTTTTGCTCATTAGGATCTTGTCCTTCTCCCCACCATCTTTGAAACATTTTAATATTGTATTCAAGACCAAGTCCTAGATCGTAAGCAACAAGTGCTCCTCTCATGCTTTTGTCTGAGTCAAACTCTGATTCTGGCCAATCTTCTAGCATAACCAATGGCATATCCATTTTTTTAGCAAGTCTCTGAGTGTCTTCTCTGATGTAGCTAGCTCTATCAGGAGAGATAGGAGAAGTTTGAAATCCTTTTTGACCTACTCTTGTAGAGAAAGGTTGCCAAAGTACTTTAACGTCGTACTTTTGCTCAATAAGGCTAAGTTGGTCAAATGCCAAGTATGAATATGGGCACTGGAATGAATAAAAAATTTCTACTGTTTGAACCATCTTTCCTCTAGTTAAATAAAAACTGTATGTTTGTCGGTAATGTTTTTAGGCGGCGCCATCTGCGCCAGCCCATAATAAAGTTAAAGGTTACTTTGAACCAGTAACATATTTTTGCACTGTTTCATTTTGCACTTCTTCATCAGCTGTATTAAATAATACAGCATTCTCATGCCTTAACTATTTCGGGAGGTTGAACGGTCGCTATCGACTTAAAACACCTTGTATAAATGTATACACTAAGTTTCGGCATAATCCAATATTTTTATACAATTTGCTCGTTTTTATCTTTTGCCGAGATTCAAACATTCTAATATGCTTAGATAGTTATAAAATCTAATTTAACTTTATATTAAAGATTTATAGCCAAATTGATAGGTATTTAACTGAAACAGGTATTACAATGAAACGCAGGGAAGAGCTAAGTTTTTTAGAAAAGCTATATGTTTTAGAAATAGTTAAAGGCATATTCCAAACTACAGGTGATCTAGTTGGTCATCTTGGATTATACTTAGCTAGCGTTGTTGGTTTAAATCGTAATAAAAAACCTTGGGCAACTTTTGAATATCCTGATGAAGCGAGACCTTATGCAGATCGTTACAGAGGTCGTCATAGACTGACTTTGAATGATAACGGTTCTGTTAGATGTACTGCTTGTTTCTTATGTGCAACTGCATGTCCTGCAAAGTGTATTTATATTGAAGCTTCAGAGCATGACAGCACTGAGATAGAAAAATTTCCAAAGAGATACGAAATAGATACTCTTCTTTGTATTTACTGCGGCTATTGCGTAGAAGCTTGTCCAGTAGATGCTATTAGAATGGATACGGGAATACATCCAGAAATATATAGGCCTGATCCAAGAGCTTTTATCGAAGATAAAGAAGTATTAATGACTCGTTCTAGAGTCCTTGAAGATGAAGGCCCAAAAGCACTTTTTGACGCCCATATGAAGAAGCTTAAAAAAATGGAAGATAAGCCTTTTGAGACTGATTATTAGTCTAATTTCCTTTAAAATTTGAGAAAAACATTAATAAGTCCTTAATTATAGTAAGGACTTGGGTAATTTTGCTCTTTAGTTGAAATCTTTTTAATTTTTCTGCGATAACAGATACGTTATAGCAATAAATAATAAGATTTTAATATTACAGTGACTAAAAGAGCTTTTTTCATAAAAGACCAAATAAGAACTGGTCAGAAGAATACTGAAAAGGGTAATGCCGCTTTTTATGCTCTCTTTGTTATTCCAATTACATTAGTTCTACTTATTGTTGTCATTGATATCAGTGCTTGGCAGGGATTAAGAGAAGAAGCTCAGCGAGGTGCAGATATTCTTGCATTAGAGTCTGCGCAGTATCTACCTTATAAGCAAGATGTTACTAATGTTCTGGCATCAAAGAGTCAGAATTTTAATTCTTCAAGTTCTGCAAATAATAGTTCACTTCAAATTAATAACTCTAGTTCAAGAACATATTTTACTTCAAGCAAAGTTCAAGTCGAAGTTATCGGTAGGTATGAATCAGGACTAGATGCTTTGTTTAAAGCTTTTACAGGACAAGAAGCCGCGTTCCCTGTTGCAGAAACTGCAGTTGCGAGAGTGCTTCCTTTGGATGTTTATTTAGTTCTTTCAGATAGTATAAATCTCAGACCCTCTGCACCTAATCTTTGGGGTAATCCACTAGACTGGCCATCTGCTGAGTATTTTAATTTTATAAATCCGCCTTCTATTAATATTCGACCAGCTCCATCTTATCCAAATAGTTGGCCTAATTGGTGGACTACTTCACAATTTACTGTTGATAAATACAAACGTTTTGCCACTCAGCTTTGTTATAATACTGTATATTCTCCTCTTAAGGACGCAGCATTAAAATTAATTGATACAGTGAGTGCTTCATCTGAAAATCGTCTATCAGTAATTATGACCCCTGGGGATATTCCTCAAAGTTTGGGAGGTATCGGGTATAATAAATTAAGGTCTTTTTCTTTTATCGATGACACGAATGCGCGCGTTCAGTGGTCTTCTTATTTTGAGCCAGATAACGCCGCTTGTGATGAGGCCTGTGTGTACTTTGGAAGTGAGGAAACTAATAATGCAAGGTATAAATTAAGGAGTAATGCTAGTTCTTGGAGTACTTCCTCTAGTAGTTGTCCTGATATAATCAAAGATGATATTTTTATAGACTCTAGGGGGCATTATCCTAATCCCTACGTATCGAAACTAGAGAATTGCTTTTTTAGCACAGTGCTAGGTTCTGCAATCGGCTTAAGAGAAGCTGTATATTTTCACGCAGTTAGAAGAAATTCACACGAAGCACTCGCTGGGAATGTCGCTAGAAGTATTCAAGTTGCAGCTACTGAACTTATTGAGGCTGATAAGCTTTCAGCTAATGCTAGTTTGCAAAAAAGGGGAGGTCTAGCAAAAGATACTAAAAAAATTATTGTAGTAATTACAGAGTCTTTGCCAGCTTTTTCAAACCCTTTAATGATAGAAGCGATCAGAGTTTTAAGAGCAAGCGGGGCAGGAAAGCTATATATATTAGCCTATAATGCGAGTGATATCTCTGCTGCCGTAAAGCAAGACTTAGCTCAGGCATTATTAAGCTACCCTACTGATCAAAACGACATAACAGTATCACTTGTTAATGAAACAAATATTAGTTCTCAAATAACTTTAATATTGACTAATGAAAAAAGAATTATTTTATCTTCATAAGAAAAGTTATGCAGCTAAGCCAGAATAAACAAAAGAATCAGAACTGTATCAAGTTTTTGGCAGTTAATGAATATGGCAATGGCATGTTTGAAATGATGGTGTTTATTCCCTTAGCGCTTTTAATTTTATTTGTTGGAACGGACATTGGTTTATCAAAATTAGATCAAGCAATGGTCAATGATGCTGTTAGAGAGGGGATGCATAGCCAGCTAGTAACGTCTGGACATAGTTTATATAAAGCTGCTGGAGATAGTATTATTCTTGATCATCAGCTAATTGGAATTACAGCTACTAATATGGCAGACAGAATAGCTCGTAGTATTATTTCTAGAAGAACTAATTTTTTAAGTTCTAATCCTCATGATAAAGTTTCGGTTCATGTATCTACGGTGGAATTAGATATTGATGAAACTTTAGGAACAGTCACAGGTTATACTTTAACAGATACTAAAACATCTAACCTATCATCAACCACAATTAATGCTCCCGCAAAAGTAACTTTTATCAATGATCAACAATATTTAACAAATAAGTTTAGTGCGAATGGTGGACAACAACATGCTGGCATTATCGCTCCAACTTACTTAACTTCGACAAATACATTAGTTTCTGCCCCAAATAAAACATACCTTAAAAAGAGTGTTGCGTTTCTAATTTCGGTTGAGGCAATAGCGATGTCAATTAATCCTGGCTGGTTAGACCTGGTATTAGGTAGTGAGCTTGGATTTCAGGTAAAAGAGTTTGAATTAATAAGGAATTAGGGCAGTATTTATTTACCTTATGGATAAAAAAAGATTTAAATATAGAACTATTAGATCAGAAGCAGGAGCTGGCACACTTGCGCTCTTATTTTCAACTTTTGGTGGCGCAGTTTTTTTATTAACTTTTTATAATCTTGCTCAGTACACTGCCGCTCGCTCTGCCGCAGATCAAGCAGTAAGGCGAGCTGTTAGATGCTTAAGCCCTTCAGATCCTGAATGCAAACAAACTACAACATCAGCACCAAATACTGGTACTACTCCAACATGGTTTGGTTATCAACCATCAAATGGTCCAACTAGTGTTGCTATGCAAACTTATAAATATGACGGTAGAGTATCTACTTCAGACTATGGTGCAAATTATAATACTTACGAAGTACAAACTGCTAATCCTATAGTGGGTTATAGTGAAGCAAGTGTTAAGCCGGTTAGGTTAGTTGGTTTGATGAATAGTTTTACCACTTTAAAAGCAGATATTACAAGAAGAGTTTATAAATATCAAAATAACAACGGTCAAAGAATTTTAAAAGATTGTAGATTAAAGGAAGCTGTAGAACTTCCTTCTGGTATGGAAAATGTAGTTGAAGAAACATACAGTGATGAAAGATGGTGTAATGGCATCGGAATTCAAGAATTAACTAAGGCCCCTGGATGTGAAGATGTTGGAAATGGAGATTATTTAATTATTTCAGTAGCGCCTGCTAAATTGAGTTGTCAACTTGAATTTCCAAAACCTATAGACAGTGAAATTAAATGGACATTACTCGGAGGCGATCCTGTTTGTGATAATGAACCTACAGCACCTACCTTGTCATTACCTGGAGATGAAGATCAAAATAGAATACCTAGTTCAGTTGAAGAAACTAATTTAGCGTTTAGAAATAAAGGAATTCCAGACTCAGCTCCAGGAGTAAAAGGAAGGCCTCACATTATAACAAATCCAAGGCAGTTTCTTATAATTGAAGGTTTTCCATGTGACGGTGATGATTATCTTGCAAGAGCTAGGAATTCAATAAAAACATCTGATGATATAAAAAAGTTTTTTAATACGGATGATAAAATTCCAATTCCTAAATATGCAAATAATCCAACTGGAGATTTTCTTGCAGCAGTAAATAAAAATAATAATTTTTTATATAATAGCGGCCCAGAGAGTAATTTTATTTCTAAAGAAGAATGGACATATACAGACTGGACAAGAGAAAGAGAAGGAACTCCTGATAAAAGAAGATATCTTTATAGAAAAGTATGCGAATGGCTTCCATGGGATGAGGCGGTTAAAAAATGGCCTGAATTAGCAAATCCTGCAAATGGAAGTAAATATCAAGCAGGTAGAGATAATTTTAACCCACCTAAAGAAATAAAACTTTCAAAAGCACCTGCTTGTCTCAAGCCAACGAATGAAGATAAAGATTTTATTTGCGGACAAAGGACAGTTGTGGGCCAAGCTGGAGCCATACCATCTTGCGCAGGTTGGACTGAGAAGAAAAAAAGTTTAGAAATAGAGTATGCTAGTAATACTGAATCAGCTGTTTCAAAAAATAAGCATAAAACTAACAAAAATCTCACTACATTTGATAATGAATTTATTTCAAAGATTGATGACGAAGTTTTTAGACCTGGTGTTTCGGGAGCGAGTTGGGAGCCTTCTTGGAGCAAGTCCAATTATTATGGTACTGCGATAATAAACCCTACTGCAGTAAGAGATTATGGTGGAAGTAATCCTAAAGAACTAAGTAATAATAATTTAGTAAAAAACTTTGATAAGAAAAATGAAAACGATCAAACACTTACTAGTATCAAACAAAAAGTTATAAATAGCATAATTTCAGAAGCAGGATTTTCTAATGCTAATGGCTATGATGAATTAGTAGCAAGCACACAGTTAATAAAGAAGAATAGCTATATGCTACCACTTACTGGAGCATTCCCATTTATAAAAGACAGCTCAGGAGAAAGTCTACCTCAGGGAAGACCTTACTTGCAGTCTACAGGGGGAGGTTATGATTATGATTTAGACTGTAAGCCTGATGCAAGTTGTCAAGGTCCGTCATTTAGTAGTTTAGATGAGGCACTACGACATTATGGATCTTCCGCACCTGAAGTAAAAGAAGAAATTGATTTAAAGGATCCTAATTATATCTTTGAATATTCAGAAGTTCCAGATCAAGTAAAACTAATGAGTAAAGCAGAGGCGTCTACAATGCCAGCTTGTTCTGAATTTATTACCACATGTGGAACTGGTGGAGTAGGGACTCCTATTCTTTTAGGTCAGTTTAATACTATGCCACCTGATTGTACTAATGGTAATTATGCTAGCTGTTATCCAGTATATGCTTCGGGACAACTCCCAATTCAAGAATATACTTCAACTACTAATACTATAATGGCTAAGGATAAGGCATTAGGAGAAATTAGAAGATTAATGCCGGGAGCTACTTTCTGTAATTCTAGCTCCGGCAATAACTGTGTTGATGTGAATATTCAACAAGTGGGTCAGGAAGTTAGTGTTGATGTAACATTTAACGCACCTCTAACTACTCCTTTTAAAGAAATCTTAGGTTCAGATACTTTAGCTATTAAAAGTTCAAAAAGTGAAATGATAGAGACGGAACGCTTAAAGGGTTCTTTGCCTTCTAATTAGCCATTTTAAATTTTAATAGTTCTTAAATTAATTTTTCTGCAAATTTTTTTAATATTTAGCGATAACTCAAGGAGTTTATAGTTTAAGTATTATCTTATTAGGAGAAAAAATGAATATTAATGTACAAGTATCCCCAGGACAGATTGGAGATGTTCCAAGTAGTTATCCTGTTAATAGTAAAATGTTCGATACTAAGGAGATTAAGGAAAGTAATGTAAGCACAGCTGAATCTACTTTCAGTAATCTTGAAAATAAAAAGTTGACTACTAGTATGAATGATTTTGATACTAAAGATATAAAAGTTAAAAGACCTAGTATCAACGTGATGGTGTCTACTGATGATTTTAGTCCTGAATCTAGTCAGACCTTAACTCAGGGTGGAATGTCAGGCTTCTTCTCACAGCTTACTTCTATGTTTGAATCTTTTATTTCAACATTAACTAAGTTAGTAGATAAGTTAGTTGAGTTAACTGCAAAGCCTGCTGCAAATACAAATACAGCCAGCACAATTAACACTCCTGTCGCTGAAACAAAACCTACAACTCAGACGTCTGAAACTTCTCCAGATTTAGTTTCTGATGCAAACGCAACAAAGGAAAGCTTTAAAGATAGGACAACTAAGTATTTTAATGAAACTTCTAAGGGTACAGTTTCTGAATTAAAAATGCAGGAAGCTGTAGTAATGTACCAGCTTTATCAAAAGGATGAAGAAGCTGAGAGTATCTTTAAGACAAAATTAGCAGAAGCTAAGAGTCAAGGTAAAACTGGCCAAAGTGCAATTAAAGCAGCTTTGATTGAAACTGAAAAATCAGGAAAAATTGCCAGATGGGAATCTGATTGGGTATTTTCATTGTCATACAGAGCAGCTCAGCTTGATGACAATATAAAAGACCTAAAGACGCAAAATACTGGGTCTAATATGCCACAAAAGCTAGCTATAGAAACTGCGGAAAGAACATTATTAGCAATTGCTACAGGTGTAGAAATTCCAGTTAATAGACCTGTCTCTAGTACAGCAGAGTAGTAGCTCTCTGAAAACAAAGAGCTAATAAATTAAAGAGTAAGCAGCTTAGTTAATTAGCTGCTTAGCTCTTTGATTACTTGATTAATTCTATTAATCTGACTTTCAATTCCTAAGAGATTATTCTTAGTCTCTTCGATAACTTCACTAGGGGCTTTTTTGATGAAGTTTTCGTTATTAAGTTTAGCACTTATTGAAGAGCCTTCTTTCTCTAACTTTTGAATTTGCTTTTTATTTCTTTCAATTTCAGCATTTATATCTATTGCGCCAGTTAGATCTAAATAAAGCTCAAAATTTGGCATAACAGAGGAGATAAAAGAGCTAGGACGCTCAGTTACTGTACTGAGACTAATGAGGTTCGCAGCTCTAATAACGCTTTCTATAGACTGGTTAATTAAGCTCTTAGCTTCTTCATTCAAGGGTTTAATTGCTACAGTAATAGCCTTATGCGCAGACATTCCAAGATCTGCCCTGACATTTCTTAAGGTTCTAACAATTTCTCTTACTACTAGAAATTGCTCATCAGTTTCTTTATTAAATTTAAAACTTATCTCAGGATAAGCTTCTTTGCATAAGGGATTAGCATGTCCGGCATGTGCCCAGAGTTCTTCAGTAATAAAAGGAGCTATTGGATGAAGTATTTTTAGAGAATCAAAGAAGATTTTTTTGAGAATAGATCTTTTTAGAATAGCTTCATTAGAAGTAGCGTCTTTAAAGCTAGACTTCGTTAATTCTAAATACCAATCACAAAAGTCATCCCAGAAAAAGCTCATAAAACAAGCGATCCCTTCATGGAATTTATAACTTTCAATAGCAGCGCCAACTCCTTCAATAGTATTTGCAAGTCTGCCAAGGATCCATTTATCTTCAAGTGATAAATTTTCTTCGTTTATTTCTTTAGTCTCACCGCTAGTTAATTTTGATAATACAAATCTGGAAGCATTCCAGAGTTTATCTGTGAATTTTTTACCAACTTCGTCGAACTTTTTTAAACTAAGTTGAACTTGTTGAGATTGTGAGTTTAGGGATAATAATGTGACTCTTAAAGCATCCGCTCCAACAGCACTAAAGCCTTCAGCATAATTTTTATGCAGTTCTTGTAACATAGTCTCCATTTGAGGAGGTCTAGCATCTCTAATAGGACGTTCAAGAGTTACAACATCTGCTCCTTCTATAATATGAAGTGGATCAATACCATTTCCTTTTGACTTGGACATGGTCTCACCCTTATGGTCACATACTACAGGATGGAAATATACTTCTTTAAAAGGAACCTTATCTAGGAAATTAACACCGGTCATGACCATTCTAGCTACCCAAAAGTAGATAATATCTTTAGCAGTAGAGAGAACAGAAGTTGGATAATAAGTTCTTAGATCAATTGTATCTTCTGGCCAGCCCATTGTGGAGTAGGGCCAAAGTGCTGAGCTAAACCAAGTATCAAGCACGTCTTCATCTTGAACCCAAGAATCAGGATTATTTTTAACTTCTTCTGGAGTGTCGATATCAACAAGTATTTCATTAGTAGTTTTATTATACCAAGCTGGAATTTGATGGCCCCACCAAATTTGTCTTGATATGCACCAATCTCTTGTATTTTCTAACCAATGTCTAAATACAGAATCCCATCTCTCAGGGAAAATATTTAAGTCACCTTGATCTAACTTTAATAATGCCTTTTTCGCTAGCGGTTTCATTTGAACAAACCACTGATCACTAAGACGGTATTCGATTACAGCTCCTGATCTTTGTGCTCTGCCAACGGGTGTCATTCTTTCTTCAACACTATGGAGTAAATTGAGATTTTTTAATTCTTCTACAATTATTTCTCTAAATTTAAATCTATCAATGCCGTGATACTGAGCAGGTGCTTGGTCTCCCATTGTACCATCTTCGTTCATGACGTTAATTTGCGGTAAGTTATGTCTTACTCCTATCTGAAAATCATTAGGATCGTGAGCAGGTGTAACTTTTAAACAACCCGTTCCAAATTCTTTATCTGCGTAATCATCAGCGATAATTGGTATTAGTCTATCTGTAAGTGGTACGTGTACGTTTAATCCTATTAGTTTTTTATATCTAGGATCTTCTGGATTTACAGCTATTGCAGTGTCCCCTGGGATAGTTTCGGGCCTAGTAGTAGCAACAGTTAAATATTCATTTGTATTTTCAATTTTGTATTTGATTTGCCAAATAAATCCGGGCTCGCCTCCTTCTTTTGTTGTTACCTCATCATCTGAAAGAGCTGTCTTATCTACGGGGCACCAGTTAACAATATATTTCCCGCGATAAATTAATCCATCATCATAGAGCTTTTTAAACGCAACTTTAACAGCACTGGATAGTCCTTCGTCCATTGTAAATCTCACATGATCCCAAGAACAAGAACAACCTAATTTTTTTAGTTGTCCTAGAATTTGATCACCATAAGAATTTTTCCATTCCCAAATTTTATTTACTGCTGCTTCTCGTCCTAGTGAATAGAAATCTATACCTTCAGCATCTAGATGTTTTTTTACAACAGACTGAGTTGATATTCCTGCATGATCTGTTCCTGGCACCCATAAAACATCAAAGCCTTTCATTCTTTTGTATCTACAGAGTGTATCTTGCACTGAATTATTTAGGGCATGACCCATGTGTAAACGGCCGGTAACATTTGGTGGTGGGATAACAACTGAGAATCTAGGTTTGTCCGAATCAGGATTCGGCTTAAAAGCAGCTTGCGATAGCCAATATTCGTAAATATTATCCTCAATGTTTATAGGACTATAATGCTTATCTTCAAGATTTGAGTAAGGAGGCTTTTTCATAATTTTTTTACTTTGAGATAGGTCTTCCCGTGTTGCTTATTTTTTGGTAAAATCAAAGAGTTAATAAGTATCTAGAATAGTATAGTATGGATCAAAACCAAATTCCTCTTTCAATTTCTTCTAAAGCTATAGAAATGGCAAGAAAAGCTATTTTAGAAGAAGGCCTTTCTGATGATCACGGTCTTAGGATTGCAGTTCAGGGTGGGGGCTGCTCAGGATTGCAATATTCATTAGACTTCTCAAATACAGCAAGACCGGGAGACAGTGTTTACAATGTCGAAGGTTTAAGTGTCTATATAGATATGGCCAGTCTTCAGTATCTTCAGGGTGCAGAGATTGACTATACGTCTGGGTTAAATGGCACTGGATTTAAGTTTAATAATCCAAATGCTACTAGAACTTGTGGTTGCGGTCATTCGTTTTCTTAGGTTCTAAACCTTAAGTTTTTTTAAATAAAGTGCATAAGAATAAAGTAGAAATTAACTCCTCTGATTTTAATCTCTTATTAGAAGCTAAAGAACCTTTAGTTCTTCTAGATGTAAGAGAGAGAGAGGAGTATGAGCTAACTCGGCTCGAAAATTCTACACTGGTACCTGTAATGGAAGTAGAAGATAATCTAAGCTTAATCAGTTCGCTTAGAGATTCAGACGAAGTACCGATCGTAGTAATATGCAGATCGGGCGGAAGAAGTCAGATGGTAACCGAAATGCTTTATTCTGAGGGATTTACTAATGTTCTGAATTTGGCAGGGGGCATAAATGCGCTATCAAAGTTAAGAACAGATGTTAAGGCATATTAGTTAGACACTAAATCGCTCAACTTTAAGTCACTAAAATATTTCACTCCTTTTCATTTGTGCTAACATCTAAGTATAGGACCTAGCTGTAAATTAGAATTATTATTTTATTCTAAAGGTCTAGAGATAAGTTGGCGACAGTTTAATTTAGGATCTGTCACTTAATAGATAAAAATTTAGAAAAGAAACATAGACTCTTTCATTATGGCTACAAATAAATCTTTTTTTTCAAAATCAATAGCGACTTCACTTACATTAGTTGGTGCTGTGCTAGTTGGTGTGAGTGAATCAAACGCTCAAGATCTTCTACCAAGAGATAACGGAATTTTCGCGGGGCATAAGTCTCCAAGATATAGAGAATCCGAATCTCATCCATTAAGAATTCTTGCTTACGCACTTCACCCAATTGGTTGGGTTGCTAGAGAAGCAATCTTTCGTCCATTTAGTGCATTTGCAGCTAGTACTGAAACTACTAGAAGTGTCATGGGTTATAGAGAGCCTTATGATCACAGAGAGCCACTTTGTTTTTCTCCTTCAGATGAGTCTCCTAATTGTAGAGATATACAACCCTACAAGTCGATGAGAAATGAGAGAAATGGTGGAAGCTCAGAATCTGATGCTAATTTAAGACAAGTTTATTTCCCAGAAGTAAATTTTGATTTTAATAAGTCTACATTAAACGATTTAGGTAGAGCTAAGGTCCAGCAAATTTCAAAATTATTACAAAGTGTATCTGATGTTCAGATTGCTGTGGAAGGGCATACTGATTACAAGGGTACTGATGACTATAATATGAAATTAGGTGAAAAAAGAGCTCAGGCTGTAGTGACTGAACTTGCTGCTCTTGGTATTCCATCTTCTAAATTAAGCCCAGTAAGCTATGGAGAATCTAAGCCAAAGTTTACTGAAGAGACTGATTGGGCTCGTGCTGCTAACAGACGTGTCGAATTCAATGTCGGTGGGACTGTAGAAGCTAAAGAAGCATCAGAGCTTCCAGCAGCAGCTTTACCAGAATCTGAATAGTAGTATTTAGTATTCTTTTGGTTTAGTCCAAGATAATAGGAAGTCGAAAGGTGACTTCCTATTAGAATTCCTTTCTTCTAATTTCTTTTTTTGATCTAAATTTAATAGAGCCAGAGATTTTAAAGTATCTGATTCAGACATTGATATGGCTTGTTGTCTTTCAATCTGAAGTTCGAGCTTCTCTACTCTAGTTCTCAACCAATCTCTTTCTGATTTTACAATCTCAAGTTGACTTTTAAGCGATCTGGTTAAATCTAAGATATCAATACTTGATAGACCAGTTTTGTCTTCCGAAAAAGTAGAATTATTAAAATTAGCATTACTGTAGTCTGAGCTATTATAGTCAGATTCTCCTATAATATCTGGGGCGACTTCTGGGGTTTTTATAGTTTCTGTCGTTTTATCTTCTACAGGTGAGGGATCTTTGATTTTATTGGTTTCTAGATCAAGTGTTGGATTAGCGCGTGCTTTAAAGGGAATTACTTTTTCTTCTTTAACACTGGTAGAATTAGAAGTATCTAAATTCAATATTGAAGAAAGTGTAGGAAGTTCGTTTAGCTCATCATCCTCAGATACCGAAGTTTTATTTTCAGTTACTACTGTTTTAGCTTTTGGTTTGTAATTGAATATCAATCTAATATCTTCTTCTTCAAAGTAATCTCTTCCTTGAATAGATAATACTCTTAACAAGCCTAGTTCTTGATACTGCTTTATAGTTTCTAGTTGTACCCCTGAAAGAGACACGCATTCTTCTATAGTAAGTAATGTATTTTTTATCTTTTCCATATGAGCACTATTTATCTTGAAATTTAACTTCTCTCTTATTCTATCTATAGAACTTATTTTAATAAAAATGAAGTTACTGAAAAAATTATCTTTTTAAAAACATATATTTATGAGAAACAGTATAAATAGCTGTGCGATTAAAACCGATAACTTTTCGATTATGTTAGCAATTAAACTGAATAAAGAAGTAGACTACGATTTAGGTAAGTCCGATACTTTTGGTTTGGGAACTTCTGGCTCTGACAAGACAAAAATAGCTCATAACCAAGAGTCTAATTCAGCTCAAATTGATGCAAGTGACGAAGATATTGAGGCTTTAGAGTTAAATGCTTCTGGGGTTAGACGAATATTACAGGAAATCTTCCCATTAAGACGACTAGTTTTGTCGCAATTTACTCTTTATAATCAGCTTGGTATAACTATCCCTAGTGGAAAAACTTATTCACGAGGAAGAAGGTGCTATAAAGTTAGAGATCTACTCGCCGTAGCTCTAATTCTTGCATTAAAAGAGCAAGGAATTCCAAATAAAAATTTAGAAAATCTACCTTCTTTAATTCATTCAGAAGTAGATAATATTTTTTCACTTGGAAGAGGAAGCATAGTTTCTGGATTTGATAATGCTCTTAGTTTGAGACTACTTGGTAGCCAAACTAATGATGGAGCATTATCTGAAATGTTAGATTTTGATAAAAATAAGTATCATGCTGTAAATCCAACTTTAGCACCTAGTTATCCAATTTATTGGGCCTATGACGTAGGGTATCTTTCTGAAGATCTGATTAAAGTTTCAAAAACTCTTTACTCTACTTTAATTAATTTAGACTCTAAAGAGTCAGAGACTAAACAAAATACTGTAAATCTTAAAGTAGTAAGATAAAATCCCTAGACAGCTCTAGGGACTTCTCTTATTTCCATAACATTTGTTGAACCAGTCTTTTTAGTTCTAAGTCCAACTGTCATTACTACTCTTGATCCTGGCTTTAGGCCGTAAACATCTCTAGCAGCAAGTAATGAAGTAGAAATTTCATCTTCCATTGAACTATCATTTGATAGATTAATTAAAAGAGGTTCAACTCCCCAGAGTAGTGCCATTTTGGATAGAACGCCACTAACTGAAGTTGCACCAAATACTGTTGCCTCTGGTCTATATTTTGCCATAAGTGCAGCAGTAGAACCTGTTTCTGTACACGCTATTATCGCTTGTGCTCCAACCTTTGAAGCAGCATTTGAGGCAGCAAAACAAACTGCATCAGCAACTTTATCTTTAGCAGCTTTCTTCTGAGTAGGAGGTGTTTTATCAAGTAATTGTTCTTTCTCAGCTTCTAATAAAATACTTGCTAATACTTTAACTGCTTGAACTGGATGTTTACCAATCGCTGTTTCATCAGATAACATGACACAATCAGTTCCATCTCTTACAGCAGTGTACACATCACTTACTTCTGCTCTTGTAGGTCTAATTTCATGAACCATAGACATTAGCATTTGGGTCGCTGTTATAACCGGTGTCCCAGATAAGTTAGACTCATTTATAATAGTTCTTTGAGCAGCAGGTACACATTCTAGTGGCAATTCTAATCCAAGATCACCTCTAGCTACCATTACTGCATCTGAAGCTTCAACAATAGGGCCAATTTCTTCAAGGCTACTCGCACGTTCAACTTTCGAAATTATCGGGATTTGAACGCCAAAATCTTCCATAAATGTTCTAGCATCTTGGATATCTCTAGCAGTACCAACAAATGAAAGAGCGATATAATCAGCCTTTTCCTTAATTGCCCAGGTAAGATCAACTTTATCTTTATCAGTTAAACACGGTAAATCAAGCTTAGAATCAGGTACTGATATTCCTGATCTAGATCTTAGTGTGCCACCTGATATTACTGTGCATTTTACAGAGTCGCCGATAGTTTCTCCTGCTATTAAAAGTATTCTACCATCTGCGAGTAAAACTTTTTGTCCGCTTTTGATTACAACTACTGGGTCAAAAGCTTCAACGTAAAGTTTAGAATTATCACCTTCAACTGGAGTGCTTGTTTTAGGTAAGTAAGATAAAAATAAATCTGCCCCATCAACAAGTGTTATCTCTCCACCAACTAATGGTCCAATTCTTACCTTAGGTCCACAAAGGTCTACAAAAATGGCAACATGCCTACCAAGCTTTTTAGCCTCAGCTCTAACAATGTCATAAACTTGTTTATGGCTATCATGAGTGCCGTGAGAAAAATTTAATCTTACTACGTTTACTCCGGCTGAGATAAGTCCATGAATAACTTCTTGACTACTAGATGATGGTCCTAGTGTCGCTATAATTTTTGTCTTTCTTCCGTAAGGTGTTACCGCTGTCATGTAAAACTATATAAATGTTAATTATTAGGGCAGACTATAGCTCGAATAGAATTTAAATAAAACTAACTTCTTTTGCCGTATCTAAAGCCCTTAAAATCTGTTCTGGGCTGATTGCATCGTTATCAAGTAGGAATTGGAGCTCATTTCCTAAAGTTGTTAGCTGAAGGGCAGGGGAATCTGTAGAAAACGTATATCTAATACCGAACTCATCAAGTGTATCTATAAATCTTTTATATTCTTGGGCATCGGAAATAGCCTTCGTTAATAAATTAGATTTTACACATAATTCACAGCAAATATTTTTATCTGCTAGCAGTTTAAGTCCACGAGAATCTTTTTTATCCCAATAAGCTTTAGCAGAAATAATAGGATGAGCGACTCTAGTAGCTTTAACTGCATTAATGGTATTAATAAAAGTATCAATAGTAATATGTGGAGTTTCTCCAACGTGGATAGTTCTACCTAGTTTATCACCTGCCGCTAAATCATAAAGATCCGCCATTTTAGCTAAGTCTTTATCATTATCTAATTTTAAAACAGATTCAGGTCCCGCTAGATCTATCCCTACAACTTTATCTTGAGTTTTTCTCCAGATAGAAATCTTTTCGGCAAGTAATTTATTGGTTTCCCATGACATATCTCTACCAAAGCAACAAATAAACCCTGTCTTAATCTTGCCACGATAAGCTATTTCACTTTCTTCTGCTGCTTGGCATGCTGCTCTAATAATTCTATCAACATCATAAAGTCCTGATATCCCGCTTTTAGTTTGATGAGCACCAGTTCTTTTTAAAGGATTAAACCTTAGTTCTAGTTGAGTAATAGAAAAAGCAGGCTCTGGATCACCACCATCACCACCAGGAGCTAGTCTTATCATTCCCCCAGTTCTGTACGCACCATTAATCGCAATAACGACGCTATCTTTTATGGCTTGAGGGCCAGCTTGAATAAGCTCCACGGTATCAAATACTTGTAAGTAATCATCTAGGTTTTCAAGTTTATCAGCTGCTCTATGAAGTAGTTTTATAAAATCCTCATAAGAATCTCCAACGCCTCTGATCCCGCGCTGAACTCCCATTTCCCATAACCTATATATTGGGACTGATCCACCAAGGTGTACATGAAGTTCCGTTGCGCCACTAAAATCTATTGGTAGTATATCTTTTAATCTATATTTTTCTTGACTCATAAGTGTCTGTTTTGTCTTAAATAAATTTGATTAGGCTTATCTTCTAATATTATGCGATTTTAGTCTATGTCTTTTTAAAGATCATTCCGAATCACTTTTTTCTGTATTTTTCTTCTTTTTTTTCTTTTCTTTAGGATCTTCTTCTTTGACAATTTCTGGTAATTTAATTTTCCTCTCTGGTACTATGACTTTAACTGGAGTGAGTTTATATTTTAAATTAAGATCTAGATTAAGTTCTTCTGAAAGATTTACAGTATTTGAATTAATATCAGCATTCTCAGTAAATATTCTAATTTGTTTTACTGGACTCTCTTCATATTCTGCAAAAATTTCTTTAATTAATTTTTTTTCTTTACTACCTAGTAAATAAAATATCCTTGCTGTGCCAGAAAACTTAGTTTCAGTAATCTGTTTATTGATTAAAACATTTACAGATTTTAATCTTGGTTTGAAATGTTTACTAACTAACTCTTCGCCAGTGAAATAGTCGGTTTTAATTCGGTCTAGTTCGTAAATAACTTCTGAAAGTTTTTTATCATTGACGCTCACTTTAACATTAGTAGAGTAATCTTCAAATTCTTTGTAGCTTTCAAATCTTTCTATATTAATAGTAATAACACTTTTACTCTCATTATTTTTATTACTAGAGTTTTTTGTATTATTTGTAATAGATTTTATTAAATCTTCATTTACAGTTATTGCTAAAGGAGTAGAATTTTTATTTTCTTCTAAGTTAGGGCTTGTAATCCAGATTATTAATCCTAAGCATGAAATTATCGTCGCGATAACTGAGTACTTAGTTTTTTTATTTAAAGAAGTAGTTTTTACTTGATTTAAATGCGGCTCTACAAAGATATTATTTTCAAGATTTTTTTTATCTTCTTCAAGTTCTGTTTTACTTAAGTCGTTATCAACCAAATCTTTTTTTTCCACCTCGAAGTTTCTCTTTGGTGGAGACATATCTTCTTTAATTAGTTCAGCTTTCTCAGTAATTCTTTCAGTTGGTAAATTATTTGAAACTACAGGAGGTAATATTTCAGGCAGCTCATTTGAAAGTTCTGTAAAAAGATCGGATACAAGATCAACTTTTTCAAAATCTTCTTTTTCGATTTCAAAGGAATCAAAAACTAATCCTAGGTCTTCGTTGTTGGGTTCCTTAGTGCTCATAGATTAAAACAAATTACTTGGAGAAAAAAAATAAAATTCTGCGATAAAACAAATGTAAGCAGTAACTTATTATCGGATTAAATCATTATGCCCTTTAATTTAAAATTAGGATTATGAATAATTATAGAGACTTATGCATATTGTTTCATGCTTGGGGTCTAGAATCTAGCTATTATTCAACTAAGATCTGCAAGATGGTTAAGTCATACATGGAGCAAAGTGTTGAAAAAGAAGAATTGATTTCCCAACTTCCAACTCCAAAAGATTTATACTGGAATCAAGCAAAGAGAGAGATTGAAGAGGCAGAGTCCATAGGGATTATTTATATATGTATTTTGCAAGATTTATATCCTGCTTCGTTGTTAGCAATAGATGATCCTCCATTGATATTATTTATTATGGCAAAGGATGGGAATTTAGAAGTTCTAAAAAAAGAAAAGTATTCAATAGTCGGAACTAGGAAGGCTACTGAATATGGTCTTAAGATAACAAAGAAAATATCTTCAGCCCTAGTCTCTCAAGGAATATGTGTAGTTAGTGGACTAGCTCATGGTATAGATTCAGCAGCACATCAGGGTACCCTTAATGAACATGAAAGTACAATAGCTGTTCTTGGTTCAGGCCTATTAGAGATTTTTCCTAAGCTTAATATTGGTCTAGCTCAAGAAATAATTGATACGAATGGACTTGTTATTAGCGAGTATGGTTTAAGATCTAGGTCACAATCTTATATGTTTCCTAGAAGAAATCGAATTGTAACAGGATTCAGTAAGGGAGTTATTATAGTTGAAGCAGAGCTGAGAAGCGGAAGTTTAATTTCAGCCAGACTTGCTCTAGAGCAGGGAAGGGATGTTTATTCCGTTCCCGGTCCAATTGATGTTCCAACCAGTATCGGCACCAATAAAATAATTTCAGAGGGCGGACAGATTGTAGTTAGTATAGAATCTTTGTTAGACTTAATTGTACCAGCTGAAAATAGAAAAATCTCTAATATTTCAGATAAGCAACCATTACAAAAACAAATAGAGATAATCAAAGTCCCTCTTTCTAAAGAAGAAGAGCGTTTGGTCATTTTAATGAGTAATAACTATTATACTTTTGAAGAGTTAATCGAACTTACTAATATAGAAGCTGGAAATTTACGACAAATGTTAGGAGTATTAACTCTTAAGGATGTATTAAAAGAGATTGATGGGACTTATGGTAGGTGAGAGTTTCTAGCAAAAACCCAAATGCCAAGTATAAAAACACTAAAAGCTAGAAAAATTTTACCTCCATAGGTAACCATCTGATACATATCTCTTCTTCGTTCAGCTTTTCTAATCATGGCATAAACTTTAGCTGTTTTATCACCTGAGTATTTTAATCTTTGCAAAGGAGACATATCCTCAGTGCTTAAAGCTGTTATTGTATCTGGATCAGAGCTACCTGATATTTCGCTAAGCACTTCTGCATACTGTATGGTTTTATACTTACCGATTACTAGATTACCTAGCCCTAAAATCAAGGTAAAAAGGAAAGGAAGTAGGAAGGTCCAATAAGTGATTTTAAGTTTACTTTTCGGTACTATCTCTTCCATTATTTTTGGAGTGCCCATTTTGTCTCTTAATGTTAACTATAGATACAAGATTAATAATTGTATCTAAATACACAAATGAAGATCAACAACTCAAAGAAATACTCTAAAAAAGAAGCAGGCTTTCTTTCATTTGGGCCTCTGCTTTTTATTTTACTTGTTTTAGTGACTGTTTTTTCTTCTTTTAAAATAATACCTTTTTACTATAGTTATTACGAATTGCAAAATCTCTTTCAGGCTCAGGCTGAAGTCGCCACAATTAGTAAGGATAGCGAAATTATTGATATCATAGATAGAGCCATGAAAAAACTAGAAGTGCCAGCTGATGTAAAAGATCTGAGGATACGACGTGAAAGTGGTAAAATTATAATAGAATTATCTTACAGTGAAGTCTTCTTTATAGATTTTGGAGAAGGTTACGACTATGATATTTGGGAATTCGATTTTAAACCAAGAGGAGAAGCTAGAATTTAGCTGCATTACATGAAAATACTTTCATCCATATTAGAAGCCACAGGAAATACACCACTTATAAAACTTAGGTCAGGTTTTGATCCTAAGACAATGGCTACTATTCTATTAAAAGCTGAATTTCTTCAGCCAAGTGGATCTTTAAAAGATAGAATGGCCAAACACATAATTGAATCCTTCGAAAAGAGTGGCGTATTAAAGCCAGGAGGAACAGTAGTTGAGGCAACAGCTGGCAACACTGGTCTTGCAGTTGCGATGGTCTGTGTAGTTAAGGGCTATAAATCAATCTTTGTAATGCCTGATAAATTTAGCGTAGAGAAAATTAATATGATCAAGGCATATGGTAGTACAATAATTACCACTCCTACTGCCGTACCTGATGATCATCCTGATTCTTGGAGAGAGGTTGCTAAACGCATAGTTAATGAAAATGAAAACTACGTTTTGGTAAATCAATTTTTTAACCTTACAAATGTAGACGCGCATTATAATAATACCGGACCTGAACTATGGGAGCAGACAGAGGGTAATATTGATGCATTTATTTCAGGTGCAGGATCTGGTGGTACTATTTCTGGGGTAGGAAAATATCTTAAAGAAAAAAGAGCAGCACAGGGTAAAGAAGTTAAAATAGTTTTAATGGATCCAGTTGGTAGTATCTATTCAGATAGTTACTACAAGCAGGAGATTAAGGATAAAAAGGGATGGAAAATGGAAGGAATCGGCAATGATTTTATTCCAGATTGTTTAGATTTCTCAGTAGTTGATGAAGTAAGAAAAGTAAGTGATAAAAAAGCATTCTTCTATGCCAGAAAACTAGCTAGAGAAGAGGGCTTATTAGTTGGGGACACCGCAGGTGCTGGTGTTAGTGTTGCAATTGATATTGCCAGAGAATTAGGACCTGGTAAGACAGTAGTTTGTGTACTTTGTGATTCAGGAAACAGGTATATATCTAAATTATATAATGATGAATGGATGAAGAGTAATGGTTTTGGAACTCTTGGTTTAGAGCTTCAGAGTGGGACTGTTAAAGATATATTATCTTTTAAAGGAAACTTAGTTGTCTTTGCGAACGATACGCAGACAATTGAAGAAGTTACCGATATCATGGCCGAGAAAGGTATTTCTCAAATGCCACTATTCGATAAGAAAACTAAAACATATAGACTATTACATGAAAGTGATCTTTTAAGTGCACTTTTAAGCGGTGAAAAAACACCTAAAGATCTTGCTTCAAGTGTTTCCTCAAAAATACAAGCATTAGTAAAAAAAGAAGATGAAATCGCTAAAATTGAGCCATTACTAGAAGAGAATCATGCCGCTTTTGTTGTAGATTCAAATTCTGAAATTTGTGGGGTTATTACAAGGATAGATATCGTTAGGTATCTGAGTAAAAAAGCAAAATAGAGCTTTATTAAAAATGCGGCTTCTTAATAAGGCTCAGTAGCATCTAATATTTCTTCGAATTTTTTTTCTTCAAAGCCAACTACAATATTATTATTAATTAGCGTAATAGGCACAGTATTATGCTGGCTATAAATTTTCATCCCATATGGATCTTCTTCTACGTCATACCTTTCATAATTAACATTACGTTTCTTTAGAAATTTTTCTAAGGCTTTACAGTAGCCACACCATTTTGCAATGAATACTTGTATTTTTGGGCTTTTACTAGATTTTACCGAATTGAATTCTTTAGCTTTAGGTAGCTGATTACTATCCTCTAACTCTTGAGGTGTAGTTGGTAATATCGCTTCAGGTGGTTTTGAAGGTTTATTTCTATTCTCTTCAAGTTGTATTTCTCTATTGGGCATTATTCGATTAGGAATTTCTCGATTTTGTATCTCTCTAACAGCATTATTTTTAATAGCAGGTTTAAAAAAAGCTTTATTTTTATATTGGGTAGGAACTTCTTCAAGATTGTCTCTACAATCTAAATTACCAACATCGTCCCTGTAACAAAACTTATCTTGAGAATAGACAAGACTAGGTAGTATTAACAAAGAGATATATCGCAATTTAAAAATACTAGAAGTCATATTCACCCTCTAAAACCCAAGTTTCTGATAGTTCATTTATATTATGTATCTCTCCCAAAAATCTACTAGGTTCTGAAAAAGCAAAGCCAGGATTAATTGGTGAGTATCCCCTTGATCTGCAATGTTCTGGTATTAAAAGATAAAGATTTTTTTTCGCTCTAGTGCAGGCAACATATAATAGTCTTCGTTCCTCGTCTATTTCTTTATCGCTACCTAAGGATCGAGTTGATGGTAGGAAGCCATCAATTAAACTAATAACAAAAACCGAATGCCACTCCAGACCTTTTGAGGAATGAATTGTCGATAGTATTAATTTTTCATCATCTTTTTCTACTGCTTCAGCACCAGATTGTTTTTGATCTGGAGTTTCAAGTGCTAAATCATCCATGAATGATTCAAGTGATTGATAGTTTGTTGCTATTTGAACAAGTGAATTTATATCATCAATTCTTTTAGTAAAATCATCATAATTTATTTTCATTAAAGGAAAATAAAGCTCAGCTACAGCTTTTACGCAGGTCGCAGGATGTTCTATTTCTTTAATACTACTGATACTTTCAACAAGACTTTTTACAGCATTCCAATACTTCTTTTTTGATTGCCCACTTAAACCAGAAACTGAACCTTCTGAGAGAGCAAGTAATTTAGTAATTTCTTCTGCTCCTTTTGTACCAACTCCTTCTAAGAGTAATAGAACTCTTTGCCAGGCTACAGAGTCTTTATAATTTCTGATTACTCTGAGAAAACAAATTAGATCTTTAACATGAGCAGCTTCAACAAATTTAATGCCCCCATATTTAACAAACGGAATATTTCTTGAAGCAAGCTCTATTTCTAATTCATTGGAATGCCAAGCAGCTCTGAAAAGTACTGCTATTTCACATAGCTCAACTCCTTCTTCTCTTAAATCAAGTATTCTTTGACAAATAAAGTTAGCTTGTTCATCAACACTGGCTGGTTTTATAATTACTGGTTTATCTGTAGATTCATTATTCGAAAATAATTTTTTTGGATATTTCTCACGGGCATTATCTAGAATGGCATTAGAAAATTTTAAAATAGGTTCAATACTTCTATAGTTTTGTTCCAGAGCAATTATTTTACAATTTGGAAACTTCCTAGGGAAGTCCATGATATTTCTAAATTCAGCACCTCTAAAGGAATAAATACTTTGAGCATCATCTCCAACGGCCAAGATATTACTATGCTCAGAAGCTAATAAGTAAGAAATTTCAGATTGAATACTATTTGTATCCTGAAATTCATCAACCATTATATATTTATGTTCTCTAGAAATTTTAGCACATAATTCTTTATTGAGTACTAAAAGTAATTTTAGCTCAACTAATAGATCATCATAGTCTAGAACTGCTCTTTCCCTTTTACAAATTTGATATGCATCATAAAGTTGCTCTAGTGCATTATATAAATCTGCAAATTGTGGATAATCTTTTTCTAGGATGTTTCTAATAGATAGTGAGGTATTTACTGATTTTGAGAATATTTCTAAAAGAGTATTCTTTTTAGGGAATCTTGTATCGTTTTTAGCAAAGCCTTTTTCAGTTCTAACATAGTTTACTAAATCTTCTGCATCTGAGCGATCTAAAATGCTAAAATTGGGAGAAAGATTTGCTTGAGTTGCATATCTTCTTAGAAGTGTATTAGCAAAGCCGTGAAAAGTCCCACCCCTGATTCTTCTACATCTATCATCAAGTATATTAGTAGCTCTCTTTAACATTTCTTGAGCTGCTTTTCTGGTAAAAGTTAAAAGTAATATATTTTCAGCAGGCACACCTTTTTCTATTAAGTAAGCTACTCTATAAATCAGTGTTCTAGTTTTCCCACTTCCAGCACCTGCAATACATAGAACAGGACCCTCTGTAGTTCTTACTGCTTCTAACTGTCTTTCATTAAGCTCTTCAGCATAGTTAATTTTACAATTACTTTCATTAAATAATTCAGGATTAGGAAATACATTCTCTCTTGGCTTAAGAGTATATTTTTTAACTTCACTCATAAAGTGACTAGGTATTAGAGTTTAATGAAGTAGAACTTAGATTCCCAATAATTCCTAGTTTTATAGCTATTCTGTATATGGCTATTATAGATAAAGAGTCTTTGATTTCTCCTTTCTCTAACATCTCTAATGCTGTCTTTATACTAACTGTCTTAATTTGTAGTTGTTCAGTGCTATCAGGATTGGTATTAGTTTTGGTTAGACCTTTTGCGAAATAAAGATATGCTCTTTCGCTAGAGTGACAGTTCGATAGATGAATTTCATCACCTAGTACTTCTACATGAGCAGGAATCAGTCCTGCTTCTTCTGCGAGTTCTCTAACGGCAGCAGTTTGTGGATCTTCTCCTTGCTCAGCTCCTCCTTCTATAATCTCCCATGAGTATTCATTCATGGCGTATCTAAACTGACCTACTAGTACAATTTCAGAATTTTCAGTTAAAGCTACTATCCCAGTTGCTATTCTGGATTCAACAACTCCATAAATTCCTTTTTCGCCTGAGGGAGTGATAACATCATCTTCACGAACTGTTATCCAAGGATTTTTATAAACTACCTTAGTACTTAAGGTTTTCCATGGATTTTCTGTACTCATTTTTAGTGTTTATTTAAATTACGTTATTTTTAGATTAATTTAGACTTTTACTACTTTTTGTTGTCGAAGAAAAAATGCTAGCAACGTCAATAGAATCAAATTTTTCTTCTTTTTTACAGAATTCGCAGTTAACTGTGATATTTCCGTGCTCTTTTAGTATCTCTTCTGACTCTTTTCTACCAATAGTTAGTAAAACTCGCTCAATTTTTTCTCGAGAACAGCCACATACAAACCTTGTAGTTTGATAATCAAATATTCTAACATCAAATTTGTCCGTTACTTTAGTAAGCAATTGTTCAAAGTTTAAGTTTGTAATTTCTTCTTTACTAAGATCTTTTATATTCTTTTTAATCTTCTCCATTATAGAGTTGTAGTCATACTCAAAAGATACTCCGTCTTGTATCTCTTGTTCCGGAAGTTTTTGAAGTATTATTCCTCCAATTCCTTCCTCAGAACTGAAAATAGCAATTTTACCTTCAATTTGTTCTGATTTATCAAGATACTCTTCAAAGATTTTCTCAATTGTATTTTCAGATATAGGAATAATGCTTTGATATCTCTTTGCTCCACGTCTTGGGTCTATTGTGATTGATAATAGAGCATTTTCAAGTAATGCGGGTAGGGGATTTTCCTCTTTCAATTCTTTTACTTTTTCTGAGAACTTGGCTGTGCCTCTAAGAGAAATAAAATTATAATCATTTATATCTTCATCTTCTTTAATATCTTCGGGACTTAGTTCGTAATCAGGGCTATTCGTTTCTGCGACTAAAACTTCGACACCGCCCTTGCCTTGTATTTGGCCTTGTATCTGGCCTTGTATCTGGATTGATAAGCTACCATTTAATTTTATCATACTACTAAGAAGAGTAGAGCAAATGAGTAACTCACCAAGAAGCTTTTCAATAATTTCTGGATAATCTCTATCTAGTCGAATGTCATTCCAAGTACTTTCAAGAAAAACTATAGAACCTCTAATAGGGAGATTTTCAAGTGTGAAGTTTAGTAGTGAGTTATTATTCATTTAGTTTTGAGGTGTAATTATCTGCTAGTCTAAGAAGTCTTTCTTTTTTTTGTTTATCCATTTTATCATATTGAACCGCCATCATGCTTAATCTTGGATTTGATTTGAAAAAATCATATCGTTTTCCAATAAAACGCCAAAATAAACTATCCCAAATTTCACACCATGGCCCGGCTTTATAATTACTCATCTTTTTAACGTAATTTGAAGAACTAATATATGGCTTGGTAGTAATTATTCCTCCATCTGCATACTGGCTCATTCCATACACATTAGGTACCATGACCCAATCATAGGCATCAATATACATCTCCATAAACCATTCATAAACATAGTCAGGATGATATTCAGAGAGTAACATAAAGTTACCTAGTATCATTAATCTTTCTATGTGGTGAGAATAACCGGTATTAAGTACGTTTTTTATAGCTAAATCAATTGGATCTATTCCAGTTTCTGCTGTCCAATAGGCAGTAGGAATAGAATCTTTAAACTTCCAATAATTTTCTGTTCTCTGTTTAGTTCCTACTTTTAGATATATAATTCTGACATATTCTCTCCATCCGATAATTTGCCTGACAAAACCCTCTAATGAATTTAAGGATATATCTTTAGCTTTTATAGCTAGGTTTATTATCTCTGCAGGGCTTAATAGGCCGATATTTAAAGCAGGAGTGAGAATGGAATGATATATAAACTGATCTTCAGTTGATAAAGCATCTTCATAGTCACCAAAAAGAGGTAATTTATTTTTTATGAAGTTTTTTAACCATTTTTCAGCCTCAGCATGAGTTACAGGATAGAAGAAATTATCGCTATTCCCTGGATTTTTGGGAAAAAGTCTTTCAATATAAGAAATTGCTTCAATGACATGTTTATTATTATTCTGAATTGGTGCTTGCGTAGGAATATGGTTTTTCGGAAGTTTACTTCTATTCTCTGAATCAAAAGTCCATTTTCCACCAATAGGAGACATATCCTCCTCTAGTAATAACCCTAATCTTTTTCTCTGTTCTATATAAAAGCTAGTGAAAAAAAACTTCTTATTATTGCCAAGCATATTACTAGCTTGATCTTTGGTAGAGAGAAAATTTGGTGATTCTAGAATATTAAGCTTAATAGAGTGAGTATTGAAGCTTTTGGTGATTTTCTTTAAGAGCCAATCATCAGTAGGATCAAAAAGTGAAACTTCTTTTATGCCCTCTTGTTTTAGAATCTGTCCAATATCTGAGCTATCTTTAATTTCATTAATATCGATATACCGAGCGTTAGTATTTTCTAAATAAGCCTCATAAAAAGCCCTCATAGAAGCTCTATGAAGTATTAACTTCTTTTTATGAAATTTATACTGAGTAAAGAATAAAGGATCTTCTATTAAAAAGAATTTATGATCTTTAATAGATAAAACTTCTTTATAAAGTTGATTTGGATATATTAGAAAAGCTTTTTGCATAAAAATAAGTTTGTGAAAATTACTAGGTAATTTTTCACAAACTTATAGTCTTAGCAATTTTCTTGTAGAAAATTATCTACTTAAGTTCCGTAGGCATTACAAAGTCAACTTTATTTAGACCATTAACATTGTTTGACCTACTTCTGATAACAAACCCTAAAGCTTGGCCTTCAGTTGGAGTATTAACTTTTAATATCCCGTATGTATTAGAACCGATACTTAGTATCGAAGTATTAGAACTTGTTAAATCAGAAGTTGCCTTGGAGCCTAAGTTCACACTGCCAGTTCTTTCAGCTTGACCAACTGGAGTTATTGATAAAGATGCCTGAGCAGCAAAATCAGATGTTCCAACAAGTCTCACGTTATTACTCATTCCTAAGAATGTATTTAATGATCCTGCTTGAGACTTTCTAGCTCTAGTTTTTGCCGGAAGCGAATAAGCAGTTTGAACTCTATTCTCTGAACAATCATGTAAATACGTCATACTTTGCGAGATAAATGACCCTGGAGAGTTTGATCTAATTTCTGCAGAACCTACAGCTCCTTTAGGAAGTAGGGCACTCGCATTAAAATGGAACTGACTCTTCGCAGTTAAAGAGAAGTTTTGTCTACCAACTATGTTGCTACCATCTCTAAAAATTATTTCTCCAGAACTTGTTTCGCTTCTTACATTAAGTATTTCAACCCAATTAGTAGGAATTGCACATCCAGCCCCGATTGAATCATTCGTAATAGAAGTAAATAAAGTTTCTGGTGCTCCTGATCTACCTTCTACAGCAAATGCAAAGTTGTAGCTTTTAGCTTGTGCTCCTCTATCATTTGAGCTGTATCTACTTATTGAAAATAGATAGTTTGCATCACTAAAAACTTCGCCTAGGAAGATACCTTCACTAACTTTCCCATTTGCACCAACAATTTCATGTCCTGCAGCAATATCTTTCTCTCCTAATGGTGGTAGAGTGAACTGCTCTAGTTTTAGCACGGATCCATTTTGATCATAAAGAACAAAAGTAAAATCTCGTGAACGTTGAGTATCTAAGTTTATTATTTCCGCCCAGTTAGGAACTAGAAAGTTAGCAGCTTGGGGGTCAAAAGTATTTGCATTTGCAAAGCTTCTTCCAATAATAGGGTTTCTTAATTCTTTAGCAAAAGCGAAGGAATAAGTTTCTTGACCACTATCAGGCCTATAATTGCTTATTCTTCCAACTATGCTCTTTTCAATATCAGAATCATCGAAATCTAATTTTACAAGACCATAAGTATCGATGATACCATTTGAATCTATGTCACTAAATCCAGAGCAAGAACTTTGATTTGAAAAGTTACAAGCATTGCGTACTAAACTATTTATATCTATATCAAGTTGGCTTTTTGACCTAATAGATACTGTTTGAGAAATCATTTCTTGCCCACGTAGATTATAAACAGTAATCTTTACAAGTGCATCTTTACTGCCTTCAGCAGCAAGTTCTAGGAAGTTTAGCTGATTTAAAAAAGTATTAAACTTTGAAAATATTGGACTCTTAAGTCTAGCACCTTCTAGTTCAGCTCTAAATCCTGAATCTGTATTTGTAAATTGAGGATTAAAATTCCCGCCTAGAGGTTGAACTGTGTAGTAATATACCACTCCAGGTTGAGCTGTAGCATCTTGATAAAAGCTTGAGGTAACATTAGCAATGATATTACCTCTACTAATTGAACTATCGCTTCTATATATATTGTAGCTTGATACTGGACTAGCAGCAGCATTCCAAGACAAAACAATGAAGTCTTTATTTGTTCCGTCGGAAGCTGAAAGGTTAGTAGCACCCTGTTGAGTCTGAGTTCCTTCTGCACCTTCAAAGTTTCTAGTTCTGTCATAGGTATTTGAATTTAATGGATTTGACCAACAACCAGGATCAGATCTGTCGATAAGTCTATCACCGTCATTATCTACTCCATCTTGACACTGTGTAGTTGCAGCTCCTTCATTATTTCTAGTTGGATCATAAGAATTAGGATCGTTTGTATTATTCCAGCAACCTGGATCTTGTCTGTCACTAACCCCATCACCATCATTATCAATACCATCCTGACATTGTTGTTGCGCACCTGCCGCACCTTCATTATTTCTAGTTCTATCATAGGTATTAGAATTTGTAGGATTTGACCAACAACCTGGATCAGCTCGATCTGTTAATCTATCACCATCATTATCAATGCTGTCTTGACACTGAGTAGTTGCCGCACCTTCATTATTTCTATAACGATCGTATGAGTTCGGATCATTAGGATTTGTCCAACAGCCTGGATCTTGTCTATCGCTTACACCATCACTATCATTATCCCTACCATCTTGACACTGAGGTCCAGCTGCACCTTCGTTATTTCTTGTTCTATCAAAAGTGTTAGGATCAAGTTCATTAGTCCAACAACCAGGGTCTGCTCTATCAGTTAGTCTATCTGTATCGTTATCATTATTATCTTGGCATTGAGTAGTAAATGCTGCCTCTAAATTTCTTTGAGGATTATATGAATTTGGGTCATAATAAACGTCCCAACATCCTGGATCTGCTCTGTCAGTTACGCCGTCACCATCGTTGTCTATGCCGTCCTGACATTGAAACTGAATACCAGCTGCACCTTCATTGTTTCTAGTTCTATCGTATGAATTTTGATCTAAAGGGTTATTCCAACAACCAGGATCTGATCTGTCAATTAGTCTATCATTATCGTTATCAACACCGTCTTGACATTGAGTAGTTGCAGCACCTTCGTTATTTCTAGAAGGGTCGTAGGAATTAGGATCACTTGGATTATTCCAACAACCAGGATCTTGTCTATCAGAAACCCCGTCATTATCATTATCTATATTATCTCTACATTGTTCGACTTCTGAATTGCCATTAGGATTTGTACCACAAGCAGGGTCATGAATTCTCTCGTTATCATCATCAGGACTAGTGCAACCAGAATCCTGTGTATCTATTCTACCGTCACCGTCGTTATCTATTCCGTCTTTACAGGCAGTCTGTTTATTTACGCATCTAAAATTCACTAGCCATGTGTTATTTATAGTAGCTGATTGTGACGTAAAATTAAAACCATTCCATCTATAAAGATTATTGTCGATAGCTGAACGAAATCCACATCTTCCGTGTACAGAACTATTACAGTCAAGTCTATCTGCAAATTGATAACCTTTCCAGTTACAATAAATATTTGCTGTAGCTTGATCAAATAACATCACATCTCGAACACCAATGCCACCAATACCTCTTATGTTGGCTTCTTTTTCATATTCAGCTTTTAGATAATATGGATCCCCATTACCTACTGCCAAAGATCCTCCGCTACCGTTTGGCGCTAAGACTAGTGCGTCTATAAATCCATCATTGTCATTATCAATACCATCATTACACTGCTGTGCTGCGACTGAGGATAGAGTGTTTAAAAAGATGATTGTAAGAAAAAATAATTTACTAACAATTTTTGAGATAACGTTCATGATACTACCTATTGGTAACTTAATATAAATACGGTTAAGTTATGCACCTTGTTTTCTAAAAAGTGCTTTAAAAATAAGGCTATAATGATCTAAGTTAGAGAGAAATTAGTCAAATCACAGATTAGCTTATTATTGATATAGACTTAAAATATTGAATTTATTGAAGTTAACTGAGCTAATATCTAAGTTAGCTTTTCTTTGAATAGGCAAGGATTATCTGTTTTAATAGACTTTCTATTTGGAAGAAGGAGTCAAATTCTATTTTTTTACTGTCTATATATATAGTTGGTGTGGAATTAATACCAAGCTTAATTGCTAGATCTATTTGATTTGCTAAAGAATCTTTAACGTCATTACTATTAAGGCAGTAGTCAAGTTCATTAGTTAGGGTATTTGAGAACTTAGTTGAAGCTAAACTTTTTAAATTATCTTTACTAGATATAGTACTAGCAATTAAAAATTTATGAAGTAGAAAATTTTTATTTGTTTTTGCTAAATTTTCACAAATCACTAAGGAAGCTGATTGGCAAGAGGAATCGTGGAATTTCTTTTTTATAGATGGATTGCAACTCTCATCAAGTGGATAATTTAAAATAGTAAGATTTACCAATTCCTCATTATCGGCCACAAGCTTTTCTAACACCGGAGAGACTTTCTTACAGAACGGACATTCGTAGTCACTAAATTCTACAATTTTAATTGGTGCATTTTCTTTACCAACTAATAAGCCAGTTGCTAAAATTTGACTATTTTCAAGTAATGGATTTTTTACTTCTAGTTTCCATTTTTCAACTAGTTCATTAATCCTCGTTTGATTATAAACACTATTGTATCTGGGTTCTAGAAAATATGTTTTCCAGACATTAGGGAAATAACATAGTGCTAGCATAATACCTGCTGTGGAAATAGCAAAAAGTGTTACATCTATATAGTTTATTTTAAATGAAGCGCCAGATTTATCTTTATTCGAAGGTAATTTAAAAGAGAGTAAGGCGATTAAAATATTAATTAAATAAATCAAACAGCAAAAAATACAAATACTTTTTATAGCAAACCATGACACGAGTCCTAGGCTGATACTACAAATCACACTAACAGTAGAAAATACAACTAAAATGCCTTTTTTAAATTTAAAATCTAAGTTCTTTAATATTACTAAGAAGGAAAATAGAGATAGGTAATAAAAAAGACCAATTAAGCTTATTGGAATACCAGCGAGATGAGAATATTCACTCCTTGCTACTGAGTCGCAGTTTATAGATTCGTTTATAGAACAAATAGACTCTCCAATTTGTAAATTAGAGTTTATTTCTAAATGATGGTGAGTGAGATAGAAAGATGTTATTATCCCAATCATTGAAAGATATATTAGTCTTTTTTCTATAGATAACAAAATTTAGCCTGAATTTATTTATGTAATTTAATTTCTTATCATTACAGCACAACTATAGACAGCATAACAAATTTATCATTCTTATTGTATGAATTACTCAACAAGCTCTTTTATAAAAATAGTATTACTTTATTTTGTAGTAATTGGTTTTGTATTTCTTTGGTCAGGTAGTCATAGAGAAAAGACTATTTTTGATAACTATCTTATTCAATTAGAGGGTAGCAGCTTTTATTATCAAGACCCCGGCCAAACAAAAGATTTTTATGAAAGGATTTTAGAATTTAAAATACTATCAGAAACTCCAGAAGAAATTATCTTTATACTTCCTGATAGTAAAAAATTAATAGCAAATAAATCTTTGGAACAGAATGTTTCTTCAAAGTCAGAAATATTAATCAAAGTAAAAAATGGTATCAATAAACTACATCATCGTTTACATGCTAGGATAACTGATTCTGAAATTAGAAATAGTCAAATATCCGAAGTTAATAAATTAAAATATACTACAACATTTACAATTACAGACCCATCAGGAAATAAAATAAAGTTTATTAACTAAAGCTTATAGATATATATTTTGTATGCTTTACCTAGTCTTTCGTAAGTCAGGCTACATTCTTTATTTGTTTTAAGACATTGAGTAAGATATTTACTATCTTTTCCAGAATTTGGTTTCTTTTGTCCAATTGCCGTAATCAAATCATTGTTTTTTAGTTTTAATAGTGTTGATGCGGGAGTTTGAGATATTATTTTAAGACCATTAACTTTTTTGTACCCATCAACTACTGGCTTAACAGAAAATAATATAGGAGCTGATGAATTCGATTGTTTACCTAGGCCTAAGGTATTTTTATCTTTTAAAGTTTTAATTTCCACTCTACTAACTAAGTTAGTAGAAGAATCTATTTTTTTACCAGAGCTGTCAGTAACTTCAACTTTGTATTTAGATGTTTGAGGCGGGTTATTTTTTTTAAAAGAACAACTAGTGTTGAATAGTAAATTTAAAACTATTAATTTATAAATTATTAGTTTAGTAAACTTTTGATTAGGGAGTAGCTTTAAGAAAAAAATCTCCGATTTTAACAGTAGTAAGTTCATTTTCTTCAACATTAACTTTTTTATTAAGATAAACTGTATATTTACCTGGAGAAAGTTTTCTAAAGTTAATTTCTCCATGTACATCAGTAAGCCCGCTTGCTACTATCTGGTCTTCTCCAAGGCGAATTATTGATACCATATACTTATCAACCTGTTCACCAAGTGTCGATAAGTATACTTTGACAGAACCAGTTTGATGTTTTTTTAGATTTAACTCTTTAGTTTCGTCAGATTCTGGAACGTATACAGAGAAATTTTTTTCTGATCGCATGTTTTTTGGTTTCTCCGCATGTACGACTGTTACTATACTTATTATAGTTAAGAGACAAATAGTACATTTATTTATAGTAGAATTAGTGACCACCAGATTTTTTCTCCTTTTCTCCAGCAGGTTTACTTGCTGCTGATATTTTTTTCTTAGCGTATTTAGTTTTTTGTTCGAAATCTCCTTTGATGAGGAAAATTTCATCAGCTAGTATTATGCCATATTTAGCTAACGATCTTATTGCAACTCTATCTCCTTCAAATAAATCTGAGATTTTTAGTTTTTTCCTTTTATTCTTTTCCTCAAAAGTTATTGCTGTTTTTGAATCTATATAAACAAAAAGTCTACCTAGTCCTGTTTCTTTTGGTTTAACATAAATATAATGAGAATCATCATCAACTGCAATTATATTGCCTAATATAACTCCAGCATGAGCTTCTTTTGCTTTCTCTCTAAATAGTTCGCTATAGTATGTTTCTATAGAATTAGCATTTTTAGATTTATTTTCTTTGATAAGTACTGAGGTATCTTCAGTACTATCTTTTTCCTCTTTTTCTTCTGCAAGTATGTTTTGGGTAAAAAGACAAAGAATACTGATTAATAAATTTAGGGAAGAGAAAATTAGAAAAGACAGTGAATATTTTTGATGATTCGCTATCTTTAGCCTTTGTTTTTTGGATCTGACCACTTTCTTTGAGCCTCTGGCTTCTCAGCGTTTTTCTCTTCTACTTCAAGCCAAATGTATCCCAAAAATAGAAAACATACTATGACCGAAATAATTCCAAATAAGTATAACATATTTCGGTCCCTAGACTGGTTTATTTTTTATAATTTGCATTTGATAAGTTTATCCCAAGTTCTTTGGTTAATGCATTTCTTAATCTATTTTTAATACCAAGATCTAAGTCAATTTTAGTATTAGATAACAATCCTGTACTAGCTTTAAGAAATAAAAGTTCATTAACAGTTTCTTTGCAGTATTTGCAAGCACATAAATGTTCCTCTACTCTATCTCTAGATGAGAGATCAAGTTCACAATCAACGTAATCATTTAAAATATCCTCTGCTAATCCGCAGGGGCTAGTAATAGTTTCCAATATCTGAGCCTTGTTTGCTAGTATTTTATTTAGTCGACTGCTTTTAGCTAGCTTATTAGATGCTGAAGCTTGGTTAATATAGTTCTTATTTATTTTTTGATTTAAATTACCTAGTGTATTCACGATTTTTGCTACCCCTGTTACAAAGTTGTTACACAGTTGAGATACTTCGGGGACAAAAAAGGATTCAGTTAGATTTAAAATATTTAATTATTTTGAAAAAAATCTAGTTATGAGCATAAGTAGTTGTAATTATTGGAGCTATGCGTAAACAAACTTATATCCAACCCCATGTACAGTTAGGATATGACGTGGTCTTTCGGGTGATTCTTCTAATTTTTGTCTCAGTCTTGCAATAAAATTATCAACAGTCCTAGTCGTCGGATAAGAGTTATAGCCCCATACTTGATCTAGTAATTCATCTCTACTTACAGGTACATCTACTTTTTTACTTAGGTACTTTAGTAGTTCAAATTCTTTGGCTGACAGGTTTAATTCTTTAGTGCCTTTTTTAGCTCTATAAGTTTTGAAATCTACAGCAACATCTGAAAATGTTATTTCATTAAATTCTTCATTTGCCTCTACGACAACTTCACTAGATAAGCTTAATGCAGGTGAGGATCTTCTTAGTAAAGCTTTAATTCGGGCTAACAACTCTCTCATTCCAAAAGGCTTTGTTAGATAATCATCGGCACCAAGTTCAAGCCCAAGTACTTTATCTATTTCACCAGCCTTGGCTGTTAATATGATAATAGGAGTAGTATTATTTTGAAGTCTAATTTTTTTACATACTTCCAGCCCATCTAGGCCGGGTATCATCACGTCTAATATAACTAGATCAGGGCGATTTTCTGTATAAGAAGTAACCCCATCAGGTCCATTGTCTGAAAAGCTAATTTTATAACCTTCTAGCGTTAAACTATCAATTAGTCCTTCTCTTACAGAAGGTTCATCTTCAATAATTAGTATATGAGGCGATTGTAAATTATTGTCCATATCTATATTTAATTAAAGCATATCTGAAAACTGTTACGCAAGAACTCTTATTTCTATTTTATTAATATCTTACATTAATTGGTAACGAATGCTCATGCTTTGAAACTTCTGAGGAATAAAAGGAACTGAAGCTTCTCCATTAACATTCTCTAAGAACTCAGCAAATTTCATTTTTTTGGTAGGGAAAACAAGGCTAGGTTCTACTGCTTTAGTTGCATCGTATCCTGGGACTAGGCTTAGAGATTCCCTAGCGGCATCTTTAAGTGTACCTATTTTATCTGCTAGGCCTAACTTAACTGAAGTTTCACCCAGAATAATTCTACCATCTGCAAATTCTCTTACTTTTTCTTTAGGGATATTTCTAGCAGTAGAGACAGCATCTATAAACTGTTCGTATGCCTGAGATGCAACCGAGTGAAGAAAATTACGATCTGATTCTGTAAGATCTCTAAATGGCGTTCCAGTATCTTTGAATTGTCCAGTTTTGATTATATGAAACTGGACACCAACTTTTTCCATAATCGAACTAACGTTTGGCAACATCATGATTACACCAATTGAACCTGTTAGAGTACCGGCTTGTGTAATAACTTTTTGACAACCTAAGGATGAGTATAGTCCTCCAGAAGCAGCCATGTTCCCTAGTGAACAAACAACAGGTTTTTTGCTTCTTGCTTCTAGTATATATCTATAGATTTCCTCGGAAGCTCCAACTGCTCCACCTGGAGAGTCTATTGCAATCACTATAGCTTTAATAGATTTATCTTGTACGAATTTATCAAGCTTTTCTCTGAACTCATATGAATTATTAATTTCCCCTTTTAGGTCTACTATTCCGACTGAATTATCCTTCGTTGCAGATAAATCAGTTATAGTATTTGCATCTAAGCCTTTTACAAGAGCAAAGAAGCCTATTGCCATCATAACTAGGAATAAAGAGAAAATAATACCAAGTGCACTAAAAAAATTTTTCATAGATCTGTTTAAGTAACTAATAACATGAGTCTTATTTCTAGCTTTTTGTATAGCTAAAAAAACGAGAATAATCAGTACCTTCTATCATCTAAATTAAAATCATAGAATAGAAAAGTTTAGTAATGGCGGGAGAAATAAGTATAAAATCGAGTAATCAGACTTCAGGGGTCCCTCCGACTTCAAGCGCTACTGTGCCTCAAGCAATTAAAGACTCCTTAAGTGTCTCATCTACTCAAGTTCTGCCTATGCGTGTACCTGATTTGAAAGTAGGGGACTCACTTCAGTTCTTGGTTAGGTCAATAAATAATTCAAATGGTACAGGCCTACTATACTTATTTGGACAGCTAATAGAAGCTAAACTCCCTAAGGATGTAAATGTAGGAGATAGAGTCAGGGCTGAAATTTTAAAACAGGATTCTCAGATAATTTTAAAAATACAAGAAATAATAAAAAAAGGAGATTTTTCAAATTTTTCAAAGGATGTTTCTGGAGCACCAGTTATTTTTGATTCATTAAGATCGATAACTGATTTGACTAAAAAAGTTGAAGATCTACTAATAAGGTTAAATCCTTATTTGCCTTCCGTCTTAGAGGAAAATCATAATTTGTCAGCTAATGTGAGGTTCCCTGAACTTAACTTAATAAATAAAGCTTCAAATCTTAGCGAACTTTTATACAAATTAAAAAGTATACTCCCATCAGAGGAGACATTACAAAATCCTATAAAACTAGCAAAGCTGCTTAAAGAGGCCTTCTCAGGAAATCTCTCAAAGACTATATCAGAAATTTCTAGAGAACTGGGAGATACAATAAGTAAGTCCTTCGGGAGTAAGGAGGATAGATTTATATTTTTGCTCAGAGATAAGTTAGATGAGTTACTATTTTTAGATAAGACAAATGGTAAAAGTGCTTCGCAACAATTAGCTAAATTAATATTTGCTTTAAGCTCTGAGATAGAGAACTTAGGAAATGATAGTAAAAGTACAAAAGGTCAAAATAATCAGAACTACGGTGATTATTTAAGAGTCATTTTAACTAAATTAAAAACTCTTAGTGATCAAAAATCAGATACAAGATCTGTTATCATTGAAGATTTAAAAAAGGGAATTGAAACTAGATTAGAAAACTCTACCTTATTAAATCAATTAAATAATAAAATGACTGATGATAATATTAATCAAGTTAAATCTTTACATACAGTAGTTGAACAAATGTTAACTACCCAAGAGATGATTAATAGACTTGAGCCAATTATGCAGTCTCTCAATGAACCGGAGTTTATACTATTTCCTTTTTTATTTCAGGGGATGTTTGGTTTTGGTGAATTAGTTGTCGACCCTGATTCTAAAAGAAATAAGGAAAATAGTAAAAATAATAATTCTGGTAGTAGGGAGGAGGGGGAAGAAAGTCGAGAAAGAGATCAAACAAGTAACAAGGATCAAGTCATTCATTTTCAAGGACAAATACCTTTACCAAATTTAGGAGTTACTTCTTTTGAAGCATTTTATTCCATGAATAAAATAGATATAAATTTTAGTCTTGAAGATGATGCTAAGGTAAGTTTCTTAACTAAAAAATCAGAGCAGTTTAGAAAAGACTTGGCAAAAATAATTTCCTCTGAAGTAAATATTCAGAGTAGAAGATTAGAGATTAATACTCTAAGTCAAGAAGAAATAAAAAAGGCAGGGAGTAATTTCAACTCCCTGCCTATTCTTGTCATATAGATATTAATTAGTATCTATAATGATCAGGCTTGTATGGCCCATCTTGGTTTATACCTAAATACTTTGACTGCGCATCAGTTAACTTTGTTAATTTAACTCCAAGTTTATCTAAGTGAAGTCTAGCAACTTTTTCATCTAGTTCTTTTGGTAGAACGTGAACTCCAATTGGATATTTGTTCTTATCAGTCCAAAGAGCTATTTGAGCTAAAACTTGGTTAGTAAAAGAACATGACATTACAAACGCTGGATGCCCTGTAGCACAACCTAAGTTAACTAGTCTTCCTTCAGCAAGAAGGATGATTTCATTTCCATTTGGCAGAGTACACTTATCAACCTGAGGTTTAATTGACTCAACTTTTACTTTTGGATTGTTTAGTAACCATGATGACTCGATTTCTGAATCAAAGTGACCAATATTACATACGATCGCTTGATCTTTCATCTTCATCATATGTTCTGATGTAATTACATCTGAACATCCTGTTGCTGTAACAAAAATATCACCTTGAGTTACTGCTTCTTCCATGGTTGTAACTTCATAACCTTCCATAGCTGCTTGAAGTGCTATGATAGGATCTATTTCAGTTATGATGACACGTGCACCAAGAGACTTCATTGAGTGAGCGCTACCTTTACCTACATCTCCATATCCAGCAACTACTACAACTTTCCCAGCTACCATTACATCCGTAGCTCTTTTTAGACCATCAGCCAGTGACTCTCTGCAACCGTATAAATTGTCAAATTTTGACTTTGTAACTGAGTCATTTACGTTTATCGCAGGAACTTTTAGCTTTCCTTCAGTAAACATTTGGTAAAGTCTATGAACACCAGTAGTAGTTTCTTCAGATATTCCGTAGATAGAACTCATTACTTCAGGAAAATTCTCGTGGCATCTGATTGTAAGATCTCCACCATCGTCAAGTATCATATTTAGTGGTTGTCCATCATCGTAGAATATAGTTTGATCAACGCACCATAGGTATTCTTCTTCAGTCATCGCTTTCCATGCAAATACTGGGATACCTGCTTTCGCTATAGCTGCCGCGGCATGATCTTGTGTAGAAAAAATATTACAGCTTGACCATCTAACTTGTGCACCTAATTCAACTAATGTTTCAATAAGCACAGCTGTTTCTACAGTCATATGTAAACAACCAGAAATTCTAGCACCTTTTAGTGGCTTAGTTTTTCCAAATTCTTTTCTTAGTGACATTAAACCAGGCATTTCTTTTTCAGCTAATTGGATAGCCTTTCTACCTGCTTCTGCTAAAGTTATATCTTTAACTTTGTAGTCAGGTGTAACTCTCTTTGGAATATTTGAGCTTACTTTTGTGTTTGTAGAACTAGCTTTAATTGGACTAGTTGTTTCTTGAGTTGTTGTTTGTGTTTCCAAAATCCGTTCTTACTCCTTAAAGTATGAAATGCATTATTAAGAGCGTTATAAATATAACATCAATAATAATGTGATAATAATATAGTTTAGAATGCTACATTAAAATAGAAGATCAAGAAATACCATAATCAAACTGAATTTTAGATGTAACTTTCAATGGCTTAAACGAATGTAGGATTGAGTACTTACAGATTAATATTTAAATAACTACAATTAAAACGTAGTAACTTAGGGTAGTTAATTGCGCAATGTTCTATATGCAGTGTTCTATTTATTGTTTGGGATTGTTTTTGGCCATTCTAAATCGGCTTTGAATAGAAAAGCTAGAATTTCAGACACAATTTGAAAACTCTCTTCTGGAATTGTGCTACCAGCCTCGAAATTACTTAAAATACTTAGTAATTCTTCATCTTGCTTGATTGCTATATTATTTTCTTCCGCTAGTTCCAGGATTCTTTTAGCGATTTCTCCGGCGCCACAGGCCAGTACTTTAGGATATTTGTCAGAGTCGCCGTAACCACTAGAGCTATAACCTAGTGCGACAGCATAATTTCTGGAAATCGATTTTCTTTGTTTCATTTTATTTTAAATCTTGAAATCTCCAACCAACACTTTTAGGAGAATCTTCATCTTCGCCAAAAAGCAATTCGTTACTCTTTTTATAGTCAATTAATGACTCATAGAATGAATCGGTAGTTCTACCTAAGTACTGTCCGAGAAAGTGTTCAATAGAAATGTATGCATGTTTTAAAGCTCTATTTAGATCTCTATCTACTGGCTCAAGCTTGTCACCATTTGCAATAAATGCCTCTCTAAATCTCTGCAATAAGTCTTCTGCTGATACCGTAGAGTCCCATTGCATCGCTTCTATTGTTCGATGAGCTTTAGTTCTTCTATTCTCTCTTAGAACTATGAATCTTGAAACAAATGCAGTTCTAATAGCTAAGTTCTTAGCGCTTCTATCATCTCTAAGGTCTTCTCTTTGGCCACGTGAAGGGGCGTAGGATGATGCCAGTAAGTTGTCATGTAAATCTGCCAATTTCTTACCTTCGACTCTTTAATAATTAATATAAAATTATAGTTTTCTAAAATCGCAATTATTTTGCTTAAGATAACTATCGGAACAAAGTGCTATATACCTTTAGTACATAAATCTTTATTAAAATAGTCAATAAAAGTAGGGTCTTTTCAGACTTTTGTTCTGAATATTAAATAAAAATAAGATCTTTTCGCTTTAGTAATAATCCTATTTAATCTAAATAGTTGTGTTTAGTACTTATAAATGGATCTAAAGAAACTAGAATGTTAAAGAAAAAGTTAGTAAGCAAAATTTTAAAAGTCTCAGTTTTATTATTAACAACTATATTTACGGGATTGGTATCTTCTAAATTAGAAGCCCAAGTAGCAATTACTACCTCCGCGCAGACTTTATATGATGACAACATCTTTCTTGAAAATGGTAATAAGAGACCTGCAACTTTTTTCATAAATGATGACCTACTAAATTCTAATACTGGTAATTTAGATTCAGGATTATTGACTACTGATAGGGATGGAAAAGAGAATCATGATTTTATAACTAATTTAGCATTAGATTTTTCAGGCAAACCATTAACTTTAAATGATACCATACCTACTACTTATCAGTTTCGACCTGGATTAATACTTTTTTCTGAATTTAACGAACAGAACAGAGTTACATTAGACGGAAATATTACAACGAACTTATCAGAGAACATTCTTCCTAGACCATTTTCTGCTGGTATAATAAATTCTCTACAATCTGCATCTAATAACTTAGGTGTTGCTAGTGGAACAGCAACTAGAACAGCTCAAAACTATCAATTATCAGGTAATTTAGGTTTGAAGGGGTTAGAACTCGACTCACTTAGTTCTCTTGATTTAGGTTATTTAGGCACATATCAAAAGTTTTTGGGTGAATTATTACTTAGTGACGCCTCTAGCCCCAATACCACCACTGCAATACAAGGAGTTGATTTTCATTCTCATACTGCACAGGCAGCAATTCGCAGAAAATTTGCTGAAAACTTAGAGCTTGGTCTTAGAAGTTCTGCTGGAGTTCAGCTTTTTACTGAAATACATAATCAAGGCTCTGGTGCCGTCTTTCGAGATCCAAGTAGCCTTGATAGGACTAATGGAGAGTTGGTCTCAACTGCTGATTATCAAATATCAAGAGATTTTTCATTTACTGGAACGCTTGGAGGAGCATACTCAAGATTACAAAATGCGCCAGATACCGTTAGTATTTCAACGGTAGCTGAAGATGGGCAGATTTCTACCAGAGAATTAACACCTTCTAGTGATAATACAGGTTTAACTTACTCATTGGCACTAAATTACCAATTTGACCAAGCTTCATTGGTCACTTTGGGATCCACTGAAGGCTTCTCTACGAATATAGATGGTCAGAGATTTATAAATAGAACAATATTCTTAAACTTAGTAAATTCAATAAGTGAATCATGGCAATTAAGTTTAGGTGGTCGATATTTCTACTTTGATAATCAGTCTTTGTCCCTGGCTGGTCAATCAGACAGATATGAGGCTAGTAGTTCTTTAACTTATAAGGTTACACCAACTGTATCTTTAACAGGTGGTTATAATTTTTCTAAACAAAATGGAAATAGTGGTCTATTAAATGATACCTTAGGAGCGACTGAGCCTGATTTTACTGTTAATAGACTTTTCTTTGGCATTAATGCTGGATTTGTTGGTTTGCCTTTGTAGATTCTCATTTATAAAGTTTAACAATTTATCTCAAAGCTCGTATTTTAAAATTCTATATAGGTATTTTAAAAATATAGGCTCAAGTCATTTCTTTTCTATTCCGATATGCTTTTTAGTGGTTTTATTTAAATAAATTTCAAAGGGTTAATCTGATGTCAGTAGATTTTTTAAGCGATATTGAGCAAAGTTTAGATAGAGGGACAGTTCTTTTTGCATGCCCTTCAGTTAATTCGGGAGAATGGATATTATCAAAGGTTTTAGACGAATTAAGACCAAAAGCTCAAAGAGCTGCTAACTCTAAAAAACACGAATTACATATATATAGAATTGTAAATGCTATGGATGCCGTTAATGGCGATAGCTTCCTCGTAGTAAGAAAGTTTCTAGATCCACAAACAGATGGTACCCCTAGAATGCACTGGGCTTTAGTTGATACTAGGGAAGCTAGTGAAATGATGAGAGATGTATCACAAGGTCCTTCACCCTATTTTGGTGCGGTGATTGAGGAAACATACAAGCCAGCTCTTTAACAATAAAGTTAAAAGAATATCTACGAGCTATAAATTTGTAGCTCGTAGAATCTATAACTGATATGTAAAATTAACTTCATTAAGTCTAATCTCTACGTTAGGCTTCGAATCACTTTCTACTCTACCAATTAAATAAGCATTTAATCCAAATGAATTAGAAATCTCTATTAGCTTATTCGCAGTAACTGCGTCAGTGTAAATTTCAAGTCTAATACCCATATTAAAAACTCTGTACATTTCTTCAATTTGAACTCTTCCACCAACTTTTATTAAGTCAAAAATGGGAGGAGGACTTGGTAATGCATCTTTAATTATTTTTAGATTTTTTATAAACCTTAATACTTTTCCGTGAGCTCCTCCGGTTAAATGGATGATCCCGTGTATCTTTTCCTTATATTCTTCTAGCATCGCTTTTAGAACAGGAGCATAACTTCTAGTCGGACTTGATAGTGCATCTCCAATGCTAGTATTTAGGGGATAAGGAGTATCTTTAACTTTATAATCACCTTGGTAAACAGATTTAAGATCTAATCCAGTATCTACTATTTCTGGGTAGTTTTTAAGATAATTATTCGTAAGTATGCAGTGCCTAGCTAGAGTTAAGCCGTTAGAGCCAATACCGGAATTGTTATGGCTGTCATAATTGGTAGTACCTGAACTGGAGAACCCAACAATAACATCTCCTGCAGTAATATTCGCTGGATTTATTATGTTTGATTTTTTTATTCTTCCTGTTGCTGTAGCATCTACTAAAAGAGTTCTAACGGTATCGCCACAGTCAGCTGTTTCACCACCAGATAGTTCTATATTTATACCATATTTTTTAAGTTTTTCTGAGGCTAATTCATAACCTTGAATGACCGCTTTAATTGCTTCGTTTGGTATTAGCCTTGAATTCCTAGCGATTGCATTTGCTAGAATTATTTTATCTGGAATTCCAAGACAAAAAACATCATCAAGATTCATAACTAAAGAATCTTCGGCCAGCCTTGAAAAATAGCTGGTATCGCCTGTTTCTTTATACCACAAATATGCAATTATACCCTTCGTTCCTGCACCGTCACAGTGAATGAACGAATAGTAATCTTCGTCACCAGCAATATCAGGAATCACTTGGCAAAATAGCTTTTCTTTAGCCTCCATATTTAAGTCTGTTAGAATTTGGTGTAGACCAGCCTTGTCTGCTGATGCGCCAAGACTTTCATAACTGAGGGAGTTTTTGTCCGGTAAATTGTGACTATGTGAATTTTGTTTCTTATTGTCCATATGATTTTTAGTATGGGATTTAATCTCTGAAATTTGTAAATTGTAAATCTAAATCAGTAACTTTGGTTTTCAAGACTTGAATAATTTGTTGTAAATCATCTCTTTTAGGGCCTGTTACTCTAACTTGGTCATCTTGAATTTGAGCGCTAGATTTTTTAATGCCAATTTCTTTAATTATTTTAACTATTTTTTTCCCATCTTCAGTTGTGATACCTTTTTTTATTGCCACTACTTGTCTAATTTTATCACCCGATGATTTTGATGCGTCTTTGTACTCTAAAGATCTTACGCTAATGCCTCTTTTCGCTGCTTTTTGATTGAGAATTTCAGCTATTGATTTTAGTTTCATTGAATCATTAGCTTGTATATTAATTACGCTATCTTTCTGACTGAATTCAATAGTAGAATCTGAGCCTTTTAGGTCATATCTCGTTTCAATCTCCTTTTTAACCTGATTAACAGCGTTATCTACTTCTTGAAGGTCCACTTCGCTTACGACATCAAATGAGGGCATAATTCTTTAGTCCATATAGAATATTTATTTTAGGTAGAAATTTACAAATTTTTGCAACTAAGTCTATTAAGTTTAATTTAGTGTAAGTTAAGAACTTGAAGATGATCTATTTCTAAAATCTTTATTATATATTATTTCAGCAACATAAATATTCTTTAACTATTTTCATGTCAGAGACCAATATACATAACCCTAAGCAATTAGAACTTAAATCATACATAGAAAAAGGATCTTTTCCGGATCTTATTCCTTCAGAATCCTTAAAGTGGAAGAGCTATGGTTTAGCTTACAAGTGTAAACCAGAAAATTTTTTAAAAGTCGCAACACTTTTAAAAGAAGATCCAATAGTTAATTTAGATATGCTAATTGATGTTACTTGTGTTGATTGGTTAGATTCTAAGGACTATCGCTTCGAGGTCGTGTATCAATTTTTAAGTATTGTTCATCATTACAGGCTTTGTATTAAGTTGGAAGTAGGTGAGGTATCACCGAAGGTACCTTCAGTAAGAAGTCTTTGGCCAGCCGCAAACTTTTTAGAAAGAGAAGTTTTTGATATGTATGGAATTACTTTTGAAGGTCATGGTGATCTTAGAAGAATACTTATGTATGATGAGTTCATTGGGCATCCTTTGAGGAAGGATTATCCGTTAAGGGGGAAACAACCTAGGATTGAATTAAGAGTGCCTGAATTGAGAAATACCTCTTCAGATTTAAAAAAAGAGCAGTTAGTAGGATTACCTTCTAGAAGGAAAATATCTACTACAACGGATAGTTTAAATTAAAATTCTAAAAGACTAAATTAAATAGAATATGCCGGAGAAAATATAATGACTGATGTCAGAAACAACTGGGAAGCTAGAGAATTAGACGATTCCCTAAGAAGTAAGACAATGATTCTAAATATGGGTCCAGCACACCCAGCTACTCATGGAACAGTGAGATTGATTTTAGAACTAGACGGGGAAAGAATTGAAAGATGTGATGTCGATCTCGGATATCTACATCGTGGGTTTGAAAAGCAATGTGAGAACGTAGATTATAATCAAGTTATCCCATACACAGATAGACTTAATTATGTTTCACCAATCATTAATAATGTTGGTTGGGTACTCGCGATAGAAAATTTATTTGATGTAGAAGTTCCGTTAAGAGGCCAATATATTAGAGTCATAATGAGTGAACTCTCCAGAATGTGTGATCATTTAACTTGTGTTGGGGCAGGGGCGATGGAGCTAGGTGCTTTTACTGTTATGCTCTACTTGATGCAGGCAAGAGAAGAACTATACGACCTTATTGAACAAGTTACTGGAGCACGTCTTACAATTTCATATACCAGAGTTGGTGGGTTAAAAAGCGATCTACCACATAACTTTAGAGAAGCTGTTCAGGCTGCATTTAAGAAAATTGAAAAGCATTTAATTGATGCAGACAAGTTAGTATCTAGAAATCGAATATTTCAAGATAGAATGGCGGATGTTGGAATTATTTCTAAGGATGAAGCAATTGCATATGGTATTACTGGCCCAATAGCTAGAGCTAGTGGTGTGAACTATGATGTAAGAAAAGCTTTTCCTTATTCTAGTTATGATCACTTTGAATTTCAAGTTCCATTAGGATCAAAGGGTGATAACTTGGATAGATTTTTGGTTAGATTCAATGAAATTTATGAATCTATGAGCATAGTAAATCAGGCTTTTAAAAAGCTCCCTGATGGACCTATTTCAATCGATGATCCTAAAATAATTATGCCTCCAAAAGATGAAGTTTATGATTCCATCGAAGGTATGATAAGTCAATTTGAAATAGTTTTTGGAGGAATTAAGCCTCCAGCTGGTGATATATATTTCCCAGTAGAGGGTGGAAATGGAGAGCTAGGTTTTTATGTTGTTTCAGATGGAAGTGGCCATCCTTACAGAGTAAGAGTTAGGCCTCCATGTTTTGTTGCAATGGGGATCATGGGTCCTCTTTTAGAAGGGCATACAATTGCAGATGTAGTGCCAATTTTTGGTATGATTAATATGATAGGTGGGGAGTGCGATAGGTAAATGGCAACAGGTAAATCAAGTCTTTCGATTATAGGTAAACAAACATTCATTAAGTATAGTGATGCGGTACATTCTGAACCAAAGGAAATATCCAGAGAGTTCAGTAGTAGATTAGCTGAGATTATACAAAAATATCCAAGCAAGAAGTCTGCTGTAATGTCTGCTCTCTATTTGGCTCAGGAACACTACGGTTGGATTCCTCTTGAAGCTATTCGTTGGGTGTCAGAAGAATTAGATTTAGCTCCTGCTCATGTTGAGTCAGTAGCTACTTTTTATACCATGTACTATAAAAGACCAGTTGGAAAGTATCATTTTCAAATCTGTAGGACATTAAGCTGTATGTTGTGCGGAGCTCAAAAAATATCTGACTATCTCAAAGAAAAATTATCGATAGAAGCTCATACTATATCTGTTGATGGGATGTGGAGCTGGGAAGAAGTCGAATGTTTGGGAAGTTGTGGTACTGCTCCAATGGTTCAAATCAATGATGTATTCTTTGAGCTAGTTGATGCTGAAAAGTTGGATGTTATTATTGATAAAATTAAGAAAGAACTTCCTGATTTACGTTATCATACAACTTCAGGGGAACTTGGGACTGGTATGTCAGATTTTCCTCGATCTCAAGTTCTGGGCCTAGATCTCAAATAATAGGAATTGAATTCTAAAATATTTCAAAATTAAAATTATGCAGACTAACCACCATAAGATTTTAACTGCCAACGTTCATCACTTAGATCAACATCTCTTAAGTAAGTATGAGGAGAGAGGTGGTTATCAGGCAATTAGAAAAGTTTTAAAACAAACTCCAGAAGAAGTTATACAAGAAGTTAAAGCTTCGGGCTTGAGAGGAAGAGGGGGTGCTGGATTCCCGACTGGAATGAAATGGGGTTTTGTACCGAAGAATTTAGGTAAGCCAATTTATCTGCTTAATAATGCAGATGAGAGTGAGCCAGGAACTTTCAAAGATAGATTATTGATGGAGAGAGACCCTCATTTATGTATTGAGGGCATGATGATAGCTGCTTGGGCGCTTGGAGCTAACTGGTCTTGTCTCTATATTAGAGGAGAATATGGTTATCCTGCTGTAAGAATGGAGCAGGCAATAGAAGAAGCTTATAAGAAGGGCTATTTAGGAAAAAATATTTTTGGAACCACATTCAGTTTAGATATTGTTGTTCATAGAGGAGCTGGAGCTTACATTTGTGGAGAAGAAACAGGATTAATTGAAAGCCTTGAAGGTAATAAAGGCCAACCTAGATTAAAGCCACCTTTCCCAGCAGTCGTAGGTTTGTACGGTTGCCCAACAGTTGTAAATAATACTGAAACTTTAGCAACTCTTCCATGGATTATTCTCAATGGAGCTTCAGCTTATGCTAAAATAGGAACTGAAAAATCAGCAGGAACAAAATTATTTAGTGCCTCTGGTCATATTAATAAGCCAGGAGTTTATGAAGTTGATCTAGGTTATAGCTTATTAGATTTTATAAATAATGAGTGTGGTGGAATAAGAGGAGGAAAGAAACTTAAAGCTGTTATTCCTGGCGGATCTTCCGTTCAAGTTCTAAGAGCTGATGAGTTAGAAGGTGTTAAACTTGATTATGAGTCTATCAAGGGAGCAGGTTCTATGCTTGGTTCTGGAGGATTCATGGTAATGGATGAATCCACTGATATGGTGGAAGCTTGTTTGAATCTACAACATTTTTATTCCCATGAATCATGTGGTCAATGTACCCCATGTCGTGAAGGAGCAAACTGGGTTCAAAAGATTGTAGGGCGAATATACGATGGAGCTGGTACATACTCGGATATACCTCTATTAAAAAGTGTCACTAGCCAAATAGCTGGACATACAATTTGTCCTTTTGGTGATGCTTTAGTTACTCCTGTATTAAGCTTTATTGAAAAATTTCCTGAAGAATTTAATACAAGGATAGCTCAGGCTAATGGAATTCCTACATTTAATACTGGTGAAGAATTATCTTCACAGGTATTAGATGCTGTGTCTGAAAATGCAAAAAATGTGGCGGCTAATGTTTAGTATGTGTTTGATATATAGCCTGTGTTGGAGATTATAATATGAGTGAGAGTATGACCAAAGCACAAGAATTAGTAAATCTTCAAATCGATGGCAAGAATGTTTCTGTACCTAAAGGTACTAATTTAATTGAAGCCGCTAAATCTATTGGAGTAGAAATTCCGTTTTATTGTTACCATAAGCATTTAAGTATCGCTGGTAACTGCAGAATGTGCCAGGTCGAAGTAGAAGGTGCTCCTAAGCTTACTATTGCATGTAACACTGCAGCTAGCGAAGGAATGAAAGTTAAAACTCAAGAAACTAGTGAGCAGGTTAAAGAAGCTCAAAGAGCTACTTTAGAATTTTTGTTAATCAACCATCCTTTAGATTGTACTGTTTGTGACCAAGCAGGTCATTGTAAACTTCAAGATTACTACTATGACTATAATGCTAAGGCTTCAAGATTTATAGAAGAGAAGAGTAAGAAAATTAAAGCAGAAAAGCTTGGCGAAGAAGTTATTTACGACGGAGAAAGATGCATAGTTTGCACTCGTTGTGTGAGATTTTGTGATGAATATACTGAAACTGGAGAACTTAGTGTATTAAATAGAGGTGACAGAACCGTTATTGCGGTGAATGAAGATAGACCACTCAATAATCCTTTTTCAGGCTGCACTGTAGATTTATGTCCAGTCGGAGCTCTAACTCATTCGAGATGGAGATTTAATTCTAGAATCTGGTATACAGGTAGTGAAGATACCATTTGTACAGGTTGTTCAACGGGATGTAATATTTCTGTGCATGTTAGAGATGATAAAATAATCCAAGTTAAGGGACGACTTAATTCAGAAGTGAATCAAGAATGGATGTGCGATGAAGGTAGATATGGTTTTGACAGGTTTCAACCTAAAGAGAGATCAAAAACTCCACTAATCCAAAAAGGAAATTATCTAGAAGAATCTAATTTAACTTCTGTTATTCAGTCTGCAAAATCATTTGCAAATACTTCCGAATCTTCTCCAAGTGATATAGCAGTTTTTGTATCACCTTTTTTAACTACTGAAGAAATTTGGTTAACTTCAGAATTTCTTAAAAATACCCTTAAGCAGAGCGCACCTTATCAGCAAGCTGCAATTCAGCTAAGAACAAGAAAGCTAACAAAGTTAGAGTCTAAGTTAATTAGTCCTGATTATGCTCCTAATGCTAGATCTGGAAACTTATTTGGTTTTACTGGGGACCTAACTGATTGGAGAGCTAGCTTAGAAGCACAATATGATAGGTTATTAGCTCAATTACGCGCCGGTGTTATAAAAAGACTAATACTTATTGGTGATCAAGCAATTTTAGATTCAGACCTAGATCAAGAACTTACTCAAAGTATTTTAGCTGTTCCAAATAGTTTAGCACTTACACCTAGAGGCTTAGTGGGCGGGGAGATAGTTTTAGGTGATGCTCCAGTGGGTGCTCATCAGTTGTGTAAATTGATAATCCCAACACAAACAGTGCATGAAAAAAATGGTGTGATGCTAAATAAAGATTTTAGATTACAAAGATTAAAAGCGTTAATTTCACCGCCAAATGGTTCTTATCCTGAATGGCTTGTTTTACAGCGCTTAGCTAGAGAATTGGGAAGTAGTATTCTTCCAGACAATGTAACAGATGAGAGAACTTTATTTCTTCATATGTTATCTAAGCTTGAAACTTCCGATATGAAATTTCCTTCTGGCGGCTTTAAAAATGATAATCCCTTTAAAGAACTTTCTAATAGTGGATCAGCTTCTTTAAGAGTTATTGGGGACAATGGTTTTGTCTTATAAAGGTATTAATTAGATGAATAGTATTTCAATAGTAGATATCCTAATAGTTTTAGCAAAAGCTATTTTTGTAATGGCTGCAACTTTAAAGCTAGCAGCTTTAAATACATGGATAGAAAGAAAGGCCTCAGCATTAATTCAAAATAGAATTGGTGCTAATAGAGCTAGCATACTTGGTTTTGATTTAGCGGGTATTTTTAATACATTAGTAGCTGATCCTGTGAAAGCTCTTTTTAAGGAAGACTTTGTTCCGAGGGGAGTTAGTCAGTTCATGCACAGCTTAGCTCCTTTTATGGGAGTTTTCCCAATATTAATATCTTTAGCGGTCGTTCCTTTTGGTCCACCAATCATTTTGGAATCAAGAACGGTAACTTTACAGTTAGTAAATTTGAATGTTGGAATACTCTATGTTTTTGCGATGGGTTCACTAGCAGTATACGGAACAGTTCTAGCTGGTTGGGTATCAAAAAATAAGTTTTCATTATTTGGAAGTCTAAGAGCATCTGCTCAGATGATATCTTATGAAATTACTTTTGGTCTAAGTATCATAGGACTTATTGCAATTTATGGTACTCTTGATTTAAATGAAATCGTTAATTTGCAAAGCGGCTTAGTATACGGATTTTTACCAAATTGGGGAATCTTTGCTTTTTTTCCACTTAATATAATAGCATTTGTTATTTTCTTTGTTTCTGCAATGGCTGAAACAAAGAGAGCTCCTTTTGATTTACCTGAAAGTGAATCTGAGCTTGTAGCTGGTTATTTCACGGAATACTCAGGAATGAAGTTTTTACTTTTTTGGCTTGGGGAATTTGCTGAAATCGTTGTCGCTGCTACATTAGTTGTAGTACTTTTCTTTGGTGGTTGGCAGCTTCCATATTTAGATTTAGCTACGATACAACCTGACTTAGCTAATACTGCTTTGAGTCGCTTTTTTAATATTAACTTTGGTGTATTAGATCCATACATTGGGCCTATCATCGCGATGCATGTTTTCGCAGTGAAAGTTTTGTTATTTTGTATTCTACAGGTCATAATTCGTTGGACTTTACCAAGGTTCAGATATGATCAATTAATTAATCTTTGCTGGAAAATTATGCTACCTATCGCTCTGGTTAATGTTGTTGTTACCTGTTATTTCGTAGCAACATCAGGAGGAAACTAAATAATGAATACTGAATCTCTGTCAATTCTCAATATCTTTATGTTTATACTAGGTGGGCTTTCACTAGTTTCCGGTCTAGGTGTTGTTTTATCAAGAAAAAGTTTGAATAGTGCATTGTGTCTGGTCGCAACAATGTTTTTAATAGCAGGTCAATTTGCTCTGATGAGAGCAGATTTTATCGCGACGTTGCAAGTTATGTTATATGCCGGTGCTATTATGATACTATTTGTATTTGTGATAATGCTATTGGGAGTTGAGAAAGATGCTGAAAAACTTAGTTTTTCAGTGCCTTCATATTTCAGTATTTCTTTTGTCTTCCTCTTTTTTGGCATCTTGTTTTTTGGTTTCAGAGACGGAATAATAACTTCTGCCAAATCAATTGTTGAAGGCAGTTACCTTGATCAATTAGAGAGTACAACTGAACCAATTAATAATTTTGTTACGGGTACTTCATCAAACCCTGTTTTAGTTCCTGATTTAGTTGTTACACCTAAATCTATAGGTAACTCTATTTTAGTCGATCAAGTAGTTTCATTTCAAGCAATTGGTATACTATTATTGGCCTCAATTGTTGGAGCTGCGTTCCTAGCTCAGACAAAGAAAGCACCTTTGTTGCCTGGCAGAGGACTCAAAGCTATGAAAGAAAAGCATGGATCATCAACAAATTAAAAAAAATTAACTATGAACGAACTTGGTCTACATTTTAATCTCTTAATTTCTGCAATATTGTTTTGTATAGGAGTTGCAGGAGTTCTAACTAGAAAAAATACTATAGTTATATTTATGTGTATTGAGTTAATGTTGAATGCAGTAAATTTAACTTTAGTAACTTTCTCAGTTTACTTAAATAATATTAATGGGCAAATATTTGTATTCTTTGTTATGGCAGTTGCAGCTGCAGAAGCTGCGGTAGGATTAGCAATAATTTTATCAGTATTTAGAAATTTTCTGACTGTAGAGTCAGACGAAGTTGCAGAGCTAGCAGGGTAGTTTTTTAATTAATTAGTTTAAAGATATAAAGTATGTTTTCAATATTTAAAGACCTCATTTTAAGCTTACCTCTAAGCTCAAGTTTGACACAAAGTGAAGTCGTACTACCAGTAGGAGAAATTTCTAATTCTCCTTTAGTAGATTCTAGGCTTTTATTTTTACCTTTGATTCCCTTAGTAGGAGCTCTTCTATCTTATCTAGTTGGGGGGAAGCCAAAAGTTGAGGATGATCATCATTCAGATCATGATCATGGTTCTTCACATGATAGTCATGCCCATCACGGTTCTCATGATTCTTATAAATCCGGTATGTCATTGTCTGCTATTGTAGCTACTACAGCTTCTAGTCTATCTTTCGTACTAACTCTTTTATTGTTTACTGCTTTAGGTAGCGGAGTTTCTGATTCTATAGTCGCTTCAGCTTGGAGCTGGATCGATGCTGGTGATTTAAATGTAGATTTTAAATTTCGCTTCGATCATCTTTCAGCTGTTATGTGTTTGGTCATTACTGGAATAGGTTCCTTAATCCATTTATATGCCTCAGGTTATATGGCAGAGGATCCTCATCAACCAAGATTTTTTGCTTATTTAAATCTCTTTCTTAGTGCGATGCTAATACTAGTGCTTGGAGATAATCTATTATTAACATTTGTGGGTTGGGAAGGTGTAGGACTTTGTTCTTACCTGTTAATAGGTTTCTGGTTTAAAGAAATGGATAATGCAAAAGCTGGTCAAAAAGCTTTTATCGTAAATAGAATAGGTGATGCAGGTTTCTTATTAGGCATGTTCACACTTTTTTATTACACTGGCTCTTTATCTCCTAGTGATATTTTAGCTAAAGTTCATAATATGCCAGCTCTTGCAATTGAGGTCGCAGCGATCTTACTTTTAATTGGAGCAGCAGGTAAAAGCGCTCAAATTCCTCTATATATTTGGTTACCTGATGCAATGGCCGGACCGACTCCAGTTTCCGCATTAATACACGCTGCGACTATGGTTACTTCAGGAGTTTATATGGTCGCTAGGTTAGCAGGCTTATTTTCAGCCGCTCCTCATGCGTTGCTTTTAGTTTCTATAATAGGGACTTTAACCGCGTTTATAGCTGCCACTATAGCTTTAGTACAAAATGATATTAAAAAAGTTCTAGCTTATTCCACTGTTAGTCAGCTTGGATTTATGTTCATGGCAATTGGGGCAGGGGCATATAGTGTCGGCTTATATCATGTTGTAACTCACGCCTTTTTTAAAGCTTTACTATTCATGGCAGCTGGTTCTGTTATCGTAGGCTGTCACCATGAGCAAGATATGAGAAAATTTGGTGGACTTTTTAAATATATGAAGTTTACGGGAATTTCATATATTGCAGGAACATATGCTATCTCTGGATTACCTTACGGTTCTGGATTCTTCTCGAAGGATTCAGTGTTATGGGCTACTTATTCAAGTACTGGTTTAGCTTCAACCATAGAAGTATCTAATGGTATTTTTCTAAATCAAGCTCTTTGGGGAGTAGGTATACTTACAGCGGCTCTAACAGCTTTTTATATGACCAGATCTTTATTCTTAACTTTTTTTGGAACCTATAGAGGTCATGGAACTCCACACGAAACATCTTTTAATATGGTTTTCCCATTATTAGTACTTTCAGTTCCTTCCTTAATTTTTTCCTTTTTATATGGTGATACATTACTAACTTATTTAGCACATTGGACACGAAGTGATTTCTTAGGTGGTCATCATGCACTACTTGAAAATCATACATATCATCAGTTAGAAACTATCTCTATGTGGGTAGCTTTAATAAGCGCTGGGCTATCTGGTCTAATATATACCTTTGCTAAAGGATTACCTGCTAAAATTTCAAGCTTACTTTCACCAATTTATAAGCTACTACTTGGGAAATGGTATGTTGATGAGCTTTATAACCTGGTAATAGTTTTACCACTTCGAGGAATTTCGCGGGTATTCTTTATACTTTTTGATAGAATTCTAATTGATGGGTTATTAGTAACTGGTAGTAGCGTTGTTGTTGATGTTGCTGGAACGACTTTAAAGAAAATTCATAGCGGAACAATGAAGTCGTCTCTTAGCTTAATGTTTTCACTTTTTGTTTTTATTATTTTATTCTGGGTAATACTCTAATGGATCTTACTTTTAGTTCCTCAAATTTATTAAGTCTTCTGGTCTTTTCTCCACTTTTGGGTATTATTCCGTTGATCTTACTCAAGGTATCAAATAAACAAGCTGGCCTTATTGCTAGTGCTAGCTCATTTATTTCTTTTATCATTTCTTTAAAAGTTTTTTTATCTTTTGATAAGAACATCAATACTTTTCAGTTGGCAGAATCATTTGACTGGTTCCCTAGCATAGGACTTAAATTTATTCTAGGTGTTGATGGACTTAGTGTTTGGTTAATTTTATTAACTACATTTCTAACTTTTTTAGTCTCAGTTTCATACTCTAGCGTCAGTGAAAAGCTTAGAGGTTATTTATGTAATCTACTATTTTTAGAAGTTGGGATGTTGGGTACATTTGTCTCTCTTGATGTCTTAGCTTTCTATGTATTTTGGGAATTAATGCTAATTCCTATGTATTTTTTAATAGGAATTTGGGGTGGTAAAAATAGAGTTTATGCAGCTCTAAAATTCGTTATTTATACAGCTTTTGGAAGTTTACTGATGCTAGTAGCTATATCATATTTAGAATTTAAATATGCTAGCCAAGTTGGAAGCATGAGTTTCTTCTTGAATGATTTAAGTATGACAAGCTTAAGTTTCAACGAGGAGCTTTTATTATTCCTCGCTTTTGCGATAGCTTTTCTAATAAAAGTACCAGTCTTTCCTTTCCATACATGGCTACCAGATGCTCACGTAGAAGCTCCAACAGGAGGCTCTGTGATTTTAGCTGGAGTTTTACTTAAGATGGGAATCTTTGGTCTGGTTAGGTTTGGAATTGTTTTATTTCCAAACGCAACTCTTTATGCAGCTCCTGTTCTAGCTATACTTGGAGTAGTAGGAATCATCTTTGGTGCATTAGTAGCATGGGTGCAAACTGATATGAAAAAGTTAGTTGCTTATTCATCAGTTAGTCACATGGGATTCTGTGTCTTAGGTTTTTCAATGCTTAACGTTGAAGCCTTTCAAGGAGCACTATTACAGTTAATAAACCATGGTGTATCAACTGCTGCTTTATTCTTTTTAGTCGGTGTGCTCTATGATCGTACTCATACAAGAGAGATTTCTGCATATTCTGGCTTAGCTGCTAAAGTTCCTTTGTTTGCAACTGTTTTTATGATTTTCATGTTGAGTTCAATAGGTTTACCATTAACAAATGGTTTTGTAGGAGAGTTCCTAATTTTATTAGGTACATTTAAAGGGATATTCTTTTTACATGGTGGTCAAATACACAGTTTAGTTCTAACAGTGATATGTACAACAGGGGCTGTGGCAGGGGTCGTTCTTGGGGCACTTTATATGATATCTTTATACAGAAGAGTTGTTTTTGGTAAATATGATACCAGTATTCATGGATTAACGGATCTGAGTTTAAGAGAAATTTTTGTTTTTTTTCCCTTACTTATTTTAGTATTTTTTATAGGTCTTTATCCTAATTACATACTAAAAGATTTGGAACAGACTACTAATTTTTCACTTGAACAAATTCAAAATGTAAGAGTTGATCAACCTGAGATTTTAAATAAAGTTAGTAAGTTAAAAAGTAATTTACCACCAAGTAACAAAGTCCTTAATAATACTATTGATAAAAATATAGAGGTTTCAAATATATGAGCCCAGCTGAGCTTGCTGCCGCGTCACCACTAATTATAACTGCAACTGGTGCATGTCTGGTTTTATTACTAGAGGTACTAGGATTCTCGTCACTGATCAGAAACTTTGTTGTTATCTGTACATTTGTATTATGTTTACTTACCTCATTTAGACTAGGTGACTTCAATGATGTAGTATTTAGCGGGTCTTTGTTTTCTGATTCACTTACAATGATATATTTTGCGGCTATATCTTTGGCAGGTTTATTTACATATTTAATAAGTTTTAAAGCTTTAAAAGGAGAGGGAGTGACATCTGGGGCTGAAACAGACTCACTGTTTTTATTTTCAACCGCTGGAGCTTTACTTTTAGTCTCTGCGGCTAATTTTATAACTTTATTTGTTGGTTTTGAATTATTGTCATTATCAGTTTATGCATTAAGTGGTTCTGCTTTGAAACAGAAAGCTTCGTCTGAATCTGCTATGAAGTATTTTATAATGGGTTCGTTTAGTTCTGCTTTCTTGTTATATGGTTTAGCTCTTATATACGGAGCAACAGGCTTTATTTCTTATGCAGAAATTGCTGCTGTTATACCTAGTATCAGATCGCAATTAATTATCCTTGGTGTTTTACTTATAATGTTTGGATTTTCATTCAAAGTTTCTCTTGTTCCATTCCATGTTTGGACTCCGGACGTTTATCAAGGAGCACCGACTTCTGTTACTGCTTTCATGGCTGTTGTAGTCAAACTTGCTGCATTTGGAGCTTTTTTAAGATTATTTTCTTATTGTTTCTCAGACCCAATATTATTTGAGTCATGGTCAAAAGTAGGTTGGTTGCTTGCAGTTCTTAGTATGACTGTTGGAAATGTATTAGCAATACAGCAAAAAAGTATAAAGAGAATGTTGGCATATTCTAGTATTGCGCATGCTGGATATGTTTTTATTGGTTTCTTGGCATTAGGTCAAAATGGAGGAGGAGAAGCTGCCACATACTATCTATTAGCTTATTCTTTCATGTCCATAGCTTCTTTTGGTTTAGTTTCTCTCATATCTAACAATACTAAAGAACAGTATGATATGGACTCTATTGCCTCATATAGAGGCTTGGGTGAGAAGAAGCCTTTATATGCCCTCTTACTAACGATAGTGCTTATAGCATTATCTGGTATGCCTCCTTTAATAGGATTTATTGGGAAATTCTTTTTATTCACAGTTGCTCATGAAGCCGGTTATACAGGTCTAGCAATAGTAGCTGCTATAAACTCTGTGATCTCTCTCTATTATTATTTAAATATAATAGTGCAAATGTATTTTACTAAAGACGAAAATGCCTCTGCCAAAAGTGAATTAGGATCAGAAGAGATGATTAAACAACAAGTTCAAATGTCTATTCCGAAATTTGTTGTAATTCTTTGTACTCTTTTAATTATTGTCTTTGGTTTATATAATAGGCCATTATACTTAGCCGCAGAGCTAGCCTTTAGATAATTTTCTTACTATTAGTTAAGATTATATATAATCTAGTAGAGATAGGGACGATATTCTAGAACCTGAGGCAAGTAGTGCTTCTAGTGTTGTTTGCAGGTTAGAGAACTTAGATGATGCTTCAAAAATATCGGTATCTTGAATTGATGATCTAGCTACTTCAGTATTTTCTTTTAAAGTTGCTAATATACTTTCAGTCTGATCAAGTCTATTTGTTCTTGCCCCAATACTACTTAATTCTGTTTCTATATTACTTCTTTTTGCAGCATTTATTGAATTTATTGCATCTCTGATTGCCTGTACCTGAAGATTAGTATCTCCAGGGAATGTATAGGCTAGATGAGTCCCAGCAGGATTAGGATCATCTATCACACCATCACTATCTGCATCTATAAGGTCTGTTCTAAATCCTGCCATTGCACGACCTAATCTCTCAACAGCATTTATAGCATCATAGAAAACATCTCTAGCTGGAGTATTTATTCTAATTGATTCAGTATCACTAATTCTTACATTTCTAGTGTCATCCTGACCTGGGCTGGTAACGGCACTATCTAATTGGTAGTGCAATCTAGCTAGAGGATTACCTGTAGCTGGAGTAGGGTAGAAAGTACTATTTGCATCAAATGGTTGATCGCCATCGTCTGTACCGCCGTAAATATAAACCCCATTATGTTTAGTATTAGCAAGGGAAACTAATTGTTCTCTTAATTGAAATATTTCTTCTGACATTTGAGCTCTTACTTCCGGTGTGTAGGTTCCATTAGCTGCTTGAGCAGCTAATTCTTGTGCTCTAATTAATACATCGTTTGATGAGTTAACAGTTTGTTCTTGAATTTGTAATAAGTCTTTTGCTGCTCCTACTCTTTGAAGATGTTTATCTACTCTCTGACTTACAGCTTGTAAATTTACAATAGTACCTGATCTTCCTGGGTCATCACTTGGATTAGAAACTTTTATACCACTACTAATTTCACCTCTAACTTGCTCAAGTTTATTCCTGGTATCATATACTTGACCAATAAAACCTTGAATGTACTGACTAGTGCTTATTCTTGTTGACATTTTTATCTCAGTAGTTGAATGATTTGAGAAGTGAGCTCATCACCAATTTTTATTAATTTAGAAGATGCTTCAAATGCTCTTTGAAACTTAATAAGATTAGCAAATTCTTCATCTAAATTTACACCTGAATAACTTTGTTGTAGTTCTCTAGTCTGGGTTTCTCTATCGGTAAAGATTTTTAGGCTATCTTGTGATCTAGCACTTTGACCACCAATATTCGAGACAGCTAAACTATACATTCCTTCTATGCTTGATGTAACTGTTAAATTACCAAGACCGGAATAAGTAATATCTGTTGATCTTTGTGCTAGTATATTATTTAATATAGTAGAATCTCCTACTGCAAAAGTAGTAGAAGCTGAAGCTGGATCCAGATCTATAGCAGAGGCTAAAGATCTTTCGTTTGTTACATTAAATATTAGACGACTGGCAAAATTAGTTGCAATACCACTAGTCGCAATTGTATTTAAATCAGAGTTTTCTGGCCGACCATCTGAGTCAGAATCTCCAAAATTATTACCACTATTAGCACCATTAAAACTAAACAAACCAAACGGTATTGGTTGGGTTCCATTTAATCCAAAGCTAGATGGTTGGTACGTTCCTCCTGGAGTTTCATCTGGACCTAAATAAGTTAAGTTAAATCTGGTTAAAAGATCTCTGGCAATGTGCTCCACTCTAGCTGCAGTTTCAACTAGAGCTCCGCTCGTGTCAAATGAGGTAGTATCTGTAATTGCTTGTACTCCTCTGATTTCTAAAAGACCTGCTAGTTCTCCTCCTCCTATTCTTATTGAATTTGTTAAATCAGATTGACTCCCAGCACCAAAATCATAAACTATATGACTTAAACTTTTTCCATCTAAACCTTGTGGATATCCTCCACTAGGTGCAAAACTTGGAGATGGAGTTGTCGAAAGCTCATAGTTATTAACTCCACTTACTAAGGCAAAACCATTTTGTAAATATACAGTTGTTCTTCCATCGGAATCATCAACGGTTCTAAATGAAATTTTTTCTCCTAAGCTTCTTAGTAACTCATCTCTTTGATCTCTTAATGTTAATGCTTCCTGATTATCTCTTTCACTTTGAGCAAGTTGAGCATTAACTTCCGCAATAGATTTAGTAATTCTATTAACATCATCCACTATAATTTTTATTCTATCATCAGCTTCTCTTTGCAGAGTCGCTAAATTATTATAAGTAGAATTAATTGTAGCAGCTAAATTTGTTCCTTTTTGAATTACTTGAGTTCTTAAAGGAATATCACCAGGGTTTGATGCCAGGTCTTCTAAAGAACCAAAAAATTCAGTAAGTTCATAACCAATTTTACCAGCTTGACCATCTAATTGAAATGATGACTCAGCTCTTTTTAGAAATTCACTACTTGTTTGTGCTTTAGTTTTATCTCCAAGTTTACTAACATAATCTTGGTTAAGGAATTTATCTACTATTCTTATTACTTTTTTTATTTCAGAACCACCGCCGACTTGTAAATCTCCATTACCTGAAGTTATTTGACTGACAATCTCAGCTCTTCTTCTTGTATAGCCAGCAGTGTTAACATTCGCAATGTTATCACCAATAACTCTTATCCCAACACTTTGTGTATTGAGTGCACGTCTAGCAGTATCAAGTAGTCCAGTTATTCCCATACTGATATAATCGCAAGAAATATGCTAGTTGTGAGAGGAAGGTATTACTGACTTAATTATTAAAAAAAACAGTAGTTTAGCTTTTCTCAAGTAAAAAACAGAAGTTTATTTAGGCAAAAATTTCCTATCTCAAGACCGATTAGTACTTACTTAGTTTGGGTATGAAAGAGCTTAATATCTTGTTTTTTAAAAGCATCTAAAATTTCAAAATTAATAGCTTGTTGTATATCCATAAAATGAGGGTAATCGGAGGACTGAACAAAGTATACAGCTTCGTACTGTAAACTTGCTTCAGCTAGATTTATTAAATGAGCTCTATCAAAGCGTACAGTTTGATGAGAATTAATTATTTCTTTTAGAATATTAGGGATTATTTTTAGTATTTCATTTTCGTTTATATAGTCTAAGGAAAGCGAAATAACCGCTCTTCGCTCTTCTAGACTTTTAAAATTTGAGATCTGACTTTTTATTAAGTCAGAATTAGCAATTACTATTTGTTCTCCATTTATACTTCTTATTCTAGTAGACTTAACCCCAATTTTTTCTACTTTTCCGCTGATCTTACCTACAACTATAGAATCCCCGATTTCAAATGGCTTATCTAGGACTATGGATAATGAACAAAGTAAGTCGCTAAGAATATTTTGAACAGCTAGCGCAATCGCTATACCACCAATGCCTAAACCTGCAACTAAGGCAGTGACATTAATACCTATATTATCTAATAGAACTAAGACAATCAGTAACCAACTAAGTACTTTTATGAAGAAAGAAATTAACCAGAAACTAGAAGTCGCATATGTATTATCTTCAGAATTATGACTAGCAAAACGTTTTTTTAGAGCATATTGACCGAGTTCGTCTAACCAGATTCCTAATTGGTAGAAAAAAACAATAGTTAAAAAAGTTAAAAAAGTTTGATGTGATTTTTTCCCAAATACTAAAAAAGTAGAACCCAGATAAATAGAAATGGTAACTAGAAGTAAAGAAGTAAAATTTGTAAGTACTAGTATACCAGGTTCTACTAAATATTGTAGTTTAGAGGTAGAGTGGTGACCTTTTAATTTTTTATGTAATAGTTGTTTTGTATACTTAAGTGAAACTAAACTAAATATAAAAACTAATATCCCGTATAACAGATTGTCAGCGTTCTGACCAAGAAACTTAAATTCGGAAATTGTGCTTAAAAAATCTATTATTGAATTATAACTGATAGGCTTCAAAATCAGATCCAAAAAATAGAGAGACTAGAGCTCTTAATATAAATGCACCAAGTGCAACTACTAGCATACCCATTGCGGCTCTATAACTTCCCATTGCTGCTGCAATAATAGCTAATATGCCCGCTACGACCATTATTAAAGCGCCAAATGCTCCTTCTAATAGTCTGAGCAAGTTTCCAACGGCATTACGAATTAAACTATCATCTAGACCAGCTTCAGTAAAAGAACCAGTTGGCCCTGAGCCCTGAGCTAATAATGTGTTTGATATTTGTATATTAATTGAAAATACTAAAAAGAATATAGAAACGTAATAAAATGTTTTATAAATATTTTTAATTTTCATAAATTTAGTCTTCTAATAAGTACCTAAGATTGTTTTTTAAACTATTCTTATAATTCGAAAATAGTTTGTTAAAGTCATTTTTATTATCAAGTGATGTTATCAAATATTCAATGGCTTGTTCAAGACTCTCACGTATTTTTTTCACTTCAGGATTTAAGGTTTGAATATCGTAAACTAAGTCTTCTGACTGATTAAGAAATTTTTCCAAGGAAGATAGTGCGGATATGGAGTTAGGAGTAAGAAAAGGTTTTAATGATTTAATATCCAACTCTTCATTTGATAACATACTGGCTAATGTAAATGAGTTAAATTGAATTAGACCTTGAAGTATCGCTACTGCTTTATCATGAACCTCAATACTTGCTTTTGATATTTTTGCTCCGTCTTTATAAAATAAATCAATATACTCTTGAGCTATCTCTGATGAGGGTGAAATTTCTGTAACTATTACATTGAGGCCTTTCAAGCTATCTTCACTTGGACCAAACATAGTGTGAATGCCAAGCACTTCTTGACCTTCATGAAAGATGTCTTTTATTTTTGTTAAGCAATTAGATTTAACTGAGCAATTCTCTACTAGTAGTGCCTTAGGATTGATAAATTCTTTAAGTTCATTGCAAATATGTTCTATCAAGTTCATGGGGACAGAAAATATTATTACATCAGAATTCTTAAGCTCTGATTTATCGCTTTTCAAGTCTATAGATTCAGTTGTAATTCCATTTTTCTCGTAAAAACTTTTTAACCACGAACCCATTACTCCATCGCCGCCGATAATAGAGATTTTTTTAATTTTCCCGCCGGAAAAAATCTCTTTAGGATAACTACCTAGTAGAGATAAGTATGCTCTTCCTCCTGTGTCATTTTTACAAAATCTATCTAATTCTTTTATACACTCACTTATTTCTGTAGTTTCTATTGACCCTTCAATTTCAAAAAAGAAGATAAACCCTCCTGCTTTATCAGGTCGAGAATGGATACTTGCAAGGTTACATCCATAATCTTTTGAAATAATGTTAAGTAAATCAAGTAGTAGACCTTGCCTATCACTTCTTGGGTTTATGCAAAAAGAAGTGATATGTTTTTTATTTCCAGCTGGAAGTATCTCTAAATTATGAACAGGTAATTTTTTATTTGTAACTAAAATAAACCTTGTAAAATTTAAGCTCTCTAGCGGAATCTGTGTTAATATTTTTGAGCTATATTTTTTTAAGGCTTCTTCAGAAGCTATTGCAGCTGAAGAGATGTTGGAAGATTCAGACATCAATCTAACAGCTTCGCTTGTGCTATCTGTTCCAATTATACATACGTTAGCTAGTTGTTTATCAATAAAATCTAGTGATTGTCCACTAGCTTGAGGATGAGAATAGATTTCTGTAATATCTTTTAGATTGCCCTCGAAATTTGATTTTACCCCTATGCAGTGATTTATTTGATATATACAAGAATCAATTATCTTTATTGACTCGCTATACTTAGATAGCGCATCAATTGTTTCACCTACCATGCCATTTAATATGTTTTCTAATGGTACTAGACAAAAGTCTAGTTCAGATGAACTCACTTTTTTTATACATTCTAAAATATTTTTTGTATAATATTTAGAGTGGGGGAGTTTAATTCTTGTAGAAGCTAGGTCGGAGTATGAGTACTCTGGTCCTAGAAGACCTAGCTTTATTTTATTTGATTGAATATTAGTTTTAGACACTAGAATATCTTAATGTTTACTGAACTGATAATATATCACCAGTTTCTAATTGAGGATTAGGTTGTAAACCTTCTATTATTTTTTCGTAACTAAGTCTGTATCTTTTTTCATTTTCTCCAGACTTTCTAATAAGAACTAAATTAGACTTGTTCGCAAAAGGTGCAAATCCACCACCAGTTGCAATTGCTTGTAAAATAGTAACTTGCTTGTCCGTTCTAAATTCACCAGGCTTAGCAAATGTACCTGTTAAATAATAGACTATTGCTGAAGATTGATTTAATGAAATATTAACTGAAGCTGATGGTATAAACTCTGATAATTTGCTCACTAAATCATTTGTTATTTCTGTTAGGCTACGACCTTCAGCTTGAACTTCGTCTACTAAGGGGATAGAAAATCTACCATCTTGTCTGACAACGGCTTCGCCGGAAACCTTAGGTTCTCCCCAAACCTGAATATTTAGAATATCTCCTGGTTTAACTATATATGATTTTGATTTATCTTTTGATTCTGATAGCTCAGAAATAGGGCTGTAATTACCAGCAGCACAACCCGTCATTATTGCTATCCCAACTGTTAAACAGATTGCAGCTAGATTTAAGTTTATTTTTTTCATCATAAATTTTAATTAATCTTATTACTAATTATTAAAATGCTAATTTTTTGAATATTTTAAAAACTGTTAGCAAATTTTTTCATTTCTTCTAATAAGGGATACTTAGGTCCTGCTTTTTCAATTGCAAGATTTATAGTTTTCTTTGCTTCAGATTTATCACCTGTGTCTTTTTGAACAAGTGCTAAATGATAAAGTATTTCGGGATTTATACCTTGGGTAGGTTCTTGTTCTTTTTCAATTTTTACAGCTTCTAGTAGAATAGGTAATGCTGCCCTTGGATTGCCCTTTTTATAATGTACCCAAGCAAGGGTGTCAGCGACGCTGCTTTCTCTAGGTAGTTCTTCCTTAGCTATTTCAGCAAGTCTTAGTGCTTCATTTAAGTCGCTGCCTTTCAAATGTTCAGAGAATATATATGCTAAATTATTAGCTGCGGGAGCAAATCTTGGTGATTTATCTAGGATCTTTTTATAAGATTCTGCGGCTTCAGAATAATTATTCTCTCTCTCATAGTTTAGGGCTAGTAACATTCTTGTTGGAATATGATTGGGGTCTTGTTCTAGTAGTTTTTTATAATTTTCAATCGCAGCTTTAGTATCACCTCCCATTGCATCAAGTCCGCCTAGGGCAAAGTAAGCTCCAATTAAATTAGGATTTTCTTTAAGTGCCGAATTAAATTTCTCTTTTGCTAATTCAATACGGTTTGGAATACCAGGATCTGCGATTAATATAGAGCCAATTAAAACATCATACTCTGCCTTACTCTTTTTACTATTTTCTCTGTATGTATTAATTTTAGAGATCATTTCTGAAGAAGGTTTTTTTTGTTCATTCAAACAAAGAACTAGTCTTCTTCCAGGAGCGAGTACTCCTTCGTCAAAAGTAAGTACTTTTTCATATAGCTCTATAGCTTTATCGAAATTTTTAGATTTTTCTTCTAGCATAGCTAATTTATAGTATCCTACGGGAACATTTGGATAATTTTGAGTAAGAAATTCGTATACATATCTTGCTCTATCAACGTCACCTTCTATCAAAGCAATATCAGCTCTAATTATATTTGCACCAAGTTGCTTGGGAAAGCGTTGGAGAACTTGTTCTACATGTTCCTTTGCTTGGTTTACGTTGCCTCTGAGCATATTAGTTTTTGCTAATGTTAATCTTGCACCAACATCGCCTGGATCTATTGAAATAGATTGAGTTAAGTGTTCTATTCCTTCTGTAACTTTTCCTTTAGCTATTTCTATGGTTCCAGCTTTTCTAAAAGCAGGTGAGAAAGTACTATCATTTGAAATTGCTTGAAGATATAGAACAAGAGCTTTATCTAAATTGCCATTAATTTCCTCATTTCTTCCTTGGAAGTATGGGATTAGTTTATCGTTACTAAGTTTTTTTTCTAAATCTGAAGCTAAAGTTTTAGCTTTTTCATTCTCTTGTCTAGCAAGATACATATCGTAGAGCCTGTCTCTTGCTTCACTTCTTTTGGGATCTTTTTCTATGATTTGTTCATATTGTTCAAGAGCTTTATCATTTAGCCCTCTTCTTAGAAAAAATTCACCTAATACATATCTTAATCCTGATTGTTCTGGATTCTTATTAACTAATTCTGACAGCGCAGTTTGTGCTTCATCTAAACGCCCTTGTCTTGAATAAAGATCAGCTAACGCCATATGCACAGCTTGATTTTTAGGATCTATTGCTAGAGCTTTAAGAAAATATTCTTCTGCTAGCTTTTCCCCACTTGTTTTATCTTTCGTATTTCTTTGTTCATCAGAAAGTTCAAGATGTCCTAGTGACCCTAGTGCAGGGACACTATTTGGATTTTTTGAAAGTACATCTAATAATATACTTTTAGCTTCTTTGACATTTCTTCTAGGACCTGAAGAAACTAAATTAGCTTTTAGTATTCGAGCTTCTTCATTTTGTGGCTCTAATTCAAGTACTGCATTGATATTATTTTCAGCTTGTTCATACTGCTTGGCTATTATCTGAATAGACGCAAGATGAACTCTAGCTAGTATATGTTTGGGATCATAATTAATAGCCGAGTTATAATTTTCAAGTGCTCTAGCGTATTCGCTTAATCTTAATAGTACTTCTGCTAGTTGATAGTATGCTTCTGCGTTTTCTGGTTTTAGATCGATAGCGCTTTGAAGGTCAATTCTTGCTTCTGGAAACTTTTCTTTCTTTTTATATTCTTCTGCAGACTTTATCTTTTCAGCAAATTTTTCGTCGTTACTCTTACTTGAACATCCATTGCAGAGGACTATAATTGTAATACTAAGAGTAATTAGGCTTATAAAAAAAAGTTTATTTTTATTATTTAAAGAAATCATATTTAAGTGTTTAATATTTACAGATATTTAGCTGAACATGTTATAGGCAAAACTTGTTTTAAAGGATACTATAACGTTTAATCGGATAAAATTAATTAACTTAATTAAGACATAAAAGACAATGAATCTAATATTTAATCTTTCACATAACAAAACATACTGTTATTAAGCCATTTTAAATATTTATTCACTTTGTTTTACCGCATCAACCACTAGATTCCTAACTAATTATATGAACTTTAACGAAACTCAATCTGCCAGCCCTCTGGAAATTTTGAGTAATATAAAAACTACCTTCACTAGATATTGGCGACTATCTTTACCGCCTGCCTTAGCAGTTTTTGTTTTAGTTGCCTTAGTATCTATTAGATTACCTAGTTATTTCACTTCTGACTTTTCTGTTTATGTTCAACCTCAACAGATTCAAAGTAATTTATTAGATAATTCAACAAAAAAAGAAGAAAGTGAAAAGTTTGATGCTTTGATTCAAGAATTAATTTCAAGAGAAAGACTTTTAAAAATTATTCAAAGACTAAATCTTTATCCAAATTTAAAAGGAATTTCTAAGCAAGATGAGGCAATTAAGAAATTTCAAAAAGCATATGCATTACAAACTCTTCAGTCTCTAATAAGTAAATCGCAGGATAGCTCACCAAGTTTTAGAGTTAGTTTCTCCCACCAAAATAGAGATCTTGCATACAACGTAGCTACAGAACTTCAAAATGCGTTAGTTCAAGAAAGTTTAATTTCAGTAAGATCTGAAACACAAGGTACTGAAGAGTTTTTTAATTCACAATTGAAAGATGTGGAACACAGACTGCAAGACATAGAAAAAAAACGACAAGATTATATGAGTCGTAACGCTGGGAAACTTCCAGAACAGAGAGAAAGAGCTATTACCGATCATAGAGAACTCAGTGGTAGAATTTCGACTAATTCACAGATTATATTGCAGAATAAAGGCAGGATTAGCTATTTAGAACAGGACTTTCAAGTCGCTTCTAGAGATACTAGCGGGTCTGTTTCAGAATCTAACCTTGATGATCTAGGTAGCTTATCTTCACAAAAACAAGCTTTAAGTATTTTAAAAAGTAAATATTCAGATAAACATCCCGAGGTCTTGGCGGTACAGAAAAGAATAGAAACTCTTGAAGCAAGGGGAGCTGGAAGTAGTTCCACTTCCAAAGGTCCAGCAAGATCTTCATCAAATAGTAATAGAGAAGGTCGAGTAATTAAGAGAGAAATTAATGAACTACAAGTAAGAAATACTGCTCTTACAAATGAAAATGAACTAAATAAAAAACGTTTAGAAGAGTTAGATAAAGTAATTAGATCAATTCCTATTAAGGAAGTTGAGCTAATAGAAATAGAGAGAGATTATGAAACAACTAGATTAATATACGATAAGCTAGTTATGGAAAGAGAAAGATCCGCTATCCAAGCAAATTTAATTCAAAGTCAACGCGGATCTAGATTTAGAATAATAGAACCACCTAGAAAAGCTGAAGAACCAGCTGGACCAGATAGAATTTTAATTTTTTTGGGAGGATTCATATTTGGATTAATAGTTTTTTTAGGGGTACCCGTAGCATTCTACTTTTTTAACGGAGCTTTTAAATCTAAGAAGGATGTAGAGGCAACATTTAATGAACTTCCAATTTTAGGACTAATTCCACCACTTAATACTAGTGGAAGCAGGGAACAGAGAAGAAAACTTATCCTCACTTCATTATATAGCTCAATTGGAGTTACTATATTTGGGATATTAGTGATTTTATTAGCAATCTAGTTAGCCAATTATGAAATTTTTAAATAAATTACTTACTATATTAAAAAGTAAGTTCCGCAGTAAAACTCTAATTCCAGATACAGATCTTATTTTAGGAGAAGCAGGTAGTCTTTCGGATGGCTATATATTACTATCAAATGGAGCAACACTTGATTTAGAAGCAGCAGAGCGTTTTAGAATGCTTAGAGCTCAATTAGATCGACAAAGTTTATCTATAGAAAAAACAGACTGTTTAGCTATCACAAGTGCAGTACCTTCTGAAGGTAAAAGTTTAGTTTCTATTAATTTATCTAGGGCATTTGCGAATGACCCAGAAGGTTCTACAATTTTAGTTGATTGTGATCTTAGAAAACCGAATGTCCATCGTTTTTTTAAATTAAATAATGCTCCAGGTCTAAGTGATTTGTTAGTTGGAGGAGAAATATATGATAAAGTTATCAAGCAAGTTGAGCCTGGTTTAGATGTCATAACTGCCGGATCGCACGTAGTGGATTCAACAAGAATATTAGAATCTCCCGGTTTTAAACTCTTACTTACTGAATTAAAAAAGAATTATAGACATGTGGTCCTCGACTGTCCTCCGTCTCTAATGTGTTCTGAAGTATTATCTATTTCTCAATTAGCATCTGCTACCTTATTAGTAGCTCGTGCATGGAGAACAGAAAAGCAGTTAGTAAAAGAAGCAGTAAATCTGCTAAAACCACACACTCTACTTGGAATAGTCCTAAATGAGTGTTCAGATTCTTTAAGACAATACGGTTATTATGGTTATTATGGCTATTTAGGAAAGAAGCCTAGTAAAAAAGCTAGTACCGATTTGACTTAAAACCCTGACTTGAAATAGAATACTTTTTCAAAATGGTCAGTTATATCTGGTGGATGTAGCTCAGTTGGTAGAGCTCCGGATTGTGGTTCCGGTTGTCGTGGGTTCGAGCCCCATCATTCACCCCATCCTGCGTCGCCCACAACAGCAGCCCCGCCCTGCCTGGCTATGCAGAATGAATCCTGCGAAGCTCGGGGGTAGAGTGGAGAGGCTGAGGCGAAGCAGGATAGATTCTGCGAAGCCTGGGGGGAGGGTGGAGAGGCAGGGGCGAAGCAGAACCACGCCCCCCCCCCCCAGTATAGGAAATCGAAATTTCCTTATTAAGAATAGAGTCATCGAAGGACTTAATATCAAATACCAATCAAATTAAAGAAAACTCAACCATGAACAAAATCGGCTTCATAGGCTTAGGAATAATGGGAAATTCTATGGCGGGGCATTTATTGTCTGCTGGTCATGAAGTTTCTGTTTTTAACCGAACTGCAAGTAAATGCGATGAGCTTAAAGCAAAAGGGGCTAGTGTTTTTGATGATGCGGTTTTGCTATTACAGAATGTAGATATTTGTTGTAGCTGCGTGACGAATTCTGATGCTTTGTATTCTATAATTAGAAGAATCAATAAGGGAATGCATGTCCCGAAGTATTGGATAGACTTCTCTACAATAGCACCTCGTGCAGTGGTAGATTTAAATTTTATTTTAAAAGATTTTGGATGTACCTTTATTGATGCTCCAGTAACTGGGGGTGATGTTGGTGCTCGGAATGCTACTTTAGCAATTATGGTTGGAGCAAATGAAGAAGATTTTTCTAAAATTAAACCGATTCTTGAAGTGTTAGGGAAAACTATCGTTAGAGTCGGAGATGTCGGACGAGGTCAACTTACAAAATGTATTAATCAGATGATGATCGCTATCTCTATAGCGAGTATGTCAGAGGGAATGTATTTTGCTGAAAGTTTAGGTTTGGATATTGATAAAACTTATCAGATAGTTCGTTCTGGTTCAGCAGGCTCTTGGGCACTAGAAAATTATTTCCCTAGAGTTCAAAAAGATAATTATGAACCAGGTTTTTATGCAAGAGATATGCTGAAAGATTTAAATTTTGTATTAGAAGAGGCAAAGTTTTTAGGAGTAGAATTACCTGTTACTGATCTTGTTCGTAATTTGTTCGAATCATTTGTAAAGGGCGAGGGGGCGGAGTTGGGCAATCATGCACTTATCAAATTATATAGATTAAGTGATAAATCTTAATTTATTAACCTTCTGTCCCCATACAAACGAATATAAATCCCATTGTCCCATATCGAACAGTAAGGATCTATTACAACTTGTTAGAATTACTAGATTCTTCATAACTAGTTACAAGATGAGGCGTCAAAAAAGGTTTTAATTTCTAATATTTATTCCTTACAGCTGTGGTTTAGAGAGGTATTTAAGTTTTAATTTAATGTACTTTTCTGATCCATAGCTGTTACGGATTCATTGAGAGAGGCTCAATGAAAAAAATATTAACAGTATGAGGTTCGTAAGGGAGTGTTTGCAAATGAGCTGCGCACAAGGTGAAGCTGTTGAAGTTGTTGTTGACGAAGATACTAAAAACTCTGAGTCAAAAAGTGAAGAGACTTCTAAGGATAACCAACTTTCCAAAGAAGAACATCTTCGTCGAGCAGCGAACTTCCAACCTTGGGATGGATGCGACTAGATTTACATCAAGTTTTTTGATCGTTTTTATAATGTTTCCATTTCTCTTTATGGTTGAAGCTGACGCCTCAACCTTTTCTTTTTCATAAAATAAAAAGGGCTTTGGTAAATACAAAAACCCTGATTAGCATTTTCATGCATTGAACTAAGTTTTATTATTTATACAGTCCATATTTTTTTCCGTATTCATAATAATTATTACTCAGTAATTTAAGGCGTTGCCAAAAAAAATCCTTAATTACTATTTTTTCTTTAATCGTTGTAAGTTGTTTTTTTCCAAACCATTGAACAATGAAGAAAATAAAAATAGAAATTATCCAAGCTAAGAAGTTGAAGAGGTTAAGTGTTAAGACTACTAATAACACCAATATCACTGCTCCACCTAAAATAAGTCTGAGTAATGACCATTGAATACTGACTGAAATATCTTTAATTATAACTGGAAGTGAAATTAGTTCTAATAATTCAGCGGAGAGATTGTCCTTCTCTATAGACATGTCACTACTAAGAGCCAAAGGTGGATGCCAGAATCTATTTTTTACAGGCAGCATGATGAAAGTATTTCTAAAAGCAGTATAGACGGAACTATCTGTGTATATTAATAGCGGTTGAGCAGGGAATGATTCAGGGTCTCTAACACGGTTTTCAATCTCTTGGATTAAAAACGTAATATTATTTTCTAGACTATCTAGTAAAGAAGTAGTTTTCGCCTCATATATGCCGTGTTTCTTCTGCAGATTTAGCTCTAATAAAATCGGATTATTAATTTCAAGTAAATTTATTTGCTCTTTGAAAAATAATATATCTTGCTCGTCAAGTGGTAGTAAGGCTGTAATTTTAATTATTATCGCTTTATTATCTTCGCCAGCAAGTATACAAATAAGTGAACTTTGACTAAATTCTGAGTAATCGAACTCCATTTTTAAAACCCTTTACGAAAAACCTGAGTGTATTTACCAAAACGCCTAATAGATTCTTCGTAAATCTATTAGGCGAGTTTCACTCTTCTACCCATTATGCTAATACTTTAACAATTGAATTAATGCAAAAATATAAAAATGAGTAAAAAAGAAGTCATTCTAGTGACAGGGGTAGCAGGTTTTATTGCTTCTCACGTATCTGAGAAGTTATTACAATCAGGACATACTATATTAGGTGTCGATGAAATTAATGATTACTACGATGTTTCCTACAAGGAAAAAAATCTTAGTATACTTAATCATTATCCAAACTTTTCTTTTTTAAAACTAGATATCAGAGATACAGAAGCAGTATTAAATTTAGCTGAAGATTATACAATTACTAAGATCGCGCACATAGCAGCAAGAGCAGGGGTTAGGCCTTCTATTAGTGACCCGATGTTGTATCAAGAAGTAAATGTTCGGGGGACATTAAATTTACTTGAACTTGCAAGAATAGCTAAGGTACAGAACTTTGTTCTTACTTCTTCTTCCTCTGTTTATGGAAATTCTACTCAAATTCCTTTTAAAGAAGACGATTCTGCTACTGATAAACCAATCTCTCCTTATGCTGCTACTAAAAAAGCATCTGAAGTGCTGGGTCATACTTATAGTAGTTTATATGGTTTGCAAATAACAGTTGTTCGGCCATTCACAGTTTACGGTCCAAGAGGAAGACCTGATATGGCTCCATGGCTGTTTTTAAAAGCCGCTTTATGCGGTAATGCTATTTCTAAATTCGGAGATGGTTCAACTCGAAGAGATTATACCTATATTGATGATTTTGTTTCAGGCTTCATTGGAGCTTTGAATTATATAAATAACGAGAGCAAATTTAATATTTTTAATCTTGGAAATTCCGCTACGGTGTCATTGAACGAAGCTATTGAAACTATAGAAAAAGTTACAGATAAGAAAATTAAAATAAATCAGCTCCCGATGCAGCCAGGTGATGTGAATTTAACCAATGCAGATATTTCAAAAGCAAAAGAAGCTTTTGGTTACGATCCTAAAACTAGTTTTAGTGAGGGGATGGGGGAGTTTTTTAATTGGTGGAAGAAAGAGTTTTTTTCTTAATTATCTTTTGCCTTAACTATCTGGCACTTAACTATCTGGCACCGTGCCCTGTTAGTAGAACATAGACAGTCTTAATTGTAATTATTAAATCTAATTTAATAGATCTTTTTCTCACATAAAGAATGTCATATAAAAGCTTGGTCTTATAGCTATCAACTGAGTCAGCATATCCGGATGATACTTGAGCTAGTCCAGTGAGTCCTGCAGGTACTTTGTATCTTTCATTAAAAGTACCAAATTCTTTACAAAGATCTTTTGCGATTTCTGGTCTTTCAGGTCTTGGTCCAATAAGACTCATATCCCCAATTAAAACATTTATTAACTGCGGTAGTTCGTCTAATCTAGTTCTTCGCATTATTCTTCCTAGTCTTGTAACCCTAGGATCATTTTTTTTAGCCCAAGTAGCTCCTGTGTTTATTTCAGCATCTGTTACCATTGTTCTAAATTTAAACATGGTAAATATTCTTCCGTTGGTAGTTAGTCTTCTTTGACAATATATGGCAGGACCAGAACTTGTTAATCTGATTATAAGAGAGAGCACTATCATTATTGGAACAACGAAAAATAATAATGCTAATGCCAGTGTGATATCAAAAAGTCTTTTCCAAGAATTGTAAAACAATTGGTATACTTTTCCTCTTTCAGAAAAGTCTGGGAATAAGTCGTAGTCTGTATTTGAATTATCTGTATTAATGGTTGATTCCATCTTTTAATTATATAATATATTGTTCTTACTATATAATTATTATTATAAATCAATACGGTCTGTTTATAATTTATAGTTTCAGTACTGCTTGTGAAAATTAATAAGCAGCTCTTGGCCTTACAATAAATTGCATGCCAGCATTATAATCCATAGTTTCACCTTTTCCCTCTTTAGGCTTTAAGGTTACTGTTAGGGGCCATTCTGAGTCTGGATTTGCTGATAATACAAAAACATCCTTTGTCATTAACATTAGTGCTGATTCCCAGTCTATCCATTTAGTAGGATCTGTTAGGATGATTTCTAATTTTTTCGCATTAAAATTTAGTATTCCTTTTATCTGTTCAAGATTGAGTTTAGTAGGTTTTCCAGTGGCTAATTGAATAATCTCAGTTTCAGACATTGCCTTTGGAGCATTGGTTTCTTCTGTTGGTTTGTTAACACTTGGATCTGCTACTACAAAGTTCATAACTGTATCAGGTGAATTAAATGCAGCTTTTTTCCATTGTGCTTCATTGTAATCCATTTTCCCGCGTTGAACTAAGTGGCACATATATGTGGGTTCGCCGTTTGTTCCCTTATAATTTGGATGAGCCGGTGTAGTGAAAATTGTATCATTAGGCTTTGCAATATATTGTAGCCAATATCTTGCATCTTTAAGCTTGTCAGCAGTATGAACGATACTTACTTTGCCGTCTAACTCTGGTCTACCTAAAATATAACCTGTTTTCCAGTCCATTTTGATCCTTACTTTAACTTTACTTTATAAGCCTATAGGAGCTTATCGGTAAGATTATGTTTAGAATTTAATCGTTTTTACAAAAAATATGTAAAAAGTTGATAATAAGCGGAATAATCAAGAAAAATAGCTACTTACTATACTTGGAACCAAGTCATATTCATGCTACGTAAAGCACAAATTTAAACACTATTTCCTATAATATATGTCTCATACAATGAATACTACTAGAAAAAAAATCGCACTTATTGGAGCAGGTAATATTGGTGGAGCCTTAGCTTACCTTGCTTTATATAAAGAACTTGGTGATGTTGTTCTTTTTGATGTTGTTGAAGGAGTCCCTCAAGGTAAGGCATTGGACTTATCACACTGCACGCCAGTATTTCAAGGGTCTGTTTCAATTAAGGGCACAAACTCTTATGAAGATATAAAAGGCGCTGATGTATGTATCGTCACAGCTGGTATTGCTAGAAAGCCTGGCATGTCTAGAGATGATTTATTAAAGACTAATGCAGACATCATGAAGTCTGTAGCAAAAGGTATAAAGGAATATGCACCTAAGAGTTTTGTGATTGTAGTTTCAAATCCTTTGGATGCAATGGTAACATTATGTCAGAGAGAAACTGGACTACCAGCAAATATGGTAGTCGGAATGGCTGGTGTATTAGATTCTGCTAGGTATAGAGCATTTTTAGCTGAGGAAATTGGAGTTTCACCTAGCTCAGTAAATGCGATGGTTCTTGGTGGTCATGGAGATACTATGGTGCCAGTTAGATCTCATACTACTGTAAATGGAATACCTGTTAGTAAGTTTATTAAAGCTGATAGACTTACAGAAATTGAAAAAAGAGTACGAGGGGCTGGAGGAGAGGTTGTTGCTTTACTAAAAACCGGCTCTGCTTTTTGTTCTCCTGCAGCGTCAGCGTTAGAGATGGCAGAGAGTTATTTAAAAGATCAGAAGAAAGTTCTTCCAGCAGCTGCTAAGTTAAACGGAGAATACGGGTATAAGGATTTATACATCGGCGTGCCTGTTCAGATCGGTGCTGGTGGAATAGAAAAAATAATTGAAATAGATCTTACTGACGCTGAGAAGAAAGAACTTAATGTCAGTGCAGAAGCTGTTAAAGAACTAGTTACTTTACTTTAAGAATAGGAAATAATAATGAATTTACACGAGTATCAAGGGAAGATTATTTTAAAGGGCTACGGAGTACCAGTTTTACCTGGATTCTTAGCTTATACTCCAAGAGAAGCTCAGAAGGCTGCTGTCAATCTTGGTCTTGTTAATGGGAAGTCTACTGGTGTTTGTGTTGTAAAGGCACAAGTACATGCGGGTGGAAGAGGAAAGGCTGGAGGAGTGAAGTTAGCTAAGAGTCCTGATGAGGCATTTTCATATGCTAAGTCAATAATAGGAATGAATTTAGTTTCACCTCAAACTGGACCTGAAGGGGTTTTAGTTAAGAAAGTTTATGTTGAAGGTGGAGCAAATATTAAGCATGAGTACTATCTGAGCTTAATAGTAGATAGACAAAGAGGTTGCATCTCTGCAATAGCTTCAAAAGAAGGCGGAATGGAGATTGAAGAAGTAGCTGAGCATTCTCCAGAAAAAATCCTTACATTACCAATAACTTTAGAAAGTGGATTCCAAGAGTATCACTCTAGATTAGTTGCTAAGTTTTTAGGAATTGAAGGACCTTTGGTTTCTAAGTTTTCAAAAGTTTTTAAAAGTTTATACAATGCTTTTAAGGGAACTGATTGTGACTTACTAGAAATTAATCCTTTGATTCAAACAGCAGACGGTGAGTTCATATGCCTTGATGCTAAGATGAGTATTGATGACAATGCATTATTCAGACAAAGACAAGCATTTAACTTCCTTGACTATGATGAAATAGACGAGAGAGAAATTAGAGCTTCCGAGGTCGGTATTAATTACGTTGCTCTTGATGGTAACATCGGTTGCATGGTTAATGGTGCTGGACTTGCCATGGCAACAATGGATATTGTTAAGCAAGCAGGTGGAGAGCCAGCAAACTTTTTAGATGTCGGCGGCGGGGCTACCAAAGAGCAAGTTACTGAGGCCTTTAAGCTTATCTTAAAAGATGCGGCAGTTAAGGGTGTTTTTGTTAACATTTTCGGTGGGATTATGAAATGCGATGTTATCGCTTCAGGTGTCATTGAAGCTTGTAAAGAATTAAAACTTGAAGTTCCTGTTGTATGTAGGCTTCAAGGAACTAATGTGGAACTTGGAAAGAAATTACTTTCTGAGTCTGGTCTTAAAATCATACCTGCTGATGATATGGATGAAGCAGCTGATGCAATAGTAAAAGCAGTTAGGGGGAAATAAGGTATGTCAGTACTTGTTGGAAAAAATACTAAAGTAATAACTCAGGGAATAACTGGTAAGTCAGGTTTATTCCATTCAAAGGGTTGTAGAGATTACGGTACTAAACTAGTAGGTGGTGTTACTCCAGGTAAGGGAGGAACTGAAATTGAAGGGTTTCCAGTTTTTGATTCTGTTAAAGAAGCTATAAAAGAAACTGGTGCTAATTCTTCTATGATTTTTGTACCACCTCCGTATGCAGCTGATTCTATAATTGAAGCTGCTGATGCTGGTCTTGAATTAATTGTTTGTATCACTGAAGGTATTCCGGTTCAGGATATGCTTGCAGTAAAAAGCTATCTTAGAAATTCTAAGACTAGATTGATCGGACCAAATTGTCCTGGGATTATAACTCCTGATGAATGTAAAATTGGTATTATGCCAGGGCACATACATTTAAAGGGTAATGTCGGGGTAGTTTCGAGATCAGGTACTTTAACTTATGAAGCAGTTGGACAATTAACTAAGCTTGGAATCGGTCAGTCTACTTGTATCGGTATTGGTGGAGATCCATTAAATGGAACTAACTTTATTGATTGCTTAAGCCTATTTAATGACGATCCAGAGACTCATTCTATTATAATGATAGGTGAGATTGGCGGAAACGCAGAAGAAGAAGCTAGTGAGTGGATTAAACAAAACTGCAAGAAACCAATAGTTGGTTTTATCGCAGGAGCGACTGCTCCTACTGGTAGAAGAATGGGGCACGCTGGTGCGATCATCTCAGGTGGTAAGGGAACAGCTGCTGATAAATATAAGGCTATGGAAGCTGCGGGCATTCATACAGTGAGCTCACCAGCTGATATGGGCAGGAAATTAGCTGAAATTACAAGTAAAAAATAATAATTAAAAATAATTAATAAAGTAGAAAAGGAATAATATGGCAGTTGAAAGAACTCTATCAATAGTAAAACCTGATGGTGTAGCTAAGAATGTAATAGGTAAAATATTAACTAGATTTGAAGATGCAGGACTAAAAATAGTAGCTGCAAAGATGATGAGTCTTGATTCAAATTTAGCAGGATCTTTTTATGGTGTTCATAAAGAAAGACCATTTTTTAAGGATTTAGTAACATTCATGACTTCAGGACCTGTTTTTGTTTCAGTTCTCGAAGGTGAAAATGCTGTTACCAAAAATAGAGATCTAATGGGAGCAACTAACCCTAAGGAAGCAGCTGCTGGAACAATAAGAGCTGATTTTGCTGAAAGTATTGACGCAAATACAGTTCATGGTTCTGATAGCTTAGAGAATGCTAAAACAGAAATATCATTCTTTTTCCCAGAACTATAATAACGAGTTAGATTAATTAGCTAGTATAGTGAAATGTAGTTTAGTAGATTATGGAAACAAAGTTTAATTTACTAGACTACGACCAAGATGGCTTAAAAGAAGTCATTAAATCTGTTATTGGAGATAGCTTAGACCTAACTCCTTATCGTCTAAGACAAATATTTCAGTGGGTATATAGAAGACGAGTTAAGGACTTTTCTTCTATGACAGATATTTCAAAAAAATTAAGAGAAGCATTAGCAGAGTCATTTGAGATTACTCTGCCAGAGATTATATTCTCACAAAATTCCGTTGATGGATCAAGAAAGTATTTACTAAAATTAAAAGATGGTTCCGAAGTTGAGTCAGTACTTATTTGTCAGCCTACAAGATTTACACTTTGTGTTTCCAGTCAGGTTGGTTGTGCAATAGGCTGTAAATTTTGCCGTACTGCACAAATGGGACTTAAGAGAAATCTTAAAGTTTCAGAGATTATAGGGCAGGTGATGGCAGTGCAGGAAGATGTATGGAGTAGGGGGGAGCGTGGAATAACTTTTGATGACCCCGAAGCTCAAGCGCCATTTCAAAATATAGTTTTTATGGGAATGGGTGAACCACTTCATAATAAAGACTCAGTTATTTCAACCGTTAAAATACTTAACGATGAACATGGGTTGAATTTTTCAGGTAGGAAAATTACTGTATCTACTTCAGGCCTTATACCGGCTATTAAAGAATTTGGTGAAAGTTCTGCGCGAGCAAATCTTGCAATTTCACTTAATGCGACTACTGATGAAGTAAGAACTGAAATAATGCCAATCAATAAACGTTGGCCATTAGAAGATTTATTAGAAACTCTTAGGCAGTTTCCTTTAAAAGCTGGTAGACGAATAACTTTTGAATACGTACTTTTAGCAGGTGTTAATGATACTGATGAAGATATGAAAAGGCTTCCAGTTTTATTAAGAGGAATTCCTGCAAAGATTAATTTAATTCCCTATAATTCAAATTCTGGTCTTGGTTATTACCCTCCTGAGGCTGAGAGGGTTCAAATTTGGCAAAAGACTTTGCTAAGTAAAGGCATGAACTCAACTATACGTTGGTCAAAGGGCATGGATATTAGTGCTGCTTGTGGACAGCTGGCAACGGAAAGTATGAGAGCAAAGAAAAAGTTAGAACAGGCTTTAGCAGCTTAATATAATATTTATATTAAGCTGCTTTTTGAGCAGTGTTAGCAACTACTGCGGCTTCAACTACTTCTAATGCACGTACTCCAACTTCAGTTGCTTTCCACTTGTTAGAAGTAAAATCACCTTCTGGTTCAGGGCTAGCTAGACCTTTACCCTCAAGAGTATATAAAGCTCTAAGAACTTCATCTTGATCTTTTAATCCAGCAGCTGTTCCAATCTCAAAAAGTTCAGCTAGAGCAGGTCCTATAGCCTTAGTTCTTTTTTCAACAAGACATCTCATTACAGATACTTCTATTTTTGAGAAGTGTAACTTACCAGACTTAAACATTTCAAATGACATAACTTTTAAATCCTAGAGATAATTATTGTGGGATATTTATATATTATAGTTTAATACTAAATAATTAAGTAATTGTCAAAGTTTCAGGTGTTGCCATAGTTTAGTTAAGGGTATAAGTTCTCGCAATTAAATACTAGGAAATAACTATGAGAATTAAAAATGACTTCTTACACTGCATATACTTCTTATGCTCTGTAATTGTTCTCTTTATCTCTTTTCAATCTAGTTCAGTTGTACTCGCTGAAAGTCTAGAGTCAGACTCAGAGATAACAGAAGAATTCAAATGCAAACATAAGCTAAGAGCAACAGAATTAGAAAAAACTTCAAAACTAGTTGAAGAAAAATATAGAACTATAAAATCATTGTCTGCAAATTTTACTCAATCTGCTCAAATTATTGGACTTACTGAAGCAATAAAAAGCTCAGGGCTTGCAACATTTAAAATGCCAGGGAAAATGAATTGGGAATATCACACACCAGATAACAAAAAATTTATTTCTGATAGTGAAACAGTTTGGTTCTTTGAGCCGCAAGTGAATCAGGTAACTGTAGGAGAACTTAAGAAAAGTTTTGATACTGAAGTCCCGGCTATGTTCATGTTAGGAATTGGTAAGATTAGTGAGACTTTTAACTTATTGTCAGGATGCGATACTGTTGCTGGTAAATTATTAGTCATGTCACCAAAAAATCAAACTAGTAGTTTAAAGACTTTGAGCTTGCTAGTTTCTAAAAGTACATATGTTCCAATCGGTGCAAGAATGACAGATGTTTCAGATACTATTAATGAATTTTTATTTAAAGATTTAGTAATAGATAAAGAAATAATTGATTCAAGTTTTGTTTTTATCCCTCCAAGTGACGCTGATATTATCTATAATAACTAAGAATATGACTACAAAAAAAAGATTAAATGTAATTTCAGATTCAGAAAATAATTCCTGCTCTACTGATAATTTATTTTCTGGGGCTAAGGAGCTAAGTTCAAATATACAAGCTAAGGACTACGGTGGAACAGTTGCTTTTGTTACCCTTGGATGTTCAAAGAATATGGTAGACTCTGAGGTGATGATTGGGGCTTTGCAAAAAAGAGGATATGTCCCGATAGATGAACTAGCAGATGCAGATCTTATCGTTGTTAATACTTGTGCTTTTCTTGAGTCGGCAGTGAAAGAGGGTATTGATACTATTCTTCAGGTATCTCAGTATAAAGAGGAAGGACGTTGCCGAAAACTAATAGTATGTGGTTGTATGGTAGAGAGGTACCGTGATCAGCTGATTGAAACATTACCTGAAGTTGATTTATTTATTTCTACTGATGAGCTTCTGTTAATTGGTAGTGATGTCATAGATAACTCTAATGCTCAAAAAGCAGTAAATGCTTTTGATGAAGCTAGAAGACCGTACTTTTTATATGATGATTCTTCGCCAAGGGTTGTTTCTACTGGTTCATATAGTGCATATGTTAAAGTAGCCGAAGGTTGTGATCGACCTTGTGCATTTTGTATTATTCCAAAAATTAGAGGCTCGTTTAGATCAAGACAGATAAATTCAGTATCTAAGGAAGTAACTGGTTTATTAGAGCAGGGGATTAAAGAAATAAATTTTATAGCACAAGATCTTACTGCTTTCGGATCAGACTACGAAGGAAATAGAGGAATCAAGAGTGAGCTTCCTAAATTAGTTCACACTGTCCTTCAAGATAATAGTATGCACGATTTCTGGCTTAGATTGTATTATGCTTATCCAGTAGGAGTAACGGAGGAGTTAGTAAAGATCATCAGAGATTCGCCGCAAATATGTAATTATTTTGATATGCCAATTCAGCATATTTCTAATTCTGTATTAAAGTTAATGAATCGACCTCTTGGTGAAAAAGGGACAAGAAACTTAGTTGAGCAAATTAAAACAATTGCTCCTAGTTTACATCTAAGGACGACATTTATAACAGGTTTTCCAGGTGAAACTGAAGAGGATGTAAGATTGTTAGAGGATTATATCAAGGAAGGTCACTTTACTCATGTTGGAGTTTTTACTTATTCGCAAGAAAAAGAAGCAAAATCTTTTACTCATGCTAATCAGGTTAAAAAAGAAGTTAAAGATGAAAGAAGAGCTAGGCTTATGATGGCTCAGCAAGAGTCACTTTCTAAACGTCTAAATCTTTTAGTAGGAACTTCGGAACGAGCTATTTTTGAAGGAGTACACCCTGAATCTGATATGTTATACAGAGCTAGGTTTAGCTGGCAGGGTCCAGATGGGGATGGGCTAACTATAGTAAATGATGTTCCAGAAGATTTTGAACCAGCTTCAATGGAGGGGCAATTTGTAAATATTAAGATTACAGAAGTTGCTGGATATGATCTTATCGGTGAAATTATTGAAAGTTAAAAATATTTAAAATCGAATTTATGAATATTTTATTTAGATTATTATTAGTTGCTTTTACTGTTTTAGTTTTATCATCTTGCTCATCAGCAAAGCCGAAATTAGAACCTGGAAGATGTATGAAAACTCCTGATTGTCCACAAGGTGAAGAGTGCGTAAATACCAGATGTCAGGATATATACTATCCTAAGAATTTAATAAGGCAGAATTAATAAGATCCTGCCTTATCTCTACTGATCTATTTTAGAGCTATCGTTTGTTTTTTCAAAGGTAAGTTAGGTTGAGCCGTATCAACCGTTTTTCCTACAGGCTTTTTATAAAATTTAAAAGCGACATCTAATTGTGATTCTAGGTCCTGAGCTCTATCTTCATGGCTTGGATGTGTGCTTAAGAATGCTATACTAGCACCACCTCCAAATACCTGATTTGCGCGTCTCCAAAAGCCAACAGCAGCTCTTGGGTCGTAGCCAGCTTTGGCCATTAAGGTGAGTCCTATTGAATCTGCTTCTCTTTCTTTATCTCTGCTATAAGATTTTACGAAAGCACCTTGGCCAACTATTGTTGTAGCTTGATAAGTTCCATTTGCAATTCTTCGTGCCATTACTCCACCGTCTTTTGCACCAACAGCTGCTATAGCTCCAAGAGTATAACCTAAAACTTTTCCTACAATAGAGACTACACCAGCTCTTTCCTCTTCTGTTTTATCTTCATGGTGTCTTCCAAGCATATGTCCAGTTTCATGAGCAAGCACTGCTGCTAATTCTTCATCAGATCGTACTTTGTTAATGAGAGCCGAATATACTACTACAGTTGTGCCACTATATATAAAAGCATTTGCAGTTCTAGGATCAGGGTTTTCTGCTACAAAAATAGGGTAGCGATAACTATCCATACCAGCAGCGACTGCTAGTCTATCCATTATTCTTTTAACTCTATCAAAACTAGCACCAGAATTTACTAATATTGTATTTTCTTTATATGCTTTATTTTGAACAGCCCCTAAGGATCTTCCAACATCATTTTGACTAGCTACCGGCGGTAGGTTGGGAATTTCTCCAGGCTTTATATTGTTTCTGCTACAAGCAGAAACTAAAACTAGAAAACTAAGGGCGATAATTAATCTTGAATTTTTGTACATCTAATACCTCATGAACTACTTAGAAGAAATATCGTTTGAATGTCTAAATATCTTTAATCATGAGATTAAATTTAAGAATTTTACGTAAAATTTTATCATTTATATTTTAAAAAGGGCTTAAATTGATTCTAAGGAGTTTGCCATTAGGTTATAAAATAGATCTGGACAGTACTGTTATTCAGAAATAAGAATACTGCATTATTATATTAAGGAGATTACCTAATGAGAAAACTATTAATAGTATCTGGAGTACTTCTATTAACTTCCGCATGTGCTTCAACTTTACCAAGTGCAGGCCCAGGAGGAATTTTTACTGAAGTGACTGAAGGTGTTCAAGCGAATAACGGCGTCATTATTAACAAAAGCGGTGAAGCTTGTGCGCAAAATATTCTAGGAATTGTTTCAACTGGTGATTCATCTATCGATATGGCTAAGAAAAATGCTGGTATCACTAAGATTGCAACAATAGATAGAAGTTATTGGTCAATTTTAAGTGTTTACGGAAAGGCTTGTACAAAAGTAGCTGGACAATAGAGGTAATATGAAAAACCTTATTATTGTTTCAATAGCGCTTTCATTGCTTAGTGGTTGCGGCATCGCGGGACTTCCTAAGTCTGGCCCTGCTGTTGTAGCTATCGGCACTCAAGCAGAGTCTGCAGGAGATAGCACAGCTCAAACTAAAGTAGGCAAAGCTTGTACTCAGAATATACTAGGAATAGTAGCTACTGGTGACTCAAGTGTTGAAGCTGCAAAAAAGAATGGTGGAATAACAAGTGTTTCAACTATGGATCGTGAGATCTTTGGTTTGAATATATATATCCCACTATATGCAAAGAGCTGTACTGTAATCAGAGGCTCGTAATTACTAAAATCTAACTTAAGCGGTGAAGATACTATTTATCTTCACCGCTTTTTATAAGCTTGATATATAGCTTTCTCTTTTTAAATCCCGTGCTTTAAATCTCTGAGAACTTTAAGAAAATCCTTGCCTTGATCAATCGCAGAAATTATCTCTGCAGCTTTAGCAGTTTCAAGTGCTAATTTCGGTATTATAGCTGTTAGTTTCTCTCTTACTTCTTTTCTTGTATCCCAGCCATAGTTTAACTGTGAAAGTAATGACTCTTTTGAGAAATCTGAAAAAGATAAAATGTTCTTAGGTAATCCTAATACATTATAATAACTTTCAACTTTCTTTTGAAATACTAGCGCTACAGCAGGAGTAAGGGCAGAAGTTGCTAAAATATTAGCATGCAATCTCATTCCAAAAAGTAGGGATACTTTTGAGAGTACTCCTTTTACATCATGATGATTGTATTCAATATTTGAGAAAAGAGCTTTACCATATGCTCCTGTCGTTTTTTCCATTAACTCTTTTGTTACTGGTACATCAGAGTGTTGAGTTGCTACAAAAAGAACTGGTACTTTCTTTTCATTTAGGAATTGATTAAGAGCCTGACTATAAGTGTTAATAAAGTCATCTTTAGTTAAGGTTTTTTGATCTAGTCCCGCCCAGGAATTAAGATAGCTATTTATGTTTATAGCTAATATTTCATTAGTTGGGTCTAATTTAATGCTTTTAAATATTTGATCTATTTTTTGTTCACTTGGACATGAAACAGGAATAGCATTGTCAGCAGTAATCAACATTTTTTCTTCATTTATCCCGAAGTCTTTTAGAAGATTATAAGAGTCTTCTTCTCTAACAGTTATAAAGTCTGCTAACTCTCCTAGCTCGCGTAGCATCCTTTTACCCCAGTCAGTAGTCACAGGACCTGCACCAACGTTGTAAAATCCAACTATACTTCCTGATCTTTTAAGATGCTTTAGGAAAGCCCATGCTGTGGACATATAGTTAGTGAGAGGGTTCCATAAGTTTCTATCAAACAACATTGCATCATAGATGATTGTAACGTCACTTCTTCTAATAGAACTTAAAGTAGGGATACCAAACATTCCCGCTGTTCCATGCCATGGAAGCATACTAATAGGTCTAGTCTTGTTCTCGTAGTTATGCCAAATGTAATCAGGTCTGTAAGTTGGGATTTCGAAAAGGACTCTTCTACCGCAAGCCTTATCAATACAATCCATAATTCCTGAAAGAAGGGCAGCATCTCCTGCGTTTCTACCTGAAGATGATCCTAGAATAGTTACCGAGTTTATCATATTAGTTCAAATGCCCAATTAAAATTTAGAGACTATCTATTTTAATTTGTCACTATAATCAATTTTTTATAGAAAGAGTGCTATTCTGCAATAAAATACATATTAATTTGTTTAAATTCCTTTATTCTACATTATTCCTTTTGCCTTGTTTTTTACTGCCAATGTTTGGCAATCGACCAGGTAGTACTCATGTTTTATATTTAACGTCTATTTTTGTCTTTTTAATATTAGCGAGCTCTTTATTAGAACTTTTTTCTAATAAAAAAAAATCGGCTAGCAGAGAACTAACAAATAATAAATTTGTTAACCTGCCCGGTATTTACGTTTTAATATCAGTACTCTCTCTAGGAGTATTTTACTGTCAGGAAGTTCTTTCGATATTATATTCTATTTTCATGTCAGGTCAGGGACTGTCACAAAAACTAGAATATTTAGTTAGATTTATATTTTATATTCTAACTCAAGAAGAAAATTCTATATATTATCCTCTGTCCTCTGTAATACAAACTTTATTAGCTTACTTAGTATACAAAAAAGTTAGAAGCAGTATCACTAATAATCATATTACTGCTCAGTCTTACTTAATAGTTTTTACCTTAGGTTTACTTACTACACTTGGTGTTGGATTCTACAACTATTATTACCCTGGGATATTAAATACACTTCGGCCGATTGATCCTTTAGTAAACCCAGGTGGAGTTGAGTTTAGACTTCAGTCTTTCTTCGGACATTCTGGTTGGTTTGCTGAGTATGTTACTTTAGTAGTCCCCTCAATTTTGGTATTATTATTACTCAAGTTAAGCTTTAAATTTAGAGCATTTTTAATAGTATTTATATTACTTATATCTGAGTTCGCTTTAATTCTCAGCTATCAACGAGGAGCTTGGCTTTCTTATCCAATCACCTTATTTGTTATTTGGAGTGCAATTTATTGTTTTTATATTTTTGAAAAGAATAAATTTGATAATTCTAATAAGATTACTTTTTTGACTGTTTTAAAGTCCTCCTTTGTAAAAATCCTATTTTCAATACCAATAACAGTAATTCTAAGTTTGTCTTTAATATGGGCAGTCTCAAAGTTTGAATTGGTAGAAGGAAGAAGCTTCCACGGCTTATGGAGCTATTCAGATAGATTTAAACAAATCAGTAATACTAGTGATAGAACAAAGTTTTTTAATGCAGGACTGAAATTAGGCATGCTGCATCCAATTCTAGGAGCAGGAAGTGAAAGTTTCTCATTACAGTATGAAAAAGAATTTTATAAAGAAACTGGGCGATATTATAAAGAGATAGATCTACCTCTTCATGGCTCTGCGCATAATGTTTTTATGCAGACTTTTTCGGGGAAAGGGGTTTTAGGTCTTTTTAGTTTATTACTAATATTATTAAGTTGTATTAAAGCAGGATACAGGGCTATAAACAATCCAAATATTAGCCGAGATAAGCTGATAATCTGTTTATTCTCCTTTTGCTTCTCATGCTCGTTTTTAATATACGGACAGGTTCAAGAAGTATTCTATGTCCAGAGTTTACAGTATTTATTTTTTATATTTTTAGGGATTTCACTAGCTAGTAGTCCTGAGTACTTCAAACTAGAATTTTTAGAAAAGAATAAGTCATTTATTTATCCAGTAATTTTTTTACTTTTTATAGTTCATAATGTGCTTGAATATCCTAATGGTACCTTAGATAAAATATCAGGCTGCTATTCAAATGAAATTGATACTACAACCGGCAGTAGCTTTTTATGGTGTAGTCCAAGAGCTAGTATAATAAATCCAGCTAGTGAATTAATGCTAGAAGTACCTATTAGTAATAAAGAACAGGTTAGTTTTTTAGTTAAAGGTACAGATAACTCAGGTAATGAGATTCTCAAAGAAAGCTTTAAAATTAAAGCTGGGGAAAAAAGGAAATTAGAGAATTTAACGGCGAGTAATTTGGAGATCACTACTGACTCTGCTTTTTATGCTAATGGCGATAAGCGGGCTTTGTCTTTTATTGTTAGGTAAGAAATAAATTTAATAACTACTCACATCCCAATTACTAAATTCTTTCCGCCCAATTACATATTTCACTAACTCCACTTTATTTTCTAAGTCCAAGCCTGATTCTAAAATTAAACCTCTAGCGATACTACAACTTCTATGAGCTAGTTGATGTTTAGATTTTTCTGAGGGTAGAGTGGGAAGTTTTGCTATTCGTTTTTCTAATATTAGACTAAGAGCTTTTTTTTGTGGCTCTTCTGCTTTGGTATATTTTTTTGAAACTTCTCTAATATGGGGTAGGTCTACATACCAATTTATACTATCAGTGTGTTCTAAAATTTTAGATATAGTTATTAAGCCCATTTGTAGCTCGGCTTCATTAGAATTCAGAGCATTTAAAAATACTAGTGATTTAGTGTGGGTGTGGTAGCATATATTTTCGGGGTTAGAATTTTCATTAATTTTCCTAATTATTCCAGCACCTATCCAGAGACTAGGGCTTAAAATAGTGATATCTGTAAATATTAGAAAATTTTTCTTAACTTCTGCCGTCATATAGTGGTAGGGTATTTATTATTGCCAGAAAAATAAAGTAAATTTAAATAAAGTGATACTTCAATTAAGTTTAAAAAAATTATTAGAATCTAACACAATTTATAGAATGTCTATTCTTGCAGGTGTTTGGATGCTAGTTTTTGCTGTTCTTATTATCGTTAAGCCTGAAATCATAGCGTTCTTATTTGCTGGTTTTTTATTTTTTGTTGGTCTTGCTACCATCAGTACTATAATTTATCTCAAAAAATTAAGCTCCGAAAAGATCAAATATCCTTTAAATTAAAAATCTTGCAATACTAAGCAAGTTGTTCACAAACAAGCTCTGAGATATCTCGAACTTCGATACTTTCTTCAGTGTTATTTAATTTAACACCGTCTTCTAACATTTGCAGACAAAATGGGCATGCTGACGCTATTATATTGGAGCTAGTTTCTACAGCTTCTGCTACTCGTTGTTTGTTAACTCTCTCACCAACTTTCATATCATGCCAGTAATGCCCACCACCTGCGCCACAACACATGCTTTTTTGTTTATTAGACTTCATCTCTGTCATTTTCTTTCTACCCAGTGAGACAATTACTTCACGAGGGGAGTCATATTCATCGTTATATCTACCTAGATAACATGGATCATGAAAAGTAATAGTATCGTTATTGTCTCTTGATTTATCTATAGTAATTTTATTATTAGCTAATAACTCTGCAATATATGTAGAGTGATGAAGTATTCTAACATTTGACTCTGAAATATGACCGAATTCAGGATACTCGTTTTTTATTGTATTAAGACAATGCGGGCAGTGAGTAACAATAGTTTTAAAGTTAACACTTTTAAATGTTGTAATATTTTGTTTCGCTAAAGATTGAAAAGTATTTTCATCTCCTAGTCGTCTAGCTGGGTCACCTGTGCAGCGCTCTAGATTTCCTAGCATTCCCCAAGAAACACCGCTCTTGTTTAGAATCTCTACCATGGATTTCGCTATTTTTTGTTTTCTTGAATCAAAAGCAGAAATGCATCCTACCCAGTATAATACATCGATCTGATCACCACTTTTTAGAAATTTTATATCTAAGCCAGTGGTCCAGTCAGTTCTTTCTTCGTTTGTTCCAACTGGTGTTCCTTTGCTTTCAAGTGCTCTTAAAGTACTTTGAGTTTCATGAGGGACTTTACCCTGTATTAAAAGTAAATTCTGTCTTGTTTGGGTAATATAATCTACGTGATCTATTCCAACAGGGCAGACTTCAACACAGGCTCTGCAAGTTGTGCATGACCAAAATACATCTTCTTTCATTACTTCACCTGCCAATAAGGCATCTTCTGACAGACCTATTAGATTAGCCGCAGAGTTTTGAACATTTTGGTTATTTGCTCTTCTAATAGTGGCTTTTGCAAGACTTGGTGATTGATACAAAAGAAAGGAGTCTAATAGTAAAGAGTTTATTTTATGAAAGAAGTTCGTCGCATTTTCTTTAGGATTTTTAGATTCCAAGCTTAGTAAATGGTCTCTGGTATCCAGTATTAACCATTTAGGTGAAAGCATTTTACCGCTGTTGTAGGCAGGGCAAACTTCTTGACATCTCCCGCAAGAAGTACAGGCGTCTAGTTCTAGTCTCTGTTTAAAGCCTAGATCTTTAATAGTGGAGATTCCTAGATTAAATTCACCATCAGAGTTTGCTGCTGCTTCCATGAGAACTTCTAGATCCCCAGGGGAACTCATTTTGCCCTTTGGTTTTTTTCTATTTTGAAATGATAGATTTAAGCTGCTTGAGATAATGTGGAAAAATTTAGTATAGGGAATAAGTGCAATAAAAGTAAAAACAGTTATTGTATGGAACCACCAAGTAATAAAATGTAATCTTGATGCACTAACATCTGAGATACCCCAGAAAAATTTGCTCACTAGTAAACCTACATAAGAGTAGTGACTCCAGATATCAACAGTGGATTTAATTCTTAATCCTTCTAAGATAAATCCTTGAATGATCATCAAAGATAAAAGCGAGAGCATGAAGCCATCATTAAAATTTGAATGAAGTTTGTCTGGTCGCTCTAGGTATCTTCTTTGTGAAGCGAGAAGCAGTCCTAATAGAAAAAGGAAACCGAAGGTATCACTCAGTAAGGTGAGCCCTAAATAAAACTTTCCTACATATATATTTAAATTGAAATCATGGTGAAGAAAAACTGTAGTAGTTGTTAATGTTAATGCTAGGAAGCCAAGATATATAAGAGCATGAAAAACACCAGCTTGTTTATCTCTTGATACTTTTTTTTGAAGTACTACATTGGTAGTTAAGTTTTGTATTAAATTGTCTAAAAGATCTTTAGATGGCTTTTGGTATTTACTCCACATTTTAAAGCGGTGGAATAAGGCATTTATTATAATAGCGCTGGATATAAGTAATAATCCATACATTATAAATTGATTAAGTACGGATGGAAGGTTCCAGTATATGGGTCTGGTGGCTTCTTCAATGGTTTTTCCGTATTCTGAGTGACTTAAGTTATTCATTTTTTGTTTTTTATATCATTTTACTGGACGTTTAGTACTGGTCCGTATTAATATCTGAACTTGGTTTTTCTTTTAAGATAACTTTAAAGAAGTTTTATATCTCTGTCGATGCATAATATTTAATGGATCCTGACCCTTTATACCCTATAGACACCTCTTTGATAAATACTGGCTCATTCCCTGAGCTTTTTTATATTTTTCTTCTATTAGTCATCAATGGTGCTTTTGTAGCTGCAGAGTATGCACTTATCTCTTGTGATCCCTCTGATGTCAAAGAAGATGCTAAGAATAGTAATAAACTTAGTGCTAAATGGCTTTTAGATCATTCAGAACTTGCGGTAGCTTCAATTCAACTTGGTATTACCATTTGCTCTCTTTTAATAGGCTGGCTTGCGATAGATTTTTTCAAGGCATTAATTATTCCGATTGAAGAGCCATTATTATTAAATTTTGGACCATTTGCTTTTTATTTTATACCACTGATTTCTGCTATCTTTGTAGTTACTTTAGTACATGTTGTTTGTGGTGAGTTAGTAGTTAAGGCAATTGGTACTGCATATCCTGCATTAACTTTATCTGTCTTAGCAGCACCAGTTAGATTATTTACTATAATTAGTTACCCGCTGAGTAAAACTGTATATCTAATTGCTAATATGTTTTTAAAGCCACTACAACTTACTATTGGTCAATCAAGTCCAGAGACTTTATCGATAGCGGAAATTAAAAAACTTTTTTCTTCAGTACCAACAAGTTCAGATTTAGGTTCAGAACAAGCTCAGATGATACGTGGAGTAGTGGGCTTCTCAGAGACTGTGGCAAGGGAGATTATGACTCCAAGAACTGATCTTGTAACTGTTAAAGCTACTGACTCTTTGGAGGAAGTTTTAAAAGTTATTTTAGAATCTGAGTTTTCTAGAATACCAGTAAGAGGTGAGAGAGTTGATGATATCTTAGGTATATTACTATCAAGAGATGTTCTTTCTTATTTGCTGCCAGATTCTAAAAGGTTTGAAGTTAAAAAGGTAATGCGAAAGTGTTATTTTATCCCTGGTACTAAGCCTATAGATGATTTGCTAAGTGAGTTTAAGAGAAGAAAGCAGCATATGGCTATTATTCTAGATGAGCATGGAGGCTTAGATGGCGTAGTCACTCTGGAAGATATTCTCGAGGAGATAGTAGGGAACATCTACGATGAGAATGACGAATTAGATCGAGAAATCGTTGTAATGGAGGATGGTAAGGTCCTTGTCGAAGGGGGCTTGTTAGTAGCTGATGTAAATGAAAAGCTTAATTACAATATTCCTGAAGGGGAATATGATACGATTGCAGGATTTTTATTTACGTTTTTAGGCAGAATACCTAAAATTACCGATGAGTTGTTTCTGCATGAAAAAGGTCTGATATTTGTTAATAGAAAACTCAGTGACCGGACTCCTTCAGAGGATGAGGTTCTTGATAATTTATTAAATGAAGAAGGCTTACTTATAAACATTGAATCTGTTCAGGGACATAGAATAGAATCAGTTAAATTTACAAGAATTTTAAATAATTCTAATTCTAGACCAATAGAAACCGAATCAATCTCTCAAATTAAAGCATCAGAAGTTAAATCTCAAGAAAAGTCACGAGCTAATATTAAATAAAATAGCTTAGCTTCTTTTGAGGGGCGCTTTTTATTTAAATGTGATTTTACTTTGATTTCTAACGGGGCTTTTTTATGAGTATGTCTGAAGAAGAGCAAATGGCTATGATGCTTAAAGAAATGGGCATGAATAGCTTAGATCAACTTGATGAGGCAAGTGGCGTTGCTGCTCCAGAAGAAGTTGTTCAAGCTAGTATTGTAACCTCTACTCCAGCAAGGCCTAGTGTAGAATTTTCTGATAATTTAGTTTTAGCAGATACTGAAAATAGATCATCAGCTCCTCTTCCAGAGGGAGTACATAAAGATCTAACTATAACAAGTCTAACGCAGTTACTAGGGCTTCCTACGGCGAAACAATTATACGGAGTAGAAGCAAAGTTAGATTTAATTTTTAATAAATTAGAAGTACTACAAGCAAAGACTGACAGGCTTAATACTCAATTAGAAGTAAACGGTGCTGGACCTTCAGGACAGAAAATTGAATTTCAAGTTTCAGAAATGAGGGCGATTATGAAGAAGTTTTTCCCTCAAGCATTTGCTGCAAATTTATCTGCCATATCTTCAGAAACTGACTTAGCAAAAGCTGGAAAATCAGACAATGGAAAGTCTACTCAAGTATCTGGTGAAGTAAAGAAAGAAACTAAAATACATTTAGATGTTCCAGAGGCAGCTAAAAAATCTACTGAGGAAACTCAAGAACAAGAAGAAGAAATTATAGAAGAAGAGCCATTAAGCGATGAAGATTATCAAGCGCTAGAATCTAAAAAATTAAGAGAAGAAATGGCTGAAAAATTTAGTGAGAAAAAATAATGGCAAGAGTTACTACACAAGCAAATCAAAAAAAAAAAAAAAAAATGCCACCTAAGATTTTAGCAAAAATTAAAAATACAAAAGCAGAACCTAAAAATACTAAAGTTAATTCTAAAACTAAGGACGAAGTGATTGAATTAAAGCTAAAGTCTACTGCAAAGAATAAGCAAAATACCAAGACGAATAATGCTAAAACAAGTGTTAAAACAGCTACGAAAGAAAAATTAGCTGATTCAAAAGCTGTTAAAGTAAATGTTTCTAAAGAAAAACAAGTAACTAAAGTTACTAAAGGTAGAATTATTACTGCTCAAAAAAATGTAAGTTCTAAACCTGGTACTCAGTTTGGTAAAGATTTATCAGTAAGAAAAGCTTCTAAGGATAAGCTACAAACATTAGTTGATAGGACTTCTGAAATTCCTGCACATTTAATTACTCCAACTCCAGAAATGTTAAAACCATTTAAGGATGCAGCACTTAGAAATAATGCAAAGAGAGTTCAAGTTAAAGATAAGAACAACAAGCCTTTTATAGCAAAGCCTAGCAGATCAGGGAAAAAGGTAGAATTTGACTTAAGAATTCATTCACCAATGTCGGAAGGTTACTTTTCGACTGGTGGAATTGATCCTGCCGGAGCAATGGTTAGATTAGCCAGTGCAAAGGGCTTGGATATGATCGCAGTTACTGATTATAACTCAGCTGAGTTTGTGGATTTAATTAAGGAAAAAGCTAAAAATACCTCAGTTACAGTTCTTCCAGGTGTTGATTTAAGATGTAGGGTAGGGGCCTGTGATGAAGTCTTTTTTATCGCACTTTTTCCAGAGAATAAAGGATCTGACTATATATATAGCATGCTAGAAAAGTTAAATGTTCCTTTAGCTGCAAGAGGCAGAAGAAGCTATGTTATACCAAAGGACGTTAAGGAAGTAGTAAGTGTAGTTGAAGCCGCTGGTGGAGTTTTAATTCCAAGTAGACCAGATAAGACACCTTTAAGACTAGGTGCAGTTAAAACTTTAGTTGAAGATCTTGGTTTCAGAACATTTGATCTTGTTCATCCTGAAAACCCAGAATATTTTAAAGAACGCTGGCCACACGGTGAGTTTACTTTTTTCTCTTTTTCCAATGCCAACGCTTTAGGACAAATCGGAAGTAGAGCAATAGGATTTAAACTTCCAGCAAATGGGTTTAATGGGATACGTTCTATTTGTGAGAGAAAAAAGAATAAGCAAACAGCTTTATAGTTTTTTTAAAAAGCTGAAAATTTTCCCATAATATCGCGATAACGGTAGGTTAAGAACCTTAGAACGTTATCAAAATGCCCTACGATCCAAGAATAGAAACAAGAGAACATTATTCTTATATAACTAGCCGCTGTAAGAACTCTGAGCTGTGGTTTGTAAATAATAAGAAATTAGAGACTAAGATCTTAGCTACCGTTGCTAAGTATAGTAACCACTATAACATTTCCTTATATGCTTTCTGTATAGAAGGAAATCATATTCACCAATTAATTCATACTCCTGATCTAAATAGATCGGACTACATGCAAGACCAAAACTCAACTATTGCGAGAGCTGTTCCCTACTATGCTCCAAATTATAACGGTGGAAAGCTATGGGGGCGGAGGTTTTCAAGTGAGCTTGTATTTGATAATGGTCAAGATCTTGAGGATAGGTTCTTCTACACGGTACTCCAGCCTGTAAAAGATGGATTGGTAGATAATATCTTTAATTATCCTGACTATAACTGTTTTATGGATGCAGTTTCTGGGAAAAAGAAGATATTTAAAGAAGTAAACTGGAAAGCTTTTAATCTAGCAAAGAAGAAGAACCCTAAGGCAAAGCCTAAAGACTACCTAGAGACTTACACCCTAGAATACAAAAGAATCCCCGGCTATGAGCATTTAACACAGGCTCAGTATAAAGAAAGAATGAAGCAAGAGTTATACAGAAGACAAAATGCCTTAGTAAAAGCTAAAAGAGAAAAAGGCGAGGGCTTTCTAGGAGTGAATAGACTTAAACAAATAG
>JAIYCX010000015.1 GCA_027487795.1 Pseudomonadota bacterium | reverse complement strand
TAGCACGCATCTTATAAATCTCTTGACGCTCCTCTAGCGTTAAGTGAGTTACGTTTTTTTTCATAAACACCTAAGATGATTATTCTTCTTAGGTGTTGCTTTTTATTTGAAAGAGTACGTAATAGGTCAGCCTACGGCTACCTCGTAAGCGAAGGATATTTCCGTGAAGAAACCCGAGGCGACAAAACAGTTATTTTTGTCACAGAAAAGCTTCTTGATGCTCTCGAAGCTTTTTTGTCAAAACAAAAATCCTAACTTATTTTGGGTCTACTGTTAGTAGCTATTGCCTCAACGCATAAGGAGAATGAATACCCACCATTCTCACCCTTTTATAATTTTCGTCTTTCTGGAAATAACTATCTCCGTTTAATTAGGCCAGATAAGATTTATATAGGATCTTCATGCGATCTTGTTCTATATATCAGAAATTACTCATAAACTTTAACAATTCTCCCCTTTTTGCAAAGTAAATTTAACTGCTACTGCACTGCCAATCCCCAAATCCCAGACTTCTACCACTGAAAGCCCTATGCAAAATAGGAAGAATCCATTCCAAATATTACTAAAAATAATTGAAATTTATTTTCAATTTCTACGAAAACTAGTGGGTAGCAATATTAATAATAAATTAAAGTTAATAAATATGTCTTCATTAAATCAAGAACTTAAGAAAATTAACAAACTATATATAGAAGCAATGGAGCTCGTTAATTACGGGGAGTTTAGAAAAGCAAGAAGGATACTAAAGCCTATTGAGAGATCACATTGTATTTCTGAAAGTATCAGAGCAACAAGTATTGTTTATGCGGAAATTTTCAGGAGGCAAAATAAGAAAGATGAAGCTATAGCAGAGATAAAATCAAATATAAATTATCTTTGGAATACTCCAGATGGACTCATGATTCTAAATTGTAAGAATCCTAAAGCAGATAAAAATACAAAACTATATTTAGTCGATGTATACGGAGGCACTGCCTCGATGGGGCTTTTTACATGTTTTCCGGAGAACTATAAAACCACTTTTGAAGTATTAGCAAATTCAGAAGAAGAAATAAAAGAAAGGATTTTAGAATTGGGAGTGTTCCGCTTTCCTGAGAATATGAAGATTGAGATATTGGAAAGACATGAGTTAACTACGGATTATCTAGATTTAAATCGTGGTGTTATTAGGACTTATCCTTTTGAGAAATATAAAGAAGATGAAGATATGGAGGATGTTGATTTTGAGGCGGATGAGTTTGAGGATGAGTTTGGTAGTTTTGATGTAAACTAGTTTAGTAGATGAAGTATGTTTATGTTTTGAGGAGTATCAAATTCAAAGAACAACGATACATTGGATTTACTTCCGATTTGAAGGCGCGGTTGCAGCGCCATAATAATGGGGAGTGTGTTTATACTGCTAAATATAGGCCTTGGAGTGTGGAGACTTATATTGGGTTTAGTGATGCGAGGAAGGCTAGAAAATTTGAGAGATATTTGAAACATGGTTCTGGGGCAGCGTTTGGGAGGAGGCATTTTTAACCATTCTGCATAGCCTGGCGGGTCGCGGGTTGGTTGATGGGGCGACGCAGAGTGGTATTTCAATATTTAGTGCTTGATCTTCAAAATAAATATAATTTTTAATAAAGGGCTTCTGCTTCGTCCCCTCTCCTCCCTACCCTTCCAGACTTCGCAGAATTCCACTCTGCATAGCCAGGCGGGTCGCGGGTTGGTTGCTGGGGCGACGCAGAGTGGAGATGGGGGGAATCGAACCCCCGTCCGTGTATCTGAACTCTTTGACATCTACGATGTGTAGATTGAGTATTTTATTTCGCTCTTAACTTATCCCTCAATCGCGATGTTAAAAGCTAGTCTGGAATTGTTTCGGACTTTAAACGCCAAACACGCCTAAAATCCTAGTCCCAAAATTTCCTTTTAAAGACCCTGGGACGAGGTCATTAAAAGGGTACACCAGCTTAAGCGGCTAGTGCAACAGGTGCGTAATCCGTGTCGTTTGCGATTACTTTTTTGCCACTTACTAACTCGGCCAGCGGCACCCGAGACACGCAGTCAAATAAGACAATATACACGTCGAAACCAAAGTCACCCCCGTAAAACCTATTATAAAGATAATGCTTCCTTCATAATATACCATATAGGTAAGAATTTAGATGCATTTAGTCAAGCCATGTAACAAATTATAGTATAAGATTTCAATGTTTTAATGAAAATAAATTTGAATTTGTAGCCTTGAACATTAATTTACATAGCAAAACATATAAGAACGACTCTAATGGTATAGGGAATAAAATCATAGTTATTCACGGTTGGAGCAATTCTATAAGTGTTATCGAGCCCCTATCGCAGTTATTAGCTAATTTTAGTGAGGTTATTTCGCTAGATCTGCCTGGTCACGGACAAAGTCCAGTTCCTGAAGAAATTTGGGGGATGAAAGATTTCTCAGCTTGTTTAAAAAATTTCCTAGATCAGAATAATATAAAGAAAGCTAACTTCGTGGGACATAGCTTTGGGGGAAAGACTTTAATAAAATTCACTTCAGAATATCCAGAATATGTAGATAAACTTGTTTTAATTGGTGCATCTGGAATACGCCCTACTCCATCTTTAAAAAAACGCTTTAAATTTTTGTTTCTCAAATTTCTTCGTAACTTTATTAGATTTGGAAACACTCGTGCAGGTCAGTATGTATATAAAAACTGGTACATTCCGACATTCGCCTCTAGAGACTATTTAAATGCTGGTCCTATGACTAAGACGTTTGTAAAAACTATTAACGAGGAACTTCACTCGGAATTAGCTCAAATTCAAAATAAGACCTTGCTAATATGGGGAGAGGATGACGATGAAAGCCCTAAGGAAGTAGCTCATATTATGAATAAATTAATAAAGAATTCTGAATTGATTTTAATCCCCCATCAAGGACATTATCCTTTCTTAGGGGGAGGATCTGGACTAGTTAGTATGTATATTAAAAAATTTCTTCTAAAATAAATTCTATAAATAATTCTGGGAATTAAATGGATACCACATATTTACATATTATCTTAGCTCTTGGGCTAATAGTTTTTTTAAGAAAAAGAGCGCTGCGCTATCTAAGATATCTTCAACAAGAAGAGTATAATCCAAAAAGATTCATTAGCTGGATATTAGAAAATAATGCTTTTGATACCAGAGGAGTTATAGTTTCGTTATTAGGACTAGCACCCTTATTAATACCTGACTCTTCATTTGCTAACATTGTAATACTCGCTCAGGCTGGGTTCTTCGCGATGCTAGGGCTTTTTGAAGAAGATCCAAGAGATGCTGGCAAAAAGAAATTAGTTCTTACTGAACGTGCTACTAAAATTTTTGATCTTTCTTTCTTTTTTGGAATGATGATTATTTTAGGCTCTGTCCTAGCAGGGATAACTACAAGTATTTATTTTATGATACTTTATTGTCAGCTCGTTCCATTCATTTTAGTATCTAGTGTATTGCTTCTAAAACCTGCTGAAAATAATTTACAAAATAAACTTAAGAGCGAAGCTCATAAAAAATTCTTAGATATTAATCCCTACAGTATAGGGGTAACAGGTAGCTTCGGGAAAACTAGTGTTAAAAATCTTCTTGGTGATGTGTTATCTATGTCACTAGGGCCTACATTTTTTCCGCAACAAGGGGTGAATACTCCAATGGGAATAACTCGTGAGATTAGAGAACGTCTAACGAATTATGACAAGTATGCAGTGATTGAAATGGGGGCTTATCATATCGGCTCAATTAAAAGACTTTGTGATTTAACTCCAATAAATGCTGCAATTGTAACCGCAGTCCATCTAGTTCATTTAGAGAGATTTGGTAGCGAGGAAGCTGTTTATAAAGCTAAAAGTGAACTGGCACAGGCGGTCCCTAGTAATGGAATTTTAGTAGTTAATGGTGACAATGCTGGTGCTAGAAAGATGGCTACTGAGCATAAAAAAGAGAACACTTATATTTATGGATTAGATACTGAAAAAGGTCATCTTGATACTGTGATTAGTGATTGGAAATATCTTAAACATGGTACTGAATTTACAATTACTAGAGAAGGAATTAGTTATCAAGGTTTTACGAAAATGCATGGTCGTAGTGCGCTTTCTAATATTGCAGCGACTTTTACTATGGCATGTGCACTTGGGGCGAAGCCAGAACTGGTGCTTGCTATTATTAGAGACATCGCAGCGGTATCGAATCGCCTTGAAGTAAAAGACTACGGATCATTTGTGCAAATCAATGATGCTTATAATTCAAATCCAATTGGCTTTGAATACGCACTAGAAGTTCTTCGCGATATACCAGGCGAAAGGAAAATTTTAGTAACACCGGGAATGATAGAGCTAGGTCACTTAAGAGATGAAGAAAATAAGAAAATAGCAATGAAAGCTGCAAAAATTTGTGACTTAGTTTTAGTTGTTAATCAACTGAATAAAAAATCTCTAATGTCAGGTTTACAAGAAGGCGGTCTTGATAGTTCGAAATTTATGTATTTTGAAACTAGAGATGAAGCGCTGAGTTATTATCAAAGTATTAGAAAAGATAATGACGTGTTACTTCTAGAAAACGACCTACCAGACCTACATGAATTTAGAGAGAAATTCTAGACTTTTTTAAGTTTCAAACTAATGATAGCATTAATTTAATTTATATCTCGGGAAGAAGTAGTAATAACTAACCGTCAGTTTTATCTGTATAAAATTGACGGTTAGGCGTGTTTTTAAGGTTTTAAGTAAGGAGTACAGAGATGAGTCAATTGACTTTAGTTAGCCCAACAATACCTAGTGGGATTTCAAAAAGCTTTCTATCGAGTAGTTGGAGTATTATTTGTCCAGGCGGTGCGGGAAATTGGTGCACTAAAGAAGTCTTTCCTTCCCTTGCAGAGCTACATACAAAAGGATTCCTTCCTAACGGAACACGTTTCTTAGGTATTGCGAGAGGCATTAATTTGCCTAACAATGCCGGAAGGAGCACAGATCTAAAAGATTATCATGCACTTGTTCATAAATCAGTTGCAAAGAAAGGCTCTCAGGATAACCCTGCGCACGTAGATCAAAACTTTCTTGATAGATTTTTCTTCTACAGTGCAAATGCACAAGATCAAAACTCGTGGTATGGAATCAAAGATTTCTGTGATGAACAATTAGGAACAGACTCTGGTCCAAACAGAGCATTTCTTCTATCGACACCACCAAATATAGTTCCGGATATTTTGAAAGGAATAAAGGACTCAGGATTCACTAGAAGTGGGAATAATATTCTCATAATGGAGAAACCTTTTGGTCATAATGCTTCAAGTTGTGAAGCACTTTTCTCTCAAGCTGGAGAATCTTTTGGTAAGAAAATTTATCCTGTCGATCATTACAGAACTAAAGAGGCAGTTCTTCAGCTTTCACTAATGCGCAGAGAAGATCCAATCTTCAATCTGGTTTATAACAAAAAAATTGTTAGTTCTGTAACAATCACGGCTTACGAACCTGATGATTTATCAAATAGACATCAAACTTATTTTGCTATGCGCTGCGGTGCTGGGTCAGATATGTTTCTTACGCACTTGCTAACTTTGGCTTTATGGATGGCGCAGCCGACAGAGTCACTTCAAAGTAATGCTGATAGAGACTACGTGAAAGCTACCCAACTCCATTGGCTCAAAGATATTAAGATAACGGATTGTCACTGGGGACAATATGATGATGGGTATTTTGCAGATGACTCAGGAACTAGCATTCAAGGTTTTAGCAAACTTTCTAATAATCCTGAATATAAAAAAGTTCCCACGGCTTTTAGTTGTAAAGTAGTATTTGCACAAGGTCCATTAGCAGGAGTGCCTTTTTATATTCAAACTGGCAAAGGACTACCTGAAAAGCATACAGAGATAACTTTAGAACTAAAGCCACCCTCTGTCTCTGCTTCTCAAGCAAGTACCTACTGCAGATTCATACTTCACAAAAGAATTGGAAATCAAATTGAAGATAATGGTGTTGTTATGGAGCATGTTATTCGATCTTCACAGATTGACTTAAGGTGCCAAAAAGTAACGACAGCTGTTCAGTCAAGGCGAGAATCCGGAACAGGCTTTAGGCCATATTCTAAACTTTTGTACTCAGCGATGACAAATCATTGGCTTGATTTTCTCAGTCCTGAAGTTTTAATTGAACTTTGGAGAGTTGTTGAACCAATTTTTGCAGAGTTTGAGGACGGTGTAGCAAGAGACATAGAAAGACCTAGGAATCAACGGAAATTGCTTCATGTGTATAATTTTGGCAGCTTACCAGAGTTTATGCAGTAGTCAGCTTAAGACTCCTTTAAAAGGTTATTTAACAACTGGGGTAGTATGAAATTAGCTACCCCAGTTATTGACCAAAAGTTAACACGCCTAACTGTTTTTTTAGACTATTTTTAATTTCCTAAGCTTTTAGTTATTTGGCATTATGCATTTATGAAAAAAAACACTCAAATTATATTCCTATTATTAATTATCCTAACTGTTTCTAACAGCGCCATAGCCCAAGTAAAAACAGAAGATCGGCCAAACTCTAATTATCAAATCAGAAAACTCACAGTTAGCGGAACAGGTGTAGAAAAGATTCCATCTTCTTTAGCGCAAATTCAAATTGGGGTTGAGGCACAAGGTGCAACCGCTAATGAAGTTCAAAAAGAAGTTTCTAAAAGATCAAATTCAGTTACCACATTTTTAAAATCAAAACAGGTTGATAAACTTCAAACAACTGGATTTAATTTAAATCCACGTTATCAGTATACTAATGGTGCTCAAAAAATGATTGGCTATCAAGCTAGTAATAGAGTTAGCTTCCAAGTTCCTGTTCAAGAGACAGGTGCAATTATGGATGAAGTCGTTAAGGCTGGGGCAACTCAAATTGATAGCATAATATTTTCTGCATCAGAAATTGAAATAAATGAAGCTAGAAAAAGTGCTATCAGAAAAGCGAACACAGATGCTAAAGAGCAAGCTAGTGTCGTACTTGAAAATTTAGGATTCTCTATTAAAGAGATTATTAATATTCAAGTAAATAATACTGAAACTAACTACCCTAGACCAGTAAATGTCTCTATGTCAGAATTTTCTGAAATGGCTGATGTTGGAGCCTCTACCCCTATAGAGGCAGGAGAGCAAGCTATTAGAGCAAATGTGACCTTTGAGATAAGTTACTAATGTTGTTTAATTGTGTTAATGTAACCTAGAATTAATTTAAGGATTTATTTATGAAAAAAATAATTTTAATCTCTCTAACCTCAGTGTTAGTGTCCGCTTGCACAACTCACACAATTACTCCGATACAACCTGAGACTAAAGCAGCTGCACCAACTTTATCACAAGATGAGATGATGAAGTTAGCTCATGAAGCAATGACACCAGGAGCCGAGCACAAACAACTAGAGATGTTAGTGGGTGAATGGTCAACTAGTAGTAAATTTTGGATGACTCCAGATTCTAAGCCAGAAGTTAGTAAAGGAAGTGCAAGTCATACTTTAATATTAGGCAAAAGATTTATTCAGGAAAAATATCGCGGGAAATGGTTAAATCTACCTTACGAAGGATTTGGATTAATCGGTTACGACAAAGCAAAGAAAGCTTACGTTTCTGTTTGGTTAGATAATATGGGTACTAGCATGATGAGCTCAGAAGGAAGTTTTAATCAAGCTAGTAGTTCATTAGAAATGGGTACCCAGTTCTCATGCCCAGTATCTGGAAGCACTACTAAGGGTAGATCAGTTTCTAAATTCATAAATAAAAATGAATATGTTTTTGAAATGTATGGTCCTGATATGAGTGGAAAAGAGTTTAAAATGATGGAAATAGCATATAAAAGAAAGAAATAGTTTCTAAAAACTCTATAAAAAGGGCTCACAAGTTGGGCCCTTTTTTATTTTAGACCGTTTATTTGAACCACTGTAAACTTGAAGCCTTTTTATGACAAAAAAAACAATATACATAATATTAATTTTAGTAGCTTTAGGTATTTTACTTAAATATTTTTACTTTAATAAAAAACTTGAAACGGCAAAGCCAACAAGAGGTCCAAGTGTAGAAGCAGTTTTTGCATCAGGTAATGTTGAAAGCACAGTTATGTATCCAGTCTCCCCTAGAAGCTCTGGTAAATTAACTTCTATTTTAGCAGATGAAGGTCAAGAAGTTAGTGAAAATCAAATACTCGGTAAGCTTGAAGATAATCATTTAGTAAGTAAAGTAAAAGAATTAGAAGCTAATAGTAAATATTTAAAACAAGAGCTCGATAGACAAAAATATTTAATAAAGAATAAAGCGACCTCTATTGAAAACTTTCAAAGAATAGAATCTGAACTTCTGGCTTTAAAATCTGCTATAGAGGCTGCTAAAACTGAAGTAGATTATATGAGTCTTAAATCTTTAAGTCCAGGTCGCTTAATAAAGCGGGATGGTGAGATTGGTCAGCTTATACAAGCAAATCAAGCAGTTTTTTGGATAGCAAGTGGTGAGATAAGAATATCAGCAGAAGTAGACGAAGAAGATATTTCTAAAGTCATTGTTGGTCAAAAAGTCTTAATTAGATCTGATGCATTTAGCGGTAAAATTTTTAATGGAACTGTAGAAAGTATTACTCCTAAGGGAGATCCGACCAGTAGAAGTTATAGAGTTAGGATCAGTTTTACAGAAGATAATCCATTATTAATAGGAATGACAGTAGAAAATAATATCGTCATTAGAGAATCTACAAATGCCCTACTCGTCCCCTCAACCTCGGTAATAAAAGATCATGTCTGGATTATTGAAAATGGAAAAACTAATAAGAGAAAAGTAACGGTAGGCGCTAAGGGAGCTGAAAAATTTGAAATACTAGATGGTTTAAGTGAAAACGATACTATCTTAGTAAAGATAGACCAAAAACTTATTGATGAAGCATTTCCAACTAATAGCATTAAAACAAAATAAAAACGCAATAAAATGAGACTTTTAATTAATATTGCTGTTAGGCAATTAGTATTTAGAAAAAGACAAAGTTTAGTTTCTCTTGTTGGTATTGTTTTGGGCACTGGTTTTTTTATAGCTATATCTTCAATGATGAAAGGTTCAGAGAATGATTTTCTAAAAAGACTAGTTGATAATTCGCCACATATTACTATCTCAGATGAATTTAGAGATCCTAGAGTTCAACCGCTTGAAGCAATGTATCCCTCAAACGCAGCTATTGAAATCTCCAACACACGTCCAGTAACAGAGACCAGAGGGATTCGAGGTTTTGAAAAAATTATTGACTTTCTAAAAGTTAAAGATCCTGGAATTAAAGTTTCACAGGTTCTAATTGGACAAGGTTTAGTTAATTATGCCGGGAAAGATTCTCCGATTACATTAAATGGTATGATTCCTGAAGATATACTAAAAGTCACCACAATTGAGCAGAATATGGTCGAAGGTAGTATTGATGATCTAATAGGTTACCCAGATGGAATTATTATCGGGGGCGAGCTAGCAAGAACTTTAAAATTAAAACTTGGTAATAGCATTTCTATAACAGCTTCCACTGGTACTACTAGAATATTTAAGATCGTTGGAATTTTTAGAACTGGTAGATCTAGTTATGATATAAACCAATCATTTCTTCATTTAAAAAGAGTACAATCATTAGTTAATAGACCTAATAAAGCTAACTCTATAATCATAAAACTATCTAACCCATACAATGCAAGAGTATTTGCTAAAGAAACTGAAGACCAAGTTGCTTACAAAAATTTATCCTGGCAAGAGTCCTCTGAAGATCTCATAAATACAATCGCAATTAGAAATAAGATCATGTACACAGTAGTTAGTGCGGTACTGATAGTAGCTGCGTTTGGAATATATAATGTTATCTCAACAGTTGTGATGGAGAAATATCGAGATATAGCAATCCTAAAATCAATGGGATTTTATGCTAAAGAAATTAGGATAATATTTCTTACTCAAGGCATTATGTTAGGAGTAGCAGGTTGTATGATTGGTGTTCCACTCGGTATTGCGTTTATGTACTCACTTATGCAAATCAAATTCAAACCACCAGGCGGAACACAAATAATACAAATGCCAATTGATTGGGGGATTACTCAATTTTTAGTAGCAATAACTTTTGCGATGACGGCTTCAATACTAGCTGCTTATTTACCTGCAAGAAAAGCTGGAGCTGTTAAACCAGTGGATATTCTCAGAGGGGGCGCAGCGTAAACTTTGGCATCAGATTTAGAAAAAAATGATATTATTATATCTACTAAAAACTTATCCAGAGTGCTTGATGGAGAAGTACCTGTAACATTAATACACTCTATAAATTTGGATATTAAACGTGGACAGTTTGTTACCATAACTGGGCCTTCTGGATCTGGGAAGTCTTCCCTGCTTTATATTTTAGGTCTACTTGATAACCCGACTACAGGCTCTTTAATTATTGATGGTAAAGAGATGACAGTTTTATCAGAGAATGAAAAATCAGATATCAGAAATTCGAAAATCGGATTCGTCTTTCAGTTTCACTTTTTACTTCCTGAATTTACAGCACTTGAAAATGTAATGTTACCTATGAAAAGGTTAGGACTGCTGCATGAAGCAGAAATTAAAAGTAGAGCAAAAGAACTATTAGAGTCACTTGGATTAAAAAATGAACTAAATAAAATACCTAAACAGTTATCAGGGGGTCAAAGCCAAAGAGTCGCCATTGCAAGAGCCTTAGCAAATAATCCAGCTATTATCTTTGCAGATGAGCCAACTGGAAATCTTGACTCTAAGGCTACTGCAAATGTAATTGAAATTTTTAAAACTCTTGCCAAAGATCATCAAAGAACAATTGTTTCAGTTACTCACGATAATACTTTCGCTCATGCGAGTAATTATTCTATAAATTTAGTTGATGGGACTTTAGTTTCTACGTAAATTAAAGAGGAAGGGATTTCTATTTTTCAAAAAACCCCTGTCCTATCATGTTTGCTCAGCGTGTTCCGTGTATGACATCCTTCGTCTACGACGAGACAACTTAGCAATTTGTCGCTCACGATTCCAGTTCTGATGAACCCATGTGCCAAAGCCAATACATTGTCCTAATATGAAGAGAGAATCTTCGATACAGGAAAGTTTATTTAAAGTAGGTTTTGACCATGAATTAAGTTCAGCCCAAAGAAACAATGTTGAAACCGCAAGTACCATCAAGAAAGGCAAAATGAATAAAAAAATACAACTCTTTTGTTTTTGAGTTAGCATTTTCCTTTTCTTCTCACTGTCCTGAGCTTTATTTAGCATCTTAAGAGCATTACTTTCATCTCGCCAATTATTCAAAATCCAGACGACAATAGTAGTACCCATTAGATCAAGCCAAACAGCTTTCAAAGCTATGCCAGTCTGCCAACACCAAGGACAATCGATAAAATAGTAACGAAAAATTATTCGAAGTATTGTTAAAACCACTAGCAAGACTAATGGTATACCTTGAAAGATCCAAAAGTGAACTCTGCTTGTACTAACAATAAAATAACCGAATATTTTATCTTTAGTTAGCAAAGCAAGATCTTTGGCAGCCTGACTGGTGTAAGAACTATAACCTCCTACGCATGGATTCCAAGCGTAAAGTAATTCCATACCAGTCAAAGTGGACAAAATGCCCAAAGATATTTCATCACAAAACAACAAATAATAGTGCAATACAAAAAACACTACTAAAAGAGCCAAGGGAATTCCGAACGAAAAGATACAGCGAAGCTGCAATCTGGTCATTCGCGGAATTAGCCCGAAGCATGTGCAAATGAATGCACTGTAGCGGGGAAAACGCATCTTCCCGTTCCTTTCATAAAAAAGAAAAAACCCTGTTAGAAATCCCAGATAATTTTCACTATAAAGTGATTTTAAAGAACTACCCTTTGATATTACAATTCCTTACTAAATGGCAAAGAATTATTTTTTTAATTTTCTCAGTTTAAAAAACAATGAATATAAATATTGTCCCATTCCCGACAGTTTAACATGACTAAGTATTCTAAGGTATTGATATTATTTGGCGCTAGCTTAATTATTGCTTAAATTTAATTTGGGTAGAAGGGTTCTGCCCCATTGATAATATAAAAATAGTTCTATTTATATATTATCGGTGGAGTGTCATTTTTTGTTTTGCGAAAGGTTTTCCATGAGTACAATTCAAAAAGTACGAGTTAAGAATCAAAGTAAAGATATTCTCAGAGATGTCCATATTGCTTACTTTGCAATGTTTGCTGCAATTAGTGCAAGAAACAAATCTATTTCTGCAAATGTGATCAATGAAAAATTTGTCAAGAGGTTAATCGCAGATGAATTAAGCTTAACAATGGCTGATCTTGGGGACATGTTGCAGGGTAATTATAAATTAATCCAGTTAAGAGTATTACAAAGTACGACTTCGCAGATATATAGAAAAGTATCGATGGCGCAAGAAAAACAAGTAATTAAAATATGTTTTGAAAGGGAATGTTTTTTACAATTTAGTAGTTCCAGTAAACTAAAGGATCATCTCTTACTAGCTGATTTAAGAGCTTGTTTTAGCTTAGACCATCTCAACTATCGAAATTTCTTAGCTGCCTTATCACAAGAAGCATATGATTTTTGGATAACTCCAGATACTGGAGATTCTAAAAAAATAGTTGAATCATACTTGGATATAAGACCGTCGAAGCTCAGATTTGTGAACGCCAAAATAGGCTTTAGTACTCCTGAACAAGAATCAATTACCAGCTATTGGACAAAAGTTTTAAATTCAAAACCAATGGAAGTGGAAGAAGTACTTCGTGCAATCGCAAAACAAAGTGGTCACTTGAATTTTGAAATGTTTTTGTCAAAAATTGTTAATGAAAAATCGATTGAGATTTGTGAACTAATCAATAAGTTACTTTAGTTACATACCGTCCCATTACACTCTACCTAAAGAAAAGGTTCAATACTCAGGGCTGTTATTTACGTTATGAGTATAAAGGTTGGTTGAAGGGACATAAGCCGCTGAATAGATTAATTTCTGTCACGGCTTTTTTTGTTATCTAATAATTCCTATATGCCTAAAAATAAGATAGTATAACAGGCAATTCTAACTAAATTTAAATTGAAATGTCCAATACACAAACTACAGAAAATCAGAAAATAAATACTCACGAAATTAGCAGAGCACCTTTCCCCGCAAGTCAAAAAATATATATCTCGGGTAATAATGATATTAGAGTACCAATGAGAGAAATTACCCTCTCAGATACAGATGGTAAAAAAAATCTTCCATTAGCAGTATACGATACTTCTGGACCATATACCGATCCTAATCAAGATATTGATGTTAAAAAAGGCTTACCAAAAATTAGAAGTAACTGGATCAAAGAAAGAGCAGATACAGAACAACTTACAGAGTTCTCTTCTAATTTTACTAAAGTAGTAGCCCTAGAAGAGAAAAAAAATATATCAACATTTCCTAATGTCCCGCTTCCTCTTAAAGCAAAGACTAATCAAAATGTTTCCCAACTTCACTACGCAAGAAAAGGAATCATAACTCCTGAAATGGAATATGTTGCTATTAGGGAGAACCAGAGATTAGAAGAATTATTAGCTTCTACAGATAGAAACAATATAACTTTCCAACATCCTGGACATGACTTTGGCGCAAATATCCAAAGCAAAGCTGTCACTCCTGAATTTGTTAGAGATGAAATTGCAAAAGGTAGAGCAATTATTCCTGCAAATATTAATCACCCTGAAATTGAACCAATGATAATTGGAAGAAATTTCTTAGTGAAAATAAATGCAAATATTGGAAACTCTGCTGTTAGCTCCTCTATTGAAGAAGAAATTGAAAAAGCAGTATGGGCCTGCCGCTGGGGGGCTGATACAATAATGGACCTCTCTACTGGGAAGAATATTCACCAAACAAGAGAGTGGATTATTAGAAACTCCCCAGTACCAATCGGAACCGTGCCGATCTATCAAGCTTTAGAAAAAGTTAACGGAAAAGCTGAAGATTTAACTTGGGAAATTTATAGAGATACTCTCATAGAACAAGCTGAACAAGGTGTAGATTATTTTACAATCCACGCTGGTGTTCTTCTAAGATATGTTCCGATGACTGCAAAAAGAGTCACAGGGATAGTATCAAGAGGTGGCTCAATTATGGCCAAGTGGTGCTTATCTCATCACAAAGAAAACTTCTTATATACAAATTTTGAAGAGATTTGTGAGATCATGAAAGCTTATGACGTTTCATTTTCTCTAGGTGATGGACTTCGACCTGGATCAATTGCAGATGCTAATGATAGAGCGCAATTTGCTGAGCTTGAGACTCTAGGTGAACTAACGCACATCGCATGGAAGCATGATGTACAAGTAATGATTGAAGGTCCTGGACATGTTCCTATGCATTTGATCAAAGAAAATATGGATAAACAATTAGAAGTTTGTAGCGAAGCGCCCTTCTATACATTAGGGCCACTCACTACAGATATCGCTCCAGGGTATGATCATATAACTTCAGCAATAGGAGCTGCGATGATCGGTTGGTTTGGTTGTTCAATGTTATGTTATGTAACTCCTAAGGAACATCTAGGGCTTCCAAATAAAAAAGATGTTAAGGATGGAGTCATAACATATAAAATAGCAGCACATGCTGCTGACCTTGCTAAAGGACATTTTGGAGCGTCTGTTAGAGATAATGCACTGAGTAAGGCGAGATTTGACTTTAGATGGAATGATCAATTTGCCTTATCATTAGATCCTGACACAGCTAGAGAATTCCATGATGAAACTTTGCCTAATGATAAGGCAAAAGTGGCTCATTTCTGCTCAATGTGCGGTCCACAATTCTGCTCTATGAAGATCACCAAAGAAGTGAGGGAATACGCAGAAGCCAATGGACTCGATTCTGAGGAGGTTATACCTGTTGGTTTGGAGAAAATGGGGCAAGAATTCAACAAAATTAATAAAATTGGGAACTTCTCTTAGCTTCCTTGCATCAAATAATTTGCTTACTCTAGATTCTATATAATTTATAGTGACTTAGATAGAATCTACGTGTAAGATCCAGGAATTATTATTGAACTTACTATTCTTACCTCCTTGCAGTACCGGAGAGTAAAGAAAAAGCGTTCTAGATAGTTGGTTGGATTTAATAACTAAAATCTTTTTAGAGAGTAAAAAGACCAATGGGTACTGCAAAAAACGGATGCTTAACTAAAGCCGATCTAGTTGATTCAATTTATGAACAACTACCGATCGATAAGCAAAAGGCGACACAAATCGTTGAAGACTGGATAGAAATAATGAAAGAGGGTCTGGTAGCAGATTCTAAATTAATGATATCTGGCTTTGGTGTATTTGAGGTTAAAGAAAAACATTCTAGACCAGGAAGAAATCCTTCCACTGGAGATAAGATTACTTTAGCAGCTAGAAAAGTTGTTAAATTTAAATCTAGTCAAATTTTCAGAAAGGAACTAAATGGTGAAGAAGTAAGTCCAGAGGATGCTGAAAACGAGTTTGATTAATTTAAAATAGCAGTTAAGCGGCGTAGTAAAAAATGACTAAAGATATAAATAGTTCATCTGATCTAGGTGATTCTGCAGACTCAAAAGACTCAAGTGGAATTCATCCTAGATCTAGAATATTAACTGCCGCGCTAGATCTTTTTGTTGAGCAAGGATATTTTAATACAAATGTTCCTGATATCAGCAAGAAATCTAAGTGTAGCGTAGGCTCTATATATCATCATTTTCTTAATAAAGAAGAAATCGCTTCTTCATTATACTTTGATGGAATTAATCAGTTCAGAGAGGCGCTCAGTCTTTCAATTAACGACAGTGACAATCTAGAGAAAAACATTAGATCAATGGTTAAGACATTTCTAATGTTTGCAGAAACTCACCCTACCCTATCTCAATATCTTTGGCTTGCTAGACATAACGAGTTCCTAACAGGAAAAGTTGGAGTACCGACTACAGTTGGCTTTGACTTGTTAGGTAGAAAACTTACTAAGGCAATTAAAGGTGCTATTAGAAAAAAAGAGATCTCAGCAGTTAGAGCTGATATTCTTTGGACAATAGTATTTGGAGTTCCTTTGAGTTATGTCAGGGATTGGTTAGATGGACATACTTCCGGCACACCTAGTCAGGCAGCAGATATACTAGGGTCAGCTTGCTGGGGTGCATTACAGTCAAGCAAAAAATAAGCAATAACTATTTCAGATTCCCGATATTTAAAATATCATTCTCTGGCATTAGTCTTTCTAAAAGTTCAGAAAAGATCGCGGCTCTTTCGATTTGTCTATTAGCTGAATGAGCATCAATTAAAACTTGTAGAGCTTCAGGATTTTTCCAAAAAGATAATTTACATGCAGTTTCAGCAGCCTGTACTGCCCATTCTATATCCTGTTCCTCTCCCAAGTCTAGATAAGATAATGAAAGCTCAATAAATGGAAGAGGATCTCTTGGTTCAAAAGCTGAAGCTCTTCTTAACATTTCCCTTGCCTGAATACTCTTACTATATAATCTAAACTGTCTGCCTCTTATAAAATAAGCCTCATAAGGAGCTTCTCCTGTTGAAAGTGCTCGCCCTAAGAAAGAGTCTCCAAGGACAGCATCTCCTCTATCTATTTCATAAGCACCAAGGGCCGTTTCTATATAGACTAAATCTTCTGAATTTATGTTTATAGTATTCTTTAAAAATCTTAATTCTTGCACACAAGCTAACATATCTTTCTCATGTGACTTCGATCTAAGCGCTTGAATAATAAACTTACTTTTTAATTCGTTATCCTGCACAAAAACGCTTAAACTAATTTTTAATATTTCAGTCGCTAGAACTTCTTCTCCTCTATAGGATAAAAGTTTGGACTTTATTATATAACAATCCTTAAGTGGATATCTTAAAGATATAACGAAAGAAGCTTCTTCTATCGCCTCTTCAAAGTATCCTAACTTTTCTAAGCAAACGCTTAGATCACAACGTGCCGAGTAACTAGCTGGATGACTTGGGTATTTTGCTAGTCCTTCTCTATAATATCTGGCAGCAGCTTGAAAATTACCTTGTTTATAAAAATTAGCTGCCTTAAGCCAAGCCGTTACAGGTAGACCATGCCAGAGCCGAACCCATAAAAGACAGGTGCTAATATAACTGAAAATGGAGGTTAATTTTCTTTTAAAAGCAACTAAAGGTCTTAATATTTTAGCTATTAATCTAAACTTCATAGGTACTTATGCTATCTCAAACTTCCGAGATATATCCATATATAAGTTGTTTTATTCCAGCTAAAATCAAAGTTTTAGCCAATTATTGCACATTTCTTATGACAATTATTCTAGATTTGATGACTTTAGTCGCCCAGGGTCTTGAAATAGAATGATTTTTATAGCAAAAGAGTCACACAATAATCATTATTTGAACATCTTTAAGAGATTAAACGTTTATGAGCGAGTCCACAACAAGCGGATCTAAAACAGAGACTGCAGAAAATTTAAGTACTAACGATAACTTAGGTACAGACTTATTAGCAACTAAGGTTGCTATAGTAAAAACTAGCGGAAGACAATTTCTTCTTAGCGAAGGGGTAGAGTTTGAAGTTAATAGAATAGAAGGTGAAGTTGGAGAAACTGTGTCTCTTTCTGATGTACTTTTAATCAGCGATAAAGGCGATACTAAAGTAGGACAACCATTAGTAAGTGGTGCTGCCGTTAAGGTAGAAATCATGAGACATACTAGAGGTCCTAAGCTTATCAGCTACAAAAAGATCAGACGTAGAGGTAAAGAGTGGAAGAAAGGTCACAGACAAGACCTAACTAGATTAAAAGTTACATCAATAGAAGCGTAATTTTTAATTACTACTTACTCAATTAAGTTAATATAAATTTATTTAGGTATTAAATCATGGCTCACAAAAAAGCAGGCGGATCTACTAAAAACGGAAGAGACTCTAGAAGTCAAAGACTAGGACTTAAAAAGTTTGGTGGACAAGTTGTAAAAGCAGGAAATATTCTTGTTAGACAAAATGGAACTAAATTTCATCCTGGCACTAATGTTGGTATGGGAAGAGATTGTACACTTTTTGCACTAGCTGAAGGTACAGTTAACTTCAGACGCACAACTGGGGATAGACAAATAGTTAGTATTCTACCTCAAGCACAAGTAGCTTAATAACTAGTTAAATAATTTAATTAGTTTTCTATAATATAGGCTTAATGTATAAGTCCTATCTTTATAAGCCCTATTCTTTCAGTTAAATGATGGAATGGGGCTTTTGTTTATGTAAATACTTTTGAGAAAACTTTAAAATGAAATTCATTGATGAAGCCACTATATACGTAAAAGCTGGAGATGGTGGAGCTGGTATAGTTCACTGGCGTAGAGAAAAGTTTATGCCAACTGGTGGACCAGATGGTGGAGATGGTGGAGATGGCGGTGCTATTATTTTTGAAGCAGACCCGAATCTAAATACATTAATAGACTACGTATACAATCCTCACTTAAAAGGTCATGACGGCGAACCTGGTGCAGAGAACCAAAAAGAAGGGAAATCCGGAGAAACAATAGTTTTAAAAATTCCTGTTGGTACACAAATTTTCTTTGAAGAAAAATTAATAGCAGATCTCAGCGCTCCTCAGATGAGATGGATCGCGGCAAGAGGCGGAAGAGGTGGAAAAGGAAATACTCACTTTAAAAGCGCGACGAAACAAGCGCCAGACTTTTCTCAGCCAGGAATAGCTGGAGAAGAAAGAACTTATAGACTAGTATTAAAAAGTGTCGCAGATCTTGGACTTGTTGGATTACCTAATGCTGGGAAGTCTAGTTTAATATCGTCGATATCCAAAGCTACTCCTAAGATAGCGGACTATCCATTCACTACCCTAGCGCCGAATTTAGGTGTTGTGTTTTTATCTGATAATAGAAAATTTGTTGTAGCAGATATTCCAGGAATCATAGAAGGTGCTCACGAGGGAAAAGGACTTGGGCTAACTTTTCTTAAACATATTGAGAGGACTAAAGGACTTGGTTTCGTAGTCGATATTACACAGTCTAAAAATTATGGGAATTTAGTTTCATTACTAGAAGGCCTAGAGACAGATTCTGAAAAAGAAGTTCTTGCAAAAGAGATTAAAGAAGCTAGAGAAATTGTTATTAGAGAAACAATTGAACAGCTAGAACTTTTGAAAAAAGAACTAAGAGAATTTTCAGAAGAGCTGACACATTATCCTTCTCTTATCATATTCACGAAGTCAGATCTTAATGAAGTCAGAGAAATTTATAATGAAGTATCAAAACTTATAAAAGAAGGTAATACTAAAAATATTTGTCTTTTAAGTTCAGTTACTGAGGATGGCTTACCAGATGCTACAGAAATAATGTGGAAAACTATTAGATCGCTTAAGTCCTAAGTATCTAAATAGCTTAGCTAATAACGACTATTCTAGCTGTAATTGCATCAAAAGATAAAATACTTTCATCAAAATGATTGAAGAATATTATGCTAAGATGTAAAATAAGAATAGAACAACTAATTACCTAGAGGTGACTTGAGAGCTTCAAAATGTCGAAGTAAGAGTATTGTAAATAAAGATATTCAGCCAATTACTAAAAATATATCCCTAGACCAGCTCGTAGAAGCAGCTCTAGAAAAAGCACTAGATCAAAAAGCCTTAGATCCCGTAGTTTTTAACCTCAGTGAATCATACAACATAGCCGAAAGGATCCTAATTATAAGTGGAACTTCAGTTAGGCACGTAAAAGGTATTGCAGATAAAATTTTAAGCGGGCTATTTAATGGCCTAGTACATCCAGACAAAATTGAAGGTTATAGCACAGGTGAATGGATCATCATGGACTATTCAGATTTTATAATCCATATTTTCTTTGAGCCACAACGACAGTACTACGAATTAGATCAGCTATTAGCAAAGTACCCAAAAATAAATTTTAGAGAAGAGTTAGATACTAAGTTAAGAAGATTCAAAACTGGGCTTCATCCGATGAGTTAGTTCGGCATTTGTTTAAAGAAAAGCATAACACGCCAGCAATTATAAACCCTATTTAGGTTGACCCATTTAGATTATGGGTCAACCTGATTAATTATACAAAACGAAAATATTAATTTTGAATTCGTCTCAGAGTAATATCTCCGTTTTTATTTACCTCTGTGAAATAATATCCAGGTGGAATTTGAGAATTTTGATTAGGTGCTTCAATTCTCCTTTGAGTTTTTGGCACGTAAGCAAAAATCCAATTTTTCCTACGAATGATTTCTAGAGGAGCTTTATTTAGTTCACTAGAACCGATAGTAGTTTTTAAACCAGTATCTTCCTCAAGTAAACAAAGCACGACATCAGAGCGCTTCAATAAGACCTTTGATCTTGAATTCGCATTAACGTCAGCGATAGCTTCGGTTGACTCTGGATCAAATTCAAAATCTAAAACTTCAGGAAGTAAACAAACTAACGTACCACTCCACAGATCTGATTCTTTAATAGAAGAGCCGACATGAGTCACAAACCCTCCAACTATCAGATGTTCTTCTATTATAAAAATCGGAGACCGATCAGTTAAAGTAGTGCATCTCTTCAAACTATCAAGACTAGAAAGTTGCCTAGTAAAAGCTGTCTTTGCAGTAGGCAAACCGACACTCAAGTGCCTATGAAGTATTTTCCTGTGAAATGACTGAAAATGAAGCTTAGGATTTTTATCAATAAGACTATGGATTCTGAGACAAGATATGCCACCTGCATCCAAAACGTTAAGAGAAAATCCATCTTTAGCCTTCAGACTTTTACCTGAAAAGTTTCTAGTAGAAATCGACAGAGAATCGCAAGAACCTGGACTATCCCAATTATCTCGATAATCAAGAATCAAAAGACCTTTGTTTACGATATCCTCAGGAGCTAGATCACTCGCAATTACGACACCACCAAATACCAAAAATCCATTCTGATATCCGACATTGAGCAGATTTCCAGAAGGTTTACCTTCATGATCAAATGTTACAATCATAGCTTTATGTTTTGTATTAGGTTTAAATAATGGCTCACTGCCATCAGAATCCCTAGTAAAGAACATGCTACGATGTCTTCTTCGATAAGATGATACAGTTATCTCAAGTGAATGCTCTGGTTTAAGATGTCTAATTAGACAATAACCTAAACCAACTGTTTTTATATTATGCATAGGACACACAAAATCCTTTGTTACAAAGTCACCTTTATAACGAGGTTCAGGATTAGGATATTCTGGATCGAAAAATAAAACTGCATTTTTTGGATCAACAAGAAGATCTTGACTAATAGAACAATCACCAACAGAAAAAATATGGGAAAACCTAGCGAATCTCCCGCCGCGGCCTTTCAAATTTAAGTTTAATGTAGTTGCAGCATAGGCATTTGGTCCAATTGCAATCCTTATTGGAAATGCTTTTTGTTCAACGCCTTGACCATTAGTACTACCTCCTGGTTGATGAATCATCCAAGCATCATGCGGTTCATAAACTTTAAGCGCATCACCGGAGCGAGTTATAACAAAGGGTTCAGATGAAACAATCATCGTCAAAGAGTCTTGGTCATCTAGATTACCGAAGTTAATACTGTCATTACCTCTAAAGCTAGTATCATTATCTCGAAAGAATACTTCGTCTTTAGTATCCTGCTTATCAACAATGACAAGATTGGAGACTCGGCTAAGATTAGCGTATTTGCTACCTTGACCATCTCGAATCAAGATCATTCTATCAAAGTCATGGTAGGCTATTTCCTCGCTTTGCACAGGCTTTCCGTTTTCAAACTTCACTACAGGAACTTTTTTACATCCGATAATGTCTCCATTATGCAAATAGAATGTCCCGTTTGTGAGTTCAATTGGGATAAACTTTTCCTGTTCAACTCTTAGAAACCAACCTGCTGTGTCTGTTACAAATACCCGATATTGAGACTGAAGCTTCTCTATCTCTGCCTTTGTAATCATCTCAAAAGGTATATAGTAGTAACTATGTAAAGGATTAATTTCCTCTTTCTCAGGAAACAACCCAAAGACAGAATGCATTGTAAATGAGCATACTTCATTTGGTGGACGTACAATTTCACCGTCCAATTTTATCCCCCAAAGTCTTGTTCTATCTGCAAAGAGAAACAAACAATTTACCGACTGCAATTTCTTAACCATGGTTCCAACTTTCATAGGGGAACAGAGAAACAACAAAAAAACATTAGGCGGACATGCGCCAACAACCAGTTGTGCTGGCGTGTCGCCTATAAAATAATATTTATAGGTGACACGAGCTTAAACTTCTACCCGTATTATATTAAGTAAATTAATAGACAATCTACCTTAAAAAAAGTAGGAAACATAACTAAAAAACAGTAATTTAGTCTAGTTTAGGAAAAGTTTATTTATTTCAGGTAGTTATAATTTATATTTAAAGTAAGCGTTCAGAATTGTTCCGCAATTAAGGCTTTCTAAGTGGCTAAAAAGCGGAGTGTACACTTAGTACATGAGCATTTTTAGCCGCTCAGAAAACGAAGAGTGCGGAAAATTATGAATGCTTACCATTAGTGGATTGTATCTCTCTCTAGTATCATAGCTCCCGCCATTCCACCGGCAGCACAAATACTTATTAGCCCAAGCTTACTACCTCTGCGCTTCATTTCAGCCCCTAGATGTAGAGCTATCCGACCACAAGTAGCAGAGAATGGATGGCCTATCGCAATAGATCCACCTAAAACATTTACCTTAGAATAATCAAGCTGCCCTACTGCTTCTTCCTTAAGTCCCTTCTCCCATGCCATAGCATTAGCAACAACTTGGGCACCAAATGCTTCATGTATTTCTATTAAATCAAAATCAGCTAGCGTCAAACCATTTCTCTTGAGCAATCGTGGCACTGCTACAGCTGGTGCCATAAGTAAACCATCCTTAGGATCAATAGCTGCATACTCATAATCTTTAATATAACAATAAATCTCCCTGCCCTGCTTTCTTGCCAGTTCCTCTGACATCATAAACACAGCAGCTGCTCCATCAGTAAGAGCGCTAGCATTTCCAGCTGTAATAGTTCCCTTTTCTGAGCGGTCAAAGACTGGTCTTAATGTAGCTAGCTTTTCTTTAGAAGTATCTCCACGCACTATTAAATCTTTTTTTACTCCAAGCACAGGAACATTAAACTCATTTAATCTTCCATCTTTCTCAGCTTCAAATGCTCTAGTATGACTTAGATATGAAACTTCATCTTGTTTCTCCCTCGCAACACCAAGCTCCTGAGCAGTAAGCTCCATATGCTGACCCATTGTTAACCCTGTAGATGGTTCCTTTACAGAAGGAGGAACTGGGAAAAAATCCTTAGGTCTTAATTTAAGAAATTCTTTTAGTCTGCCGCCTGCTGTTTTCTCAGCAAATGCTTTTAGAAAAACTTTTGTTGCATTATCACTGAATAACAAAACTGGATTAGACATAGACTCTGCACCACCAGCAATTGCAGAATTTGTGCGACCAGCACTAATTCTATCAAAAGCACAACTCATAGAAACCATGCCTGAGATACAATTATTAGAAACTGAATAAGCATAAACATGCTTTGGTAAATTTGCTTTAAAAGCAATTTCCCTAGCCCAATTTGGAGTTCTAGGATCTAATAAAACATTCCCCCAAATAACTTCACCAAGATCTACCATGTCGACATTATACTTACTAACTAGCTCCTTCAACACTATTGCGCTGAGTTCCTGAAATGAGAGAGAAGCGTAAGCAGTTCCCGCTTTGACAAAAGGTGTTCTAACACCACCAACAATTGCGACTTTTTGACTGATCATATGAAGATTTTTAGCTGTAATTATATCTTTATATAATACTATATGGTGTGGGTTCGCGCACTAAGAATTTCTTCTGCTTCGCCCATCCTCCCACTACTCCACCCCCGGCTACGCAGAATGAATTCTGCATAGTCCGGCGGAGGGGCTTTGGTTTGTTGGGACGACGCAGAATGAATTCTGCATAGTCCGGCGGAGGGGCTTTGGTTTGTTGGGACGACGCAGAGCATACCCTTTAAGTTGCCGATACTTGAATTTTAATAGTCTTTTTTTTAATAAGTAAATATAGTTAGGATTAATACTAAAGACGTTTTTTAATTTCCCTCATGTCCGAATTCAAACAAGGTGATTTTGTAAGAATTAAAGGTACTCCCTCTAAAGGGTTTATCATTAGTGATGCGAGTAAAAATTCAAAAAAAATTCAGGTTGATATCGAAGGTAAAATATTTACAGTTAGCTCTGACAAAATAGAACTTACGGAACAAACTAAAGTTACTGATTCAAAAATAAAGAATATTAATGATAAAAAAAAGACCAAGTCAGTAACAAAAATTCCCAGTCTAGATCTTCACGGAATGACCAAAGCTCAAGCAAAGGAGGCTGTACTTAATTTTATTAGTTCAAGTGTTATTAGTGATATTAGAATAATAGAAATTATTCATGGGCACGGTGAAGGGATTTTAAAGAAAGAAATTGAAAGGATTATTAGTGAGACTAGCGTTGTGAAGAGTGTGAAGTCACCTGAGGATAGAAGGGCTTCAGTGATTGTTTATTTGTAATGATTTAGTGTTTCAAGAAAATGCTGTACAAAACCAGATTTTAGATTTGAGTAAAGTTAGTTAGGATGGAAATTTTGAGCAACGGAGCGTACATATAGTACGTGAGGAGCGGAGAAATATTCCGTACTGACTAAATTTGCCAAATCTGGAATCTGGAGCCCACGCCGAGGATTGAACTCGGGACCTCTTCCTTACCAAGGAAGTGCTCTACCACTGAGCCACGTGGGCGAAAAATAAAACAACGCGCCACGTGGGCGAAGGGGAAAACTATTATAGAAAAAATAAGTACGCTACCATTTTTTTCAAAATGGAGCGGGAGACGAGACTCGAACCCGCGACCCTCAGCTTGGAAGGCTGATGCTCTACCAACTGAGCTACTCCCGCATAAGATTGGTTAAAACTATTATAAAACTTCGATGTTATCAACTCGACTCGAACCCGGGTCGAGGACGAAATGCTCATCGAATCGCATTTCCCTAGTATCCCTATTGAGTGAACAGCATACTAGCGCATGCTACACTCAACCCTTCAGCTTGGAAGGCTGACGCTCTACCAATCCCTCATACTTCAGTAACGCTACTCCCGCATAAAGATTGGTTAAAACTATATAACACAAAAACCTAAAAAGGTATGGTGGGAATAAGATTCGAACTTATGTAGCGCGTAGCGCAACGGGTTTACAGCCCGTCCCCTTTAGCCACTCGGGCATCCCACCAAATTTATAGCCGGAATATGCACAACTAGTAATTAACTAGCCTGCAAAATTAACCTGTTATCTGGCGCGTAAAAAACATTAAATCAGAGAAAAAAGCAAGTTCTTTTAAAGATAATTAATATAAATTTTAAGCTTTAGGAGCTTGCGGTGCCTTGGGAGACTTATGCATGGCCCCTTTAGCTGTCGAACCAAATCTTCTTCCGAAACCAGCTGTTCCCTCAACAAATCGTATTATTTTAGTACGACTTCCTTCATTCCTATTAGGGCGCCTATTTCCTTCCCTACCTTTTTTTTGCCCAGCTCCCTTATCGTAAATGGTAACAGTAGAAAATGTCCAAGGAGTGTACTTTAATTCAAGCTTAGGCTTAGCTCTAGGGTCAGGATTCTCTCCTAATTTAGAAACATCTACCCAGTCTGCAAATTTAAGAGCAGAAGATATCGCTAAGATCACATCTGATAAAGAAAACCTATCTCCTAGCTTACCTCGCAGCCATTTGGAAATTGTTGCATTTTGAACAAGCTCGTTCAAAGCTCTTTTTTCTATAGAAACTGGCTTTCCTTTTATTTTTACTGAACCCGAAATATCCCGGCTATTGGAATACACCTCAAAAATATCAAGATATTTTTTATTTAAAGTATTTCTGATGTAATTTAGTTCCTGATCTAATAATTCTAGGAAATTTTTTCCACGTAACTCATAAGCAAATAAAACTTCATTAGTTTCGCTTGTTACAAAAACCAAATTAGAGATTAGTCTAAAGTGAAATTTTCCTGTCTTATACCGATCTGGAACAAAAATTTTCTTCTTATCTGCTACTAGTTTAGATATCGATAAAAGCTTGATTATTGGAGCTATACTATCCCGCATCGAAGTCATCAATTCTGGATAGTCATTTGAAAATTTTTTGGATTCTTTTAATAATGAGAGTGTTAATTTCAGTGCGGCTTCTTTAAATAAAAATGTTTTATTATCTTTATCAATTAGCTCATAAGCCGTACCAAACTGAGGACTTGACTTAACTCTAAAATTCTTAGAGCTTAATAAAAAAGGATCCTTAGGATGTATGTATGTACTCGCATCAATGAGAGCTGACATACTTTTTTTAACTGAAATTTGATCTAAGATCTCACCTTCGAAAGGTGCTAGAAATCCTGACAAACAATAATTACCTTCTGGCAAATAATATAAAGGAGGATTATCAACAGAGAAAATTCTTAGAGTAATTTTATCATCGGATTTTATACTCACCTTGTTCTTAATAAGCCATTCAGAAAATAACTTAATAACAACCTCTACTTGATCTTCAGGTATGAATACTCCCCTCTTCACAACTCTAAGTTTAGACTTTAAGTTAATATCAGCATCTTTCAAAGACTGAATAAAACTCTCTGAAGCTTTGGATATTTGAGTAGAAGCATTAGGATTAGACATTGCTAAATATTTTCCTCCCAATAACTAAGCAATCCAACTAACATATTATCAAGCTCGACCCTCGGCTTCCAACCTAAATCTTTTAATGCTTTTTGGTTACTACCAATATGTTCAGGAATATCGATTGTTCTCATTCTTTCAGGCATTTCTTTTATTTCTGCTGTTACATTATGCAAACTAAGCATTTTAGTAACAAGGTCTAATAGAACATAGGATTCATTTCGACATAAATTATAAGCCTCTGCCGATCTTCCATTTAAGCATAAGTCTCTGTAACCGCGAACGATATCTGATACATCTGAGAAATCTCTCTTGACGCTTAAATCACCAACTTCTAATACTGCTTGTCTTTTCCCTCTTTTAATTTCTACTATTTGCTTTGCAAATCCAGACAAAGAATATCTTTCTTCTTGATATGGTCCGACATGTGGAAACGGTCTGGCGATGACGGCATCTAATCCAGAACTATAGCAAGCTTGCACTATGAAATGCTCGGCTAAAGCCTTACTTACACCGTAAGAAGAAATAGGTCTCATCTCGGCTACTTCTGATAGAGGCAAGGACGATGGTCTTGGAATTCCGTAAACCTCTGAAGAGCTAACAAAAACTAATTTTGTCTTTGGTGAGCTTGCTATAATAGCATCAATTAAATTTTTAGTACCAAAAGCATTAACATCCAAAACTAAGTTTATTGATTTTTCAGCCTCTGGTACAAAAGTAATCGCTGCTAAATGATAAACTACATCAGGTTGCATTAGGGCAATAAGCTGAGCTAATTCTTCCTTCTTAGTAACATCAACAGATACAGCTTGGGCTGTTTTGGGAAGCAAAGATAGTCGTTGTTCTAATTCACTACTACCTTTTTGATTTGGTAAATAAGTAACTGCTACATCATCTCTACAATCTGCTAGATGTCTAGACAAATGAAGTCCAACAAACCCTACTCCACCTGTAATTAATGCTCTCATTTATTCCTGTAATTTTTTATTTTTGAAATTATTTAGCCAATCTTTGACAATCTGCATCAACCATCATTTTAACTAAAGAATCAAAATCTACTTCTGTATGCCAGCCTAGATTCTTTTTTGCCTTTTCAGGATTTCCAATTAAAAGATCAACTTCAGCAGGACGAATAAACTTAGGATCAGTTACAACATAATCTTTATAGTCTAAATTCACAGCATTAAATGCTTTTTCAACTAAATCTTTAACTGAATAATCAACTCCAGTTGCAATTACATAATCATCCGGAACTTCTTGTTGAAGCATTAGCCACATTGCTTTTACATAATCACCTGCAAAACCCCAATCTCTTCTAGCGTCTAAATTACCCATCCTAAGTTCTTTAGATAAACCAAGCTTTATGCGTGCTACTCCATCAGTAACTTTTCTAGTAACAAACTCTAGACCTCTTCTAGGCGATTCGTGATTAAATAAGATTCCAGAGACTGCAAACATATCATAGCTTTCTCTGTAATTTACCGTGATATAATGTCCGTAACATTTTGCTACTCCATATGGTGATCTAGGATAAAATGGAGTTAATTCATTTTGTGGTACTTCACGTACTCTACCATACATTTCAGAACTAGAAGCTTGATACATTCTTATTTTAGGATTAACTAATCTAATAGCTTCAAGAACCTTAGTTACCCCTAGTGCAGTAAACTCTCCTGTCAATGAAGGTTGCTCCCAACTAGTAGGAACAAAACTCTGTGCAGCTAAGTTATATATTTCATCAGGCTTAATATCTTCGATAAGAGTTATTAAAGACAGCTGATCTAATAAATCACCCTGTCTTAGTTCAATCTTATCTCTTAAATGATCTATTCTCTCGAAATTCTCGGAACTAGATCTTCTCACCATCCCAACGACTCTATAACCTTTTGTTAAAAGAAACTCTGCAAGATACGATCCATCTTGACCCGTAACACCTGTGATTAATGCTGTCTTTGCCATAATTGTACCTAAATAAATTACCTATACCAAATTATAAATATCAAATTAAATGAACTTTCTTTTTTTCTCTCAGTAAATCAACAATTTGTTTTACCTTTTGCGACTCTTCTTTTTTACATATAAGTAAACAATCTCCCGTATCTACTACGATAACATCTTCCATACCTACTAAAGCAATAGTTTTAGATGAGCGAACAGTACCATCACTTTTTTCAACATCATGTTCCTTAGCGAAGAAGTCTTGTTCTGTTATAACCGAACAACCTTTTGAGCTAATGCTTAAAACATCAGATAAAAAAACATTACCATAACCATCTGCTAAACTATCTGCGACGGAGTCTGTCCAAGAAGACCAAGAACCGACATCACTCCATTGGAAGCCATAACCAGGAAACACAACTACATTTTCAGCTTCCTCTAAAATACCTTGGTCGATAGAAACAGATTCTAAGCTACTATATAGTTCTAAAAGTTTCTTGGATGATTCCTCAGATAGATTCAAATCTTCTTCAATTAAAATATCGGCACATTGTTCTGTTATTGAATTAACTAACGGAAGATACTTAGCTATTTCTTGAATTAGTACACTTGGTCTCCATACAAACATACCACTATTCCAATAAAAGCTTCCAGACTCAACATAAGTACTGGCTGTCTCTTTATCTGGTTTTTCTACAAACTGTTTTACTGAAAAAGCACCGGAAAGTTTATTATTATTTCCTTTATAAACATCACCACGCTTTATATAGCCATAACCTGTTTCAGGATATGTAGGTTTTATTCCAATAGTGACTAATACGTCTTCCGTTTCTGCTAAAGTACATGCCTTATTAAAAACATTTAATAGCTCTTTATCGTCTTTTATTAAATGATCTGCAGGTGTTGAAATCATAGGTATATCACCTAAGACTTTTAAAACTATGTGAGCTGCAAGACCAAGGCAAGCTGCCGTATTTCTAGCTATTGCCTCTGGAATTATAACAGTATCTACAGCATGTCTTCTTGCTAAATCTACCTGATTAGATGCAGTAACTATCAAAGATGCGTTTTCACCTATCAAAGGAATCAAACGATCAAGAGATTCTTTTAATAAACTTTTACCCTTATCACCTAAAGGTAAATATTGTTTCGGTCGACCTGATCTACTTAATGGCCAAAATCTAGTTCCAGAGCCACCCGCCATAACTACAGCAACACAGTTATTAGTTGGTCTAAGTTTATTTTTAATACTTAATTTAGTCATTCTTTATTCAAATGAAGATCTATCATGTCTTTCCAAGTCGGAATACTTTCTTGTAAAATAAATTCCAAAGAAGTAACCGCTAACTTCGAATAAGCAGGCCTTGGTGCAGGTCTTCCAGATTCTTCAGTTGATTGTGGAAATATCTTACAATTATTCCCTACTTTACTAACTACATAACTAGCAGCATCAAACCAACTACACTCATCAGAGGCAGATGCATGTACAACTCCAGTTAGGTTATTATCAATTAATTTATATATGGTTTTTGTAAGCCAACCGGTATAAGTCAAACTCCCAACTTGATCATTCACGACTCTTAGTTCTGGCTTTTGAGATGAAGCATTTACTATTGTATCTATAAAATTCTTTCCGTGTGGGCCATGTAACCAGCTTGTTCTGATAATTAAAGAATTTTCTGCATGTATTTCTTTTATTAACTGCTCTCCGAAATACTTACTATAACCATAAATTCCAACAGGATGTGTTAGTTCAGTTTCAGTAAAGGGCTCTGACTCATATTGAACTCTGCTACCTCCAAAGACATAATCTGTTGAAATATGAATTAAATATATTCCGTTTTCCTTGCAAGCTTTCGCTAAATTCTTTGGTCCGATAGAGTTTACTAAGAATGCCTGATCATAACTAATCTCAGCCTGATCAACATTAGTGTAAGCAGAACAATTTATAATAATTTCCGGTTTCCACTCATTAATAAAAAATGATATAGAATCTGGATTAGTAATATCAACTTTGGCATATTTCTTTAAATCGCCTCTAGTATTTGATACCCTTATTATTTGTAGACTATTTTTTTCAGCTTCCTCTACTAAAGAACTACCAAGCATGCCAGTAGCTCCAAAGATAGCTATTCTTTTACTAAGTCCATTATAGTCAGAGCCAGAACTAATTTGTGATATTACTTTTTCGCTCACTAAATAATTCCTAGTTAGCTGCTTTCTTCAAACGTGCAGAGTAATTTAAGTCATAGAAATTTAAATATTCACCAGACAATACTGACTTAGACCAATCATTATTTGCTAAGTACCAAGCAATCGTTTTCTTTATGCCATCATCAAATGATACCTTTGGCTCCCATCCTAATTCTTGCTTAATTTTAGTATAGTCTACTGAGTAACGTAAATCGTGACCAAGTCTATCTTCGACGTGTCTGATAAGCGTGCTAGGTTTTCCTAACTCTTTTAGAATTTTTACTGTTACATCTTTATTTTCAATCTCTGCGCTACTTGAGCCACCGATATTGTAGACTTCTCCAGCTCTACCATTCTCTAAAACTCTAAGAATAGCATCTGAATGATCATCTACATACAACCAGCTTCTTATATTCTTCCCATTACCATACAAAGGTAGTGGCTTATCGTTTAGAGCATTATTAATAAAAAGTGGTATTAATTTCTCCGGAAATTGATAAGGTCCATAATTATTTGTACATCTTGTTACACATACATGCTGACCATGAGTTCTGTAAGCAGCTAATGCTAATAAATCTGAAGCTGCCTTACTAGCTGAATATGCGCTACTAGGATCAAGAGGAGTTGTTTCAACAAAACTGCCTGTCGGGCCTAAAGATCCATAAACTTCATCAGTTGAAATATGAATGAACTTTTCTAGTTTATTCATTCTTGCGGCATGTAACAGTACCTGAGTACCCTCTACATTCGTCCTAACAAAAGATAATGGATCTACGATAGATCGATCTACATGACTCTCTGCTGCAAAGTGAACTATGGCAGAAATCTCCCCTGCTTTTAAAAGATTATTTATTAGTACTTCATCCCTAATATCTCCCTTAACAAATTCAAAACTATTAGTAGATTCAAGACCTTTTAGATTACCTAAATTACCCGCATAAGTTAAGGCATCTAAAACTACTATTTCGTATTTATTATTTGATGGACAATCAGATGATAGCATCCAACGAGTAAAATTTGACCCAATAAAACCAGCTCCGCCAGTAACTAGAATTTTTTTAACATTCTTCTGTTTGGACATTTTAAATAAAATCCTTGTTAGCACCAGTTTCCGCTACTAGATTTGATGCTTTTCTTAATGATTCAAAAGTCCCTGCATCAGTCCACCAGCCCTTTAATTCAGAGTGAGTTAAATCACCTCTTTCAAGGTACATATTGTTAACATCAGTTATTTCTAACTCTCCTCGCTGAGAAGGCTTTAGAGTATTAATAAAGTTGAATACACTTGCATCGTAAAAATATATTCCAGTCACAGCCATGTTACTTGGAGGTGATTTTGGTTTTTCAATAATTCTAACTATTTTACCTTCTTTTATCTCTGCTACTCCAAATCTGGTTGGATCCTCAACTTCTTTTAAAAGTATTTTCGCCCCTGACTTTTGGCTTTCAAAATCTTGCGCAGCATCTCTAATATTACCTTCAATAATATTATCACCAAGTATTACGCACATTTTATCACCTGCTACAAAGTGCTCTGCTAAAGAGAGAGCAGCTGCGATTCCACCTTCTCCTTCTTGATAAGTGTAGTTCATATGCTTTAAGCCAAAACTATTTCCATTTTTTAATAACTTTAGAAAGTCACCTGCGAAATGTCCACCAGTTACGATTAAAATATCTTCTATTCCAGCTTTCAGAAGAGTTCTAATTGGATAATGAATCATCGGTTGATCATAAACCGGAAGGAGATGCTTGTTAGTAACTAAGGTGCAAGGAGATAGTCTTGAGCCTAGTCCACCAGCTAATATTATACCTTTTAATGCCATATATTTATATAATAGATAATATTAAATTAAGATTTTCATTGGATTGAAAACTACACTGTCCAAGCTCTCAGATCAAATTTTCATGTCTTCAATGACCAAATCTTTTTATTGACCGGGAGTAATTGCATTCTCTCTTGATACATTCTGAAATAAAGTATTCCCTAATTCTCCTAAGCCCATGAGCGTGATATTGAAAGAAAGTCTAGTATTATCAGGGTTTAATTGATCAATAACCATTACATCAAACATCCAACAGTTACAGGCGCTGTTAATTCTAACCCCACCTCTTTGTTCAATAAAATCATTTATTACATCATCATATCGCCCGTAATATCCAAACTTAAGTCTCTCTGTTAATCTTAATTCAAAACCTGATTCTAACTGACGAAGTAGTTGCTGTGATCCATTTCCATCAACGAAACGCATACGACTTCTGATTAAATCACCTCTGCTATTACTGAGCTGACCTTCTAATAAATAAGAGCTAAAATTATTTGCTTCCGTGTTAAAATCGGTTCTTGTTCTTAATCTTATATATTCATTTGGATATAATGCTACGTCAATATTAGCATCAGAGAGCTTTGAATTGTTAGGGGCGCCTAATTCAGCAGGATCTAGCAAACTATAACTTTGAGACAGCTTCAGTGCTAATAGCTCAGATGCATCTCCTCTTTGAGGGGCAGTGTATCCACTACTTACATCAGGATCAACTCCAAACTGAACTGCTTCATTCAAAGGTCCTTCTGACTTCAAACCACCAATATTATCAGGACGGGGAGCTGCTTCCTCAACTCCATATAAGTATTTATTTCTACCCTGATAACGCCCAAAAAATCTTTGGGTTAATGAATAAGTAACTAAATTTCTTTGCGCTAACCTATCCTGCGCATCAAACTGAGGATTCTCACTTTGATCGACATCGGGCACATACAAATATCGAACTCCTGGTTCTATCGTATGCTTAACTCGAGTTAACTCCTGCGATCTGCCTATAGAACCTAGTTCACTAATATATTTAAATAAGTTTCCTTCCTCTACTGGGAAAACTTTCTCAAATGTAGTTCCAATCTGGGCACCCGCAGTTGGTAATATTCGAGTAGAACTGTTTGGTAATAAATCAGTATTTAATCCGCTGCCTGGAACATTTATATCAGAAATATCTGCTGTAGATAATTGATAAGAACTTGCTCTTAGTCCACCGTCTATAGACCCGTCTAAATAATTACCAAAAAAGAATGGTACTTTAGCTTGCTCATAAATTTCATGTCTTGAACCGCCATAATCCTGCTCTCTAACAAAATTAGTTGAATTAACTGAATGTGAAAAAATTGTTCTTAGTCCGTACTTAGATTCACCAAAAGGCCGAAATGAATCTAAACCAGTTAATGACAATTCAGGGAAACGCTGAAAGACTAATTTGTCAGAAGTAAATATTGACTGATTGTACTCGGTAGATAAGTCCAAACTATATTTATCTAATATAGGTGTTCTTATTACAGCAGTAGAAGTAACAAATCTTGCATCTTGCTCTGCAATCTCATCTCTTTGATATTCTCTAGGTATTAGATCATCACTGACAAAGTGTCCATCTGCGATAAATTGAAATGGTTGGAAGCCTACTTTTCCATTCCAATTTTGATTATAGTAACCTGCGAATCTTTGAGTATCTCTGTCAGCATCCGTAAAACCTGTGACGTTAGTTCCCAAGGCTCGACCTTTTCTTTGAGACTCATCTAAATATACTGCACCCATTTGTAAGGTATTATTACCTAAAAATAGTTTTCTAACTTCTACATCCATACCTGTTCTAACTTTCGATTCATATAATCCTGTAATAGTAGCGTCTGCAGAATCACTAATCGCCCAAAAATAAGGTACTTGTAGAGCGAAACCTGTTCTTCTACTAGGACCGAAAGTCACTGGTAATAGCCCAGACTGTCTTTCAGATTTTGCAGGGAAATAAATATAAGGAAGATAAAAAACTGGTACATCATATACACGTAAAGAAGAGTTCCAAGCTTGACCATATCCATTTCTCTCAATTCTAGACTCTCCAGTTGACAAGCTCCAAGGTCTACAGTCTTCTCCTTCAGGACAATTACAAGTAGTAAGTACTGCATCTTTTAATTGATACTCCTCACCCTTAAGCTTCTCAACTTCTCTTGCTTGCACTCGGTAGTTACCATCAGTAAAAAACAAAGATACATCTTCTAACTTACCAACTCCAGAATCAAGATTCATATATGCCTGCTTAGCAGTCATATTAGCATCGATATCCGTAATTCGAACATCCTTACTTAATGAAGCCTCATTTGTTTTTGTATTAACTTTAATTTCAGAAGCCTCTGCAATCAAAGATGAATAAGAAATAATAACATTTCCAGCAGCTGTAAGAATACTACCGGTAGTATCAAAATCTATTGTTGAAGCCGAAATATCAAATGGCAAATCTGAATTTTTTGAAACTTTAGAGGTCGCTGCTTGTTTTCTTTTCGCAGCTAATTCTTTTTTTCTTTTTTGGGTCTTAATTTTCCTAACTCTATCTTCATCAAATAAAAATCTCCTATCAGGAGTTTCAACTTGAGCTGCAAGTTGAGCACAGTCGAAAATAAGAGTTAAAATAAATGTAAAAGTTAAGCTGAGTCGTAAAGTTCGCACTAAGAATTAAAAAAAGTATTTATGTATTTTCACTATCAAATTATTTCATAATCATGCTTTAAATAACTTAAACTAAGCATAATGTCTCTAGTGAAAATTAATGTTTCATCATCAGGCCAAGAAGTTCCGAAAGTTTTTGCTTAAGTTCACTTCTATGAATGATCATATCAACAACACCATGATTTAATAAGAATTCGGATCTCTGAAAACCTTCTGGTAATTTACTTCTAATAGTCTGTTCAATAACTCTTGGACCTGCAAAACCTATTAAGGCACCAGGTTCTGCGATATTTAGATCTCCCTTCATAGCAAATGAAGCAGCGACTCCACCTGTTGTAGGATCTGTTAAAAGTGAAATATAAGGTAAACCTCTTTCTGCATGCCGAACTAATGCAGCAGTAACTTTTGCCATTTGCATAAGAGAATAGATACCCTCTTGCATTCTAGCTCCTCCGGAGGAAGAAATAATAATTACTGGAATACCAAGAGTGGTTGATCTTTCAATTATTCTGCATAGTTTTTCACCAACTACGACACCCATACTCCCGCCAATATAAGTAAAATCAAAAACACCTAGGCCTACTTTTTCGCCATTAATTTTTCCTATTCCTGATCTTAAAGCCTCATACGAACCAGACTTTTCTGCTTTTTTTATACGATCTTTATATTTAGAAGAATCTTTAAATGTAAGAGGATCATTTGATCTTAATTGAATATCAAACTCTTCAAACTGTGCAGCATCACAAAGTAGATTTATTCTCTCTGCAGCATTTAACCTAAAGTGATATCCACACTTAGGACAAACTTTAAAATTTCTCTCTAGTTCCTTTGTATAAACTATCTCGGAACAACTCTTACATTTAGTCCAGAGTCCTCCTGGTATTTCTAATTTATCAGTATCCTCGGCATTAGCCTTAGGAGCCTTACTTATAGAGAACCATGCACACATATAAATAATCCCAAAATAGTATTCAATTTAAAACTTTAATCAATATAAGTGCCTTAACATTACCGAATATTAATAGCCCAATATTGAAGAATGTCGAATTTAGCTCTAGCTAAACTCGACACCTTCTATTAGTCTTTGCTAAATAACTCAAGTCATCAAGATATTGTTACTTAATACATTATAATAATATGAAAATAAAAATAAGCGAGATTTGCGACCTACTTAGTGCTGAATTTAATTATTGGGACTACGATGATTCATCAGTTAATGGCCTACAAGTAGAAGCCAAGGATACAGTATCAAAAATTGGAGCAACCGTAGATTTTGCAGAATCAACAGCTCTCACTGCGGCTTCAGAAAAAGTAGACTTAATAATCTGCCACCATGGTTTACTCTGGGGAGCCCCTGCTCCCTTAACTGACACTTTTGGAAGAAAGGTTAAAATACTTTACGATAATAAAATAAATCTAATCGGTATTCATCTACCCTTAGATGGGCATAAAAAATTTGGAAACAATATAATAATAGCCAAAGACTTATTAAAGCTGAGCTCACTTAAACCAGCAGCTCAAATGGGTAGATCAACAATAGGATGGAAAGGAGTAAATTCTAAGAAACTAAGCTTAGTTGATATGGCAGAAATTCTTAGTGATGTACCAGGTGGTCTTGAATCTCCTTTAATTTATAATTTTGGACCAAAAAAACCGCAAAAAGTTTGTGTTGTGAGCGGTGCTGCCGCAGATATTTTTTATAGATTTAAACATGAGGACTTTGATACTTTTATTACTGGAGAACCCAGACAATTTGCGTATCACTTTGCAAAAGAAAATAATTTAAACGCTATTTTTGCGGGTCACTATGCAACTGAAACATTTGGTGTCAGAGCTATTTCAGAATTTTTAGCGAAAAAATTTAAACTAGACTACACTTTTATTGATGAGCCTACCGGGGTATAGTGTCTGACATAATTTAGAAGCATTTAGAAAAATTAATAAGGCATCATAATAAATGAAAAGCATAGAAGACCTATCACTTGCAGGCAAAAAAGTTTTAATTCGCTGCGACCTAGACGTACCAATGAATGAAGCAGGCGAAATTGCAGACGACCACAGAATAGTCTCAGCTATAGAAACCATTAAATACGCAATTGAAAAAGAAGCTAAAGTTATCATACTAGGTCACATGGGTAGACCTAAGGGCAAAGTAACTCCTAGCCTAAGTCTTAAACCAATTTCGGAAAGAATCAGCCAGCTACTACATAAGCCAGTAGCTTTTGTAAATGACTGCATTGGCGATACAGTAAAAACTGAAATCTCAAAACTTAAGAGTTCAGATGTCTTAGTTTTAGAAAACGTCAGGTTTTACAATGAAGAAGAAAATAATGATCCTAAATTCTCAGAAAGCTTAGCTAGTCTTTGTGATGTTTATATAAATAATGCTTTTGCAACTGCTCACAGAGCACATGCTAGTACAGAAGGTATAACTAAGTTTGTAAAAGAAAAAGCAGCGGGTCTAACTTTAAGAGATGAGGTTGAATACTTCAACAGATCATGCAAATCACCAAAAAGACCTTTTCTAGCTGTATTTGGAGGAGCAAAAGTTTCTACAAAAATAAAAGCTATAAAAAATGTTGGTAAAGTAGCAGACTCTGTAATAGTTGGCGGAGCAATGGCAAATACTTTTTTTGCAGCTATGGGTATGGAAGTAGGAAAATCATTATGTGAACCAGATTTAATTAGTGTGGCTGTAGAAACCGCTACATGGTTCAAAGAAAATGATAAAGAACTAGTACTTCCTGTAGATGTTGTTATTTCAGACAAACTTGCAGCTGGGGCTACTACTAGTATCTGTAATATAGATTCAATTCCAAAAGATATGATGGCTCTTGATATTGGGCCAAAATCAATTGCTCTTTTTTCAGAAAGAATCTTAAAAGCTAGTACTATAGTTTGGAATGGACCAATGGGCGCTTTTGAAACTCCAGAGTTCTCAAAAGGGACCTATGATATAGTAGACGCAATGTGTGAGACTAAAGGTCTAACTGTAGTTGGAGGTGGGGACACCGATCTCGCTCTTAGCCATAAGAATGCTTTTGATAAGATGGATTTCGTATCCACAGCAGGTGGAGCATTTCTTGAGATGTTAGAAGGGAAAGAGCTTCCGGCCATTAAAGCTCTGAGTTAACCTCAATCCTATACAAATTTAAGACGTACAAAAATGTACGTCTTAAATCCTCTTCGATTGTTTTTAATCTAAAACAAAATCAGTCACTTAGGTGGCGCAAATCCGCTTCACTCGTAAGTGCCTAATAACACTCCTGAATTTTTTGTACATTTTTGTATAACTTCAGTAGAAAAAAAGCTAAAGTTTTCTGCTACTCCTGCCGTTACTCTTCATTAAGAGGCTTGATCGTTAATAAATAGTTCAAAAATGAACGAATCAGACTTCGAGAATTAACAGCAGTAATTAATAATGAGAAATACTATGGTAAGAGCATTAACAGAAGAACTAGTAAGATTAGTACCAAACCACACAAACAGTACAGCAATAAATAGTACTGAAAAAAATAGTACTAACTATAGAAGACCAAGAAGCCTTACTACCTTAAAATTAGAAGTGGTAGCGGAAAGAGCTAGAAAAATGAAGAGAATAAAAGAGTCCCTAGCTGCTGGTAGCTATAAAGTAGACCAAAGAGATGTAGCAGTGGCACTAATGAAAAACTTTAGTGAAGATGATTTAAAATAATCTTTATTTAAAATCACCCCTTCCTAAAAAGTATTTATAGTTTTACCCTTACTTAATGAGTGGTAAAATTAACTCTTACATTATTGGTATATGCATTATCTTAAGCAGGCTAGCTGGCCTGCTTAGGGAAATATTATTGGCTAGGTATCTTGGTGCAAGCGGTCTTGCTGATATTTTTAGAGCAGCAATCAGAATTCCAAACTTCCTACAGAATCTTCTCGGTGAAGGAGTACTTTCCGCTGCTTTTATCCCAAGCTATCAAAAACTCAGAGTAGAACAATCAGAGCAAGAAAATCTAAGTGATAATTCACATGAAGAAAAGAAACTAGCACTTCACACTCTAAGACTATTACTTTATCTTTTAACTTTTATCTTATGCATAGGAATGACTTTTCCTGAATACTTTGTTTCTATATTGGCCCCAGGATTTCCCGAAGATAACAAACAAACCTTAGCAGAACTACTTCAAATAATATTCCCAGGTACTGCCCTACTAGTAATATCAGCTTGGTGCTTGAGTATTTTAAACTCTCATAGTTACTTTGCCTTATCATACTCTGCTCCTTTGGCTTGGAACTTTATGCTAATTTCATGCTTAGTATATTTTGGAGGCAAAGTAAGCGACCTATCATTAGTAAAATACCTCTCTTATGCTTTCCTTTTAGGATCTTCTGCACAGTTACTAGTTCAACTTCCAAAAACTCTATCCCTTACTAGCATTAAGAATTTTCTTACAACTACTTCGACTTCGACGTCCGAAGTTTTAAAAAACATAGTTCCTGTAATATTTTCAAGAGGCGTAGTGCAAGTATCTGCTTACTTGGATACAATTATTGCTAGTTTTTTAGCAGTTGGCTCCTTGTCTATTTTATCATATGCACAAGCTCTTTTTCTTCTTCCTTTTAGCGTTTTTGGTATGTCGATAGCGGCAGCAGAGCTTCCATCAATGTCTAGCATTAGTGCTTCTAGTAACAATGCTATTGATAGGAAAAACACTCTGGCTTTAAAAATAGTAGCTAATACAGAACGAATTTTATTCTTCGTAATTCCTACAATCTTTGCTTTTATAATCTTAGGACAGGAAGTTATATGGTTAGTTTTTTCTAGCAAACAATTTAAGCATGAAGAGACTCAATTAGTTTGGCTAACCCTGATCATGTTAAGCATTGGACTTATACCAAGTTGCCTATCTAGACTTTACTCCTCGGCACTCTATTCGTTACAATATCATAAATTAGTTACTAAGATATCTGTTATTAGAGTAGTTTCAAGTTTAATTTTATCCCTGTTTTTTTGCTTTCATCTATTCCCTATTTTATTTGATACTGAGCAGGAACTAATTGGACAAAGATACCTAGTATTAGGTATTGCATTAGCTTCGGGAATTAGTAGTTGGATTGAATTTACAATAATTAAATTCTCATCACATAGCAGAATGGGAGAGTTCCCAAGTTATTTTTCTAAAATCATTAGATTAATATTATCGGGAGTTATTGCAAGCGTATTATGTTTTTTATCCAAACAGTTAATTTCAAATATAGTAATTAACTGTTTAATATTCTCCCTAAGTTATCTAGGAGTAACTTACTGGTTTGGTTTTCGGGAGTTCAATTTTAAGAAATTTAAAAAAAGATTTAAAGCTTAAGATTTTTGTGGGGTTTTAGATAATCCAAACAAACTTCCAATTACCATAGCTATAAATTGAAAAGCTCTTTTAAATGGGCCATTCTTAGCTTCTTGCCAAACTGTAGAAACATGAATAGGGCCTGACTGATCTCCTCCTGCTAATGAGGATAACTTTCCTTCCGCTGAATGACCACCCTCTTGCTTACCTTCTAATGAAGCTTTCGGTAGGATTAAATCGTCATGATGCTTTCGACCTTGTGCTTGCTGCACTTCGTTCTGAACTTGGGCCATCATGTTTGAGTTAGCTAACATTGCAGCAGTATTAGCAGAACTAACACTGACACTTGGCATACTCAATTCGGAATAAGAAGAACTGTGAGCGGCACTAGGCGCAGGACTTGGAGGCAAGCTTGGGCCCGAACTCGAACTTGGGGTATATCTCGGTGAATTAATCGCTAACATATTAATGTTATGGAATTACTAAATTAATGAATGCTTTTTAATCTAAAATAATCTGCCTAAAAGCATCAGGGCTATTTAATTTCAAAGATTCAGCCCCTTGCTTACTAGTTAGGTACTCTAAGTCGCTGGTTTTATTAAAAATGAATTCTAGGTCAGATTCTGAGCTACTAAGTCTAATTTGCTTAGGTAAATTATTACTTTCTCTTAATATAACCTCAAAAAGCACGCTATTTGTACCATCAGAGATACTCGCTTTAGTAACTTCAAAAGTTTTTTCATTAATTAAAAGCTTTGAGATGCTTCCATTATTCTCATTAGCGATAACTAATGTTCCTTTTGAATCAGTATAAAAACTAGAATTAGCATTACTAAATACCTCTAAATTTTCTTTAGTAAGACCAAAGAAGACATATTTAAAAATATCAAAATAAATTTTAGTTTTAAAAAATTCGGGTAAAAGTATTCGATTACCTTCACTAGCAGTAAAAAAAATCTTATTAACTTGGTCTAATGCGGAAGACTCAACTGGGTCACTTACAGCTGTATAAAGTGTACTGATATAATTAGGTGCAAACCATGAAATGCGAAAAGCATTTTGTTCTTTCTTAAAAATAAATATTTGCTCAAACCTTCTTTCGGTACCTAGGTATGATAAAGTTACTGAATGTTTCAGACTAAAACTTTTATTCTGAAGTTTTGTATTCTCTATAACAGAGGCCAATTCAGGGCGACCTATGGTAGTAGCAAAACTCCCCTTTGCGTAGTCTTCTAAAGATATATCTTTAGTTGAAGAACATGATGAAAAAAATATTATTAAAAATATAATTCCTATTCTTTTCACTTAATTAAGATTTCCTTATGCCCTACTCAAGCTCACTCAATAAATCAGAAACTTGCTTTGCTTCATCCTTCAATTTGTCATCTAACTCTAAGTGCTGAAGAGCCTTTTTAAGAATTTGTATAGCTTCTTCTTTCTTCCCAAGTTTTAATAATATACGACCTAAATGTTCTAATATAACTCCATCAGTAGGAACTTTTTCAACTGCTTTTCTGAGCTCAACCTCAGCTTTGAGATACTCTCCCCTCTTATAGTAAACCCAACCTAAGCTATCTAAAAAATAACCGTTATCTGGTTCCAATTCTAAAGCCTTTACAATAAGCTGCTCCGCTCTTTGTAAATCTTCCCCTTCTTCAGCTAAAGTATATCCAAGATAATTTAAGGCATTTACATTTTTAGGATTCTTGCTAATCGCTTCTTCTATTTTTTTCTTAGCCTCAGCTCGCTGTCCATTTTCATCTAAGGCAGTAGCTAAGTTAAATAAAAATTGATCATTTTCTGGCTGCACAGCAATCATTTCATTTAATGTTACAATTAACTCTGATGATTTAGAGTCATCTTTCTCACTAAAATCTTTTAATATAGAAGCTTTATAACCTAGCAGTTCGATATCACGAGGATCTTCTTCTAATGCTTCTTGAATTAAATTAAGCGCTCCGTTAGTATCCCCAGTCTGTCTCAGTAAATATGCCGCAAACCCATAGGATCTTTTATGTAAAGAATGCGTCTTAGGTATACTTTTTAATTCTACGATTGCTTCTTTAATTTTATCTTGAGATGCAAGTGCAGTCGCTAGATAGTACCTAGCTTCGTAATTTGTCGGATGCTGCGAGACTAGTAATGCTAATTCTGACTCTGCTCCTATATAATCTCTATTTTGAAGTTTTAATAACGCAACTTTAAATCTTAAGCTAACAGGATCTTCGCCTAAGTTTTTTGCTTCTTCAAAAACTTGAAGTGCTTGATTAACTTTCTGAGAACCTAATAATAACTCACCTAATAACTCTCGGCCTTTGGCACTTTGTGGATTTTTATCTACTAATGATTTAGCACGAGCTAAAGCCTTATCTACTTCCTTATTTAAGGCTAAAACCTTTATATAATCGTACTCAATCTGCTCTGATTGGTTAATCAACAAAGCTTCTTCTAATACTACTTTTGCTTTTGAGTAATTACCGACGGAAGCATATAGTTTTCCTAGGTAGTAGCGAGCAATAAAACTATTTTTATTCTTATGTGATAGCCTTGTTAATACTTCTATTGCCTTATCAGATTTGCCCTGCTGTAAAAAAAGACCAGATAAAAGTAAATAAGGCTCTTCATCATCTTTTTCAGATTTAACTATTATTTGTTCATATACATCAACAGCCTCTGTGATTCGACTAGAAGCAGCTAGTGTTGAAGCTTTTAACTTAAGTAACTCTAGTGAATCTGGACTTAACAATAATGCCTTATCAGCTACTAGTGATGCTTCCTGAAGTTTTCCAAGTCTAATATAAACCTGACAAAGTTTTTTTAATATCGTAGGAGACTTCTCCTGCGTTAGTCTATTTGCCTCTTCTAACTTTAATAAATTTTCCTCAGGAGATTCTTGAGCTGCGTTTAATTCTGATTCTAAAAATAGATAACGAGCTCTGGCAGCATCAGGATCATTTAGAATGACATCATCCTTAGAACTTTCATGATCAGAACGGCTCATAACTGGAGAACCTGAAAATAATCCCGAAGAAAGGCTAGAACAAGAAGATAAAAGTAATATAGTTAGAGTGTAAATAAGACGATACATAGTCTTCAATAAGTTTTATAAGAGTAACATTTTCCTACATAGTTCTACTTAATTGTGAAGAACTAGGAAACTTTTTAATTTAAGTCTTTAGATGCGAGTACTACTCTTCTAGTTCAGAATATCCAACGAGCTCCCGAACACGACCTCTAGCTTCTTGGGGAATTGTTTTAACTCTGACAGGGGCCTGTGACATTTGAGAAGACTGCATAGCCTGAGAAACCTGAGTCGCTGTCGTCACTTGAGCAGCAGGAATTGTTTGCATGTCGTTAATAGGAGTATGTTCTGAGATCCCTACTGACTTATTAATATTTATTAGTTCAGATCTAAGTGAATTTAAAATAGATCTCATTCCTAAAAAAGGAATAGATCTATTATGATGACCGTTACTAGAGGACAGCTGTATCTGTGAAGAAATAGCGCTTTCCATAGTAAAATCTAGTAGATCTATTAAAGCAAAGGCTTCTTTTAAAGAATTATTTTCCATTAAAACAACATGAAATTCGGTTAAGTATTTATAATCATTGCACTTTAAGCAATGTAAAAAAGGAGTCCGTAATATAGACCACTATATAGTAAAAGGTAAATGGGCATATCAATAAAAAGCTATAAATAAGACTCATATGTAATATCAAAGTTTATTGCACTAGCTCTTTGCTTATTTCTAATTATTCTAGTAATAAGCCGCCACTTCGAAGTTTTTTTCGAAGGGGGGAGTATAAAATTTTATAACTCTTTTTATTAAATTAACACTTTAGTTATATAGATTTAAGGTCAGGCAGATTACATGATCGAAATTACAGTTGGCGGCAACAACCTAGAAAAAGCAATGAGAGTTCTTAAACGGAAACTAATCCGTGAGGGCGTATTTAGAGAACTTAAGGCTAGAAGATTTTACGAAAAGCCGTCTGAAAAGAAAAAAAGAAAAGATAAAGAGTCTGTTAAGAAGAGACGTAAAGAAGCAGCTCCAAGAAAGTTAGTACCTTAAGTTACACTTATATCTAAATACTAATTACCCTGCCCCATCTGAAAAAAGTCCCAATACTTTATCAGTACATATTTAGGGAGTTATTTACTCCCTTTATTATCATATTATTTGTCTTTACGGGGCTACTGTTTCTCGCAAAAAGTTTAGCATTAGTTGAACTCATAGTTAAAAAGACTGCTTCGATATTTGAAATTTTAAAACTATTTTCTTTCGTCATTCCTCAGTTTTTAGAGATGGCGCTCCCGATGGCTTGTCTCCTAGCAATAATTGTAGCGCTTGGTAGATTATCAGCGGATAGCGAACTTGTAGTTCTAAGATCTGTAGGATTAAGTCTAAAAAAAATCCTCATTCCGGTCGGGATATTCGGTGTTCTTATAACCCTCTCAGCTTTGTTTATATCATTAGTAGTTAGGCCATGGGCTAATTATAACTTAGGGTTGGGATTATTCAGACTAGCGACAGCACAAGTTAGTACTGGCCTTGTAGCTGGAACATTTAACAAAATAGGCCCGCTGACAATATATGCAAGAGAGATTCAAGATAATGGAGGCTTATTAAAAGATGTTTTAATAAGTGACCAAAGGGACGCAGAAAATCCTAAATTATTTTTTGCGCAAAATGCAAAGCTAAGAAGTTTTGAAGAAAGTAGACAAGTAAAATTTGAACTATTTGAAGGAAGCATGCATGAAGGCAGCGGCGGCAATCTCTCAGAAACAACATATTCCAGAAATGCGATAACAATATCAGAATCTGAACTTGAAGATTCAAACGAAGCTCTTGCCAGAAAAAAAACAGTAGAAATGTCGACCAATGAACTGGTTTCTGAAATAGCAATAGTTAAAGAAAAAATCTCTAGAAACGATCCAGAAGTAAAACAATTACACTATTCTAGATTAAGAGTAGAACTACAACGAAGAATTGTACTTCCAGCATGTTGTATTTCCGTTGCTATTTTGGCTCTAGCTCTAGGTATCCAACCAAGTAGAGGAAATAGTAAGTGGGGACCCACTCTAAGCTTTGTCACAGGTATAATTATTATTTTATCCTATTATATTCTTTTTGCTGTAGTGACTGCGATCTCCGAAGAATCAGGTAAACTTATTGAATTATATATGTGGCTTCCTAATTTAGTGTTTTTTATTTTAGGTATTTTTCTATTTAGACAAATTAGTTCAGAAAAATATTCCTCGGCACTAGAAATGTTCAACAATACAAAATCATTAAAGAAGATTTATGTTTTTTTTAATAAGATAACTTCATTTATCTCTGATAAATTAATCCTTAAGAGGAAATAAAAAATGAAGCTGATTAGATCAAGTTATATATTAGACAAATACATACTCTCTGAGTTTTTTTCAGTTTTATTTCTATGCGTACTTGCTTCAACTGGTTTATTTTTAGTCTTTGATACCTTTGAGAGAATAAAAGTATTTATCTCATACAGTACCCCTTTAGGAACCGCGCTGTTTTATTTATTATTAAAAATCCCCCTTATTCTTCAATTAATGCTCCCCATTGCTACCTTAATAGCAGTCCTAATTAGTATAGGAAGGTTATCACAAAAAAGTGAGATTACAGCGATGAGAGCATGTGGAATGAGCGTACTAAGGATATACTCTCCGATCTTCAAAAGCACTATTATACTCTCACTAATAATGTTTTTAAACGGGGAACTGTTAGTTCCAAAAGCAACTGAAAGGGTAGAAGAAATATTTCAATTTGAGATTAAACAAAAACATTTAACAGGGAAATTAGATCGTACAAATTTCTGGATCAGAGAAGGTAACTCTTTTTTAAATATTGATTTTTATAATACTAAAGAAAAAACTATTAACGGCGTTACATTATTAAATTTCTCAGACCAATTTGAACTACTGAGAAGAGTAGATGCAAAAAAAGGTGAATGGCATGATTCAAGCTATATTGGGTGGAACTTAGAGTCCGCTATTGAAATTGCACCTGAGGAAGAAGGTGATAAAAAATTAAATATATCTGCGTTTACAAGAATTCCACTTGAATCTAGTAAAACTCCTCAGGATTTATATAATTTACAACGACCTGCTGATTCATTTGGTTATTTCGAACTTAAAAAATACATTAAAAAACTAAAATTAGAATCAGTTCCTACTCGAAAGTATGAGGTAGACTTAATGTCTAAAATTTCATTTCCTTTTGTTTGTATTGTTGCGGGAATGCTTGCTTTACCATTCTCACTGGCTAGCTCTAGAAGTGGTGCGTTAACTAAAAGCTTTATTTATGGCGTCTCAATTGGTTTTAGTTATTATATAACCCATGCACTACTTTGCTCATTTGCAGGTGCAGGCATGATTCCTGTCATACTTGGAGCTTGGGCAGGTAATGTAATAATAGGTAGCTTAGGACTTTATTTACTTGGCGGAGCAGAGTTCCAGTAAGGTCTGAGAACTGGAATCGTTTTTAACTATAAGTAATATGGAATTATAATCAATGAAAATATTATTAAAAATATTTATCTGCCTGCTATTTTTAAATAGTTGCAGTTCTGTCAACATTAAAGACATTCCAGATAGTAATCCTAAATTCGTACTAGAAGAATATTTCGCAGGAGCAACTGAGGCTTGGGGTATAGTGCTTGATAGATCAGGAGTGCCAATTAAACAATTCAATGTAAAGCTAAATGGCACCAAGACAAAAGAAAATATACTAGTTCTCGATGAGCAATTTACATATAGCGACGGAAAGAAAGAAGAGCGTGTTTGGACGATAACTAAAACTAGTGAAGATAATTATGAAGGCACAGCAAAAGATGTTAATGGCTCAGCTGTCGGCATAAGTAAAGGACACGCTTTAAACTGGAAATATTCACTAAAGGTTCCAGTTGATGGGAAAGATATAGATATAAATTTCAACGACTGGATGTTTCTACAAAGTGACGGATCAACTTTAATAAATAAAGCTGTTATGACTAAGTACGGAATCTATGTTGGCGAAATTCTAATTTTCTTCAGAAAATAAACTTTTAATTTCATGAAGAGAATTAAGTTCTAAATATATTCCTTGTTTTAGTTCAGAAGAAATATCTAACATATCTCTGATCCAAATAACTTTTGCCTTACTACTAAGTGCCCCTGCTACTCCAGGCTCAGAGTCTTCAACTATTAAACAATTTTCTATACTCACACCTAATCGTGTTGCTACTGTTAGATAAATTTCAGGATCTGGCTTATGGTTAGTAACTTGGTCACCAAAGACCATTTCGTCAAAATAATGAATTAAATTTAACCTACTTAATCTGGCTTCAGCTCTGGATTTTTCAGTAGATGTCGCAAGTCCTATTTTAATATTCTTATTATCTTTTAAATAATTTAAAATCTGAGTAGCGCCATTTTTTTCAGTTATCGGATTACTTTCATAGGCAGCAGGCTCTAATTCCCTAACCTTTTTTCTAAGTAAAATCGGATCTAAGGTAGGAAAATGACTGGCTAATACTAAATTAGAGGCTTGGGCACTACGTCCGACCATCTGAGTAAATACTTCTTTTTTTAACTCAAATCCGAAACTAGCTAGTCCTGCCTTCCAGACACCATAAGCAAAAACCTCACTATCGATGATAGTACCATCCATATCGAAAATAACTGCTTCAAATTTTGACATAACTCTGCATTTTTTTTAATCTACATTGCTTATAGTCTATAAATGAACATAAAACACCAGTTAAGTTATGAAAGCCAAAGAAATAAGAAAAGGAAAAGTAATCGACTACAAAGGTGCTCCGCACGTAGTAATGAGCTTCCAACATAGAACTCCAGGAAATTTAAGAGCATTTGTACAAGTGCGCTTAAGAAATATCATGACTGGTAACCAGTGCGAAGATAGATTTAGCTCTACTGAAGATATTCCAGAGGCTGATGTATTTTCTTTTAATGCTACTTTTCTTTATAAAGACGAGTCTGGTTTCAATTTTATGAATTCCGAAAACTATGATCAACTTTGTTTAAATGAAGATCTAGTTGGCGATAACAAGTATTATATTAAAGAAGAAATGGCGGTTCAAATTTCTACTTATAATGATATCCCAATTGGGATTGAAATTCCAAAAACAGTAGTACTTACTATTGTAGAAACTCAACCAGAACTAAAAGGTGCTACAGCTAGTAACTCACCAAAGCCAGCTTTATGTGATACTGGACTAAGTGTAAATGTTCCTGCTTTTGTAAAAGTTGGTGACCGCGTGAATGTGGATACGGAAGAAGGTGTGTATCTGAGTAGAGCCGATTAAATAAATACTAAAAGATAGGTCCAAGGAAGGACCGCAAAAGCAAAATATACTACTGACATTCCGCAAACTGCTTTAGTTAACCAATTTATTTTATTTCTTAATGTCCAAAGTAATGTTAGCAGAATGAAAGAACTAGCCTTAACTAAAAGTAAACCAGATTCTGCTCCTATAATTTCCATAAATTCTCTAAGATAATAGTTACCTTCTACTTCGGTACCATACTGAGCAACACCTAAGTAAGTAAGGAAGCCATCTAGGCAAATTAAGCTAAATAACAGAAGATAAGGATAAGCATTATTCTTAGTTTTAAGAATTTCATTAGGAGTTCTAATAACTTGGGAGCTTAATGCCACATAGCTAGGGCTTAAGTCTGGAATTAAGAAATTTTCTTCTTCTTTATAAGCTAAGTTATTACTCAAATTACCCCAATACCTTAAAAATGTAAGATTTCAACTAGAGTAGTATTACAAATTTTTTAAAAAAAGGCTCATGATCTAGCAATGTTTTTTTGCTCGACCTCTAACTAGCTAAAATTAATACCCTTATTGTTTATAGTTGTTTTATATAATTTTGAAGCAAAAGTAAAAATTATAATGACTAGTAAGGGTAAGGTTTTTTAACACACTTTTAGATTGAGACTAAAATGAGAATTAGAACAGATAGAAAACTAGTAAATGATAAGAACGAAACAGGTAAAATAAATATTTTAGCCTTAGGAGCTCTTATAGGGGTAGCATACTTAGCACAAGAATACTCTGAGTTATTTCTGACCAAACTAGAATTCTATCAACAAGTAATAGTTGGTTCCGTTATCGGAATGTTTGTTTTATATAATTTTCTATCATTTTTGTACTCATTCTTCTCTGGTGAAAAATCTAAATTACAAATGAAACATGAGATAAAGAAAGAATCTGTAAAACTAATAGATACTTTATCCAGCATTGAAGAAGAAATTGCACAAATTAAAGTAGATCTAAGGAAACTGACAGGGACCATGAGACCAGAAGGCTTTAGAGAATTAATTAGCTTAGAAAGTCTTGTTTCCTCACTTAGTGGTAGATTAAAGAAGGTAGGCATTCACTCGACGAGTAAAGACGTAGAAGAAGTTCACTATGCTTATGTAAATTTATTAGATGATTTAAGAACAGCTGATGATGCCTTAACTTCACTAATACTAACAGATGTTCACGAAACTGTACCTTATAAAAAAATTAGAACTGATTTAGTTGGTAGAATTGATAGAGTTAGAAAAATGTTTCCAGCTTCTAGATCAAAAGGAGCTAGTGCTCACTAATACAGAGCTATTGCTCGTTAAAAACCGCTTGAAGTATAAAGAGAAACTCCTTTTCTCCAAACTAGAAGAGAAATCAAAAGAGTAATCAAAGCTATCACGGGTGTTAAGAAGCAATAAAACGCAAATTCCTCTCTTCTTAGAAAATAAGTAGCAGGATAAAAAGTCACAAAAGCAAAAGGTATCACAAAGCTAAGTATTATCTGAATTGGCTTATTAAAAATCGTCACTGGATACCTGCCAAAAGTAATCAAACTATAGACAGGAGCACCGATACCAAGTTTATCATCATAGAAAAACGATAGCGCAGCTAGTATAATAAAAATACTTATTAGTATTAAAGCACCGCTAAAAATACTAATTATTGCCCAAAGATAATCTAAGAGTGAAAAACTCAAATGAAGACTACTCGCCGTGTTTGTAATAATCACTATTCCTAAAATAAAAGTTCCTACAGCTTCTAAATTAAAAGACTCGAAAATAATCTGACCTACAGTACTAAGTGGACGAAGCAATACCCGATCAAACTGACCTCCGTTTACGTATTTATCTCCAAATCGGTATAAATTAGAAGATACAGCATTAAAAAGTGATAGCGGGAGCATGGAGTAACCATATATAAAAAGTATCTGATCCCTACTCCAGTCCCCTATTCCCGTAATCACTTTTCCATCAACTAAGAATACAACAAATAATAGACCAAAGGATGCTATCAACAGATGCGTAAGAATTCCAATTAGAAAATCAAAACGATACTCCGCTTTACTACGAATGAACTGTAAAAAATAATACCAATAAATGCTCATTACCCTCCTTGTATAGAAAGATGCTGAAAAGCTTTTTTCCAGTAGTACTCACTTAGAAAAAATAAAAAACAACACCAAAAAAGCATAAAAAGAAAAGTAGATATTAAAGAAGTACCACTAATATGCCCTAGATATATATCTAAAGGAGTACCTGCTATAAGTCTAAACGGTAGTACTTCAAAAATTTGTCTTAAGTAACTTGGAAGAAATGCAATTGGCAACAACAATCCAGAAAATAGCTGAATAAAAAAATATTTAGCTCTAGTTAGTCCTTCAACTGATTTTAATCTAAAGCAAAGTAACCCAAGTAAGAAATTTATTTCAGCAAAGATAAAAAAACTAACTAGGATAGAAAAAAAGAATAAAACTCCTGCCAAAATATCTTTTGGTAAAAGAACTGGGTATACTGACAGTAAGACAAGTGAAATAGGAATAGTAAAAAAGAATAATCTGAATAACATCCCACCAAACGCTTCTGCTAACATCATATAATGAAATTTAACTGGCCTTAGTAAATATGTGCTAATCTGCCCTGTACGAACATGCTCTGCTATTTCCTCATCAATATCTGAGAAATATAAACTTCTAGCTATCCAAGCTATCGCGACATAGGTCACCATCTCAGAGAAGTTAAAACCTTTAATGGTAAAATCATTATTTATAATATTAGAACCAGAACCATTCTTATAAATTGCTTGCCATATGAAGTAATGAACAGAAACAAACAAAAAGTAGGTTATAATTCCAGTAAAATAACGAAGGCGATACGCGAGCATTTTTAAAAATGCTAAACGAATAGAGGCTAGATATGGAGAGAGATTAGACACTTTTATTATTCGTAGACTGTTGATACATTCTAGTAATAATCTGTTCTATATTTGAATCTCTCAAAGAAATATCTTTAATATTAAATGTACTCTCAAAAGTTTCAATTAACTTTGGTGTAGTAATTTCATTTCTATTATAGTCAACTTCTATAAGTTTTAGTGATATGCCTGTCATTATTGGCCTAACTTCTATAATTCCCTGCTGTCTTTTTAGATAATTAAAAAATTTAACTTTTTCATTTTCGTCGTTATCAGTCTTATTAAGACTATCAGAAATTTCTAATATTAAAGTCCTTACTGATCCATATAATTTTGAAACTTCTAAAAGCGAGCCGTCATAAATTACTTTTCCAGTATCTATTACTACTATTCGCTCACATAATTCTTCTATCTCTGGAAGATCATGAGTAGTTAACAATATAGTAGTACCACAATCTTTATTTAAAGTTCTTAATATTTCCCTAATTGCAGCTTTAGCAATTGTATCAAGACCAATAGTAGGCTCATCTAAAAATAAAATTTTAGGTGAATGAATTAAACTAGCGACTAAATCGCATTTCATCCTCTGACCAAGGCTTAGTTTTCTAACTGGTACAGATAAGAGCTCTTCAACTTCAAATGATTTAATAAGCTTTCCAGCTACTCTATCAAAGTCGTCTTGGGAAACTTTATAAATTCTTCTTAAAAGTTCAAAAGATTCTCTTACTGCAATATCCCACCAAAGCTGTGTTCTTTGACCAAAAACTACACCGATATTTTGGCAATATGCATTTCTATCCTTATAGGGATCAAATCCAATAACTTGAACAGTACCCGAAGTTGGCTTTAATATTCCGGTAAGTATTTTTATCGTTGTAGACTTCCCAGCACCATTAGGTCCGATAAAGCCAACACATTCACCCTCCTTGACTGAGAAGGAAATCCCCTTTACCGCTTCAACTGATGAATAATTAGGGCTAATTAAGTCCTTAACTGCGCCTGTAAATCCTGCTCGTTTATTCTGAGATCGATAGGATTTTACTAGATTATTAACTTGTATAGCTGTCATTTAAAACTGAAAAATAATATATTACGATCAATTATAATAATTAAACAGCACTAAGGAAATAAGAGAACATGTATAATCCAGCATTAGTTCAACCGATGAGAGATGAACTTACTTCACTTGGAGTAACTGAGCTTACTACAGCGTCTGAAGTAGATGAAGTACTATCTAAAAAAGAAGGTACAGTTCTAGTAGTAGTGAATTCAGTTTGTGGGTGCGCCGCAGGAGCTGCAAGACCAGGCGTTAAGCTCGCACTTCAGAATGACAAAAAACCTACAAAAGTAACAACAGTTTTTGCAGGACAAGATAAAGAAGCAACAGAAAAAGCAAGAAGTTATTTTCTAGGCTATCCGCCATCTTCTCCTTCTGCAGCACTTTTAAAAGACGGCGAAGTAGTATTCATGCTTCAAAGAAGAGATATTGAAGGTTACTCAGCTGCAGAAATTTCTGAAAAGCTTAAGACTGCATTCAATGAGCATTGTTAGTAAATTATATCTGTATAATAAATGCCAGAGCTACCAGAAGTAGAAACAGTCTGTAGAGGCTTACAAAAGGATTTAAAATCCAGGGTCATAAATAAGATTATTATCTATGACCCTAAACTTAAATCACTAAATCATCATTTATCCTCACTAGAAAATAAAAAAATATCCCTTGTTACTAGGCTAGGGAAACAAGTTTTAATTAAAGTAGATAACTTATACCTACTTATTCACCTAAGAATGACAGGTAGGCTAATATTTGTAAAAAACTCCAAACAACATTCACTAATAGACGAGATACAAAAAGGAGAAGCTTATCTTGAACACAAAGTTATTAGACTCACTCAAGATAATAAATATAAACATGTCAGGTTTTTAATAAATTGCAAAGGCGGCACACTCTATTTCTTTGATCCTAGAAGATTTGGAACTGTGGAATATTTTGATAAAAAACCAGAGTTAGCGATTAACTCTATTGATGCTCTTGATGAGAACTTAAATTCTTACCTACATCAAAACACTTCTAAAATAAAACAAAATGTAAAATCCTTCCTTTTAAATCAAGCTAGAATTGTTGGTATTGGTAATATCTACGCCTCTGAGATTTTATTTCTTGCAAAAATACATCCTGAAAGAGCGTGGAGTAGTTTAAGTAAGAATGAAACTAACTTAGTTTGTCGTTACATAAAACAAGTACTAACTAAAGCCATAGAAAAAGGCGGAACAACCTTTTCAGATTTTCAAAGTTCGAACGGTGAAACAGGGCAATACCAGAATGAACTTTATGTATATAGTAGAGAAGGTGAAAAGTGCAGGAAGTGTGAAAGTTTAATTTTAAAGATTACACAAGGTAGTAGAAGTACTTTTTATTGTGAGAAGTGTCAGAAGTAGTTTGATTTTGGAAAAAACCATCATCATAAATCCCCCAACAATGAGAGAACTAATCTTGGCTGCTGGTTAGCTTGAGCTAGAATACTTGCGGCAGATTGTTGTAGTATTTGGGTCGCAGCAAGGCGTGATGATTCTTCTGCTACGTCAATATCTGTTATTCTACTATTTGCTTCTTGATAATTTAGTGAACTAGTTTGAAGCGTACTAGTTGCGACATCTAATCTAGATTGAAATGCCCCGATCTGACCGCGTTGTTTAGACAGATTTGACAAAGAAAATTCAAAATAATCCATAGCATCCAAAGAATCTGCTTTGGTTTTTAAAGAAAATGATTGGAGAGAGCCAATACCATTATTAGAATTTGCAAACAAAACACTTATAAAACCAAAGTTATCCCCATGAAGCAAATCTAAAACGCCATCTTTGTTGAAATCTTCTAATATGGCATTAGTCGGCGAAGTTGTGGTAGCATAAGATACTCTTTGTAAAAAACTTCCATCACCGTTACCTATGAGAATATTTAAAGGGCCGCCGTTTGCAGAAGCTACAATATCCTTTTTTCCATCTCCGTTGAAATCACCAATATTTAATCCAAAAGTATTTCCACTATTAGAAAAATTATTAACAACTCTAAATGTTCCGTTATTATTACCTAGTGCTATAGCAATCGAGGCACTACTTGCAAATACTAAATCCTGTATACCATCATCGTTTATGTCTGATAATATAGTATCTGAAAAATTTGAATTTGATGCGACAGCAAAGCTGCTAATACGGGTAAACGTACCATCTCCTCTACCCATGTATGTATCAATAAAATTTTGTTGAGTATTAATAATATCCAAAATACCGTCATTATTAAAATCTCCTACTGTCACCTTTCGACCATTTGATCCTCCTGCACTACCGATACCGTTACCTCTTTGAAATGTTGCATTTCCATTACCTAGGTATAAAGTCGCAGTAGCATTACCTGTCGTACCGGATTCTAAGATATCTAATTTTCCATCATTATTAAAATCAGCGAGTTCGATATCGACCCCTCCATCGTTAGGTCCCCTTATGCTAACTTCAGCTTTAAAACTCCCATTACCGTTACCTAAAAAAAATGAAAAAGATCTATTTGATCCTGATAAAGACGATACAATATCAAGAAAGCCATCTCCATTAATATCACCAGCTTCAATAGTACCAGAATTTAAAGCTGTAAAAGTATTGTTGGTTTTAAAACTTCCATCTCCATTACCTATCATTAGACCAATACTATTTGTACCTGCTGTCACCAAATCTTTTATCCCATCTCCATTAAAATCATCTAATAATATTGATTGCGAAGCTATTACAGTTTCGTAACTTATCCTAGCTTGAAAAGTCCCATCACCGATACTACCTCCAAGTCCGCTACTAATTAAGCTTTCACTTCCACCTCCTGCTGCTAGACTTAATAATCCAAAATCGCCATCAAATAAATTTCGCCCATTAAAGGATGTTGTACGCGCAATTCTATTATATTCTTTTGATAAACTCTGCGCTTCTTGATCAAGTGCAAGTCTTTGCTTGTTACTAAAAGTTCCATTTGCGCTTTGAGTTGCTAATTCGGATAATCTTGTAACGATATTAGTTAATTCATTTAAAGCACCATCTGCAATGTTTAATAAACTTACTCCATCATTTAGGTTTCGAACTCCTTGGTAAAACAAACGTGTGTCAGCTTTTAGAGATTCAGAGATTGATAACCCCGCTGCATCGTCTGAGGCTTTGTTAATGCGCAGGCCTGAAGAAAGACGAGTGTAGCTATCGCCAAGTTTCTTTGTAGCATTTGCTAAACTGCGCTGAGCGTTTAGGGACGGGATGTTGGAGTTAATTGTTAGTCTAGACATTCTGCTACGCCCTCCCCTTTGCCACACCACCCCGGGCTACGCAGAATAAATTCTGCATAGTTAGGTGGAGGGGTTTTTGAGTTGTTGGGACGTAGCAGAACAGGTTCTGATCTAAGTAAGCAAATCCTGCGTAATCGTTTTTGCGTGGACGAAGCAGGACGCCCTCCCCTTTGCCACACCACTCCGGGCTTCGCAGAATAAATTCTGCATAGCTCGGCGGAGGGCTCTTTGAGTTGTTGGGATGGAGCAGAACCTCCTCCCCATATTAAAAAAAACAGGAAGGATAGGAGGATAGGAGAAATTAAAAAAGAAGAAGTGGCAGCAGTGCTTAAAGTGAGGGAGGGGGTATGTTCCAGAGCGAGTGGCAGGCCATGTTTGTGTCTCTGATCGCTTTAAGCACTGCTGCCACTTCTTCCAAACGAAACAAACTAAACTCCCCCCCTTCTATCCTCCTAACCTTCCTGCTTTTTCTCCCCAAACAAAGACAACACTTAACCAACCGACAAAAAATTTGCCAAAAAGAAAAACCTAAAATGAATTTACTAACTACTAGCAATTCAAACTACAAACCAACTTTGGCAAGAAACATCCTCACCGCACAACTAAAATTTTACTTCTAGTATTTTTACCACCACAACAAAACTAACCTAAGCCAATCTCCTTGTATAAAACATCCGTATTACAAAGATTTCTATACTCCTTGAAACCTTGCAGAAACTTCCTTCACGCAGAGTATACTTCCCCCTACGTCTACATATTATCGTTGAATCATTACAATAACTTAAGTAGTTTTAGGGATTTATTGATTAATATTTAATCAATAAAAATAAGGGGTTACTGTAGGAATTTGTTCATACTATGCAATAGCTTCCCAAGGATAAATTTTCACAAGTTCCTTACTACCTAAACTTTCAAACGGTGCAATTGCGTATAAACTAACCTTACCTGTTACTTTTTTTTGGTAAGCTGATAATATTTCCAGATTTCTCTCATCATATTTTTCTTCAGTAATAATTTTTAGTAAACTAATATCACCCTTAGCATTCTCTTCTAAAAAATTTACTATGCTGCCTTTTGTATTTCGATAATAAAAAAGTTTGTAATTACTATTATCAAAATAACTCCTCTTTGCTAAGAGTTCATTTAAAACAGCAGTCCACATTATTTTTTCAAAACTAGCTCCAAGCACAGCAGCAAGAGCACAATCCAGTATAAAATATAATATTTTTCCTGTCCCGGATTTATGTGCCGGTAATGAGTTAATAACAAATAAGGTTTCTAGTACTTCTAGATGGGAGCGTATTCTTCTAGTATCAATTTTAATTGCCTTTGCAATATTATTTAAGTTAGGCTGCTCTAGCTTAGCTATTTGCTCTAATATTTCTCTGATTAATTCAGAGCTAATAATTTTTCTTTCAAATGTGTGAACATCTCTATCTACTGTTAACGATATCCAATCTTGCAAAAGTAGATTTTTCTCTGTTTTATTCTTAATAGTAAATATTCCTGGCATTCCACCATTTTCAAGATAACGCAGAAACTCTGCTCTAGTTACGTCAGTAGAATTTTGTAGATAGAAACTTGAGGTTCTAGAGCTTGAGTTTTTTGACAAACTCTCTCTGATTGTTAAAGGGTATAACTTTGCTCTACTCATTCGTCCAGTTAAAGACTCTCTAATATTAGTTAATTTGGAAAACTCCGTAGATCCTAAAATAAAAAACTTTCCAGAAACTCGTTTTTGATCAACTCTAAACTTTATAGCATCAAAAATATCCGGCACTTTCTGTGCTTCATCAATAATTATTGGTTTGTAGTCATCATAATTTTCTAAAAAAGTATCGGGTCTTTTTGTTGCAAATGTTCTTACTGATTTTTGATCAAATGTAAGATAAATAGATTTTTTTACTCTCTTAGCTATTACATCTCTTGCTAAATAACTCTTACCCGTTTGCCTCGCCCCCTGAAGGGAAAAGACTGGTGCGAATTTTAGCTTATTTTCTATAGTTTTTAAAATAAACCTTTCTCTTAAGTGTGGCATAAATAAGAACTTTTAATTAAATATCTACAAATTAAACCCTTCCTATTATTAACATCGATTGTATAAAAATGGAAGGGTATAATTTATGCTATGTTTACCCTAAAGCTCTCGTAGTAAGTTGAGAACTAATTGCGGCTGCTGGCCTCCTAGCCCCAGCCCAACGCTCCACCCCAAACCCTGCTAGGCGAGCCTACAATTCTCGTAGTAAGGAGAGCACTAGGCTGGGTTGCTGGCCTCCTAGCCCGCAACTACGCATCCCCACCCATGTATCGGAGAGCCCTATAGGTTCCGTAGCAGGTTCAAAACTAGTTGCGGTTGCTGGTTAGCCTGCGCTAAAATACTTGCTGCTGATTGTTGTAATATCTGGGACGCAGCAAGACGTGACGATTCTTCTGCTACATCAATATCTGTTATTCTTGAATTTGCTTCTTGATATGATAATGCACTGGTTTGTAAATTATTAGTTGCAAATTCTACACGAGACTGAAAACCACCGATGTGACCGCGCTGTTCTCCGATTCGTTCTAAAGTTTTTCGGAGATACGACATTGAATTGCGTGCAGCAGATTGTGTTTTAAGTGAGAAAGATTGTAATGCAGCTACACCAGTATTTGAATTACCTATGAAGATACCAACACTCATAAAATCTGCACTAACTAAATCAGAGACTCCATCATTATTAAAATCTCCGACTACGAGATTGTAAGTTACATCATACGCATATGATTGTGATGCTTTAAAACTAGCATCACCATTACCTAAAAATACAGCTATTCCACCACTAGTAGAATCATTTGCCACCAAATCAGAGACTCCATCACCATTAAAGTCTCCAACTTCTACTGTTATTACACCATCAATTGTTCCAAAGGAGCGTCTTGAATTAAAGGTACCATTCGAATTACCAATAAAAATACTCAAGCTATTTGAAGTATTATCAGCTGTTACTAAATCTAAAATACTATCTCCATTAAAATCCCCTATACGAAGAGAGTATGGGTCGCCAGAATTAACGTAAGACGTTCTACTTTTGAAGCTACCATTACCATTACCAAGATATACGCTAATACTTCCAACTAATATATCGATAGAAGCTAAGTCTGAAATCCCATCTGCATTAAAATCCCCAATACTGACATCACCTGGGTTAGGGCCCGTAGCAAGTGAGTTTCTAGCTTTGAAAGTCCCATTTCCGTTTCCTAAATATACGCTAAGAGCATTAGTAGAAGTATTTCCAGAAACTAAGTCTAAAATACCATCGCCATTAAAATCTTCAGCATCAACAGATAACGAAGTAGAATTTGTAACAAAAGATAGCCTTGTTTTAAAACTACCATTACTATTTCCAAAAAATATACTTATAAAATTTGTAGTACTATCACTAGAAGCTATATCAGAAATTCCATCTCCATTAAAATCTCCCAATGTCATTGATTGCATATCGCTAGTTGAGGCAAATGTTTGTACAGCCTTAAATGTACCGTTACCATTACCTAAAAATATATTTATCTCCGGGCTTGCTATTTTTGCTACTAGTAAATCTAGCATACCGTCATTATTTAAATCAGAAGCTATGGTTTCAGAAGATTGAAAACTTGTAGTAAATGAGATATTTGATTTGAAAGATCCGCTCCCAACAGCACCTCCCAAATCCTCTACTATCAATGTCTCACGTCCTCCTCCCGCAACTAAACTTAAATCACCATAATCTCCATTAAATATTTTTCTACCGTTAAACTCAGTACTACGCGCAATTCTATTATATTCCTTAGATAAACTTTGTGCTTCCTGATCTAAAGCAAGACGTTGCTTATTTCCTAAAGTGCCGTTTGCACTCTGTTCTGCAAGTTCGTTTAGTCGAATTACTATATTTGATAATTCACCCAAAGCACCATCTGCAATATTTAAAACACTTAATCCATCATTTAGATTTCTTACTCCTTGATTGAATAAACGAGTGTCTGCTTTTAGAGATTCTGAAATAGACAATCCCGCAGCATCATCTGATGCTTTATTTATTCGTAGGCCAGAAGAAAGACGAGTGTAACTTTCGCCAAGTTTCTTAGTGGCGTTAGATAAACTACGCTGGGCGTTTAAGGATGGGATGTTGGAGTTGATAGTTAGTCTAGACATACCACCTCCCCATATTAAAAAAAACAGGAAGGATAGGAGGATAGGAGAAATTAAAAAAGAAGAAGTGGCAGCAGTGCTTAAAGTGAGGCCGAGAGAGGTAGTGGTTGCGTGTCCGAAAGAAACAAACTAAACTCCCCCCTTCTATCCTCCTATCCTTCCTGTTTTTTATCCCCAAACAAAGACAACAGAATACCAACCGACAAAAAATTTGCCAAAAAGAAAAACCTAAAATGAATTTACTAACTACTAGCAATTCAAACGACAAACTAACTTGGGCTCTAACTTCCTCCCTAATACCACTACAACATTTACAACCTAAGCTATTCTCCTTTTATAAAACATCCATATTAAAAATTCCGTTAAGAACTTTCCATAGTTTCACCTGGGGTAAGATTCTTCTCCCCTCGTCTACATATTATCGTTCAATCATTACAATTACTTAAGTCGATTAACGATATTTTTTGGTTAATTTTTGGTAGTAATAATAGCTACTTAGATGTAGTATTTTCAAACTTTCACATAGAAATTCGTTAAACTACTCTGATAAGGCAAAGTTTATAAAATGTCATACGTTCTGATTGTCATATTTATCGCCCTAGTTTTTGAGTACATCAATGGCTTTCATGATACTGCAAATGCGATTGCTACTATTGTAGCTACAAAAGTTCTTAGTGCAAGAAAAGCGATATTACTTGCGGCAACTACAAACCTGCTTGGTGCATTATCAGGTACTGCTGTTGCTTCAACTATTGGTAAGGGCTTAGTTGATACTAATTTTATTACAACAGATACTATTTGCTCTGGTTTATTAGCAGGAATAATTTGGAATCTGCTTACTTGGTGGTTTGGATTACCTTCAAGTTCTAGTCATGCTTTAATAGGCGGGCTAATAGGATCTACTCTATCAGCTGCTAATAATAATTTTGAAGCTATAAAATTTATTACTATCAGTGAAAGCGGAGAAAAAGGAGGAGTTTTATATAAAGTTTTAATCCCGATGATCTGCTCACCAATTATTGGAATGATTGCTAGTTTACTAGTTATGGGGATTTTATATGCTTATATTTCTAGATTTAGACCAAAGAAAATTTCTACTAAGTTCAAGCAACTTCAAATTTGCTCAAGTGCCTGGATGGGTTTTGCGCATGGGCTAAACGATGCGCAAAAGACTATGGGGATAATCACTTTATGTCTAATAGCTGCAACAAACTCAGGAGAACTTAATAATATTCCTTCATGGCTTTGGTTTTTGAAAACTTATGAAAGCCCTGATGGGAAATTAGTTATTGCAAGTTGGGTAAAAATCATTTGCGCCTTAACTATGGCCATGGGGACTATGGCAGGTGGTTGGAGAATTATAAAAACTCTTGGTCATAGGCTAGTTTTTCTGAAACCAATTAATGGGTTTGCTGCTGAAACTACAGCTGCTATTATTATTCAAACAGCTAGCAGCTTTGGAATGCCGCTTTCTACAACGCACGTAATTTCATCTTGTATTCTAGGAGTCGGCACAGCGAAGAGCTTATCTAATGCAAACTGGAGTATCGTAAGAAGAATGATACTAGCATGGATATTTACTATTCCGGTTTGTATGTTACTTGGGTATTTGATTTCTTGGGTATTGAACTAAGGTCTTTTTAAATGTTATTGAGGAAAAGAAATTAAAAACATTAAATCAAGAAGATCTCCGGCCACTTCAAAATGAGCATAGCTCAGAATGCAAGCAGCCGGAGAGAAACGCAAACTCGAATGATTAGATCAATTCAAGTCTTTTAACCGATATCTCGCGAGGCGCATCAATACCAACATTGACTCTGTTTCCTGAGATCTTACAAATTTTTAGCGTTATCCCTAACGCATCAAATACAATGGTTTCCGAATCTTTTCTGGAAAGTACCAAAGTTGTAATATCAGAACCAGCGTTGCTGCTACTTGTAGCTCCCAATTCACCCCGACGGATACTAACCGAAGAAGGAGCCGAAACAATACAAGCCACACGATTACCTTTAATAACAAAAGTAATCTTAGCAACTGAGCCAATCGAGATAGCTTCTTCACTCTTCCTTGACAAAACCAACATGCGAAAACCCTTTCACATGAACTTCTCTTAGATCCATTAAAGAAGTCATTCTACGAAGCTATTAAAGCAACATGCTATAAATAGGGATCTCACAGTTCTAAATCCAAACTCTAAGATCCCCATCTAATACTAAAAAACCTAAAATTCCTTTTCCAGATATGTTATATCGAAATTTAGTTATTTGTTGTACAAGCTAGGTTAAATTAAAATTGGAGTATAGACGTGGATAGTGAATCAGGAAGAAAAGCTACTGAAATCATTAGTAAATTAAGAAGTTCTTTGTCTTCAGTTATTAGAGGTAGGGCCGATACTATAGATCTAGTTCTTACTGGATTATTTGCAGATGGACATATTCTTCTTGAAGACTATCCGGGCTCCGGGAAGACTACACTAGCTAAAACCTTAGGCAACTTAATAGACTCTAGCAGTGATAGTTACAATAGTAGTGATATTAAATTAGCTCCATTTAGAAGAATACAATTTACACCAGATCTACTTCCCTCTGATGTTTTAGGAGTAAATATTTTCGATCCTAAATCTAGCACTTTTCGTTTTGAACAAGGGCCGATATTCTCGCACGTAGTTCTTGCCGATGAAATGAATCGTACTGGGCCAAAAGTTCAAGCTGCGTTTTTAGAATGTATGGCTGAGAGACAAGTTACAATAGATAATAAAACATACCCGCTAGATGCTTTTTTCTTTGTGATCGGAACTCAAAATCCACTGGATCTAGCAGGTACCTACCCTCTTCCTTTAGTTCAACTTGATAGATTCTTGCTTAAAATTCCGATGAAATATGTTGACAGTAACAGTGAATTAGAGATTTTAAAAAATGAAGGGCAAATTCAGTCCTTAGTCAGAGATGTTAGCCCAGTTGTTACAAAAGAGGATATTCTAAAAGTTAGAAACTTTGCTAACTCAGTAATTATTAAAGATCAAATCCTAAAAGCGATTGTAGATCTTGTTCAAGAAACTAGAACGAATCCGCTGTTCACTTATGGAGCTTCTACAAGAGCTGCTATTATGTTTAAGAAAACCTTAGCTTCTTATGCACTAGTGCAAGGTAGAGAATACGTTACGGAAGATGACTTTAAAATCCTAGCTCCTTATGTTTTATTTCATAGAGTAAGAATGTCCAGCTCATCTAGTCAGGCATTAAGTAGTTTTAATGAGTTTATTCTTGGGCATGTAGAGAGATTAGTTAGAGCTTACTAAGGAACGCTTTGCTAAAATTATATAGCTTATTTCTTTTTTTAATTTGCTTTCTTCCGCTGGAAAGTATTTTTGGTGAAATAAAAGGCTATAAGGGCGGTACTCCTCCTAAGATATGGATTTTATCTATCTCTATTATTTTACTTTCTAACTGGCTATTACTTGCATTAATCGGAAGTTCATTTTTTGATAAGATCGGCTCTAAGCTTAATAGGCTATTCTATAAAATTCCTAATATATTTTTCTTTCTAATAATAATTTCTTCTCTAATTGGTAGCCAAATATACGTTTTTGAACACAAACCACTTATCATTGACTCGATAGTGCAACTTTTTCAAGCGCAGATTTTCTCATTTGGTCAATTAAAAGCGAAACTTCCTCCAATCCATGAATTTTTTGTTACTCAACATATGCTATTTGATGATTGGAGCGAAAATGGAAGATGTGGAGCTTGCAGATACGGCTGGTTTGGACAATATCCTCCCGGTCATTCACTACTTTTAGTACTTGGAATCTTAATAAAAAAAGTTTGGCTAATTCCCGTTATTATATCTTCGCTTAGTTCTTATTTTATATATAGATTTAGTAAAAATATATTTGGCTCAGAAGTCACTAAAATTACTTTACTACTCTTAGCATTTTGCCCCTTCTTTATATTTCTAGGTAGTAGTTATATGAACCATACTACTACACTATTACTCATAACACTTAGTGTATTTAATATTGAAATATATGAAAGAACAAATAAAAGACTAAACTTTTGTTTGTTCATTTTTTTTCTATCGCTAACCCTCTTAGTAAGGCCACTTGATGCTATTGTTATCGGAATAGTTTTTATTCCTGCTATTTTTTCTAGTTTTATTAAAGATAAAATACTAATATTTATTTCTGCATTATGTGCCCTACCCTCAGTATTCTCTCTTCTAGTATATAATAAACTTACTACCGGTGAGTACTTACTCGCAGGATACATCAAACTTTGGGGTGCAGGACATAACTTAGGTTTCCACATGTCTCCCTGGGGAATACATCATACCCCATTAACTGGACTTAGAAACGAGCTCGTAGACTTACAACTTTTACAAGACTATCTTTTTGAATGGCCTATCCCTGCCTTACTTCCCATTAGTGTTCTTATATTCACTCAAAAAAGTACCCACCTCTGGTTTAAAAGATTACTAGCAATCACTATAATTTTCCCAGCATTCTACTTCTTCTACTGGCATAGAGATTCATTTCTTGGGCCAAGATTTTTATATTCTAGTTTAATAGGCTTAGTACCTCTTAGTGCATATGCGATACATTCATTTACGACAAATATTTTTGAAGATAAAACAATACATATTTTCAAACTATTAAAACCTGTTAAATATAAACACTTTTCTACATCCATATTCATCTCCTGCTTAGTTTATTCTGCTACTATTTCAATTCCAGCCCGTTTTCATCAATACAGCACTGGTCTAGGATCTATGAAAATAGATTTAGTTTCAAAAGCAAAAGAAAGCGGCATAGAACGCGGGTTAATCTTTGTTAAATCTTCATGGGGAGTTAGGATTTTTTCTAGAATTCGTGGGCTTGGTATCTCAGCTTCAGATTCACAAATAGCTTATTCTCACATAGATCATTGTTATCTTGACGAACTTGTTAAAGCTAAAAATAAAGAAAAACTTGAAGAAGAAATTAGTCTAGTAAAAACTAATATAGATCTAGACATTAAACCACAACTTAAAAGCTATAAAGCTAACTTTGATCCAAGTTTACTACTTGACCCAAATAGAACCTTAACTAGAGAATGTACAGAAGAGTTAAAATACGATTTAAAAAATAATCTCCAAGACTACACTAACTATGAACCGCACATGAGAGTTAATAGTCCTAACTTAGATGGAGATTTTATAGTAGTGAAAGACTTAAGAGAGCTTAATGTTAACTTAATTTCACTATATCCAAACTATGAGCCTTATATATTTAATGGGGAGAGTTTTAGTAAGGTAGTCCAATAGTTCAGAGCTTTTAGATCAGAAGGATAATACAATGTCAGCAAGATTTTTCCAGAGATGCTAAGATTTATTTCTTAGCATCTATTAGTTAGCAGTAAACCTTAATCGTTACTTAAGAAGTTGTCGAATTTCTTCTAAAAAGACTGTAATATCAAAAGGCTTTTCTTTCACCATATCGACTTTGTATCTAGTCGCATCGTGAGTCGATCCATCTCCAGGCACTAGTAGCACTCGAAGTACTTTTTTAACCTTACATATTAATTCCAAAATTTCGAAACTTTTACACGAAGCTTCTAGCCCATCAACTGAGGCATCAATAATAAGGACATTAGGTACAACACCACCGCCGAAGTGCATCCCTAAACTTATCTGATCCTCGTAATAGACAATGCCTTCATCGTTCATAGCCTTACCAAAAATCTCTTTTAGAACAGCATCATTGGTATAGAGCACAACTTTTTTCATAAAATAACCTTTCAAAGTGAACCTTTTTTTTAAAATCTGCTAACATTGCATTACTTTCAACTTTCAAAAAAACAAAAAGGAATGCAATATTATTACTAAAATCTACCCAAACAAAAAAATTTAAAGAACAATTATATTTACCTATCACAACAAAAAAGCTCTAGACTAATAAGTTATCCCACTTCTTTTTCCCTTGTCCCTGCTTTCAAAGGCATGACACTTTTGTAGCATGATAAAGTTTTAGTTAAACACAATACAATGTCAGCAAGATTTTTCCAGAGATGCTAAGATTTATTTCTTAGCATCTTTTAGTTAGTTGTAAACCTTAATCGTTATTTAAAACGCTGTTGAATTTTATCTGCAAAGACTTTCATATCAATAGTCTTTTTCTCCACCATATCGACTTTGAGCTCAGCAGTATCGTAAGTACTTCCATCTTCGGGTACTAGTAGCACTCGAAGTACAAAGTAATCTCTATCGAAACTGTAATCTTGGAAAGTTTGGAAAACTTGACACGCACTAGCTAGCGTTTCTGCTGAGGCATCAACAATTAGGATACTAATTTTATTTCTTGCCAAGTAATACCCTAAACGAATTTGATTTTGATGATCGAAAAAATGAAGGGCTTCTCCTTGCAGAGCCTCCCTCAGTTTAGGTGAAAAAATTTCATCTGCAGTATAGATCACTACATCTTTCATAATAACCTCTGAATCTCTCTTAAAAAAACCATTAATAAATCTGCCAACATTGCATTGCTTAAAGCTTTTAAAAAGCAAAAAGGAATGCAATATTATTACTAAAATCTACCCAAACAAAAAAATTTAAAGAACAATTATATTACGAACAACAAAAAAAGTTCTAGACCCATAAGTCTTACTGGCCGGACTTCGAGTAAATTTTTTTCCTCAGCTAAATATAGCTGGAAAAAATTTAGGGCACCTCGCAGCTACATTCCAGGTGGAATGTGCGAGAATGAGGCCAGGAAGATTTATGGGTCTAGAACTTTTACCCCAACAACTCTTCTTTCAACGAAATCTGCCTCAAACTCCCAGGCTCTATACTTTCAAGTCTAAAAGGCCCGAATTGTATTCTTGATAACTTACTTACTGGATGCCCTACTGCTTCAAGAATTCTTTTTATAAAATGATTTCTTCCTTCTTGAGCTTCTACTCTGATAATCGACTCATCAGTTTTTTCTTGCCCAACTAACTTAATCGCAGACTTATAAGCTTTAGAAGGTGGTATTAAAATTTGAACATCAGATAATTTTGCTACTCCATCAGGAAGATAAACTCCCTTTAGTAGAGCTTCCATCTTCTTTTCATCTAGATTTCCAAGCACTCTAGCTACATAAACTCTCTTACTTCCAAAACTAGGATGAAGTAATCTATTAGCAAATTCTCCGTCGTTAGTAAGTACCATTAAACCTGATACATCATAATCTAAACGACCTACTGGGAAAACTCTATGACTTAAATCACCAAGGAAGTCTCCAATACATTTTCTCCCTTCTGGATCATGCATACTAGAGATTACTTTTCTTGGTTTATTAAAAAGATAAATAGCTTTTTGAGGTAATTTTATAGGTTGACCATCAACAGTTACATGATCTAGCTCTGGGATAGCCTTAGTACCTAACTCAGTAACAAGTAAGCCATTAACTTTTATTCGACCATCTTTTATTAAGACCTCACAGGCTCTTCTTGAGCCTATGCCGGCTTCAGCTAAAAGCTTCTGTAGTCTTACTGGAACTCTAGATGATTCTATTTCTGATTTTTTAGACATTGATGGCATCTTCTGTATCTCTATTTTCTTCTGTTATTTCGATATCGCTTGAGTCCTCAAATTCTGACTCTTCAGTATCTGAAACTTCAAGTTCACTACTTAAATTTTGAGATACTTCGCTATCCTCTTCTTCACTATTTGTTTCGCTATCTAATTCACTAGCGATTTCACTGCCTACTTCACTATCTAGTTCAGTAATTTCTCTTACTGTTGGTAAATGAGATAAATCAGTTAGACCAAATTTTTCTAAAAAGTACGGTGTAGTACCATATAAAGCAGGAGAACCAGGAGTATCTTCTCTTCCTATTACTCTGATTAGCTTAGCATCTAATAATGTTTTAATAGTCGGCAACGCATCGACTCCTCTGATAGCTTCGATTTCAGCCTTAGAAACTGGTTGTTTGTAAGCAACAACAGCTAAAGTTTCTGCTGCTGCCTTACTAAGGCGCTTCATCTTCGGAGTGATTAACTTTTGTATAGTAGAAGCTAACTCAGGTCGAGATCTAAGCTGATAAGAATCTCCAATAGTTAATAACTCAAAACCTAAATCCATTTCATCGATCTTAGTTTTTACTTCACTTAGAGCAGAACTAATTTCATCTTCTGAGTTATTTTTAAAAAGCTCAGTTAGTTTTTCTAAAGGTACAGGCTTTGTGCTAACAAAAAGTATAGCTGAAACTTCTTTAGCTAGTGTAGTTTCAATAGAATTATTATTCTCAAACGTTTCCAATTTTCTTCTCCTGATCAGTATTTGTATCTATAGGGGTATTTATCTCTGTACTGCTAGTGTCTGTATTTCTATAGTCTTCAATTGAAACTACTTTATTTTCTTCTTTATTTTCTGCGGCTGGTTCATCAAACTCAGAAACTAATTCTAATTCAGAAGCAGAGGTTGCATCTACTATCTTTGGTGCAATTGCTAGTGAAGATAATACAGTATCAGAGTAGGCATCATAACTAATAGAAATTAAACCACGCTTTGCAAGTTCTAAGATAGCGATAAAAGAACCTAAAACTGCATTTTTTACTGCAAAGCCTGTGACTTGTTTTGAGGTATCTTCTAAGTTTAATGCATCGGTTACATAGTATTTAAATTTTGAAGATGTTGAAACAGATGCTTCAGGGTTTCTTATTTTTAAGGCATCTACAATTCTCATCATGTGACTGACTATTGATATTGGCTCAATAGAAATCATCATCTTTCGTGCAAAGCCGCCTACTCTTTTTACTAAAGACAAAAACAACTGACCTAAGCGGCTAATATCTTCACCCTCACCTAGTTCTTCTGGTGGCACTTGAACTGCAGATCTATCAATACGTTGAAATGTATCGATACCTAATTGCGGAGAAGCGATTAATGCTTCAGCTCGTAACTTGGTGGTTTGATATGCAATAAGTCTTGATCTTAAATCTTCGAAGAATCTACTGTATTCATCTTCAACAGATTCATCATCTGTATTTTCATCTTTTGGTATCAAAGCTTTGCTCTTTATTACCATTAAAGTTGCAGCGATAACCAAAAACTCAGAAGCTTTTTCTAAGTCTATTTCTTTTGATAAATCTTTGGATAAAGTATTAACAATGTCTAAGTACTGGTCTACAACTTCAGACATTTGTACTTGTTCGATTGGAACTTCTTTTTGAGTAACAAGGTGCAAAAGTAAATCCATCGGGCCAGCGAAGAAGGATAAATTAACCCTGAATTGTTCTAAATCTGAAGCGTATTCTGAATACATATGTAATTGAACTAGATTTTTACTTTAGCTAACTTAAAGAAGAAAAAGAAAAACTGCTAGTGTCTTGGAAAATATTTATTTACGTGTAATTTCAGCTACTTAGAAAGGTTACCAATAGGCTTCTTGGCATATATTTTAAAAATACAAGATTCTACCCCTCTTTCAAGCTCTCCCTTAGTAAAAACTTCGGAGGACTTTTCACTAAATTCGGATTCAAACTCAGGTAGAAATGTATCTCCTGAATACTTTCCTATTACTTCAGTTAAATGTACCTCATCGGTATAGGGCATGAATATTTTATAAATTTCTCCTCCTCCGATAACCCAGAGTAAATCACTAGGGAGTGTGAGTTCTCCAGTTTTTATTGCAGCACTTAAATTCTCTACAGAAGAATAAATTAACGCGCCTTCTGTTTTTAAATCAGTATTTCTTGATAAAACTAAATTTAGACGATTTGGAAGTGGGCGATATTTTTCTGGGAGCGAATCAAAAGTTTTCCTCCCCATTACGACTGTATGCCCTGTAGTAAGCTTAGAAAATCTTTTTAAGTCTTCAGGTAAATACCAAGGAAGCGTTCCAGCATTTCCAATAACTCTATTAGAACCCATGGCTACGATAGAGCAAACTTTTATAATGCTATTTGAAGTAGTCTGAAACATTAAACAGCTATCTCAAATTTTATATGATCGTAAGGATTGTAATCTTGAAGCTCAAAGTCTTCAAACTTAAAACTAAAGATATCTTTTACATCAGGGTTTATAATCATTTTAGGTAGCGCTCTTGGCTCACGTGAAAGTTGTAACTTTGCACCTTCAACATGATTAGAATAGATATGAACATCTCCGAAAGTATGAACAAATTCATGCGCCTTAAAGCCAGCAACTTGGGCGAACATCATCAGAAGTAATGCGTAACTAGCTATATTAAACGGCACTCCTAACATTAAATCAGCAGACCTTTGATATAACTGTAAACTAAGTTTATCTCCTGAAACATACAACTGAAAAAGAGTATGACAAGCTGGTGGGGCAAAATCTGGAAGATTCGCCGGATTAAATGCTATTACTAAATTTCTTCTGCTGTATGGGTTATTTTTTAAAGTCTCAACTACTCTAGATATTTGATCAACTGTACCATCTGGCCCTTCCCATCTGCGCCACTGCTTGCCATAAATAGGTCCAAGCTCGCCTTCTTCATTTGCCCACTCATCCCAAATAGAAACTTTGTGTTCATGTAAATACTTTGTAGAAGTTTCCCCGTTTAGAAACCAAAGTAACTCATGGATAATTGATCTTAGATGAACTTTTTTTGTCGTTACTAGTGGAAAGCCCTCATCTAAATTAAATCTTAACTGTCTGCCAAAAACCGACAAAGTCCCTACTCCTGTTCTATCAGGTCTAATCCCACCCTCTGGAGTAGCACCGTTTTCTAAAATATCTCTGATTAGTTCTTGGTATTGTTTCATTATTTTAAAATATTAATTAATAAAAACAGGAAGCGCAGGAGTATAGGAGAAGGGACTTAGAAAGTAAAATTATCCAGGACTTCTTTGATCAGCACTTACTTGGTCGTTTAATGCGACTATAGTTTTTGATAAGTCTTCTGTAAGTTTTAGTAAGGTATCAGGCTTAGAGCTTATTAGTGCTAAAAATTGTTCTTTTGATAACACAACGGCCATACATTCTGTTTTTGCTCTAACTGTAGCAAATCTTTCCCTGTTAGTTAAAACTGAGACTGCACCAAATAAAGTTTCTTGTCCTATCTCCCCTACTACTTTTCCGTCTATTACAGATTCTGCAATTCCGTCTATTAAAGAAAAAATTTCTAAACTATATTCACCCTGCTCTACTATAATGTCTCCCGGATAAAAATTTCTTATTTCTGGAGAAAATAAAGAGTCAGCTTTATGACCCTCAGATAATCCAGCAAATACAGTGCAAACAAAACTAGAATGGTAATGTCCCCATAGCTTTGAAATTTCTGGGGCTGAAAGTAGCTCAGCTAAATTTAGTTCTGCTATAACTACTGCAAACTCAGCATGAAAATCTGTTGCCGTATCCGAACATGAACCTTCAAGTCCAATGACATCACCTTCTTCGAGAACAAATAAAAGTTTTGAATCTCTTATGCAATTAAGAGAACCTTCTTTTATAAAATATAGCTTTCCAGGAATGCGTTCTACTTTTTGAAAGACTGATTTTTGTGAAGAAATAACCACCTCTGACATAGCATAGGCATCCAAATACGGACGCATAGCTAGAGAAGCAGATTTATAATCCGCTAATTTTAACTCGACATTTTCAGAGACTGCTGAAGTAAAATACATAATATTTAGAACGGCATGTTTTAGTTAAAACAAAAGGGGTTTTTTTGTTAATGAAAATAAGGGGTTAAGGCTAGACCTTATATTTACTATAGTACTTAATATAATCTTTAAGCGTTCAGAATTGTTCCGTAATTAAGGCTTTCTAAGTGTGTAAAAAGCGGAGTGTACATGTGGTACATGAGCATTTTTATCCACTTAGAAAACGCAGAGTACGGAAAATTGTGAACGCTTAGTGCTAACTAATAGAAACCTTACTTAGTAACTGCGCCCTATTTTCTATTAACAATGGAGAAAAATCTTTTAGGCTATCAAGACTACCTACGACTTTTTGAAATAATGTCAGGTAATAAGGTACTCTACTTGACCAATCATGTCGTTCAGAAACAGCTCTTTTTATGATCTCCTGTCTATCATCTTGTGAGAGTAAAGTTTTTATAGCTAATTCAGTAGAGTTAAGAAAACTTTCCTTCGTAAACTCTTCAAATAAGAAACTTGATCCAGAAGATTTTTTAAATTGTTTTAAAGTAGCTGATAATCCACCTACTCGGTGTGCGACTACTGTAGTGCCGCATGCCAAAGCTTCAAGCTGAGTTATACCACCGGGCTCGTATTTACTAGGCATTAGAAAAATATCAGCAGAAGCTGTTAACTTAATTGCTAAATCATGAGGAATAAACTTAAATCTAGTAGCTATTGACTTAGGGAATTTGCTCATTAAATAATTAATATGCTCTTCAAATTCTCTAAAGCAGGTCTCGCCGTATGAAGGAGGGCCAGCAAAAATAAACTGGGTTTTAGGATAGGTCTCTAAAATTTTAGAAATAGTAGAAACAGAACTTCCGAATTCAGGCTTATTTATATCAGGAGTAGTTCTATCAGGTGTAAATAATGATATCCCCTTTTGCTCAGTCAAACGACCGACCATTACGCATAAAATTCTGCTTGGATCTACTTCTAAATTAAATTCTTTTTGAATATCCGCTTTCAGTTTTGCTTTATAGCTACTGATTAGTGCTATATTTTCAGAAGTAAAATTTATAGTTTTGCTTTCAGAAACTTCTGCAAAAGCTGCTGACCTTACGACTTCTTGGTTGATACCATTACTGATACCGTAGAACTTATCTTTTTTTGTAGCAAGTATCTGAGAAATCCCAGTATCAATATCAAGTGAAGCTGCTGCAATAGAACCGGAAACTAACTGCTCCGCATATGGCTTACTAACAGTTAGAATAGCATTTTTAGCATGAAATAATGTGGCCTTAGTTAAGTTTATAGTTTCTATATTTTGTTCTTCTAAAAACCCACCTAAGTGCTCATTAGATAATCCTAATATCGGCCAAATATCTTCCCCGTCCTCGTATCTATTAAATCTACCTTGGTATGGCGCACCTGCATTATGTAAAACATGAATTGGGGTTAAAGTTGAGGCCAGTTTTGAATTTTTATACTTTTCATCTAACAATAAAAGCGGCTCTAATGGGGCAGACATCCAGTCGTTAGTTAGAACAAAACTACTGTTTATTTTATAGTCCTCATCAAGCAAAAGCTCTAATGCCCCTCTCGCTAAAAACATACTTCTTCTGAGTTGATCTTTTGCAGAGACTCCACCGTAAAGTCTATCAGCTATTTTTTTATTTTTGAGAAATAAAATTCTTAGATTAGCTGATCCTTGTTGATATCTGGCTTCTAATACTTCTGTTAAAATATTAAGCTTTCCTAGTGATAATTTTATCTCGCCTATTCTTTTTATTTCAGAGTTAACTCCAAAAAGCTTTATGCCGTTTTTAATTAAAGAATCAGCACTTTGATGATTTGAACCAAGTTCTTGATCGTATAATGGTGAGATTATAGTTACAGAGACTCCGTCTCTGATTAAGGAATAAGATAAACCAGAAACTACTTGGGACAAACCACCAGCGACAGCATGAGGCCCCTCGGGGGTGACCATTGCGATATTCTTTATTCCTAAGTTTCTAATACTTCGGATTAAAGCCGATGCTCTCTTACTTGATCTTCTTTTTAGTCTTTTTAATGCTTCTTCGTAGTAGTTACAGACTTTACTTTTACCTACTTCATCGAGATTAGTTATTTGCTCAGGAGTTAATTGATTCCCCTGCATCATAGATTTTAAACACCATTTAGAAAAATCTTCAAATGTATTCAAAGGAATTGCAGAATTTGAATTTTCCTTTACTTGCCTTAATGAATTCTGACGAACTAAAGGCTGTTCAATGTGAGTAGCTATTAAGCTAAAAGAATCTCCATAACTTGTCGCCCATAATTTTTCACCGCTTAGTACTGACTCTGCATAGAGTGAATATGAATACTCTCCTGTAAGCAGATTATAACTTTGCGGAAGAGACACTGTTATTTTATCATCGTGAACTGTTACTTCTGCTTGATAATCGGCTTCAGTATTTTTATTATAAACGTGAAAGAAAAATAATAAGTCGGATACCTCTCCTAACTTCTGAACTATATGAGCAGTTAAGTATTCAGGTTGGGCTGTATATAACCTTTCTGCAAAATAAATTCTCTCACTTAAAGGGATGTTCTTTAGGTTATCTTTAGTGATGACCTTATCAGCTTCTTCTATTTCAACAGAGATGAAGCCTGAAATATCTTGATAATTTGGCTTATTTTTAGCACTGTTTTGTAATGACCCAAATAATAACACTCTAGGACTAGCTCTGAGTGCATTATTAGTCAGTATATTATTTGTTTTTGCAGCAAAGGTATCTAAAGACTGTTGGGCATTAGTTACCTCAATAATTTTATTTTTTTGTTTCTTTTTTCTGTTCCATTCAAAATCGGAAACAAAAACTTCTACAATCTCGGAGATAGATTCCGCAGACTCTTCATTAATTTCTCTTATTGTTTGAAGCTCAGAGTCAATTAGATTGATTATTGCTTGGTATTGCTTTTGATCTTTTTTTATATCAAGCTTATCTCTCAGGTACCCGAGTAGATTAACTTTACTTCTTGTATCAGGCTTTAAGGTACCTTGGTAATGTACCCTACCGTCTACTACCCCTTTAAGTGTGATCGATGTTCCTTGCTTTTGAAAACTAGCAGAAATTTCCTCGCAGCTGAAAGCTCTTTGATACTTAGAGTCTTCTTTAGCAGGCTGCACAGTGACCGCTTCCCCACTTTTAAATGAAATAGTGATGTTAGTCTTTTGCCCGCTCAAATTTGCCTGCTCAAAATTGTTTAAATTTAAGAATTTACACTATATTTAGAGTACTTTTCAGGGGTTATCGTTTCCCTTAAGATTAGCGGTTATTATTAGCTTATAATTACAGCATGATAGCCAATAAATTAACCTAAACTACTAATTTCTTGGATTTAATAGCCCCTATTTATTTCCTATGATAATCACTGATCCGAGCAAAAATATAATTAATTGTTTATTCATTTATCATTAATAAAACCTATAGTTGTGAACCAAGAAGAAATAAAAATAGCTAGTGATTTTACAGAGGAAGAAGCTGCGAGAATTCTCGATGAAGAAGCTGCACTTCAAAAAACCAAAGCTGATCTAGTTAAATTACGAGCAGAAGATTCTGATAGACACAATAGATACGCGGATGAAGCCCGCAGAATTACTTCAGAAGTAGTAAACTCTCAAAGAGAATCTGATAAGCAACTACTAGCTAATGACGAAGCCGTATCTCATGCTATCGCAAGTAAAAGTATGTCTAGTATTAGGCAGATAGATAAATTAACAGATAAACCATATTTTGCGAGAATTGTTCTACTAGATAATTCAAATGGTAAAGACAGAAAAATAGAATATAAAATCGGGAAAAGGGCTGTAGCTGATGCAAACATCATCGACTGGAAGAATGCCCCTTTAGCTAGATTATATTACGAATATAACGAGGGTGAAGAATACCTTGAATGGATCAGAGAGACTGAAAGAACAGGAACTCTAGTTGTTAGGAATTCTGTAAAAATCGAGGATGGAGAATTAACTGAACTAAACTGCAAAGTCGGAAATTTCTCGAAAGATAAAGGTAACTGGATTAAAGGGAATAGCGGCAGAAAAAATAGAAGTTTTGAGCTTCCGTCTATTTTATCACTAATATCTAAAGATCAATTTGACCTTATAACATCAGATTCACAGTCTCCAGTAGCACTAGTTGGAATAGCAGGATCTGGGAAAACAGCAGTGGCATTACACAGGCTAGCTTGGCAAGTGTCGAATGACGACTCTCCCACACCGCTGGTTATAACTCCATCCGTAATTTTATCTAGATACGTTAGTAATTCTTTCTCAGAACTTGAAAATCAAAATATTACTGTAAAAACTATTCAACAAATTACTTTAGACTTAAAGAACAAACTTGGAATTCAAGATAGCCAAGCTCAATCAGTTAATAATGATCAAGAAAACGGACAGCTACATTCTTATTCCTATTTGAGTAATTTAGTAGAAGAGGCCAAAAATCCTACAAGCAACATTAAGCCTACTAATCTAATTCATCAACTAATACTTGCTCAACTACAAAGAGAAAAAAAAGATAGAATAAACTATAGTCATATCTATATTGATGAATTTCAAGATTTTAACTTATCTGAGCTTGTATTAATTGGGACCTTAATAGATAAACCTAAAAATCTTACAATAAGTGGAGATCCGCAGCAGAGAACTTTAAATTTTTCTAAAACTGAAGTTACCACCGGAGTACAAGTTAGCCATGAAGGGCTAAAAGCTCTTAATTTAATTCTTCCTGATAATGAGAAAATTAATCCCACAAATCTACTCTCACTCAAAGTCTCTCACCGTTCTACTAAGCAGATTATGGATTATGCTGATCACCTTTTAGGGGAGCAGCGGACAGCTGACGGAAGAGCCGGCAAACCTCCGCTGTTATTAATTTGTGACTCAAGCGAGCACTCAATAAGCGAACTTCAACTTTGGATAGATAGGGTTTCTGATAAATTTGAAAATGATCCGATTTTAATTTTAACAAAAAACCTAGAGCAGTCTAAATTCTTACTATCAGCCTTAAAACCTCATTTTAATGACGGTATAACAAGTATTTCAGATGCACCAAGGAATATTCAATCTCTAGTTCTCGTCGCTTCCATCGACCAAGTAAAAGGACTAGAATTTCCTCATGTCTGCATTTGGGGCGCCACAGAGAAGATTTTCCCAAGATCAAAACTCTCAAGAAGACTTTTATATTTAGCCGCTACAAGAGCAGAAGAACATTTGACACTAATTACTTGGGGTGAGCCTGCTTCAATAGTACCTAGTATTACTTCAAAACTTCACAGAGTTTATGACGCGAGAATGCCAGAGGAAGATAACTCAGAAAATTAAAAATTAACTCACAGCATAATCACGCAAGCGATTTTTTAATGGTGACTTAAAAAATAATATCGCTAAAAAATCGTATAAAACATGAAAAATAATTGGGACTATTAAAGTACCAGTATATTCAAAAAGGACCCCAAACAATAATCCAATACCTGCATATACAGATGCTATAAAAATATACTTTTTAACTTCTACTAGAAAATGAGCTACGGAAAATAAAATAGAAGAAAAAATAAGACCAGTATATGGAAGCAGAACACCCCTAAAAAATAATTCTTCTCCAAGGCCTGCTAATAGTGAGACATACAATGCGCCTCTAAATGATAAGGCTCTTGATAATGGCTCAACTATGCCTTCGATAAATTTTATAGATTTAACTATACGAAATTTATAGCTATAAAAAACAAATAAAAGATTAAAAATAAAGAGCAGACATGCAGAACCTACTCCTAGGAGAAAATGTAATAATGTCGGAGCGGCTAATTTAGATAAGCTAGGGTCAAAGTAGCTAAAAACAAAAAAAGATAGCACCATTGCACCTTCAAAAATAAGGGCTACCTTAAGTATTTTAGGCTCTGCTTCTAATTTAGGGTCTAAGAGAGGCTCAGTTAAAGTAGCTGTTAGGGCTATTAGATGAAAAAAAATCAAAATAAATGTTTTTTAATGGATACTTTACTTAAACTTTAGTAATAATTTATATATTAGATACTCTCAAGTTTTAAATGGCCATTTCATCAAATTCTACATCAAGTAAGGATAAAGAACAGCAAAAATTAAGATATTATCTCAATTTTGCAGGCAGATCAGAACTTATACAACTATTAGGCTCAAATGTAGCAAATTCAGAGCAAACCGACGCATTATCCGCAGATGAGCAAATTAGTCAGTTACAGCAAGAAAATTCAAAAGACATAGTTATCAAGCTACTATGGTGCTACTTAAAAACTAAGGAAGGAGAATTGCCTTATTCTTTTATTGCTAGTTCTCTAGCTGAAGATTTAGCGGCTCATAAATCTGTAGAAGAAAATACCTTACCACTTTTGGCTTTTGTCTATAATAATATCTTAACAGAACTTGATAAAGAAAAAGAACATAGACTGGGGCTGCTAACTTCTGAGAAGATTATTGAAAATATCTTTAAAAGTAATCTAACTGACGAATCATTTAAAGAAGAAAAAATAAAGCTAGTTTCTAATTTGTCAAAGTTTATTTCTATAGAAGAAGAGAATTCTATAAAAAGAAAAGAAACTAGAGATTATTTAGTATTTCTTGAAAATCTTAAAAATAAGCTTTCTAATTCGAAAGCAGAAAAGAAGATTGAGTTATCTACAACACCAATAGAAAAATCATTAAAAGAAGAATCTAAAAGAGGAAATTTTTCCACTGGAGAGTTTACCTTAGGAGATCCAACAGGTGAATTTAGAATACCTGAAGAAAGACTTCATGAAGAAAGTAAGAGTAAAATAATTGGCATTGCTCCAAATATTGGAATCAACGAAGAAGCTAAAAGCATAGATTATGAAGCTCTAAACGAAACTAATAAATCAAGAAAGAACAATATTGCCCTTATTTTATCAGCCTTAATTGTACTTTCTTTACTTTTTTATAACTCAGAACTTATAAAAGAAAAACTTAAAGGCATTACAAATTTATCATTTCTTCGCACCACTGATATAAGAGATAATATAAGTTTTAATCCTACTCTTGAAGATATAAAAGTACTTCCTGTAGCTGGAACTCTTCCAGATCTCGCTCAGCTAGAGAAAAAATATTCTCTAGATTCTTTAACAGAGAGATTAACTACTGCTAGAGTTGATACAAGCTCTGGAACTATTACAGAAGTGCCCTCAAGTAAACCGGCTTCTTCTCCTTCGAAAGAAGTAGACCCGAACAAACCAGTAGACTTAGAGGAAGTAGAGTCTTTAAATACTATTCCAGATAAAGGCCCCTCAAATAATACGGCAAGTAATACAGTGAATACGACAGCTACTCCAGAAATAAAAAAGCCGCTTCCTAAGCTACCGCCAGTTAATCTTCCAACAAATACAAATACTACGGATTTAGGAAATACTGACAAAGGTAATGCCCTAGATGGCTCACCGCTTAAGTCCTATGTTGTAGAAAAATATGACCCGCCTTTGATATATAAAACGACAACAGCTACTGATATACTATCTGCTCCGTCATTGTTTGCTGCAAAATTAACTAGAGTAGAAAGTGGAACTCCTATTAGAGTCACATCTAAAATGGGCCAGTGGGTAGAAATAAGATCTAATGCGGGTAGGCTTGGGTATTTATTTGCTAAAGATGCAGTGCCGGAGTGATAAAAATTTATAGCTGTTCACTCGATATATAAGCGTTCAGAATTGTTCCGCAATTAAGGCTTTCTAAGTGGCTAAAAAGCGGAGTGTACATATAGTACATGAGCATTTTAGCCACTTAGAAAACGCAGAGTGCAGAAAATAGTGAACGCTTACTAAGATTTAATATTCCAACCTAATATCTCTAAGGCCATATCGGATAGTCCATAAATGGTTCGTGATGCTAATACATCTTTTTTCATGCTACCCTTCTGACCTTTTTCCTGGTCATAGGCTCCTTGCAAAGCTTGTAATCTATCTGGTCCATCTGTAGCTTTTGATAGTTCATTTAAATAGTAAGTTGGAGAATACATAAAAGAACTTAACGTATTTTTAAATTCTTTTAGGTCATTATCTATGTATCTAGATGCTTTATTTAGTTGAATATCAGGAATAGCCTGAACTACATGCGATGTCTCCATTGGTCGCACATCAACTGGAGCACTGTTAGGAGAACTGTTAAGTTGGCTCATAGGTTGCACATCTATCGGTGCACTATTGTTCGGCGCAGTATTAGATTTAGACATTGGAAGCACATCTGTTGGAGCCGTATTATTTGGAATTGTGTCCATTGGTTTAACGTCTATAGGAGCGCTACTTGATGGAGTTATTGGTTTAACATCTACTGGGGCGCTATTTTTTGGTAGAGTATTTGGTAAAGTTAAAATAGGACCCGTATTCATACTCTTTGGGATATAAGTGCTGGGAGAAGGACCATAGGATAAATGATCAACGCTTCCATTATTTAAGGGATTGAATTCTTGTGGTGCTATATTATTATTTACATTAGTATTAGCTAAGCTATTATTAGTGACACTAGAACTGGGTAAATTAGCTGCCTTAAGTGTACTTGCGGCACTGACAGCTTTATAAACATAAGTCTCATTGCCTACTGAAAATTTAATTCCATCTAGATTTTTATTTAGCTTAATTTTATATTCTACAGATCCATCTGCTCCGTGTGCGATGTCCATGGAGTATCGATTATCATTACGTTCAGACGTTACTTTAGTCTCCATTCCCGGAGCGCCGTATCTTGCGTTAGAAAATTTATCGCTAATACTGTAGCTTCCGTCTTTAGTGCTGTAGTTTAAATTATAATTTGTAGCTGATGTTTTGATAGTAAGTATAGTTTCTTTAGTTAAAGGATCTACTGAAATTTGACTCTCTGATAAAGTTTTCTCCGTTCCATTTATACTTAAACGTTCATCTGTATTTTTGGGAACTGGTTTTGAGATTATATTTGCAGGTGGCAGAACCGGATTATTGTATGACTGCTGGCTTGGATAAGAATAATAAACATTCCCCTGAGGAGCTATAGGATAAGACTGACTATTTTGAGCTTGCTGAATAGGTGCTTGATAATGTGGGACTATTCTTCCGTAATCTTGATATGCCATAATTTTAAATATAAAAAATTAACTACTATGTTATTAGGGTGTATAGTTAAAAAGTGGCTTAAAATTTTAAGAAATTTAAAAAACTAAGCTTGATAAACGTCAGCGTTCAGAATTGTTCCGCAATTAAGGCTTTCTGAGAAGCGAAAAAGCGGAGTGTACGTATAGTAAATGAGCATTTTTAGCTACTTAGGAAACGCAAAGTGCGGGAAATTATGGACGCTGACAAAAAAAGGTGGAGAGTTGGTGATACATCACAACCCTACGCACCTGTTAAGCTAAATCCGGAGATTTAGCTTAGATTTCCAAAATGGAAGAAAACGAGAAAAACTATGGACGATACGATAGATCTCGGATTGCCTGATCGGCATATCCTTGAACTCTTATCGTATCATCCGGATTAGGATATCTACAAACGACTTGCTGGTCGTTTTCAATATCACAATTCCATAAAGCTAAAATTTGCCTCTGGTTTTCTCGTATTACTTTCCAATTCGGAACATTTTCTTGAGCTGCCACCCAATCGACAATAGCCCAGTACTCTTCAACCTTGCCATTCCAAAGCTCCTTGTCTAGCTTCTTCTCTTCAGCATACTTATAAGCTTTGATCTTGTAACAGACCTTACCCATAGGAGATTGCTGATGTCCGATAGCAAAGAGCAGTTCCCTGTCTTTGCATACCATACCACTTATGGTAGGCCAAGGTTTTGGGATTACCAGAGGAACATAAACAGGTGAAACCTGTGGTTGCTGCTGCTGATTTAACGGTGGATTAGGTACAAAGGGCGTGTAACCGCCAGATTGTCCTTGATCCTGAGGAACTTGTAGCGATTGCTCTCGCTGCAGTAGCTGCGGCACGGGCAGAACAGGTTGAGCCTGTTCGGACGTTATCGCAACAACATTCTGCGGCTTCGGCTTCGTAGTCACACTATATCTCCATACAGCTGATCCAAAGAACGCGATTGCAAAGCATGCGACAAAAAAGCAAGGCCAGGCAAGCACCTTTTTAAAGTACTCATCTTTGCTCCGGTCTATTACGAAACCGATAAGAACAGCAACTAGTACGCAAAAACTGCCTTGAAAAATGAAGCCAAAAACTTCATAATGCGTAAGCCATTTCCGAACTTCATACACTGTCTCACCAAACAACCAATAGCAAATCGCCAAAATGGCGATCACTGCTAGTACTCTGGGCCAGTAGTCTTTGAGAAGTTTCCAAGCATGATCAGCAGGCTTTTTCACCCAACCTGGAATCCCGGATGAGCCAGAATCCTTTGCAGAGTCATCAGGCGAACGTTTAGTTTCGTCTTCGACTTTACAAAGTTTTTCCTCGACTTTTTCAAGTAGTTCTTTTCGAATCAGTTCAACTCGAGAACAAAAAGCATTGTATCTCTCCATTCTTGCGAACTCAGACTCATTGGTACGAACACTTGCAAAAATCTCGCGAAGCCTACGAGTGATCAAGTCAGTAGTTGACTTGAACTTATAATCTTGGCGCAATGCCAAGTGATAAGCTCGAGCAAACTCTTCCATGACAAACTGCATATTTTGGCCTTTGACATCCGGCAGAGACTTCTCTAAGGCAGCAACTGCGTTTCGGATCTCAAGCTCTTCTTCTGTCAACTCTTCTTCATTGCCTTCGTCTTCGACGATTTCTCCTTCTAGGACTTGAGGCTTAGGAAGATCCTGAGGCTTTTCCTTAACTGGCTCAGGTGGCGGTGTAGATGGCTCCGGAACCGGATCACTCTGCGGTACTACAAGTTCCGAAGAGTACTTTCCGCCGTCGATTTTCCCCAGCTCAGCTTTCGCTATTGCTGGATCGACGCCGGCTTTTAATAAATCCTCAAATGCAGCATTTGTTGCTTCTTGCTTCTCGTCTTCCTGACACATTGCCAAAAAGACTTGAAATGTTTCAATAGTATCTTTCACGATACGGCCTTTCTTTTGAATAGTAATTTCATTTTGCCCATTCGTTCAGCGACGCTGGTTGATCTGTCTGCGACGATCACTTTTAGCATAGCAAACATTTCCTTCACTGCAATTTTTGGCTCCTGAGCTGGCGCTCCAGAGCCGTTTCCGGAATCAGCTTGCGCTGTTTTCGGACTGACTTCTGGAGTTTGTGACTGTTCTTTCAAACATTCATCAGCAATCTCTTCCAATCGCTGATTACAGCGATCATGCCACTCTTTTCGATAAGTCTCATAGCCAGCTTTTGGCTGGTAGACATCAAAAAAAGTTTCGTAGACCTCATTAGTCAAGCGACCCGATGCTCTTTCAAGCAAAGAAATTAACTTGGAGATCCTTTGAGGATGAGCCCTTTTTTCAGCTTGCATCCATCTAAGGATTTTCATTTCGAGAAATTGCTTTCCGAAACTAGCAAATTCGGGATCAAGAAGCTCCAGTAGAGCCTTTTGATAGGCAAGAACATTGTATTCTTGCTCTTGCTCATCTGTCCTCGAAGCCTCATTCCAAAAATCGAGAAACTCATCCCATTTGACATACTGCGCTCTCACGAATTTTACCTGTACCTGTGAATTGGCAACAGATTCGTTACTAGAAGCAGCTACAACTGGAACATCAACAACGACTCCACCAAGATTTAATTTCTCGGTTGGAAGTGTCGCTTTCTGCTCAATTGTAACTTCTACTTTTGGTGCAGCGGGTACTACAGCAGCTGACGTAGAAATAACCTCGCTACTTTCAGTAGCTTGGTTATTCTCAGCGACTTCTGTTTCAGTGCTATCTCCCGAAATTTCGATGACTTCATCATCGTCGGAGAAATCAAAGGGGCCTAATCCTTCTTCATCGACTTCAGAGCCCTCTACAACTTCTTGTTGCTCATAGTTCTCAATAATAACCGAAACCTGATCAACAAAAACTCCTGCTATATCAATAGCAGTGCCATTTTTGTCAATAACAGTTTCTTGCCAAAGCTTTGCAAACTCTTCGTCAAAGTCCTTGACTTGAACGACTTGGCCTGGAAAGGCCTGCTCAAATTCTCTCAACAGATAACCCCAACAGAGTTCTCTTACCTCTGCTTGATCTGTTAGCCCTTCAACAAGAGCCCCTAACTCATCTAATGTCATTATACCCTCTCCTCTAAAACAGAGGAAACATTGAAAAACGCCCCGCCCACCTTTTCACACTACAAGTGATCCAAGTCTAGATGCAGGCAGAGCTGTGAATTGCTCTCTCTAGTTCTCTCCACAGAGAGCAACTCACATTCTGTCTGCTATTAAAAAAATTTGGTGCTAAAAAAAATAAAACCATAAGCTCCCTAAAAAATTTAGGAGCTGAAAACAAATTATCACCAACTATCCATATGAAAATAAAATGCATACATGTATGACACTTTACGGATCTGAAAGAACGATTAAACACTAGCCATTTAAATGACTATGTTTTGACTTATATAGTTTATGATAAAAAAGCTGTCATTTGGGTACTATAAACGAGAAAAGTGAAAAAAGTTGTTTTATTTGGGACAGATTTAAAGCTAAAAGTCTAACCCCCTCCTATCCTCCTATCCTTCCTGTTTTTTTTATAAATAAAATTGAACAGGAAGGATAGGAGGTTGGAAGGGGGGATGCAAAAAGAAAGCGGAGAGTTGGTGATAAATCATAACCCTCTGTAAAATCCTCTGCAACTTTAAGCTAAATCCGTAAACTTAGCTTAGTCTTTTTAAAATAGTCTAGATCTCAGAAAACTAAGGTCTAACCAATGGAGGCCGAGCGCTAAGATCCAGAATCGCTTGATCTACTATCGCTTGCACTGCTTTATCCTCATTTTTTTTAACTTCTCGGTTATTTTTATTTTTTTCATTAATGGGCTGATTGCTTACGACTTTTAGTTCACTAGTAATTTCGCAATCCCAATGAGCCAGAATACGCTTCTGAATCTCTCTGATTTTTTTCAAATCGGGAGCATCTTTCTGCGAGTTTGCCCAGTCTACAATAGTCCAGTACTCTGCTAAATCTCCATTTGGAATCAAGCCGCCCTTCTCTGTTGCAATTTTGAATGCCGAAATCTTATAACATACTCTACCAAGCACAGAAGTCTGATCGCCTATAGCAAAAAGTAAATCCTTGGTGGGACTCTCGATACCACTGATTTTTGGCAAAGGTATTCTAGTAACTTCAGGAATTACTACAGGTATTTCAACTTGTTTTAATTCTGGCTGAACTGGCGAGAGCTCTGGTTTAATTAGCACTTGAGGCTGGACATCAAGTTGACTTGTCAATTCCGTTAACGGTTGTTTAATCTCTTGCTGCAAAAGCTGATCATCTTGAACTAGCTCTTGCTGTTGAACAACTAAATCATTTGCGACTTGCTTATCAGCAACTTCCTCTTTAGATTTTAGCAAATTACCAACTGCCGCCGCTAAATAAACTACCGTAATTAGAATCAAGAAACATCCCAAAGAATACCCTAAATACCAAAGCCAATTCTTGATGAATTTGTCTTTAATATTGAACTCAGTGAATTCAGATTTACTTTCGTCTTTTCTTTGCTCCGCTTTAGGTAAGTCAGGCGTTTCGAGATGAATCCTCATACTACTTGCTGTCTCGAAATGATGTTGACCTCGCATTTTAGCTTCTGTCATAGCTTCTAAAATTAAAGCATCCCTAGTGGATTCAGTAATATTTGGGAAATTAGCTAAAACAGATTTGTACGCTTTTTTTAGATCACAACCTGAACGAATTAACTGGTGAAAATTAGTAAAGCACTTGCCGTACTCGATTTCCAATTCTTCATTTTTTCGTTTAGCTGCTTCAATTTGCGTAAGCACTTCTTGAGTTGTCACTTCAGTCTCGTTCGATTTTATAATCATAGACTGACTCGAAAGTTCATCCTCGGATACTTCATCTTCAAAGATATCTTCAGGATCTGTATTCTGATTTGTCATATCACCTCTCCTCCATAAAGAGGGCCTAAAAAAAGTAAAACCTTTTGATCGCTCTTAAAAATTAAGAGCTAAAAACATATTATCACCAACTACCCCATATGAAAGAGATACGCAGATATAAAAAAACGTATCCCTAATTTTAAAGAACGATTTAAAGCAGTCTAAACTAGACCCTTAACAGTTTCAAGAACTGGTGCGTACTCTGGCTCAGCAGTTAATTCACTAACATAATCTATATACTGAATAGTTCCAGTAGTATCGACTACAAATACAGCTCTAGCCAAAAGCCCAACACCTGGAACATCTACTCCAAAAGCTTGACCAAAAGTTCTGTACTTATAATCACTAGCTACAGTAATACTTGCAGCATCATTAGCACCGCACCATCTTTTTTGTGCAAACGGTAAATCTCTACTAACAGTAAGAACAACTACATCATCTGATAAAGTTGACGCTTCTTTATTAAATCTTTTTGTTTGAAGATCACAAGTCGGAGTATCCAAACTTGGCACCACAGAAATCACTAAAACTTTACCACTAAAACTTGTAGAAGAAATATCCTTAAGATCTGCACCACTTAAAGTAAAAGTAGGCATTTTACCACCAACTTGAAGACAAGTACCAGTCACCTCAAGCGGATCGCCATGAATAGTCATATTTTGATTTGTAGTTCCCATAGTCTGCTCCTAAATTTTTGATTGTTTATACCTTTTCAGGACAGTAAAAGCTATAGCAATCCTAATTGACTTCCCCCCTTACCCAACCAATTGCTCTAATTAGATTTTAGAAGAAAAAATTAAAAATAATTAGGGGGATTCAATTGAGGGGGTTGGTCAGGGGGTGAAATTTTAATGCTTGGCGCAGACAGCGAGGAGTGGTTGTTGTAGTGGGCTTGATTTCGGAAATACGGTTGCTATGCAAGCGGAGTTCCGAAACAAGCGGTGGCCTCCGTGTCGATGCAAGCCAAGCAGTAAAATTTCACCCCCTGACCAACAAAACAAAAATAAATTAACTATAATAAAATCTAATTAGAGCAAAACCCAGCTCTTTTGCCACCCTTACAAAACAATCCCTGAAAAAATCCAGACTTTTTTCTGGCTTCATCGACAGAGCGACCTCTGTCGTTTAGATCATCTTTATCATAGACCGAAGCTTGGAAAATTTCTTCTTTTTTAGACCCTTTCTTTGCTACTTCCTGCTTTGCACCAGAACCGAAGTTTTCTAAAAGTGGACTGATACTCGAATAAACATTTGAAAATATAAAAAAGAAACAAATACCTACCAGACCAAAGACTAATAATCTAAGCTTAGTTTTCCAACTAAGCATCGGGACTCTTTCGATATCATCTTTGTCTTTTTTACTATCACCTGAGTTATTGTTGCTGCTCTGATCTATACTAGTAGAAGCAATATTTAATGGCCCAGTAGAATCTACACTTGCTCTGAAAGGGTGAAATTGATTTAAATTTGTCATAGTGAAAGAATCTAACGAATTTTATCCATACATGGTATGATAAAAAAATCTTAAACGTGCTCCAATATTTAATAAACAACACTGATAGCTAGATGAATAAGCAAGAAACTAGAGCTTTTCTTAAAGAAAAAAGAAAGGCGATCCAGAGTAGAAAAGAGAAAAATTCTAAGATCTTAGAGAATTTAATTGCACTTGAAGAGGTTATCCATGCTCGTTCGATTTTCTGTTATTTATCGACAGAATTAGAAGCTAGTACTGATAAGTTTATTTCTTGGTGTTTGAGTAATAGAAAAACTATTCTAGTACCTAAAATTATTAATTCTGAAATGATACCTGTTGAGATTGACTCACTTGAGAGACTACATCAGGTTAATAGCTTAGGCATTAGAGAGCCACAGAATTTCAAAGAAAAAGAAATTTTGAGTGATGATTATCTTACATCAATAAATATTGATGTAATAATACTGCCTGCTCTTGGTTTTGATAAAAAGGGTCAAAGACTTGGGTACGGTAAGGGACATTATGATAAATTTTTAGCAAAGAAAGAAATAGCTAGTAAGTCATTTAAAAAAATTGGTCTCTGTTTTGCAGACTTACTTTTAGAAGAACTTCCTGTCGAAGATCATGATCAAGGAGTTCATATTATAGTAAGCGAAACGGGAGTTACGGCAGCCCTAATTTCTTAACAAATTTTACAAATGGAATAACTTCTATATCATCTTTTTCATAATGCCTTTCACCTAGATGTACTTGATACCATTTATCTAATTTAATTCTTTGTGAAAAATATTTTAAATGAGGTGAAATATTTTCTTCGCTCATTTTTGCTTCAACTGCAAAAATAGCTTTTTTATTTTCTAGAACGACAAAATCAACCTCTCTCTTATCTGTATCTCTGATATAACGCAGCTCCATTCGATAGCCTTCAGTATCTTCTCGATAATGACAATACTTTAAAAGCTGAGATGCAACCATATTTTCAAATCTACCCCCTTCATTCTCACATGAAGACCAGTCCCATAAATATAGTTTTTGTTCTTTCTTTACTGCTCTAATTTTAGGAGCACCATATGGCGAAAGTCGAAAAGAAAAATATAAGTTATCTAAGATCTGAACCCATCTTTTAACTGTACTATGAGCAACTTCTAAATCCTCTGCTAAACTTTTGATTGATAATATAGAGGCAACTTTTGAGGGCAAGGTATCAATTAATATCTGCAAGGATGAAATCTCGTTCACTTTTTCAAGAGATATTAAATCTTCTTGCAATACTCTGGTGACTCTATCTTGTTGCCACCTTCTCCAACTTCTATCATCGCCTAATAGATACGGCTCAGGAAATCCTCCGTATTTTAATAGCCTCTTGATATCAACTTCTTGTTTAGAATTTAATAGTTCACCAACAGACAAGGGATGTAATCTATAATAATGATACCTCCCCTGTAGAGAGTCTCCACCTCTTCTATAATAATCTAATCTTGCAGAACCTGTGACTAAAAATGAATGTTTTGATTTTCGTTTATCATAAAAACCCTTAACCAAGCCTCTCCAAAGTCTATATTTATGTATCTCATCCAGAACAACTATTTTTTGATCTGGAGGGAATTCACCGGCTAAGATTTTTTTTCGATCAAAAGTATCATCCCAATTTAAATACGCTTCTGAAGTTTGATCAGACTTTATAAGTTGATATGAAAGTGTAGTTTTCCCCACTTGGCGTGGACCTCCGACAAAAACCATTTTACTAGCTAAGTCTTTGATAATATTAGAAGTAATGTATCTTTTCATTTTCCAAAAGAAAGATAAACGTTAGTAAAGTAAGGTCTATCTTATTATACTCATGAGTAAAGTAAGGTCAAGTGAATTTTACTTAGAAGAGCTTACTTAAGTAAGGCTAGCGCTGTTACAACTTCTTGAGATCTAAGACGAATAGGAATTTTATTATAAACATCCCTAGCTTTATCCTTTTCGTCTAGAACTAAATAATTACTACCTAGAGAATTCATCGCAAGAATACTGTACGGATCAGTTTGTTTATAAGTATTTAAAAAATCTGCTAGCAAATAACTTGATTCAACTAATTCTTTCTCCAGTGAGCTTAGTAAGCCTTTTAATAACAATTGGAACTTTGGAACGTCTTCAATTTGAACCAAAGCTTCTGCACTAGCTCGAAGTGCTCCGACTTGAAAATAGTCTTTATTTACAAGATACGTTTTATAAGAATAGATACCTAGAAGAAGATGTCCTGTTATCCACGATGGCTTAAGTCTAAGTAAGGATCTTAAATCTTTCTCCAGTAGTTCTTTATTTTTTAGTTTATAAACTAAAAAACGCAGATACCATAAAGCTTCTTTTCTATATTTTTTAAGAAACTTTTTTATCAAGAGAGTCTAGTTTTGTTTAATTTAACTGTGTTTAATTTTATATATATCAGGAAGATTAGAGAATCTATCCTTATCATCAAGGCCAAGGCCAACTAACCATTCATTATGAGATATTTCAAAGCCGTAATGATCTGGCTTAAAAGTAGAGTTAGGAATATTTCGGTAAACTAGAGTTACAGTTAGAACTTCAGTAGCGCCGAGCTTGAGTAATTTATTTTTTAGAATTCTAAGCACTCGGCCGGAATCACAAATTTCATCTACTAAGATAACCGATCTGCCCTTAACTGAAACACTAAGCTCAGGATCTGGTATTTGATCGTCTGTTAGAGGTTCATTAGTGTCTTTAGAGTAAGTACTAAATCTTAGAAACTCAATTTTCAAGCTTTGATCTATTTCTCGAATTAAATCGCAGAAGAAATAAACTCCACCGCGAAGAATGCATAAAGCAATCGGATCGGAGCTACTAGATCTATCCCCCACCCAAGGTGTTAAAGTTTTACCAATATCTTTTACTACAGTTGCTACCTGCTCTTTTGAGAATTGAAGCTCATAGTTTGATGGCAGGTTTTTCATGTTAGTACTGCTTAATATGAAACTACTTAGTGCTGTATTCTGGATCGACTAGTTTTTTATAAACTAAGCTCAAATCATTTTTTGCTCTTAGATCAACTCTTTCAGATTTAATTGAAAATCCAGCATGTCTGTTATCAACATATTTCTCATTATCAAATAACTTCACGCCAGCAATATTAACTTCACCATTTGACTTATACATCCAGTCGTCGATTCTAGCTAAATTCATAGCAAACAATGGTCCGAGAACAATAACAGCTACAAACCAGAATACTGCCCAGCTTTGAGTCTTTGTCCAAGAGGAGCATTCGTCTTTTAAAATGTCGTTATTTGAGTGCGAACCCATGTCTTATTAGTCCTTAAAAAATTAGGAATGGAATAAAATTAATTATATTAGAGATATACTACTAAACTTTTTCTATTAGTGAAAAGTCTAAAGTAAGAATTAATGAGAAAGCTGTGCCCATTTGAACTGAGTAATCTCTGGGAAATGGTCTTTTAACTCAACTAGGAGTCTATCACGCTTAGCAAGCTTTTTATCTAGTAATTCAGTAAGGATTTCCATCTTTATCTGCCACTCATTATTCTCTAAATCATCCTCATCTGCCCAACGAGTCCAAAGCAGCTGTAAGGCAGCAGCCTCAACTAGGGATTTAAGGAAGGTTTCAATCTTTCTTTCATCTGTAAGTGCTTGAGCGGCCATATGATTTTATCTTTAATTCCTCTGAATTTATACTAGATTCTACTTTTATGATGTAGCTCCATTGGCGGCAGGTTCAGGGCTTTTTACAAAATAATCTAGGTTTAATTTAAATGAAGTTTTTCCAATACTTAAGTTTGATCCATAATGGCTGCCCTTAGGAATTAGCGAAAAAAATGAAAAAATCTCTCATATTATTTATCTGTATCAGTCTATTAATACTGAGCTCTTGCGCGAGTCAGAATAAGACACATACTTTAAATATGCACCCCGCTTTAAATATGTACCAAGAGAATACCACTCAGCAAAAATCTAATAAAAGCTGGACTACAGAAAAGCCACCTACTATAGGCGAAATAACAAAAGCTGTTAAAAATAATGAAGCAGAAGAAAAGTTAAATCAAATGGGCGACTGGTGGTTATTTGGCCCTGGAATGGGTCGAACAGCTTTAAATATAGGAACTGTTATAATATTCCCTCCATATGCGCTATACTTACTGACTAATGCAGGGCTTAGTTTTTCAGGTTATGAACCGATTAAATTAACGGATGCGATACCCGAAGGTCCTAAAGAAGTCGTTGATGAAATGTACAATGATGTTACTAGTATCCCAGGGCGTGTTAATGCATATGCTAATAATAAAGAATTTGTATCTGAGTTGAGTAAATAAGGCTGAGTGAATAATTTATCAAATAAAGTTTTTGGAATAGTAGTTAAACCTAAGCATGAGCTTGGTGCATTACTACTAGAGAAAACTACAAAATTCTTCACTGAACGTAATATAACATTTCTAGTAGACCTAGAAACAACTTCAGAATACGGAAACCCCTCCCCTACTTCACCTGTAGTTTCAAGAGAACAATTAGCAATACTCTCTGACTGCTTAGTAGTATTAGGCGGAGATGGTACATTGATCAGCGCATCAAGATATCCTAAGGAAAAACCACTTGATGTAATTGGAATCAATCTTGGCACCCTTGGTTTTCTAACAGAAATATTACCAGAAGAATTAATTGAGACCTTAGAGCTCTACCTAAAAGGCGAAACTAAAAAAGAATATAGAAGTCTACTTTGTGCAGAATTAAGTCAAAATGATGAAGTCTACGACTTCTTTGCAGTAAACGATATAGTTCTTGGTAAACAAGCACTTGCAAGAATTTTTGCAGTTAACGTCACTGTCAATCAAGAAGAAGCAATCCTACTCCGCGGTGATGGTATCATTATCACCACTCCCGGCGGATCTACAGCATACTCCCTAGCAGCAGGCGGATCTATCATCCACCCCCAAGTAGATGCCATAGGGATTACCCCTATTTGCCCCCACTCTCTGACTTCGAGACCTTTAATATTACCAGGCTCCGCAGAAATTACCCTTACATTAGAGGAAGATAGCAAAGATAATATAGTTTATCTCACTGTAGACGGCCAAGAAGGTGAGGCTATGTCAAAAGGGGCGATTTTAAAAATCAAAAAAAGCGATTATGGTGTGAACTTTATAAAGTCTCCATCAAAGTCTTACTTCCAAATATTAAGAACTAAACTAAAATGGGGCCAAGGTTAATATAGTAATAATTTAATAAGATAATTTAAAATGCTTCAAACTTTAAGAATAGAGAACTTAGCAGTAATAGAATCTCTAGAAGTAGAATTCTCCGAAGGACTAAATGTCCTCACTGGAGAAACGGGCGCGGGGAAATCTATTATTTTAAAATCTATAGATCTATTATCTGGGAAAAAAGTCCCAAGTGGTATCGTAAGAACTGGTACTGATAAAGCACTTATTGAAGGTATCTTCTTCCTAAAACAAGACACTGTAAAATTTATCGCACAACACTTTGAAGAGATATACTCTATCATTGGTAATACTAATGAAGAGAACACTGAAGAAACCCTAGAAGTACTTCTTAAAAGAATCATAGATAAATCAGGGCGTAGTAAATTCTACATCAACGGCTCCTTAATGACTCAAGGAACTGTCGCAAATTTTATGGAAGCCTTAGTGAATGCTACTTCTCAGCATGAACAAAAAGCACTTCTTGAAAAATCTAAACACAGGGGCGTACTAGATGCCTTCGGAGTAAGTGAAAGTGCACTTAATGATACAAGAATTGCTTATTTAAATTATAAAAAAGAAGCGGATCTATTAGAAGAATTTAGACAAAAAAGAGAAGAGTTTGAAGCTAAGATTTTTCGCCTTAACGCTGAGCGAGAAGAGCTTGAACAAATCAAAATCAAAGCCGGGGAAAGAGAAAAGTTAGAAGCTGATTTAGAAAAAGCAAATGCTTCTGATATTTTAGAAAGTGCCCTAAAAGAAGCGATCAGTCTTATTGAAGCTAATAGTCGGTCATCTAGTAATGTAAGCAGTCCTGGTATAGCAGGTGGCATAAACAGAGTCTCTAGATTGATCGAAGGATTAATGAAATATGATGCTTCACTTGTGCCACTGTTTGAACTAATTGAATCTAGTAGAGCACAAATATCAGAGATTGAATTACAGCTTAAAGATAATTTAGAGAACCTAGATTTTAATAGTGCTGCATTTGAGAAAATGCAGAACCGTCTTGGGGATATAATCCGCATAGAGAAGAAATATAGAAAAACTTCTGATGAATTAGTAGTATATCAGCAAAAAATCACAGAAGAACTTAGTATGTTTGAAGGTGGGGTTTTTGATGAGGATAAGCTTCAAAAATCTGTTGATATGCTAAAGAAAGTTGTCACTGAAAAAGAAGAAATTCTTACAAAAGAAAGAACTAAAATTTCTTTGCTACTTACTAAACACGTAAATCAAAGCTTAAAAGATTTAGGTCTAAAAAAAGCTGAGTTTGCTATTGCGATCACAAAGGGAGAATCAACTAGCAACGGCGCAGATCAGGTACAGTTCTTATTTAATGCAAACCCTGGTGAAGAATTTAAACCACTTGATAAAGTAGCTTCAGGTGGCGAAGTTTCTAGATTATTACTTGCTATAAAAAGTGCAATAAAAAAATCTGATGAATGCGTGTTACAAATATTTGATGAGATTGACGTTGGAGTCAGTGGTGCCATTGCTCAGGTCGTGGGAGAAAAGCTGAAGAGCTTGAGCACTACTAGGCAAGTTTTGATTATCACTCATTCGGCTCAAGTTGCGTCACTTGCTGATACGCATATATATATAGACAAGTTGGTTAGAGACGGTAGGACTTATTCTAAAGCTAAGATTTTGAATTTTGATGAACGTTTAGGGTCTATTGCTAGGATGCTTGCGGGGAAGGAAGTAACTAAGGAGTTTGAGGATTCTGCTCGCAGGTTGTTGTTGGGGAAATAGGATATTTATTTTCTTTCGTTATTATAGCCTCCCCACCAGAGTTCAGAGCGTTTGGGTCTAATTTTGCTCATTCTCAAACGTTCCACCTGGAACGTATTTCCTAGGTACCACAAATTTTTTTCAGCTAAATATACTGAACGCAGATTAGCTTTCCGTATCTAATTCAAGCTTACCTTGCGTGAAGTATATTTGGCGAAGCAGCGCGTAGCATTATACAACATACCCCTCTTTAAGATACAAAAGCACCAAAGGTGCTTACAACTCAAGAAATATAAGTTTTCCTTAGTTGATACCTACGGTGCTGTTCTATTCTTGCGTTCAGCATATGTTGTATATGGCTCCGCGTTGCTTCGCTATACCCCTCTTGATATAAATTGTCCGAAAACGGAAATTCATATCAAGAGGGGTATTTAGCTGAGGAAAAAAATTTGCTCGAAGTCCGCAAAATTAGACCCAAACGCTCTGAACTCTCCGGCCCCGGTTGTTTGTTTTTAGATAGTTATCTCTTCCCTTTGCCCCTTTCCGTCTTGCCTGCGAAGGCTAAAGCAGGGATCCAGTTGAAAAAATGGCGTTTATACAATAAAACGCACTCGTTCTTTACCTTACTCACATAAGGCTGTAGCAAACATAAATTTTAAATTAATAAATCTCGGGTAGAAGTGCATAGTAAATAAATTTAGTCAGTGTGACTTTTGGTTTTTTGAAAATGTTTTTTTAGGAAAGGAGGCCACAATGCCTTCACAACTACACTTGGCGCTAATAGCTACTCATAACTATTGTAAAAGAAATTTTGGAAGGACTCATTTAATAGATGAAAAAAGTCCTGGTGACTTTGTTACTGACGTCGATCGAGAGTCCAATATTAGAATTCGTGAGGAACTAGAAGAGGCTTTTCCTGGTGTACCAATATTTGGAGAAGAAGATGAAAATAATCTACTTCCTGATATTTTGCCAGATGGAGAGTGGATTGGATTTGATCCAATAGACGGAACTGGAAATTATATGAGAGGCAACTCTGACTGGGGAATGAGTGCCTTTAAAATGATTAACGGATTTGTTGTTGGGTCTGTTGTACTTAGTTCAAAAGGACTAGTTGGAGTAGTAGCAAATGATCACTGCGATAATAGGCTGACCTCACTCAGAGTATCGAGTAATTCAAAGTCAATTCTTGCTGCAATCCCGATATCTCCAAAGGCTTCAAAGAAACCTCATTGCGTTCGTTATCAAAACTTTCTCTACGAAAAGCGCTTGATAAATGGACTGCATGGCTACGGCTGCGCTGTTGCAAATATAGTAGCTTTGCTAAATGGGCATATCGATGCATACATCAACCCAGGTTCAGGTGACGTTCTTGATCTTGCTGCCCTTCAACTAATCGTTGAAAAAGCGGGCGGAGTAGTCGTTGATGAATTCGGAAAAAATGTTCTCTGGAAGCAGCGCTACCAAAATGTGATCTTTGCAAGAAATTATGAGATTGCAAGTAAATTCTTCATGCCGCGCGATTACCAAGCTGCATAAATACGGGCTTCAATTTTCCAATCCCAAACTGTGACTTATAGCGTTTTGCATAGGTCACACTTACTAAATTATTTTAACTAAGAATAAAAAATAGAGCTTTACTAATAGTATAAAACATTATACTATTATAGTATGAGAGCTACTACTATAAAACTAGAAAAACAATTACTTGAAGAATTATATAGGCTTATGCCTGAAAACAAGAGTTTGTCGGCTTTTGTTAAAGAAATTTTAAATAGAGAGATAATAAGAAGTAAGCTAGCAGAATCGGCTATTAAGTATAGAGAGTTCTTGAGTGAAAACAAAGATGAGGCAGAGGTTGAATTGCTTTGGGAGTCCGCTGACTTAACTAGTAACCCTACTGTTGAATCTTCTTCTAGCAGATTTCCTAAAAATAAATAATGAGAAGCGGAACAGTATGTTGGGTTAATCTTGAACCTAGCCATCCACTTCTAAACAAAGGGCCAGAATTTGGTAAAACTAGGCCCTGTTTGATTATTTCGAATACGGAACAGAATGAAATATTATCCTCTGTAGTTGTAATCCCCTTATCAAGCAAAGCCCCTGAAATCTGGCCTTTAAGAATAAAACTTGAAAATCAATCTAAGCCTTCTTTTGCAGTGATACCAGGCATTAGGCAAGTTTCTAAAACTCGGATTTTGAATAATATATTTGAAATCTCTGAAGCAGATCTAAAAAAAATCAAAGATGCCTTACTAACTTATCTAAGCTAAAAGCATTCTCCATAAAAATACTCTCTTATAGAAATTTTGATTGATTCTAGTCTGTTAAAATAGAAAGTTTGAATTAGGGGCTCTAAGCTGCTAATTATGCTGCCTAATGCAGTACTTCCACCTTGGGATGTAAAATATTGTGGATGAAATAATTAAATATAACTTAAAAAGACCTGGCTATTTTGCCCAGTTGGTTAAGTTTGTTTCAAATTCATCGTTTGATGGAATACTTCTTACTTTCTGCTTAATTTCATTATTCAGTATAATGTCTCTTTCAGTAGGAGTACTATCGGCCAGAAAGCTCCCTCTACAGGAAATGATACCAGAAATATTAAACGAGACAATACAAAAAAATATTACAGAACATAATCAAGATATCTCTTCTATTAATATTAAACACCAAATAGCTACAAAAGCCGAACAAGAAAGACTTTTAACTCTCTATTCAGAAATGCGAGATCTTCAGGCTCAGAGAGATGCATTATTAAAAGAAAAAAAAGAACTCGCCTCAATAGTTCTAGAATTACCCGAATTAAACTCTAAGAATAATAATCAAAAAAATATTGATAAATCTTCGCTCAATGGTCAAGGTGGCGGAGTTGGAACCTTAGGGAACTTATTCTCCTTAGCTTCTAAAAGTATTAAAAACAGTCTACAAAATAAAGAGCAAGCTGCTTCAAGTGATAAAATAAAACTAGACGATATGCTAAATGATGAGCACGAACTTGAAAGACTTATCTCGTCTACTCCTATTGGAACTCCAGTACTTGGACGCTTAACTTCAGAATTTGGAATAAGGAGATCCCCTTTTGAATATAATAGTAACGAAGAAGAGGATACTGCAAAAAATAGTTCAAATGATTTTCATACAGGAATTGATATAGCAGCAGAGGCAAATACGCCTGTTGTATCCAGTATTGATGGAACAGTAATTTTTGCAGCGAGAAAAGGTGCATATGGCAGAACAATTGTAATCAAAAATGACAAAGGTTATGAAACCTTGTATGCCCATTTAGCAAAAATGCATGTAAAAAATGGGGATACAGTCACTCGCGGACAGAATATCGGAGCAATCGGCTCATCAGGTAGATCTACCGGCCCTCATCTACATTATGAAATCAGGTACTTAGGTTCTATAATAGACCCTAAGCCTTTTATAGAGTTTGCTAGTAAGCTAAACTAAGACTTCAACTTTTTAGAGATTCTGCACCAGATACTAAAGCTTATACTACTTACTGACGAATACCCTTTAGTGTGATTGTTCCAAAATGGGTGTTGTGTTTATAGCAGGGTAAGTTACTAGTGAAGATTGATTCGTCATTATCTAAAAACGAGCTAGGAAAAAACGAAAAAGGCGTCACTTTCGTTGAAGCCGCTATAGTATTGCCTATATTTCTATTTACTATTCTCTGTGCACTTTTAATTTTCGGTCAATGTTTTAGAATTTTTTCGACTTATTATGCAATGTTTGAGTCGATGAGAATATCTTCTGTTCAAGCTGCTGGAGAAAATGCCACAGAGAAACTAAATGATGCACTAGATGCAAGACTAAAAACTTACCAAACAAACATAACCAGAGAAAAGATCATAGCAAGAGGATCTGATGGAACATGTATGCAGTTAAAAGCATCAAATCCGCCAGAATACTGGCCGACTGATACGTGTGGTGCATTTAATGCTAGCAGACCTCTTTTTACAGTTCTACCTTCATCATATTACACTTTAGAATCTTCGATTCAATTTATCGATTTACAACTACCATGGATGACCCTACCTCAATCCCGAGTCCGTTCAATTATTAAAACTCAAGAATGGACGCCTTAATATGTTAACAAAAAAATCACAAAATATAGAAAAAGGCGGTGTAATTGTAGAATTTGCTTTTATACTTCCTATACTATTTGGACTTTGTTTCATGGGCTACAACATAGTTCGGCAAATTGAAATTCAAATCGTAAAAAGAAATATCTCTCATACACTTGCTAGTGCTTATGCTTGTTCTTTTCAACCTAAAGATGGGATCGCAGGTCCTGATTATGCTGAAATTTGTTTTCAAAATGTTTTTAATATTCTCGCTCTAATAGAAGGAAATGTAGCCGGTAAAACTAGCTATGCTGTGACTATTTACAGACCAATTGATGTTGCAAATCCTCCTGCTATTGATAGACAAAACAATAACTGTGACGACTCTGCTGCAATTTTAGATTCAGTTATAGCTCCATATAAATCTAAAAAATCAAAGCCTGGTAATGATTACTTTAAATTTACACCACCTGAACCGGCGCTCGGTCCACAACCTCCTGGACCTCTACCACCTTTAACTTTAAGAACTATTTTAAGTAATCAATACAGTGATAATAGCGCTGAAATGAAAGCTATTGCCAGACAATATTGTTTAAACAATTTTACGATAATGCTTACTGAATTTAACATTCTAGAAGCACCGTTTTTTAATTTCGGCGATCAACGTGCAAATGCTTATTATGAATTTGGTATAATATAGATTCTTTTATGAAAGAAAACTTAGTAAAAATAAATAAGTCGGAAAAAGGATTTATATTAGCCTTATTTCCCTTTGTTTTTATTACATTACTTGCTTCCCTAGCGATGGTAGTGGATTCTGCTAATATTTATGCGGCGAAATTAAAAACGGCTTCCGCATCTGAAGCTGCTGTGACTAATGCAATTGCTTCTTTTATTACTGAAACAGATCCAAATATAAGAGCTGCTTTTGGGACAGCAGCACCTGGGCAAACTACTCAAGAAGAAGATTTATACTTACAATCCAGAGCAATACAAGCATTAAGAAGTAACCTTCTTGCTATCGGATTTAAGGATCAGGAAGCACAAAGTGACTCCTCAAATGATAAAATGAGTGTAAAATTTAAAGAAGCAGGTCTAATAGCAGATACTGATAATACTCCACAAGGAAATGTACTTACAGTAACTGCGAGAGTAGAAGTACCTACCTTGTTAATGCATATGGTCCCTAATCTAAATGGAAAAAATAATGATTCTCGAGGCGCCCCACCTGCGGGAAGTCGAACTCCAAGAGGTGGACCTTCAGGAGGCTCTTCAGGTTCTGAAAACGGTAATAATCCGCATGCCAATAAAGGAAATGGGACAACAGTTTCTGGATTTGCGTCTGCACCAATTGTAGGAGCTAATTTTATAATCTTACTAGATCTTTCCAGTTCTCAATCATGCCCTACTTATGCCGATAGCGCCGATGGTAGTGGATACTGTGATTGCAACACGCCTCAAAGAAATAATGGTGGGATTATATTAACTTGCCAACAAGAAGCAAATGCTGCCGTCGCTGTAAATGGCGTATCGGATACTGATCTTAAAAGCATAAGAATTCAAACTGTCAGAAATTCACTTTTGCCAGTTATAAATCAATTAGATAATGGAAGAGATAGGCTTAGCATTATCGGCTTTAATAATAGTGCTTTTGTGTTGTTACCATTTAATGGTCCAGCTGGAAATCTAAATATTGCACAACAAGGTTTTGATAGAGATCAAGCGACAGCTGCAATTAATCGCCTAAGAACAAAAGAAGAAGCCGCAACATATGCGGCAGAATTCCCTGGAGCAGAGCCTCCTATTATACCAGAAGGAAGTACTAATATCTCAGATGCCATGATAACAGCTTTTCAAGAAGCTCGGCAAGCAAGACTAGTTGCTAACAATATGCCATATAATATTATTTATTATAGTGATGGAGCTGCTACTGCGATGAGAGCAAGTTTTCCCGGCTTAGGAACAGGCTCAAGTTTAACACCCAGAACATTATCTACTACAGCCGGAAATCTGTACGCAGAAAAATTTAGTGATAATGACTTTATTAACTATCAAGTAGCACTAGGCAATCCAAACGATCCGGATAATTACATAACTACACCTGGACCATTTGTAAAAACAGCCGAATACAAAAGAGACTTTCACAGTAATGTAAACAATTCTCTTAATGGTGGAAATATTTTACAACAAGTACAATTTGTTCCGAAAGATATGAATCCAAGGGGATATGATTCTGATGCCATAGCAACTTGTCAAAAAAATGGTAATTCTCTTAGCCCTAAAATGTTCTCAATAAATAAAGAAGAAAGAAAAGCAGCAATTTCTGCTTGTTTTGGAAGTGGTAGTATTTTAGGAACTTTTAATCCATCATCAGTAAGTACAGCAGGATCCCTTAGTTTTGGCGGACCAGTAATGAACGATAGTGAATTCTTAACAGATATTGGTGGACAGTTTCGCTACCTCTATTATATCGCTGCACTAAATGCAGCTGACTTTGTAAGAAGAAATGGTGGTAGGATTTATGCAGTAGGCTTTGGTCCTCCCTCAAGTGATATTACTGATCCTGCTCAAAATATAAATGATGCAACTAAGCAAAAATCAGCAATCATGGCAAATATGAGCAATCATTATTATAAAAATGAAGAATTAACAAAAAAAGGCTACAAAGAATTCGACACGCTACCAAATTATAAAGGTGATTATAAAAAATCTGCAGATAGAAAAACTGCAGGACAAAGTGATGGCGTATATTACGAGTCTCCTGTGGGAAAGGATCTAGCAAATATGATTACGTCTATTGTGCAGCTGGCGAAATTGAGAATAATTGGGCTAGGATAGAAAACAACCCTAACTCTGCAAAAGAATGCACAAGTGCGGCAGAGAATTAAAATTATTTGAATTAGTAAGTGATTTTAGTTCCTTTTGAAAAGACTCACTGTGCTCATAAACTCTTGTAAAAGATTGTATTAGGCTGACAGCTTCGCTTGATACAATATCTTTATCATTAGATAAGGCTATTAAATGTTCTTTAATTAAAAAAATCCTCAGCGTTAAATTTAAAAATTGCTTTAAGCAAGGTGCAGTTTCATTATCTAAACTTTGATAAGGAAATAACTCCTTAAAAAATAAATGAAATATATAATTCTCTAAAATTAAAGTTATATTACTATTTTTCAAGTACTGAGTTCTGAGCGAAACGTAATTACTAATTAACTCTTCTTCAGTGCTGTTAGTATCCAACTTTAATCCACTAACTAAATTTTTAAAAAATTGACTATATCTTTGATGTGCTCGTGAATAAGGAGCTACTACATTAAACAATGTCTTTAAAAATATTAGCTTTGTTTTAGGAGAGTCTGGTAGGCTTGGTATTATAGACGATAATTCTTGATTTGAGTCTAATAGTTCTTTGAATTTATTGTATACTGAAACGAAAACTTTGCTTTTATCTACGCTGCTTTTATCTATTTGTGGCCTACTCAATTCATCATCTAAGTTCTTACTTATAATCCCAATTAAAATTAAGCGATTTTCCAGAGTTATACTTCTATTCTGAATTATTTTCATAATCAGACTTCGAAATTCCCACGCATTAGCTACATCTATCTCACCAAACAAATCACGACTTGGTAAGTTCATGTTGATAACATCAGGTTGTGTTACCTTCTCTTCTTTAAATCCAATTTCTATTGGCTCTACTGCATTTAGAATTAGCCTTGCAGCTTCTGGGCATGCTAGAGACATGCTTTCTTCCCTCATTCCAAAGAAACTATTTCTACTTCTTGGAAATGATCTGCATACATGACTTAAATAATCATGGCCGTTTTCTTTTTGAATTTTACAAAGTTTTTCGGCATCTAAAAATGGACAATTGCCATTTTTTTCAAGCTGTATTTCTGCTTCCTGAGGGACTAAGTTACCAGAATCAACAATACGCAAGTGTTTTTTATAGTGACTAGTACTCTCGCTGCTAGACCACTTTGCAATTGTTGGGGCATCTATTTGAACATTCCAACCTGCACAACAAGTATCTTCACAACTAGAGCCAATGCACTGGAAAGCATCAAGTTGAGTTAATGATACTAATGTTGAAAGTTCCTCATCTAACATAGTTAAAGCCAGCCACTATTCTTATACCAATTAGTCACATACTTCACTTCATCCTGAAAATTTCTCTCAGGATAATAGCCTAATTCTTTTGATGCTTTTGTAGTGTCAAAGCTTCTATTTTTAGTGAAGAAATCAACTCTACGCTTATATAAAGGTGGTTCTATCCCGAAAGGCTTACATAATGTCTCACAAAGTACCCCTACTAGCTGCATAGGAACAATTGGTAAATAAATCCAAGGTTTTCTAACACCTAAGTTCTCAGCTATTAAATCTACCATAACTTTAAGACTGACTATTTTCTCCCCTGCTATAGTATAAATTTCTCCATTTAGTTCCTGATTATCCATCGCCAGAAGAAATGCTCTAACTAAATCTTCTACATTTATATAATGAACTAATTGCTGCCCAGTTCCAACATAGAAGAAAGTACCGCGAGCAATCATCTTAAACATTTTTAAAAAGCGAGTGTCTTCTGGACCATAAATCATAGCCGGCCGAATAACGACTCCAGACATTCTACCTTGCTTATAATAATCTAATACTAACTTCTCCGCTTCACATTTACTACGCTGATACATATCAAGTGGCGCATAAGGTGTAGTATGATCAGCAGGAGGATTTTTTACATCTCCTAATACTCCAGTAGTTGAACAATATATAATCCTCTGAACTCCTGACTTTATACCCTCTTCAAATATAGTCTTAGTTCCCTCAAAATTTACTTTAAAGAAATATTCCTCAGGATGTTTAGCCTCGCGATAAGCTGCTCCAATGTGATACACCCCGTAGATCCCTTGAAGAGCCTTTATTACAGCGGCTTTGTCTTCTAAAGTTCCTTCATAAATTTCTACTTTATTAGCCATTTCGCCAAGAACCCGCACAGCCTTAGCTTTATCTCGAACAAAGACTCGAACTTGAACACCTTTGTTTACAAGCAATCGAACCATATGACTGCCAACAAAGCCTGTAGCACCTGTAACTAGATAAATTTTCTTTTCCATAAACGACTAAAATTGTGCTTCTAAAGTATTTACTGATTTCGCTAAAAAATATAAAACTAACAATAACTTATAAGAATTTTCTATGATTAAATCAAACAGTTAAAATGACCCTAGTACAACTAAAAAGAACAGGTATCTTAGTAGAGCCGCTAGTAGAAGATTCCTCCACTTCCAATAATACAGAGCCGCCAAGAGCACTAAAATCACTTGCTGCTATTATTGAAGGAGACCTGTGTCACCGCTGCGGAAGTTGTGTAGGTATTTGCCCAACTGGAGTACTAGGTCTAGAAGAAGATGGATACCCTGTTGTTAAAAATTTATCTGCTTGTACTGATTGTGACCTGTGTGTGAAAGTTTGCCCAGGAGATGAGTTTAGCGTTCCTAGTTTAAGTAAAGAACTTTTTAATGAAGTGCCAGACATTCACGACATGCATGGTCATTTTAAAAATGCTTACTTAAGTTATGCTAACGATAAAGAAATCAGAGAGGGCTCTACCAGTGGCGGGACTATAACTGGCTTGCTTGTTTCAATGTTAGAAAAAAATGAAATTGACGGCGCACTACTAATCGCCTCAGATCCAGAAACTCCTTGGAAGGGAAAGCCAATTATCGCAAGAACTAAAGAAGAGATACTAAGTACTATGAAATCAAAGTACGCTATCTCCCCTACTAATTCTTTGCTTGATCAAATAATAGAACAAGAAGGCCGCTACGCCGTAGTCGGACTGCCTTGCCAAATTCATGGTATTCACAAAGCGACCAGCTTAAATAGAAAGCTTAAAGAAAGAATAGTTCTTACTATTGGATTATTTTGTCACGCAGCTGTTGAACATGATCCGATGAAGCAAATCTGGGCCGGTATAGATGAGAAAATAAAATCTAAAACAAAAAGATTTATTTCAAGAATTGGAAAGCACCCTGGGACACCGCATTTAGAACTAGATGATGGCTCATACTATCCAGTATATTTTCCAAAAGAAACTGGCTACAGACCAAGTTCTATGGAAATTTTAAATATTCTTTATAGACTATATACACCGGGTAGATGCATGACTTGTTACGACTCCACAGCAGAGTTTGCAGATATTGCAGTTGGTGACCCGTGGATGGCTCCGCCTGATAAATCTATTAATTTCTATGATGGTTATAGCTTTGTACTAGCTAGGACAGAACGCGGAATGGCTGCTTTAACAAAAGCAGAACAAGATGTGAGATTAATAACTCTAAACCCTGATCATGCAAGAAGCTCAAATGTGATGATGGGTCATGAGAAACGAGGCCGTGCTTTTCGAATTATTGAAACAAGAAGAAGACAAGGATTACCAGTGCCCGATTATGGCATGCCTACTCCTAAAAATAATGGGAAAGAATTTGTTCTAACAGAAATTAATATCTTTACTCATATTTTCTGTTTTCTAGATTGGCCTATCGTTAAAGGACTTATACTAAAAGTTAGCTTATCAAAGATTGGATATTATTCGCTTTGGTTAAATAACCTACGTCGTACTTTTAGAACTTGGAGACGGGATACTAAGTATAAGCTAAAGAATTCAAGCAAAAAAGATAGTCAGACTAATGACTAAAAAAATCTTAATGCTAGCACCACAGCCCTTTTTTACGGAAAGGGGGACACCGATAAATGTCAGAGAAATGCTTAATGCTCTCTCTGGGGAAGGCTACAAGATTGATTTATTAACATACCCCCTAGGGGACAGTATCAACATAGAAAATGTTAATATCATTCGCTCTACTAATATTGGAAATATAAAAAATATTCCTATCGGGCCGTCTCTTAAAAAAATAATTCTAGATATCCCCTTTCTCCTAAAAGCAATAAAGCTTTCTTTAACGAATAAATATGATCTATACCACGGCATAGAAGAAGCTGGACTAATTGTCGGAATGCTCGGAGTATTAACAAATACTCCTTATATTTTCGACGTTGATTCTTCTATGAGCGATCAGCTCCGCCAAAGTGGATTTATAAAATGTAATTTTATTCTAAAATTATTTGAAAAACTAGAAATTTTCTTTTGGAAGCGAGCGAAAACTAATCTAACGGTTTGCACTGCTCTCTCTGATGAAATCAGAAAACTTGCTAGTAATGCAAATATTTCCCAAGTTGAAGACTTCCCTGTTGAAGAGAAATTGCAAGAATCTGATTCATTAAATATTAGAGAAAAACTAAATATCCCAGCAGAAGATAAAATCATATTATATGCAGGAAACTTTGAGCCTTATCAGGGTGTGGATTTATTGATTGATAGCATAGCTTTAACTTTAAAAGAAACTGATATACCGCACTCCTTAATTTTAATAGGCGGCGAAGAAGCTCATATTGCAAATTATAAAACCAAAGTTGCAAATCTGGGCTTATCAGACAAAATAAAATTCCTCGGCAGAATCCCATCAAGATTAATCAGTCTAGCACAATCCCAAGCAGATATATTAGCCTCTCCTAGATTATCTGGCACCAACACTCCCCTAAAGATCTACGGCTATATGCAGTCAGGGAAAGCAATTGTTGCAACTAATATTTTCTCACATACTCAAGTTTTAAATAATGAAAATTCCTATTTAAGTGAGTTAACAGCTGAGAGTTTTTCCAGTAAAACCATAGAAGCACTCTCCCCTGATTTGCAGTCTACAGAAATTAGATTAGCTAAGATTCAAAATGCAAAAACGCTAGTAGAAACTCAATATTCAGTAAGTTCATTTCATAAAAAAATAAAAGCTGTCTATAAATCTGCTCTCACTAGCTCAATAGAAACAAGAGTAGATATTCCACCAGACGTAGCCTCCTCTAGTAATCAGTATGCAAAAAGATTTTCTGGCCCTGTAGGAGAATATTTTTTGGAAGTTCAAGAATCTGCCATCAGAGAGATGATCAAGCAGCTTCCTAGTGGTAGTAAAGTACTAGATATCGGGGGCGGGCATTGTCAATTAACGAAGTTATTTTTAGAAAGAAACTTCGACATTACAATACTTGGCAGTGATGAAAGATCTTTTGAAAGACCGCTATCACTTGGATATGCAGCTAATGATAACTTACATTATCAGACCGGAGATCTACTAAGTCTTCCTTTTCAAAATAATAGCTTTGATCTTGTTATTGGGATTAGATTACTATCCCACATTGAAGTCTGGCCAATTTTTCTAAAAGAAATGTCCAGAGTTTCATCAAATTTAGTAATCTTTGATTACTCAAAGAAAGGTAATATTAATTACTTCTCAGAAATAATATTCAATCTTAAAAAAAGGATTGAGCGTAGTACCAGACCTTTTTTAAAACAAAGTAAAGTTGAGATTACAGCCGAACTCTCAAAGAATAATTTTACAGAAGCAAGTTCATATCCCCAATTTGCTTTACCGATGGGACTTCATAGAATGTTAAAGAAAGAAAAATTTTCAAGAAGATCAGAAGATCTATTAAGACAGATAGGTTTAACAAAAATAATAGGCTCGCCTGTTATTATGAGCATAAAGAAAGAAAAATAATTTATGAGTCAAGAATTACACAATAATGAATTACTATGGAGAGAAATAATAGAAGAAGTAGAAAGTCCAGATAAGGATAAATCTTCGATACTTTTAATTATTCCTTGTGAGAAAACTTTTAATTTAGCCCTCGCAGAAAAAGTAGCAAAAGACCTAGCTAATAACTTTAGGGTGCTAGTATATAACGCAGCACTTCCTAATAGCTTAGAAGTTGATAGCTTCTCAGAGAGAGTTAATACCAGCCTACAAAATAATAAAATTAAAAGAGTAACTATATTTGCAGCCGGTAGTGCCTCAAACTTAGCCATTGCCCTTAGTATAAACTTTCTAGGACTTGCCAGACGTGTAGCATTTCTTGACCCAGAATTAAGAATGAATTCTAGCCTAACAGAGCGCATAATAGATAAAATAGAATCTCTATTACCTCTCGGTCTGCCACTCCGTCCCCTAAACAATCACTACGACCCAAGACCCGCCCTTCACCGTCTGCGATGTCCTGTATATTTAGTATCATCAGAAAAAATTAGTTTAAGGTCAAGTTCAGAACTAAGTTTTATGCAAAAGCGAATTCCGAATTCGATAAAGAAAGAAATTGATTATGAGTCAAAAACTCTTTCTGAGGATATTAAGAATTTGTTAACGGCGTTGATATTGCAGCCGGTTAAGAGGCCGCAGAAGAATCTCGCCCCTTAAAAGGGGCGAAGCTGAGGCTCGCCACTAAAAGAATCGGATAAAATCTCGCCCCTTTTAAGGGGCGGATGAATATCTATCTGATTTTATTAAAGTTTTATATTTATCAAAATTAATACACATTATACTTTTAACTTGTGTCATAATCCTCTAAATCACCCATAAAATAAACACACTAATTTGAGTTTATTAGCTCTTTAAATTCGTATTAATAGTATTTTCAAATTACTAGAAATACTTCATCTGCGTAGAGATATTATGTAACGCTTGGTCATATTCCATCTTGAATAAGGCCAAGCGTATACTTTTTTAGGTTTTATCGTTACTTTTTAACCGAAAGGGTCATCATGAGTGTTCCAATACCTGACTGGCTCCTTCGAGCTATGGAAGTATTGATTCAGTCTGGAACTGAGGAATCAGTTGAGAAAGCTTTCGAATTTGCGAGAGCTGGACTACCTACTTTTGCTACTCGCTTTACCGGCATGTCCGGTTTTGGAGAAGCTAAAGAAAGAGCTAAACTTCCCATTCTTGGAGAAGTATTTAAAAAGCGCCGCGGCGCTTTTTTATTTGGAGGGACTGAGATTCGTAGTTTGATTCCCCCGCACGAAGTCATTCCGACAATAATGTCGGTGCCGCTTTGGGCTAAGGAGTCTTGCTTAGATGATAAGACTATGGCGTTATTCGCAATTACGCCAAGAGTCGACAGACTGAAAGTGACTCAAAAATTTGGTAACATTATTCTAGTTGAGCCAGAGCATGGCTATTTTACTAGAATGGTGCCACATCAAGCTCTTGCAGTTCTTCTTCAGACAAGTCCTGATGACCATTCAGATTGGTCACAGGAATGGAAAGAATGCCTGAGTGTTATCGAACGTTTACTTCGACGACGCTGGGGTTCATTACTCGTTTCATTTAATGGAGGAGCTGAAACAGCGAAGGAAATTAAAGCTCACGCAAAGTTAGGTTGGCCGGTACTGTTAATTGAAGACAGTGGCCGGATGACGGAAGAACTTGCTAAAAACGAGTCCTTCCGTGCTGAGTACCCAAATGTTCACAGCGCACTGTGCGATGTGGAATCAATTAATTTCAAGCTCGATGAGCTTGGCGTTCCTAAGATGAAAGAATAAACAAGATGAAATTTCAACTACCTGCTGATTTGTCGTATGCTGCCATCTCTGAACTTCCCTTGATGATTCCGAACTCTGGAAAATCAATGGCGTTTGATGTGGCCAATGTGGACGATAGCGAGATTTCAACAATGCTACTTGGCGAAGCTGAACGAGCACCTGCAAGGGTAGTCATTCGGGTCGCTGGCGGATGCAAGGGTCCTATCAAAGCTAAGATGCCGGTTCTTTTTGGCTACTTCGCTAAAGGATGTGTTTTTGAGGCTAACGGAGTTCAGCATGTTTTTCAAGGATACTGCTTCAGCGGTGGAACTGATACGAATGCTGTTACAAATGTCCCAGCTTACTTGGCGCGCATCTTCAATTGTATCTCAGGTTCAACTACCCCTCGTACAGCACGAATGGGAATTGATACTGGAGTTACCGGCGGAGTTACTGTAGATAGCTACGGTACGGGTCTTGACACCAAACAGCATGCTGCAATGGTCGTACAAGAAGACGTGAAAGAAGTTCTTTCTTGGTCTGGTGATCTTAGGGTTTACATTTCTTTCATGAAGTCTTGCATGCGACACGGATTTAAGTGCGCTGTGACGATTTGCAATGGAGGAGACGTCACTCTCGATGAAGCACTACTCGCTTTGTTGAATGGAATTCCGATCATTATCATTCAAGGAACCGAACGCTCTGCCGATCGCTTGGCAACAGCCCACCTTGAAGGTAAGTGGAAAGAGCTTTTCGAAGAGAGCTTTAACACGGAAGGTCGTGAGCTGAATGTGGAACTTGGTAAGAGAGACTACGTTGATCAAATCAATTTCTCTGATCTTGTCCGGATCGCCAAGTTTGACGAAAACTTGGAAGACCTCGGCGCAAGCACTTTCGCAAAGGCACATTACGAACTGGGCTTACTAACGCCAGTTTCGTAGTGACTCGTTAAACAAAAGGTTTTAAACTAAGGAACATTTGGGAAACCAAGTGTTCCTTAGTAATTTGGAGTATACGCTTTTATAACATCTCGGGTAGAAGAGCTCTAAATTCTTTTGTGCATAGTTGTCTATAAGCTGTAGTCAAAACTGTAGACAACCTTTCACAAAAGTAAGGGCAAGGAAGTAAAAGGTTTTTTTTAGACTAAACTATAATGACATACGACATAGCGTCCACTTGAGATAAATAAAAATATAATTTCAAGTGGATGCTAAGTTGTATCCATGAGCTGGCTATATGCTGGCAAATAGTTTTTTTATTCTCCTATCGCCAGTGGCGAGTAAATAGGAGGATACAGTCTTCGTCTATATGGCGGCCGTATCGAGCGGTACTCGAGAGGAGATTTGTTATGTCGGTTTTTGTGCTGATTGTTTTTGTGTTGCTGTTTGTAGCCTTTGTGTATTTTGTTGTCTGGAACGATCTCGAAAGAGAGAGTTGGTTTCCAACTATCAAACTACAGCCTGAGTTAAGAAAGGAGTATCGCGAGAGAGTCCTAGGAAAGAGAAACGATTATCGCCGCTTTAAGAAAATCAGGAAGGAGCTTTCCAAACTGAAGACCAGCTCTTTAGAAGATGAACTGAAAAGGAGAAAACTAGATAAGGAACAAACTTCTCTTGGCGCCTGGGACAAGAATTATTTTATTCCAGATCGTATGCTGGACCGATTGCAACGAGAGTTCAGCGAAAGAAACGAAAGGTTGCTAGTCGAAAAAGCCAAAAATGAAAAAAAGGAAGCAGAACTCGCTAGAGCACTTCTGTCAAAAAGGCTTTACGAATCAGGCACTATAATCAAGGCATGGGTCTATCTACATCCAGATAAAGAGTCACACCTTGACGAGACAACACCTGCCCATATCGTCGAAAGACGTTTGGTAGAGCTTGATGGCGAAAATTGGTTAGTTGCATTTCGAAAGGACTCCGGCTCTAATAACTCAAAGTATTCAGCGTATACAGCAGACAACCAGGTCCAGCTGGAGAATATTTATACTTTGATACGTGAAATGACTGGGCAAGAAATGATGAATGTAGAGGATATCGTCTATGTAACTAAAACATTGTCTCAGTTGAGTCTACAAGAGTTGAATGACTTAAAAGACCAAGAACTCCTCGTTTCGTAGATTCGTTGAATTCGCATTCGATCTCCAAGAGCAAGGTTGATTTGGTTTCCAATCTTCCTTGCTCTTCTTTTTTTAATTTACACCTATCTTAGTTGAATTTCCGTTTCTGGAAATTTAGACAAAGAGCGGTATAGTGGAGTAAGATATTACATACTGACAAGTATTTGAAGTTATTGAATAAAAACTCCCACACGAATAATACTTGACCAATTTACAGAAAAATATAAATATGACCAGCATTAAAACATATAAAATTAATATTAAACATTGGGTAGAAGAGCTCTAAATTCTTTTGTGCATAGTTGTCTATAAGCTGCAGCCAAAACACTAGACAATCTTACACAAAAGTAAGAGCAAGGAAGTAAAAGGTTTTTTAAGACTTTAATATACGGACAACAACGTAGCATTCACTTGATATAAATTAAAATTTAATTTCAAGTGGATGCTATGTTGTATCCATGAGTTGGCTATATGCCAGCAAAAAATATTTTTTCTCCTATCGCCAGCGGCGAGTAAAAGGAGAATAAAGTCTTCGCCTATATGGCGACCGTATCGAGCGGTACTCGAGAGGAGAATGGTTATGGAAATTCTATGTATCGTAGTTTTGCTGTTGTATACACTATCTTTTTCTTTTTACGATCACAATCTGTATCGTTTAATAAAAGAGTACTATTTTCCAAGCATTAAATTGCCACCTGAGAAAAAAAAGGAGTATCGGCTGGAAATTAGCACCGCGATAAGTGATTACCGCCGCTACATGGCAATTTGCAAGTTGCGTTCAAAACTCTATGGATTCAGCATAGAGGATGAGTTATTTCGGAGAGAGCTCGATCTAGAAAAAACTTTGATTAGCGGCAACAAGTTTGATGGAAGATATGAATTTCACACAGTTGTTCGAAAAATTAAAGACAAATTCATAGATCCTGCTCAGCTTAAAATTGAGTCAGAATTACAAAAGCAGAGACTTGATTTAGAGATAGCAAAAGATCAAGAAGCGAGAACAGTTTTCGGTCGCAGACTTTGCGAGACTGGCGTTATTCTAAAGTCAAGCATCCAGCCTCCTAAGAAAGAGCACGGACAAACTTTGGTTATCGAAAGAAAACTTATCGAGCTAGATGGAAAAGTTTGGTTAGTTGTTTTTGAAAAGAACGCTCCCAATGAAATCCGGTCTGAGGGCACTGAAACTACATTACCAGAGTTCGCCGAACAAGAAGTGATGAAAGTAAAAGATATCCAATTCTTTACAGTTTCAGTATCTCAGTTCAGCAACGAAGAATTGCTTTTCTTAAAAGAGAGAAAACTCAGCGGCGAGTAAATCGTTGAATTCGAATTCCATCTCCAAGAGCAAGGTTGATTTGGTTTCCAATCTTCCTTGCTCTTCTTTTTTTAATTTACAATTCGGGTATAATCGGGTATAATCGGGTATACCAATGAGCCGAAAAAATAAATGAAAGAACCTAAGTTACTAATAAGCCAAGATTTTCTTAAATTAATCTCTGAAATAGATGAATTTAAAGGGAAATGGGAGGCTTTTAAAAATCTACCCCCTGATAGGCTAAAATTCTTAAAAAAAACGGCGACCATTGAAAGTATTGGCTCTTCAACCAGAATAGAAGGATCTAAGCTTTCTGACATTCAAGTAGAAACACTACTATCAAATTTAAAAATTCAATCATTTAAAGACCGCGACGAACAAGAAGTAGCAGGCTACGCAGAAGCTATGGATCTTGTTTTCCTCTCATCAGATGATTTAAATATTAGCGAAAATCATATTAGGCAACTTCATCAACTATTGTTAAGGCATAGTTCAAAAGATGAACGTCATAGAGGAGACTATAAGAAACTTCCAAATCATGTCGTAGCAATAGATGAGCATGGCAAAGAAATAGGAATTATTTTTGAAACCGCTACACCATTTGAAACCCCCAGAGAAATGGAAGAATTAGTCAAATGGTATAATAAGGCAGTACTTGAAGAAAGCTACCATCCCTTACTAATTTTAGCTATTTTCATAGTTACATTTTTAGCGATTCATCCATTTCAAGATGGAAATGGACGACTCTCCCGAATACTCACGACGTTAATATTAATAAAATTCAAATATGATTATGTAATATATAGCTCGTTAGAATCCATAATCGAAGAAAATAAAGATTTATATTATAAAGCTTTAAGACGAACTCAAAGCTCCTTAAAAACTGAGGCATCAGATTGGGATCCTTGGATCAGTTTTTTCCTAAGATCTCTAAAAAAACAAAAAGATAATTTATTAGTTAAAGTTTCAAGTAATGATAATACAGAAAAATTAGATTTAAAAAATCTTCCTATTTTATCACAAAAAATATTAGAGCTGTTAAACGAGCACGAACGCCTAACTATATCTGACTTAGCAACAATTGCGAATGCTAATAAAAACACATTAAAAGTTCGTCTCAGGGAGCTGGTAGAAAGTAAGCTAATTACAAGGTATGGCAAAGCTCGTGCTGTTTGGTATAGTCTAAAAAAATAATTAGTCTTAACTAATTCCTATACCCATTCCAAATACTAAAAAAGTAATCTCTATAATTATCTGCAAGTTGTTTTGAAGTAATCATAAAGGATACTGGCTTATACTGCCAAGGGGTCATGATAATTTTATTTCCGCAGACGCTTACATTTTCAAGTGTTGGGAAATCTACAAAAAGCCATTGTGTTAGATCAAATTTTAACTCTTTAAATAAAGCCTTTCTAGACATTGGTGCTATGCCTTTTATTGCTAGTCCTCTACGTAGTCGATCATTAGTAAACTCTTTATAAAAACTATAAATCTCTCGGTCCTGATCTTCCATTGCGCTAACGAAGGCGAATATTAAATAGTCTGTTCCTGGTTCGACCCCTTCAATGAAGTTATAACACATAGATCTAAATCCACGTGGACCTTCAAAAACTTCAGCTTCTTGTTTTTCCTTTTCACTTTGCTTTGCAATTAAACTTGGAAGTATGGCCTGAAACCTTTCTTTTTTTTCATCTATCCAGCGAAGTAAATTCTTTGGGCTTGTGGAAGAATATATTTTTACTTTATGATCGAGAACAAAGCTAGCTAATCCTTTTTCAACTAAGTGCCCCAGTGTAGAATGCACTACAGAGTTTTGAAGCCCTGAGGCTTTAATTATTTCACCTGCTTTTGCACTACCTAATTCTAGTAAAGATAAATAAATTTTTATCTCAGATGGACTTAGGCCTAGGTCTTTTAGTATTTCGTGTTCCATTAAAGTGATTTAAATTAGATAGTTAGTATTTTTAATAACAAGTAGCATACTCTTGACTTTTCTAATTGTAAATCCTATATAAACACTGCTTTTATGCACATATCAGTAGTCTCTTAATTTAGAGACCTGCTTTGTTCAAGAATATAGAAAGTTATATCTCCTAATTGTAGCGCGATTTAGAAAGTTTTTTCTATTTCACTAAAGATTCAGATCTTTGAAAATTTAATTTCGGGTAGATGAGTACTTAGATAAGAAAGAATCAAATCTTTTCTTAATAAGTTGTACGTTAACAAAGAATGAACACATTCTTTTTTTGTAGGTTCTATACTTTTTTAAGGGTTAAAAAAATCATGACTTTCAATGTTAAAGGAACTTCGGTTCCAGGAACTGCGCACCTCGGACTGGGAACAGTTTTGATTGGTAAAAACAATCAGGATGCATTCCTGTTTACTCAGCAAAATTCTGCTGAGCCAGTGCGCTGGCCACCTGAACCATTGATATGTTTGGTGAGTGACGGCGTTAGTAGCGCGGTCGATGCAGAGGTCGGTTCTAAGCTCGCAGTACGTCTTTACTACACGACACTCTCTCGGGAGTTTAATCGAGCTAGGGCAGTACTTGCCGAGGCTAAAAAGCAAGGACACAAGTTAGAATCCGATCCTTTGCCCGCGGCTTTCTGGGCGAGAGTAGACAATAATGCTCTTGCTCCATTAAGCACATTAATGATGGCTCTTGGTCCAGATGACGAAAGCTTCCGACGAACGTTAAGAGAACTTTTTATCTTTACGTTAATTGGGGTTCTTCATACTGAAGAATTTGGCACCTGGATTTTTGGGCCTAAAGGCTCAGATGGAGTTTTCGCGGTGAATGGGGAGGTTGTCGTGCGCGAACCGCAACTTGGCAACAAACCCATTTCGCCTTGTTATCGTTTTGTACCAAACGAATTTCAAGATCAACCTGAGCTGATGAACACTGTTGTCCATCGGTATGTACCACCAGGTAAGCTTGATAATTTTCTAATTGGGACAGATGGACTTGTTCATTACATGTCCGCGGTTGGAAAAAAAATGCCCGGGAGAACAGAGTTGGTCTGTCCCTTGCAAAATCTTTGGAACAATGACGATTTCTATAAAGATGACACTCTTGATCTCTACTTTCGGCAGATAAATAATGAGTCTTGTAGAATGATCAAACCAAAACCCGAAGAAGAAGCAGCAGGTAAAAAAGCACGAATGGTTCGTGAACCTGGATTACTACTCGACGATACAACGTTGATAGTTGGCAAACGCATCCACACTTTATAGGTATGAGAAAAACATGATTACTGTCTACATAAATGATTTGCCAATCACCATTGATCCAAATAATCCGTTTGGAGAAGGTGGTGAAAGTATTGTATTTCTTGTAAATGGAAAGATCGTCAAGCTCTACAGAGGAAAAAACGATCCGATATATAATTCGCCAGGTGATCCTGAACAAACGAAACGCAATCAGCTCGGTGCACTTCGAAGATTAAAGGTACATCAGAAAAAGTTGCCTGCATTTCCTAAATGGTTACCGGATCGAGTTATTGGTCCTTCTACTCTTGTATATAGCGCAGCAACAAGCGCTGTAAAAAATACAGCAAAAGGAGTCAAACCAGTAAAGCGCTGGGTAATTGGCTATGAAATGCCTTTTGTTCAAGGAAATATCATGGCAGACTTTGCCGATATTGACTTCAGAGAAAAGAATAATATTGACAACAATACTGTTCGTGACTTTCACCTTGATTGGCTAAATACCATCGAAGAGTGCCATCCAAAGGGTTTAGTATTTGGAGATGTGAATAATAATAACCAAATCGTTACTCCGGATGGAAAAGTCTACATTATTGATGCAGATGCAGCACAATGGACAGATTCAAGTGGGAAAATGTTTTATTGCGAAACATTTACTCCGAGATTTGTTGATCCATTAATTTGTCAAGCAGATCAATTGATTATGACAAAGCCGCATTCTATCAATAGTGACTTGTATTCTTTTGCTTTAATCTATTGGCTTACTACATTGTATATCGGGCCGTGGGAAGGCGTACTACCGTTAAAAACGAAGGATCTTAAGATTCAGGGCGTTCGTCCTAATGAGAGAGCTCTGAAGAGAGTATCAGCGATGCATCCAGAAGTGAGATATCCCGCATGGGCAACTCATTTTAGTATGCTCCCAGATGATATGCTCCACTTTTACGATAAACTTCTGCACAGGGATGTGCGAGGCGAGAGTATGAGAAAATTGCTTGAAAACACTCGTTGGACTAATTGTTCTAAATGTGGAAAGTATCATGCTCGAAGTTCTTGTCCTAATTGCGCCGCTCCTACTCCAAGTGTAATAACGGTTGCTACAATTACAAAGGGCTTTATCGTGGAAAAGATCTTAGATCTTAGTAATGCCAAAATCTTGTCAGCTTGTTTTCAAGATGCGAAACTTCGTTACTTAGCACACAAGGACGGAGAGTTTCACCGAGAATTTGGTCCAATTGGACTGAAAAAAAATATCGAGAGAGATCTCGATTATGCAATCAGTGGTGATCGAACAGTACTTTCTATGAATGGGAATACGATTAAGTTTACCCCAGGAAAGAATCCTGCTCGCATAAATGCAGAAAAGTTTCGTGGCAAAGCTCCTCAGTATGGGGCAAACCATCAAGATATTTTTTATTTGAGAAGTGGTCAACTAATTAAGGAGACCAACACATCAGAGGGAGAATATATTGATGAAACCCTAGCAAACCAAACCCTTCTTTGGGTTGGTGAAACTATTGGACTTGCTTTTTATTTTGTAAGTGGACTTCAAAAGCTGAAAGTCTTCAATGTCGATGGTCGAGGTTCTGTATCTGTCAATAACATGCCAGATTTAAGTGGAACACTTCGACATGCATCTGCATATTTTACAAAAACAAGAGCATGGTTATTAGTTACCACCGATGATAAAGGAGTGCTTTATAACACTTGCTTTGTCATTAAACCAAACGGAGAATGCGTATCATCATTGAGCGTCGAGCAGGGAGATCCAGACCATGCTTGGCTGAGCGGCTTTATCCATTTAGGAAAATGCGCGGCTCAGCTTAAGGGCTCAAAGGGCCAAAGGATTGAATGCCTGTTGGCCGCTACTGATGACGCACTCATCGGAGTTATGGATCAAGGAGGAAAACTCGTTGAAGCCATGAAGTTTGAAGCAGGAGCCGGGGAAGTTTTACCAACCGACCGCTTGCTTTACGAAGATGTCCTCTACCGCATACGTGGTGGACAGATTCACACTGTTCGTACCAAGTAGTAGTCACAACGTCGTGATTGCTAAAGTTTCTTTAAGTTTTGAAAGGTTGTTTTGTTATGTCTACAGCGACAAATTCGATTGCATTGCCTATTCCAGATTGGTTCCCCAAAAAAGCAACTGGCCATGGTCGTAGACCCTGGTATCAGGCAAATCCCTTTATTGCCAACCTCGTCGGAGCTCCCGCTCTCGCACGAGATGGATTGTTAGAACTCGGAACAAAATGGGCAAAGGCACATAACCTTAGTCCTGCCCGAGATGACAAGAAGAGGGTACTCTTGATGGGGATTGATTACGCGGATACTTTTGGACATCCCGATGCAGAGCTTTTTGTAGCAGGTGCGATGGATGATTCATACCGATTCTCAACGTTCTTGATGAAGAACCTGAAAGTCGTAACGGATACTATGTTGACTTTCGATAGTCACTTCGTGCCTCAAATATTCCACACTCCGATGTGGCAATGGAAGACCACAAAAGCACATCCGGATCCGTTTACTGCAATCACAGTTGACAACTATCAGGAGTTCGAGCCTTCGGCCCACGCTCCTTATTGGATTGGCAAAGATCGACGGTATCTCGAGCAGTATCTGGCGTATTACGTCAATAAACTCGCAGAACCGCGTATCTTCAAAATCAACGGAGAAGACCGTGATCGGCCGCGAGATCCACTGATCCTGTGGCCGCTTCACGCTCAAATGGGAAGCCAAGGATTTACCTTGTTTCCAGAAGTGGAAGAAGCAGTGATGTTTCATCAGTTTGCCCGTGGTGGTAGAATGATTGGACAAGTTAAGGGACTCGATAAATTAACTGAAGCTTACAGTCCGTTTGGATCTGAAGTAACAGTTGACTTTAATGGAGATCCTGTCGGGCGCGATTCTGAAAAGATCATCCAAATGATCTTGACATATGACATCATTATCATTGGTGGAGAAGCAGCAAGTCACTGTGTTCGCGCAGGGATTTATGATATTCTTCGCCGAGTTTTGGCAAAGAATCCTGCTCTTGCTTCGAAGATCTACTTGCTAGTCGACTGCATGTCGCCAGTGCCAGGATATGAAAAGCAAGCCGCAGAAGCTCTTCAAGACTTCCGCGATGTGGGAATGCATGTCGTTCCTTCAACTCTTCCAATTGAACAATGGCCTGGCGCGATGCAAGAAGCACTTGCGAACGCAGCTTAAGTTTATTTGGGGAAAAGTATTAGAGCAAGGCTTAAGAGCCTTGCTCTTTCTGGTGATTCTAAAATAGCTCTCACTGTGAGGGCCTGTTTCAACATTAACAAACGAAAGTACAAATCATGATTTCTAACGCAGCAGACCTATTTGATACAGCAGAAAGTCTTGGCGAATTGTCGTCAGATTCAGTAGCACTCCTCGACGGGTTGCAAACTGAAATCAATGCGGCTTTAGCAACTGGTGCTCAGAAACAAGTGGCGAGAGTTATTTTGGTCACCCTAGATCTTGATAATTCCGATTCAATGAAATACAAGACCCCTGGAGCAAGCCAATCCAATTGGGAAATCGCCGCCGATGGGCACGATCTGATTTTCAGTTCTTTGGCAGGATCGAAAGCTGCAAGTACTATTCTTGCACATTCGACGTTCTTGATCCCGACGAATGGAAATAACGGGATATTCTTTCCGTTCAAAGATCTGGTCCTTCCTGGGCACTCAGCCAAGACTCCGAACCCAAACTTTACCACGATGCCAAAAAAAGTTACAATGGAGAGTCATACTCCTCTTTGTGATGGGATGATTCGGGTACTTGGTTCCGTTCAGGCACAGTCGACCGTCTACACTCAAGACGGATCTGACGTTTTTACGATCACTGTTTTTCTAACAGACGGAGGAAATAACTCTGGAAATGCGAAACCTGCTGACGTGAAAACTCTGGTAACGGACCTTCGTCGACAAGAACGTCACAAGATTTATCTTGGTGGCATCGATGATGGCTATACTGATTACAAGGCTTTCGGACAGGAATGCGGACTCGATGATGATTGCGTTCGCAAGCTTCCAAATGATCCAAGTGCAATTCGTGCATGGTTGCAACAAGTTAGCCAATCCGCAGTTGCAGGATCTGAAGCCGCTGACGTGAACGCTTTCTCCCAAGTTAAGCTCTAAAAAGCTTCTAAGAAAAAGCAACCCAAAAGGTTAATTTTTAAGGTCAAATGTGCGGGAACAGAGAACAAATTTCTCTGTTCCCACTTTTCTTTGTTAACGGACAACTTGTTTCTATAACGTTTTTTGTGGAGGTTATTAAGATGACATTTAGTAAAACTGAGAAAAAGGCTTTAGCTGCATTGAAATCCGATTTTCGCTTTGCACTAGTCGCGGAACTAGACAAGCTAACGGATGTTGGAGCAATCGCAGCACTGGCACAGATGCTGGAGTTCAATGACACTTTTGAGTTAGCTCTAGGCGCACTCAAAAAGAGAATTAATACTCACAAAGAAAGTGTCGCGCGATACCTTATCTACACGCTTAAACGCGAGAACGATGAACGCAGGCACCAGCTATGTTTGATTGCTCTAAAAAGTATCGATGCTAACGACACTAAAACTGTTATTAGCAAGATCTGGAAAGAGAAAGGAAAGACTTGGAATAGTTTTATAACACAGTTACGTCGCGATTTGAAAAAATAGGATTTTCTTAGAAACAATCCCAGCTCAAGTAAATAATGCTTGAGCTGTTTTTTCACTTTAACTTAAATACCCACCCCCATTCTTGACTAACACCATACAATCAACATATATTCCAGACTAAATTATTGCCCCATTTGCGCTTACTAGTCTCCACAAAAGGAGTCTATATTTTAGATAAATATTCGACTGCGATAAGTCAGATATCGTTATTTTCGTTCTTTTAAAATTAAATCTAGGTAGAAGTAAAAGAGCTATTCTTCTTTAGAAAAATATACGGATATATAATTCTGATATTTAATTCTAACGAGGAATAGTGAAGAAGGTTCATTATTCGGTTTTTTAGTTTTTTTTTGAAGGATACAATCAAAATGACAATAGAATTGTCAGAACCAAAGGCAAAACGCAGAATTCACCGGACTACGATCACAACTTCTTTTCCAGATGGTAAGGTTTCTTTCTTGTTCGGGGATGAGTATGCAATTTCAATGGCCTATGCTTGGTGGAAAGCAGGAATGGCAAATAAAAAAGCTGTTTTCTATGCTTCATTTAGAAAGATTCCTGCCAATGGTGGATTTGCTGTAGCTGGGGGCATAGATCACTTAAATGAATTTTTAGCACTTGCTAAATTTCACGATGAAGATCTTGAATGGCTCTCAGAAAAAGTTGATGATTACGGAAACCCGCTTTACGAAAAAGAGTTTATAGAGTTCCTAAGAACTGAAAAGTGGAGATGTAACGTATATGCTGTAAAGGAAGGAACCTTAGTCTTTCCTCACGAACCGATGGTACGCGTTGAAGGCCCTATCTGGATGTGCGAGCTGATCGAAGGTGCGCTTCTAAATCTTATCAGCGATCAATCTTCTACAATGACCAGAGCAGTTAGGATGCTGATTTCTGCTAATTGGAAACCACTAGCTGACAACTCTCTCCGTCGCGGTGGGGGCCCCGGTGGCTCATTGTCAAAAGCTCTTGCAGCGTGGAAGGCTGGCTTTGTCTCTACTTCAAATATGCTGGCATCTCAGTATTTCGGCATGAAATCGTCAGGAACAATGGCTCACTGCTGGCCAATGAGTTTTGAAGAGGAAGTTCAATCATTTATAACTTTTGCTAAAGCATTTCCAACTAATTCGATTTTTTTACCTGATACCATAAACACCATTAATGGAATCAGAAATGCAATCAAAGTTGGTCTTATAATGAAAAGCCAAGGTCTGAAACTTAAGGGAATTCGTCTAGATAGCGGAGATTTATCTGCTTTAGGAAAGCTAGCCAGAAAAATGCTTGATGCAGTTGGGCTTGATTTCGTTGAGGTTAGAGGCACGAACTCTCTTAACGAATTCTCTTTGGATTCGATCGAAAGAGCAAAGACCCCAATGGATTCATACGCGAGTGGAGATGCGATTGCCGAGTCTGGACTTTTTGGATTGGTTTATAAGCTTGCGTCAGTCGAAGGAGATGATGGAGAAATGAGACCGACGGTTAAACTTTCTGATCAAGAAATCAAACTTTCTACTCCTGGCAGACTCGGTGCTAAGCGCTATTTTGACAGATTTGGAAAAATGATTGCTGATTGTATCTATGACATAGATGAGGACAAATTCGAAAGCGAATGCTGGATGACATACTTGAATAGTAGCGGAGAAGGCTTAATCCCATCTGGAGTCACAGAAAAGGAGTTACTAATTCCATTAGCTAGAAATGGTGAAATTGTTGCGCCAATTGATGAAGTTCATGAGGTTTCTAAGTTCATTCGTGAGCAGATTAACTCCCTGCCAGAAGAATGTTTAAGACTTGTTAATCCTCATCTCTACACGGTTGGTATGACAACTCGTTTGTATAACCTAAGAAATGAACTCGTGACTAATGCTCGACGTAAGGCAGCAGAAGAGCTTCGTATGGCAACCTAGTTTAAGATAGTTTCGCATGGTTTTAAGCACAGTCAGAGCCTTATTTAAGGCTCTGACTTTTTCCTCTTATTTTTTTAATATTTTTAAGCTCTTTTACAACTAGATAATTCGGGTAGAAATAAATTCTCACTTTAAACATTAAATAATGCAAAGGGAGAAATTGGTGAATAAGGTTTTTCTTTTTTTAGCTGAATAAATTGCGGAGAAATTGCAATGCAAAATTCAAAGACAATCGTTTTTTGTACCAAACGCTATAAACACATCAAAGATGCCTTCTTAAAAACAGGCTGCTTCGAAGATGGAATTTTTAATGAAGGTTCTCATCCAAATGGAGAAGTCTGGGGAGCAATTCCTGAAAATCAAATGGATGCAGCTCGGGGACGAAAAGTAGTCGTAATTGGAAGTTCTGACCGATTAGATGTTGAAGAGATGTTAGGATGCGGAACTGAGCTTGGAAGAGTGGCAAGTGAATTGAACTTTCTAATTGCATTTATGAGACATGGCACTAAAGAGCGCAGAGATCATCCTGGAGATATTGTTGCAGCAAAAAATCTTTGTGAAAGACTCTCAGATGTCCCATCTTCTGGTATTAGAAAGCGAGTTTTCTTCTTTGACTTGCACGCTGAGACAATGGAATTCTATTGTGATCGCAGGCAAATTGTCACAGAAACTATTTCTAGTCTTCAACTTTGGGCAGATTTAATAAAACAAAATACCGGAGAAGGTCGAATTTTCGGTAAAAATATTTCTATTGGATCTGCCGACCTAGGCCGAAAGAATACGATTATAAAGCTAGCCAAGATGCTAGAGGAACCATACGGCCTTGTTGTTAAGGAGAGAGTTTCTAGTAACGAAACTCACACTATGGGCAATGTTATTGGAGATGTAAGCGGTTGTACTGTAATTCTTTATGACGACATGCTTCGCGGTGGATCAACAGCAATCGATGGAGCCAAATCACATCTAAAAGCAGGAGCGTTTCAAGTTTATGTTCTGGTAACACACCCAGATTTTGCTGGAGATCCAATTCGGAAAATGATTGACTCTAAGCTAATTTCAGGATTAATCTGTGGTGATACCTACCCAAGCTACGAGCTTGCTAAGCAGTATCCAAATTTCGTAACAATTGTTCCGACTGGTCATTACCTCGCGGATCTGATGATCAGAAAGTATCAGCTGTAAGGATTTTACGTTATCCCTTCGCGCATATCAACTGATACGCGCGAAGTTTTTTTAAACTCACCATTTTCTCCATTTGTATATAGTGCCCACATATGAGTTTTAAGCTTTTCAAATTTATCATAAGTGTGGCACGGTCGAAGCAGCGTAAGCTATGAGTATTAATAAAAATATACTGCTCTAAAGACAGAATCGAAGGACTTTAGTGCTTTCAGCTCATGTTTTACTTGAGTTGAAGCCCTTCAGGCATTCTTATCTTGTGGGCACTATACTTGTATTAAGGCTAGTCGCTCTTGCTCCTACGCCATACTGCTAATTCCCAATTTGCTTTTCCTATACGGAAAATCAAATTATGAGCAGTATATTTATACAATATTATTTGTTCTTTGAAATTTTTATTAGAGATGAGATATCGGTGCGTGCGCACCTGAAGGTTTTACACTAAAGCCAGAAAGGCTAATAAGATCATGTTTTTTGATGCGGTTATTTATGGTGGGACTTTTGATCCAGTACATGAAGGTCATTTGAAGGTAGTAAAAACATTACATGATGAAATGGGATCAATTCATCTAGGTCTTGTTGTCATTGCTACCACTTTTAAAAACCCGTGGAAGACAAAGATTCAACCCGCTAAGCATGAACTAAGACTTTCCATGTGGGAGGCGATCCTAAAAGATTCAAAAATCCCCTATTCAAGGAAACCAAAAGCTGCTCATGTTTATCTTTGTGATCACATATACGAATACTCTGCTGATTTTATCAAATGGTGGAGACAGACTTACAAAAGTCCGCATAGCTGGGTCACTTCAACCGATAGCGCCGGTAATGAAAAAGACTGGAAAGACTGGCCAGCACTAAATGTAGAAATGAAAATAATGCCAATGTATGGGCAGATTCATTCTACAAGTATTAGAAATGGCGAAACCCCTCCTCACCCAGCTATTCGGCAAATAATAGCAGAGAATGGAATCTACCCAAATTCTAAATGGAGTTAACTTTCACATTTGGAAAATGAAATCGGCGGAACTGCATGTTTTAATAACGTGTTTTAACTGTGCTTATTGACAGTGCGTTCAGCCGATATCTCATCTTCTAATATTATACACGGGTAGATGTAAATTAACTGTCTACGATTGTAACGTACTTACATTCGTAGACAGCGAAAAACTGTTTTTTGTTTAGGTTTTTTATAAAAGGAAAAGATGATGAGTCAACTCATTAAGGTCGCAGCTTGTGCAGTTAACCAAACACCAATGGACTGGGATGGTAATTTTGAGAATATCAGAAATGCTATACTAGCTGCAGAGAGGGAAGGAGCTGAAGTAATAGTACTTCCAGAGCTAGCAGTTACTGGATACGGTTGTGAAAAAGGATTTTTACTTACTGGAGTTCAAGAAAAAGCAATTGATATGCTCTTTAAGATTGCTCATATTTCTAATCAACTATTAGTAATCGGCCTTCCTATTTTTTACAGAAAATCACTTTTTAACTGTGCTGCTGTAATCATGAATGGAGATATTCTTGGATTTGTTGCAAAGAGAAATCTTGCCGGTGATGGAAATCATTACGAAAATCGATACTTCAAAGAATGGCCAAGAGGCAAAATAGGAACACTCACAATTAATGATCAAGAGTATCCAATTGGAGATATTATGTTTGATATCTCTGGTGTGAGAATTGGAGTTGAAATTTGTGAAGATGCCTGGGTGAGTAATCGACCAGGTCGTGACATGGCTGAGAAGGCGGTAGACTTAATTCTTAGTCCAAACGCAAGTCATTTTAGTTTTGGAAAACTCCAAACTAGACTTGATTTTTGTCGTGATGGTTCGAGAGCATTTAACTGCGGAATAGTTTATGCAAACTTACTAGGAAATGAATCTGGATCTATGATTTATGCCGGAGAAGGTATTATTTCTTCAGGAGGGAAAATCTTAGCACAGAGTAAACGGTTCTCATTTAAGCCTTACACAGTAACAACTGCTGTTATCGATATCAATAAGAACCGAGCATCTCAAGCAGAGCAGGTAAGTTTTAATCCTGAAACTACTGATAGCGAACTTGTCATTAAGTCAAATTATTTCCTTAACTCTAGTCAATACGAAGAGCCATTACTAAACACGGATGATTGGGAAAGCTCTTCGAATCTCAAACATGAAGAGTTTAGCCGGGCTGAAGCAATAGGACTTTGGGACTACCTAAGGAAGTCTAAACAACAAGGTTACGTTGTATCTCTAAGTGGCGGGGCTGACTCATGTTCAGTAGTAATGCTTCTTCGTGACACTGTAGAATTTGCCTTAAAAGAACTTGGATTTGAAAATTTTATTTCTGTCCTTTCTTTTGCAAAATGGTCAAAACTACTTACACCTGAATCTACAGTTGAAGAGATAGTATATTATCTTCTTGATACTTTCTATCAACCCGCAGAGGCCAGTGGTGAAAAAACTCTAGAATCTGCAAAAGCCGTCGCAAATGGAGTTGGTGCTAATTTTGGCGTCATTAATATCGCTTCGATGGTTGAGCTCTTAAAGCAAAATGTGGAGAGTTTCACGGGAGATACACTTAGTTGGGATAACCCGAAACATGACCTTACACTTCAAAACATGCCAGCTAGAGTACGTGGAATTACAGGCTGGACTATCGCAAACGCGAAGGGCAAACTTTTAATTCCGCCTGGCAACATGTCTGAGATAATGGTTGGCTACTTTACACAAGGAGGTGATGATAGTGGTGGCATTAATCCAATTGGAGGTGTTAGAAAAAGCTATCTTAAAAAGTGGCTTGAATGGAGGGAAGTTGAAGGACCAATGGGACTGGCTCCTGCGCCTTATCTTTCATTTGTTAACGCTCTAGCCTATACGGCAGAGTTGAGACCAAACGTGGAAGGTCAAGCTCCTCAAACTGATGAAGGTGAACTTGGACCTTATGTTGTTAGAGATCATATGGAAAAGCTTTTCCTTTGGGATAGACTTTCTCCAGTTGAAATTCTTGAACGTACCAAAATTCTTTATCCAATGTATGAAAAGAAAGTGCTTGCAAAGTGGATTTCAAAATTCTTTTGGTTGTTCTCTATCAACCAATGGAAGCGCGAACGACTACCTAATACTTTTCATATGGATGATCACAACCTTTCACCAAGAAATTGGCTAAGGTGGCCTACGCTTTCTGGAAATTTCAAAGAAGAATTGGCAGAACTAGAAGAATTTCTTGAGGTCTAGAAAACCTCCCCAAACGAGAACCTAAACTCAACGATCTTTTCTTTAAGTCTTTGAGTTTAGCTAAAAGTTTAATAAAAATGTTTTATGTCTGGTTGGCAACCCCAACCAGACAATTTTTCGCTGTCCCAACCCTTAAGGAATGGACCCTAGCGGGATCGAACCGCTGACCTCCACAATGCCATTGTGGCGCTCTCCCAGCTGAGCTAAGGGCCCTTACATGACTAGCTTATTACTATAAAAATAAAAAAAGTGGTAGTTGTTCATTAAAAAACCATGAAAACCACCACAAAAAACACAAGGAAACTAAATTCCTTAGTTGGAAAGTCTTTGAAAAATTTGAAGAACGGGAATCAAAAATGCTTTCATTTGCTGTGCAGTAAGATTAGTTACCTTAGTAATCTTTTCTAGATTGTGCCCAGATAAATCGCCAGGATTAATTCGATACTGCTTTTTTCTTTGCGAAACAAACTCAGGAGTTGTTGTATCAACCCAACATTGCTGAACTTCACCTTCCTGGTCTAATAAATCACTCAAGTCCTCTACACTATCAGGAGTAATAACTTTATAGCCACGCCCTTCTGAAGTGATCAAGGATCCTGCTCTTTCACCATAGTTAGCAGCTAACAAAAGATCACCTACTACTGGATCAGCAGCTCTAGGAAAATATCCAATACTTCGACAAGAAGTCTCAAGACCATTCCCAGAAGGAGTTGTTACATCAAATTCTTTAAAAGTTGCAGCCATTAAATCTCGCAATGAATCTTCAAAACGGCTTTTAGAAAAATCAATTGTATCAATATGACTTCCGTCTTTAAACTTACAACCCAAAGCACGCTGTGACTCCAAATCAATACAATCAAGTATGCCCTCAGAAAAAACAGTAATACCAAATTTACCTGTTAGTGCTAAAGATTTTAACTGGCTTGCAACAAGCATATTAACTAGTTCCTTACTAGTTAAAGTAATCTTTTTATTCTTGAACTCTTCAGGTAAAAGAATCAAAGATGCACCGGTACTTTTTCAAATAAAAAGCAACACCTAAGAAGAATAATCATCTTAGGTGTTTATGAAAAAAAACGTAACTCACTTAACGCTAGAGGAGCGTCAAGAGATTTATAAGATGCGTGCC
>JAIYCX010000013.1 GCA_027487795.1 Pseudomonadota bacterium | reverse complement strand
TGCTTATATTCTATCCTTAGAGCAGTATATTTTTATTAGTACTCACAGCTTACGCTGTTTCGTCCGTGCCGCACTTATGATAACTTTATATAACTGAAAACTCATGTGTGGGCACTATATATCGATAAGTTCTGACCCCTTAAGTCTTCCTCGACTCATTCTGAAACGTTCCACCTGGAACGTATTTCCAAGGTGCCCCAAATTTTATCTATCCACCATGTCTTCAACTCCCACAAAGATACCATCCATATCTGAAATAGAAAGAACTCCTCAAACTCCTCCAAGTCACCATCCTCGGACATAACAAAACCTAATGAAGAACAAAGACAATCGGGGAAACGTAAGATAGGAGGTCAGCGTGGTCACAAGGGGAGTTGGCGTAATGATTTTTTCCTGAAGAAATTTAGTAAAGTATATAAAAGAAAAAGGGGCGGTAAGGGTTTGAAACTCGGGTGGGGTGGTAGTGAACGGATACTAATAGGAAAATTTAATACTTAAAGTATTTTTCAAATTTGAGCTTTTCTCAGAGATTATCTAAATAGGGCGCATTAATAAAGTATTTTATTAAACTAAATCCGGGTAGTAGTTAATCTCAGCATCCTTGTTAGGATCTAAGTTTTAAATCTTGGATTTTAAAACGGGTGTTGCGGTTTAAGGTTGTTTCTCTGTTTTTGAAGAGGTTTATTATGTCGAGCGCGAATGCTGTTGTTTCTGAAGAGCCTAAGGAATTAAAGTTCTACGCTCTTATTTCCGCCTTTTTGGTGTCGATGTTGCTGCTGTCAAATGTGATCAGTGGTGCAAAATTCATATCGATGAGTTTTATTCCAGGTTTAGAATGGGTAACATTGTCCGCAAGTGTACTGACGTATCCATTTGTATTTTTGGGAGGAGATATCTTAACTGAAATCTATGGTTACGATAGAACAAGACGAGTTATTTGGGCGGGATTTGTAGTCTTCATTATTAGTACTCTTTTGATTGCCCTGGTCGGAATTTGGCCTAGCGCATCGTTTTGGGATAACCAAAAAGCTTATGATGAAGTATTTGGAGCAGTTCCAAGAGTTTTGGTGGCTTCATTTCTAGCTTACCTGACTGGCGAATTCATGAATAGCTATGTATTAGCAAAATTAAAAGTTCTTATGAGTAAGAATAAAAGAAATCAAAACTCATACTTTGCTACTTCATCAAGAATCGTTTCTTCTACTTTTGTTGGACAATTCTTCGATTCGATAATATTTTTTCCAATTGCATTTTATGCGAGTGGAAAAGTACCTGACAGTGAAATTCCAAGTCTTATTATAGCTTCTTGGTTATGTAAGACAGCTTGGGAGGCTTTATTTGTTCCAATTACTGTTCCTTTAATTGCATGGTTGAAGAAAGTCGAAAACATTGACTATCTTGATACTGATACAGATTTCAAACCATGGCATATTAAGTAATTTACTAGAATTAAGAGTTGAGTCTTATTGTTGTGATTAGAAGCGCTTGCGAATCATAGGTTTTTTTGCCGCACGCTTCTTTTTAAACCTTACCTTTACATATAAAATTTACAATCTTGTAAAAATTACAATGTAAAATTAGCTATGTTTTAGTTTAATTTCTAAGAAAAATTCTTAAGTAGTTAAACGTATTGCCATTTAATTGTTAAATAAGCTTGGCAAGGTCATTGCATTAACAAGTATACAACACCTGATAAGGATAAGAAGTATGCTTCCTAAAATATTATTTGTAGATGACGAAGAGAAAATCTTACAAGGTCTAAAAAGGATGCTTAGACCACTTTCTAGCTCTTATACATTACTATTTGCAAACGGAGCTGAAGAAGCTTTAGAGAAGATAGTCACGGAAGACATTAGTATCATATGCACCGATATGAAGATGCCAGAAAAGGACGGAGCAGAGCTATTATCCGAAGTCAGGGAGATTGCACCTTCAACAATAAGATTAGTGCTATCTGGACAAGCTGAAGAGCATCATGTTCTAAGAGCATTACCTCACGCACATCAATATTTACCTAAGCCATGTGATGCTAATAACTTAAGAGAAATTATTGAAAATCTTTCTTCTGTTTCAGGTAAACTGCCTAATGCAAAAATAAGACAATCAATATTAAGACTTAGCGCTGTTCCAAGTCAAGAAGACTTGTTAAAGGAATTTATAAGTCTTCTGAACTCGGACAAACCTACTGTTGAGGATTTAGCAGAGATAGCAAAAATGGATTTAGGAATAAGTACAAAGATAGTACATCTTATATCAAGCGGTTTTCTTAGAGCTAATACTTCAGCTAATAGTATTAAAGAAGCTATAAAAATTGTTGGAATAGATGTTCTTAGAAGACTAGCTAATGATTATCCAATTTTCTATTTCCCTAAAAGTAAAACTAGTCAGATCGTTCTTGAAAAAACTAACGAACTAGCAATTATGATTGGTATCTCATTAGAAGAGCAGTCTAGATCATTAAGCTTAGAAAATCCTGAGATTCATTATCTAAAAGGATTTTCTTCATTTATAGGGCGAGCTGTCTTATGTACAGACTATCCTAGTCCTTATGAATCATATTTAAAACAAGAAAATAAAGAAACTATAAGTGATTTTGAGATGAAGAATTTTGGAATTACTTCAGTTGGTTTAAGTGCTGCTTTATCTGACTTGTGGGGAATATCTAAATTATTTGATACTAGAAATAAGTATCACAGATCTTTAATTGATCTGGAAACTTTAATTCAAGAGAGAGAAAAACAAGTATTTGGAAATAAATAGTCAGGATTGATTATGAAAGAGAAAATATTATTTTTAGATGATGAAGATAATTTACTAGCGGCAGTGAGAAGAGCTTTTAGAGGACGCTTTGATCTACACTTTGCTCATAGTCCTGATGTCGCTTTATCACTACTAGAAAAAGAAGGACCTTTTGCAGTAGTAGTCTCAGATATGAGAATGCCAGGGATGGACGGAATTGAATTTTTAAAAGTAGTTAAGGAACGTTCACCTAACAGTGTTAGAATAATGATGACAGGGAACAGTGATCAACAAACAGCTACTGATGCCATAAACGATGGACAAGTATTTAGATTCTTAAATAAACCTTGTTCAACTGAAAGTATTGAAAAAGTTATTATAGAAGCTCTAGGGCATTATCGAATATTAACTTTTGAGAGAACTCTTTTGGAAGAAACTTTACAAGGCTCTGTAAGTCTTCTATCAGATATACTCTCTCTTACAGCCCCAGAATTATTCTTTCAAGCTAGCGATATTCAACCTCTTGTAGAATCAATAGCATTAAAGCTAGCTCCTGAAGAAGTTTTACAAGTTAAGTTAGCATCTCTGTTTTCTGATATCGCAGTAGTAGTAGTGCCTCCTGAGTTATTAATCAAGGCTAGAGAAGGTGCGAGCTTATCGGCAGATGAATCTCATGCACTATATTATTCTCTAGATTTATCGCGATCACTATTAAGTAGGATTCCACGTTTGCAAAGAGTCGCGGAGCTTATTTTTTATCAATACAAAAACTTTGATGGAAGTGGGGAGCCCAGAAATTTAGATGTTAAAGAAGTTCCTGTAGGTTCTAGAATTATAAGAACTTGTAAAGATTATATGCACCTCAAGAAAACAGGATTAAGTACTGTAGAGTGTTTTAAAACTCTTACTCTGAGAAAAGGAACATATGACCCAATAATTTTAAAATGTTTAGCTGAAATAGTTCTAAAACAAGGTTTAGAAACTCAAACACAAAGAAACTTAAAGAGAGTTGGAGCCACTGGATTTGAACCTAATCAAAGACTTGAAGAAGCTTTATATACTGTAAATGGTTTATTATTATTTGCAGCAGGGACAACATTAACAGAATTATCAATTCGTAGAATTCTTAATCATGCAAAAATAACGGGCATACAAGATAAGGTCTTAGTAAGCCAAATTCCGATGGAGAGTTAATATGCAAACAAGTAATAAAACTATTCTTTTAGTGGATGACGATCCTTTGTTTATCGCAAGTTGCAAACGAATATTTCGCAAAACCAATCTAAAATTAATGACAGCTCCTTCCCCTGAGTTAGCCGTGTATTTATTAGAGCAAATGGAATTTGATGCAGTAATTTCAGATGAGCATATGCCTTATGTAAGAGGAACAGAGTTATTAAAAAAGACTAAGTTGCTTCAGCCTAAAGCCCTTAGAATTTTAATAACTGGTCAGCCAAGTTTAGAAACTGCATTATTAGCAGTAAATCAAAGTGAAGTTCATAGATTTTTCACTAAACCATTTTCTGCAAAGGAACTTATTAATTTTATTGATAATACAAATTAAGGGTAATCATGGAAAATTTAAATATAGATACTGTTAGTTATCCTAATAAATCAATTCAAACAGATTCTATAGTAAGCCTATCTAAAAAAATTAGTAAGTTAGAAAAGGACTTAGTACGAGCACAACATTTTCAGCAAAGACTTTTAGAAACTATTGTATCAGCAGTATTAGTAGCAGACTCATCTGGTACTATAACACTAGCTAATGGTGTGGCTTCACAGATGTTTTCAAATTATGCCCCTTTAATAGGTGCTAATGTTTTAGAAATGCTTCCTTTTGATCAGTTACTAATAGAGGCGACTCCTCATAACGGAAGTGATAGTACTTTATATGGTGAGACCTCTCTTGATTTATTCGGCAAGGAGCAACCTATATATGTTACGTTTAGTATCTCTCACGTAGTGGACCCAAATGGTGAACAAGAAGGCCTTGTTTGTGCTTTTACAGATATTACGACAAGCAAATTACTAGAAAGACAGTTACTACAATCACAAAAATTAGAAGCTGTAGGACAATTAGCTGCGGGAGTAGCGCATGAAATTAACACTCCTATTCAATATATCAGAGATAATACAATGTTTTTTAGAGATGAGTTTTCTAGATTAAAAGATATTATATATCCAATAATAGAAGGACTTGATAATGAAGATATTACTAATTCAAAAAGTGATATTGATTATGCATTTGATGAAATACCAAATGCTATAAAAGAAACCTTACAGGGAATAGAAGCTGTCGCTGATATTGTAAGGTCTATGAAAGAATTTTCTCATCCAGGTTCTATGGAGATGGTGGAAACTGATTTAAATAAAAATATAGAAGCTACAGTTTCAGTATGTAAGAATGAATGGAAGTATGTTGCTGATATTGTATGGGACCTAGATAGTAACCTAGAGCCAGTTCCATGTTTCCCAGCTGAAATAAATCAAGTTTTGCTTAATCTACTTGTAAACTCTGCTCAAGCAATAGAAGAAAAAATGGGAGTAACAGGATGTAGGTATAAGGGGATCATTACAGTTCGATCTAAAGCTTTGGAAAAATCAGCTATTATCGAAATCGTTGATACTGGAAATGGTATTAAGCAAGAAATTCAAGATAAAGTATTTGAACCTTTCTTTACAACAAAAGCTCAGGGAAAAGGGACTGGTCAGGGGCTATCATTAGCTTACTCCTGTATAGAGCAAAAACATAAAGGAAAACTTAGTTTTGAGTCAAAAGCAGGAGAGGGTACAACTTTTAGGATAGAGTTGCCTTATGCTGTGAAGGATTTGTAAATGACTCAAATATATAATCGTATGATATGTCCCCCAACCGAGTTCTGAACTCTTAAACTTTCCTGATCTCATTCTCGCACATTCCACCTGGAATGTAGCTGCGAGGTGCCCTAAATTTTTTCCAGTTAAATTTAGCTGAGGAAAAAAATTTACTCGAAGTCCGATCAGTAAAATTCAAGAGTTCAGAACTCTCCACCCCCGCTTTTTTATTTTATGTAGATTCTTATAAGATTTTTCTTACTGTTACTATTGGTCTTAATATTCTTTCAGTTAAATTATTTGTAGGTACATAACACTCTAGGTATTCTAGAAATCTAAAAGTTGAAGAAATTATAGGTAGAAAATTTTTCTTATACTTTATGAAAAATAAATCTGAAAAAAAGTTATAGCCCCTTAAGTTCTAATCGACGGACTTCGAGCAAATTTTTTTCCTCAGCTAGATTTAGCTGGAAAAATTTGTGGCACCTCGGAACTTGAGTTCCAGCGGAACTCGTGAGAATGAGTCGATTAGGACTTAAGGGGCTATAACTTTTAGAGATTTTTAGTAAACGACTATAGTATTTTAATAATCGAGCTAAACTTATTTTAAATACTTTACGATAGTACTAGTTAATTAGTGCATTCGCTTATTCAGTAATTATCTTTAAAGTATTTATCCGATGTTGAAAAGTCCTATTAATAATCATAAAGAAATTTATGAAATTTTGGTTTGCATAGACGAGCCTTGTCTTGAAAGTAGGATTTTATCTTTATGTAACTACGCAGGTTATTCCACAAATATAAGTTGTTATAATTTTCTAAGTGGTAACCCATCTAATGAATTAAGTGACAATCCACTTATTATAACTTCAAGTAGTACTTTTCAAGGGCACAGAAAAGAGGAAGTTATAAAATCAATAAACTCTACTGTCACACAAGTACTCTATATCGGAGAACTTCCTGATATACCAAATTCTAAATCCTTATGGACACTCACAGAGAATGCCACAGATGAGGAAATATTACATTTAATTGCTAAAGCATGTGAAATGCATGAGCTTGCTGTAGATAATGCTAGATATAGATCGGTATTACGAACATCTTCTAATGTTCATGATTTTAAAGTCGCCTCTGCATCCATGAAAGAAGTCTTAGATTTAGTAAAAAGAGTCGCACCTTTGCAAGGTAGTATTCTAATAACTGGTGAAAGCGGCACGGGAAAAAGTCTTTTAGCCAGATATATTCATAGCATAAGTGCAAATAAGTCAGGGGCATTTATATCTCATAGTTGTGCCACTTTTCCAAGAGACTTAATGGAATCTGAACTTTTTGGTAGTGAGCGCGGTGCATTTACTGGATCAGTAGAATCCAGAGCAGGAGCAGTTGAATTAGCTGACCGTGGAACTTTATTTTTAGATGAAATTGGCGACTTACCTTTAGAATTGCAACCTAAACTTTTAACTTTTTTACAAGATAAAACAACAAAAAGACTTGGCGCATCAAAAACTAAAAGTGTATCAGTAAGAGTAATTTCAGCGACTAATTTATCGCTAGAATCTATGATTACAGAAAAAAGGTTTAGAAGTGATTTGTTCTACCGGATTAATACATTTCATGTTCACTTACGACCTCTTCGTGAGAGAAGAGAAGATATTCCATTACTTTGTGATATTATACTAAAGCGAATTTGCGAAGAGAGAAAAAATTTAACTCCTGAGATGTCTAAAGAATGTTTAGATGTGTTAATGAATTACTCATGGCCGGGTAATGTAAGAGAACTTGAAAATGTACTTGAGCAAGCAACTGCATATTCTTTAGGGTCTACTATCTCTTTAGAAGAGCTGGAGAAAACTTTAGAATCAAATAATATAAATATTTCTACTATAAGTAAAAATAAAAGTGAGACTTTAATTCTCGAAGATCACAGTTCTAGAACTCTAGAAGAAATTGAAAGTTTAATTATTAAAGATAGACTAAGTCAATTTGCTGATAATAAAACTAAAGCAGCAAAGTCTCTTGGAATTAGTTTGAAGACTCTATACAATAAGTTAAGTATTTAGATACGACTGCTAAAAAAAGTTTAAGGTAGGTTGAGGTCTTTCGATAACAACCTACGCAAATTTAACTTCGTCCGAAGATTTTATCTTCTACAAAATTATTTCTTCGATACTCTAACTGCTCTTAAGCAATGAGTCCCAATATGAACACCCCAGACTTCTTTTGGTGTCCTAAGGCTTTTTTTCATAAAGTTACATTGGTACCCATAAGCTAGACCATTGATTGCCGACATCAATGGATAAAGCATATCTCCAACGTCACGAAGCAGAAGATTTTTATCTACATTCTTTGCAAACTGAATTGAATCAGGCGTTTCGATGTTGCTAACTTCAATTCCATTTAAGTTTTTTTCCAAAAACTGAAGAAGGCCTGGAAGTTCGGTTGCGGAACCAACTAGAGTTAACTTTGCTAAAGTACGTGGTGGTTCATGTAACTTATTTCCTGACCTCCATTTGTCTATACTTTGTTGTACAAGACTTAGTAAATTTTGGAATGACGACCTCATTTTTTGAAACACTAATTTGGGATCTACTTTTTGATCTATCGTTTTCAAGGCGTTAAGTTTTAGTTCTTCTGCTTCAGTGAATAACTTTGCACTGTAACCGTCGATACTTTTTTCATCGACAGCGTCTAGAATCTTACAATCTGCGGTTGATTGATCATCATTTTCTTTGCATCCAAAAAGAATAAGCCCACAAAGCTGAAGACTAAAATGATATCCACCAATTGGAATTTCCTCTTGATAAAAACCATTCTGAGAATATATTGTGAGTGTGCTAGATTGCGCTCCCATTTCAAGAACAGCATAACTTTCAACTTTCTCTGTAACTTGTTCAGAGGTTTTAAAGTTAACTAGATAATCCAGCAGTGAGAATAATCTAGGTTGATAAAAATCAACTTTGAGACCATTTCTATTAAATTGACGAAGTGACGTTTCCAAAGTTTCGGGCTTGATTGCAGCGAGAAGCATTTGTAATTTCTTCTCAACTCCTGTTTGAGCTTTCGCTTGATTAGCAACGCAAATATAGTTCCATTCTGCTTTACTGTAAGCAATTGGAAAAAGTTCATTGTATTGTTGTGATAACTCTTCTTCTATTTCCCTGTTTTTGATAGCACTTGTCTGACAATGTCCAAATAGAAAATAGCTATTATGGCCAGAATAGGAAATTGGACATGAAATACTGTTATTCTTCCATTTTCTAATAGCATCAGTAATTGCTGAAGTACTATTACAACGAACATCACTCCGATTTTCATTCAGCAAATAAAGCGGCTCAGGATATGGAATTTTAACTACTTCTTCAACCTGTAATGACTGCCATGGAATTTCTTTTCTGATTCCTTTGATTTGTTTCTCGGAAAACGGATTGAAACGTGCACTAAAAGAAGCAAGCGATGTAAGCAACTTACTAAAAGCATTACTCATGATTTTCCTCCATGAGAGAACCTATAAAGATAGAAGTATAAAACATTGTTGCAAAAGAACGTCTTTTGCAAAAAACCTTTAATCTTGACCTCTACCCGTATTTAGGAATAGCAGATTTGAAAAATGGCCACAACTTGACTGCGAATAAATTATACATTATTTAGAAGGTCTATTAGGTTTCGTTTCATTTTTCAGGAGGTTATGGCTATGGTAATGCCAAAGAATTTGTTCTTTGTTAGGCACGGGGAGTCCGATGGAAACTTTGGTAGGGATCTCTTACATCAGGGTAAAATAGGTAAAGATCATGAAGTCTTTAAGATTCCAGATCATGAACTGAGACTTACTCCTAGAGGTGTTCAGCAAGCTGAATTCGCAGGAGAGTGGTTTAAGAATAACTTTGATGAAAAACTGTATGGATTTAATTCTCCATTTGTCAGAACGATGGAGACTACTTATCATCTTAAATTAGGCATAAAGTATAGAAGCTACTATGCGCTAGTCGAAAGATTTTGGGGTGGTTTTTCTTTTGCACCAGAAGAAAAACAAAAGATAATAAAACGATTCATGAAGCAAAATCCACTATACACAACAGTAGGTGGTGGTGGTCAGAGTTTGCATGATCTTTTTATTTCTAATTGGATTTTCTTTCATCAGCTTCATCGAAAGTTTAGTAACAAAAATGTAATTGCGGTTTGTCACGGTGAAAGAATTCTTACTCTTAGAGCACAGCTTGAAAGATTGCATGATAAAGAATTTAAAAAAATCGCTAATTCAAATCGAACAGGTGATCAAATTCGAAACTGTCAGATTCTTCATTATACCAGGATAAACCCTAAGACAAATGAAGAAGCTGGGCATTTATCATGGATGAGAAGTTTTTGTCCTTGGGACTTGAGAGACAAAGATCTTAAGTGGAAGAATATTAGCCGACCGCTTTTATCTGAAAGCGATCTGAAAACATCGTTCGAGGAGTATCCTCGATTCTTGTCTAAGTTTTATTCTTAGTTTCTTTGAAAGGAAATATCATGGGAGATACACTCTCTAAAAAGTTGAGATTACTCGCTGCTGAAAACAAGTGGGGCCAAACAGAAGTTCCTACTAAAACTATTGATGATCTTTTTGATGAAGTCATTGATGGAGATAGTGTAATTTTCTTTAATGCTACTAATAGTAAAATTATGAGAAAAGTTGATGTACTGAATATCATTATTCTATGTGGAGAGCATATACTTAGCGAAGACCGACAGATTTTTAATGATGGGAGTGTTCGAACACGTGAAAGGAATTATATTACTGCAAAGTATAATTCTAAAGATGCAAATGTCCGTGATGCAATTATTCGAGCTCTTAGAGAAGTACTCGGATATGTGACTGAATATCAATATCTATCACGAGATGAAAAATCTAGTATAAAATACTCAAAATCTTACCCTGGATTGGAGTGCTCATATTCTCTTCTCACTTTGGCTATCACCATACCAGAAAAAAGTAGGCAATTGGTTAGGCTTGAAAAAGTTCAGGAAAAGAAGGTCACCTATTTTGTCTGGAAAGAAGTGCCTGTTCTTACCTAGTTGGATTCTTTGACTTAAGGTTTTTTCATTTTAAGGATCTCTCAGTGAGAGATCCTTTTTTTGCTTAAAATTTTATATTTACAATGAATAAATCATCTATGACTTTTTTAATTTCATTATAGAAAATGAAAGTTAAAGATAGAGTGAGGGTGAGCCAATAATGCTCGTTTGCAGACCCGTAGGGGTTTGGGTTGATGGAGGTGGAGCAATTAGGCTGGAAATTTTTTTGCTATGCAAAAAAAGTTCTTTGCAGACTAATGCGCGGGGAGCTTGCTAGGGCAAAAACGAGCATTATTGGCTCACCCTCACATTTTTCAATATACTAAACATAGTTATCAGCCTTTTCAACTAATACTAACTTTCCATTCTTCACTTGAAACATAGATATACATGGGCGAGAGCCACAAAATAATAAATCAATGATTACAAGTAGATATGAAAAGTGGTGCCAAAAAGCATGTAGATTGTACAGAAAGTGGTACAAGAAATAATGTAATAGTTATTAAAAGTAGGACCACTACTCCGCTAAAACCGGCTTCTCTTCCAAAAACATCGGTCCTTCGCTGTCTTCACCTCTTTGACCAAGAAGTGCTTCAGGTACTTTTACTCCAGCTGCAACAGAAGTATCTCTAATTTGAACTTTTAATTTTCTTACAGCATCTTCTATTTCAGGAGTGGTGAATCGTTGTTTTGAATCTGTAACTTTTCCTGGATAAGCATAGAGGTGTCCATCTCTATAACCAACTGTTACCCAAGGTAGAGCTCTGCTAGCTTTGCCACCTGAGTAAACTTCTCCTGTTAGCGCAAATGCACTTTTACAGCAAGGGCATAGTAGAATTGGTTCTTGAAAAGTTAAGTCACATCCATGATAAGTACATCTAGTAGAAAGAGCACTCCAGCCTTCTATGTCTCTGAATAAGAGAATTGCTTTTTCTGGAATATGTAGTTGAGAAAATAATAAACTAGATACTGCACCAAGATCTAGTTCAGCATTTAGTTCTTCCTTTTCTCTAAAATAAGAACTACGCTCACAGGCAATTAACAGAGTACTTAGTAAGGTGCCTGAAACAAATGTTCTTCTTGTTACTTTCATTGTTTAGTTTCGTTTATTAAGTTATTCATCATTAAAGCAAAACTAGTGCTTTAAGACACAGCTAATATGTCGTCTAAAAAGTCATTTGAGAAGAGCTTTTCTTGTTTATAGGAAAAATCAATGTAAATTATAAAAACTATTAATTTTGCCTATTTCTAATAGTTTGCTATCTATCATTTATTCCAAAAACAGGAAGTTCAAAAAAATAGGGGCCTCAAATGATAAGTTCTTTTTTAGATTTGAATATATATCGCAAACAAAATAGAGTTATAGTGCAGTATTATGCGTCGGGATCTGATTCTAATTGTCTTTGTCCTGATTGTGGAAATTTAGCAGAATTAGATCCGTATTCAAATAGTAGTGGCTGTACTGAAGTCTGTTGTTTGGATTGTGGGACTGCTTTAGCTATGATTTCTTCAGCTATTGTAGAGCAAAATTTAATACCAAGATTCTTATAGAGGCTGAAAAAAGAGGCCCAGAAAAAGAGGAAAGTGCGTTCTTTCCTTTAGTAGTAAATGAAATAAACTAAATAGAGATGGAAGGACTCGAACCAACGACCTTTTGCATACATGCAAACGCTCTCCCAACTGAGCTACATCCCTAACTTCCTAGATAGGATTTGAACCTATAACCTTCAGCTTACTTAAACTGGCGCTCTACCAATTGAGCTACTAGGAAAATTTACCAAAAAACAACAATCGGCTCCTGTGGACTCGAACCACAATTCCCACCTTAAGAGGGTGGTGTAATGCCATTATACGAGGACCCGAACCTTAAATGTTAACCTGATACGCACCGTTCCCTTAAGTAGTGCTTTTACACTAATTAAAGGCAGGAAAAAGTTAATACTCAAATAGCCAGCAGATATCAAGTTAGTAGTTAATAAAAAATAATTAGAAACTAAATTGATACTATTCTCATCGTAAATAGGATAATGTGCATTAGAATACTACGATATTGATCCTTGTTAGCAGAGTGGATTAATCAAATTATCGGACGAAGATACTAAAGGAGCTAGTTTATGAGAACTAATAGAATCGTAAGAGTTAAAATTATAGAATTATTTTGTAGTATAATAATTCTCTTACCAATATCTTTTGTTTCAGCTACTACAACAATACTTGATAACTACATTGGTGGGACTGCTAGTAATAACTCATGGGCAGGTAAAGATGTAATTGGGTCATCGGACATTTTTGATATTAGTCAGATGACAGTTGATATTAAAAATAATTCCTTAGCAGTATCAATTTTTTCAACTTATTTTTCAAAAGTAGGTTCATACGGTACCAGGCTTGGTGATCTTTTTATTAGTACGGATGGTTGGTCACCTAATGGTATAGCTGGATATTTAAAAGATGACTTTAATAATGGTGAGTTTATGGAGTTAGCTGCAGTGCTTTCGGATCATGGTGATCAAATAGATAAAAACAAAAGTCAGAACTATATCGGTAAGTCTGGAGAGTTATCTATATATCAAGTTAAGAAAGAACAGGTTGTACTCTCAAATTCTGAGCCTGGTTATATTTACAGAGAAGGACAAGAGGTCAGATATAATGTTGATTCAGCAGAACAGAAATTTTTAACTGGAACATGGTCGATAGAAGATGTTCTCGGCAGTAACTATGATAAGTTGATATACTCTTTTAGTTTTCCAGATAATTATTTAAAAGGATCTGTACTAGGTTTTCATTGGGCGATGACTTGTGGAAACGATACAATAGAAGGCAGCGCACAAGTCCCTGAGCCTGGTTCGGTATTACTTTTAACCTGCGCTGCTGTTGGTCTAATTATGAAAAAAAGAGCTGTTAGTTTTGAGAATTAAAAAAACAGGAAGCGAAGAAGGTTGGAAGGGTTTGGGAAAAAGTAAGTTTATTACAAAAACTTTATACGCACTAAAAATTTCTCCTATCCTCCTATCCTTCCTGTTTTTTAATTAAGTAAATTTGACAGGAAGGATAGGAGGATGGAAGGGTTTGGGATAAAATCAACCTTTTTTAGAAGGCTCCCAGCTTGCGATTTGTTTGCCTTGGATGAATTTGATACCAGCTACTAAGATAGCAAGGTTTGAAACAATGAAAAAAAGCGAAATTTTTACTGCTAGGTATTTTGTGGAACTAGGGGCATATTTACCGCATAGTGCTAAAAATACTAGAGCTAGTTGTCCTAAAAATATTAGGCTCCAAAAACTAGAACAAGAAGACAGTATGAAACTAGATATAAAAAGTATTATTAAGAACCAAGGTACTAGCCAGCGGTACAGTTTGTGCGAAATTAATTGAACTGAGAAGAATCCATACTTACTAATATCAAGCATTTCACTATGACTTGCTAAAGCAGTCATTCCTCTAAGAACGGTTCTGACTTTTCTTTTAAATTCTTTATCGATGTCTTTTACAGCTTGGTAGCTGCCGATAACATCAGGTGCAATTATACCTTTGTAGCCAAATTTAATAGCCTGCATGAGTAGGGTAAAGTCACTAGGGATGCCTGCTTCTATTTTAGTTGCAATAGTTCTTCTTGCAGAAAAGCATGATCCACTTAAGCCTACTAGAGAATTAACCTCTGATTCTAAATCACGAAGTTTCATCTCGTATTTAACGTATGCTCCTTCGCCGCTTTTGTTATCATTATCGATAACACAATCTGTACTACTAACTACTCCGACTGAAGCATTTTTGTAATATTTTAGTGTATTATGAATTATATCTTCATTTAAAATTACTTTAGTATCTGTGAATAAAATAATATCTGATTTAGAAAGTAGCACAGCCTCACGTTGAGCAACTTCTTTTCCTTTATTATCTTTTGATGAACTTATTAATACGCCACTGTCTTTAAATAACTGAACAATCTCTAGAGTTCTGTCTGAACTGGAGTCATCAGCTACTATTACTTCTATTCTTGGGTTAGCTGACAATAACTCCTCTTTAACAGTTTTATCCCAGGCTTTAAGAGATAAAGTATTAATGATTTTCTCTTCTATGTGCAGTTCTTCGTTTTTAGCTGCAATGATTATACTTATAGATGTTGGTTCCTCTACTTCTGTTGTTATTTCATTAATTTTATTTTTTTTGAAATATTGCAATAAAAGAAAGTAGCCAAAGTAAGAGTAGAATATTGAGAGCAGAGCAATTAGGGCGATGTAGTTAAGCATGATTTAGGATGTTATTCCGTAAGTAGTTTATAAATTTCGATTCTATCGTGTTCGTTTATTAAATCGTGGTTAGGGATCGTTAAAATTGTTTCACTTAGAAGTTTAGCATTCGGGAAGTGTCTATTTTTATTTTCCTCATGTAGTAATTCTTTAAGTTCATGATATTCTATTAATATCTTAGGATAAGATGGGCTAAGTCCAAGTTTCTTTGCGGAATTTCCTGCAAAGAACTTTTGTTTTATTTCTTTGCTTACTATTAAAGCTTTTCTAGAGAAGCTGTTGTAAATATTCTCAGTGCTTAAAGCAAAACTAATAAGAGCAAGTTCGGCCTTGCTTGCTTTTTTATCTTCTATATTAAAATTAATTATAGTTTCGCCTAATTTAAAAAATCTGATTTTGGTGACTATACCATAGAAGTAGGGATATTTGAGAATATTTAGTACAGCGAGTTTAATTAAGTATTTATGAGAATCTTCAAATGAGGGTTTTGCTAATTCATGATAATTTTTTTCTACTATTTTAGCTAGCGAAATAAAGTATTCATTTTTAGGTATCGTAAGCATGCCCCCACCTACTGCTGAATATGCTTTTCCTCTTCCAAAAGAAAATATACCGATACTATTTTCAGATCTGCCAACAAGAGAACCATTTTTAAAACTATGAGCCGACTGACAGGCATCATCAATATGAAATAGATTATTGTCTTTGCAGATTTTTTCTACATTACTATCATCAATTTCCCCATATAAATTACTTGAAATCACCGCGACACAGTCTCTTAGATCATCATCGGTAGGTACACTGATGCTTGAAGATTTAATATGCGTATCGAGAAGTCGAATTTTAAAACCTGCAAGTATAGCGCATATTGCTATATCAGGGCAGGTGTAGGCTGAGATGAGAATAAAACTTCTAGAATCTATTTCTTTAATAGATTTTAAAACTAAAAGTAATGCTGCTTTTCCGGAATTTAATGTGAAGACATTATGTTTAGGAAAATGAGTTTTTATTTCTTGATTAAGTTTGTTTTCAGAGCATTTTAAATATTTTTTGAATACAGAAAAAAAAGGTAAAAAATTACCGGCAGGAGGAATTACTCTGAAGTTATATCTATCTAACATTGTAATTGGTCTATAAATTAAAAATATTTTCAGGTGTTATAATTAATGGCATTTCTGTGACAAATGCTTCTGCATAACTAATTTTAGCTTCGCTGGCATGCTGTATCTTTGAAGCAAGTAGTATTTCAAAAATATTAGGAATCTGTAATTGAGTTTTGTAACAAGAAACTAGTTCTTTGTATTCACTGACTGTATCTGAAATATCAACCAGTAATTGAGGAAATACTGTTGATGGAATCATATAAAAGAATAACTTTGATACAGTATGAGAACTGCTATCTGAAAAAGCATTTTTAAATCGTGCTAGTTTACAAGCTTCTGATGCTATTTGGCCTGCTACTGAATGATCTTTGTTCGCCATTCCATGAAAGGATGCCCTATCATTTCTAAGATAAGGTGCGAAAACTATTTTAGGTTTTCTAACTCTGATGATTTTAGCTACACGCTCAACTATTTCAAGTGATTTCTCCAGTCTAGTATCTGGGTACTCCCACATTTCTGTTTCTGCACCAGAGTATTTCCCAGCGGCAGTAAACTCTTCTTTTCTTATTTCAACATTTCCAAATGTTCCACTCTGTCCAGCTGTTAAACTAAGATTAAGAACCTTAAACCCTGCCTTAGTAAATTTCAATAAAGTCCCACCCATAGCCATTTCGCAATCATCTGGATGAGCATTTATGATTAGTACATCAATTTCTGAGTTCATATAGTTATTTAAATATTTTGCAGATAGTTTCCCAGTAACTGTTAATTACCCCCACCTGAGTTTGGAACGCTAAAGTCTTTCTGGCCTCATTCTCGCGAATTCCCGCTGGGAATTCAGCTCCGAGGTGCCCTAAATTTTTTGCAGCTATATTTAGCTAAGGAAAAAAATTTACTCGAAGTCCGGCCAGTAAGACTTTAGCGTTCCAAACTCTTTAATCCCCTCGCTTTATTAACTATCGGATAATTTTTTTTAAGTAAATACTTTATCTCTGAATAATTGAGTGATTACAGAAATTATAAAATAATAAAGAGAATGAAAGTTTAGATCATTTTAGTCTTAATATCCGGACTTCGAGCAAATTTTTTTCTTCAGCTAAATTTAGCTGGAAAAAATTTGTGGCACCTCGGAACTACATTCCCAGCGGGAATGTGTGAGAATGAGGACATTAAGACTAAAATGATCTAAACTTAGAATGCTATTTGCTCTGCCGCTCTAACACCTTGATAAAAAGCTTCTTCAAAAACAGAAATACCACTGTAATCGGTGTGAGCTAAGTACAAAGAATTAGATACTGAGTTTACATCATTTAAAACTGCTTGTCTCATATTCCCAGGTTTTGGCTTATTCATAGCATGACCCCAGATCCAAAAGTCAATTTGGCTAACTTCATTCTCTAGACCTGGATAGAATTTAGATAGTTCTTTTATTACCGTGTCTCCTAATTTCTCAAGTGATGTTTCAGAGAGATCATGTCTGATTTGATTACTTTTATTTTTAGAATAAGGGAGATAGTAACTTAGTACTGCACCAGTATTCTTAGGTGTTAAGTTTTGATGGTCAGCCCTTACAAATCCCAAAGAATCCGAATAAAAAGAAATAGAATCCCAAGGTATATTTTTATATTTTGCAGGAAGGGTTTCAATATTTAAGTTTGCTACTAACCAAGGTGTGTAGTCTGTTTCTAAATTTGGAAGGCTTTTGTTATTAGAAAATAAACTACTAGAAAAAATTCTTTTATTAATAAAATGAGGTAGACTAGAAATTATGCTTTTAGTTTTTAAAGCTATGATCTTATTTTTTCCTCTATCAAGATAATAGACTAGATAGTTACCATCATCTGTAGGAGCTACTTGTAAAATTAAACAATTGCATCTAACTTCAGAATTAATTTGTTCTTTAAATTTTTTTACTAAGAAACCATTACCTTCAGGCCAGGTCAAAAGATCAGGTTGATGTTTATTAGTACTGGAAGATTCGTCTTGAGGACGAGAGGCAAAATAATGAATTCCTGCCCAGGCAGAAGTTTCGTTATACTCACAGCCGTAGTCATCTTTTGTTGCATAATTTACAAACCAGTGTAAAAATTTACTGTTTAGTTGTTGGCTTTCAAGAAAGTCTTTAAATGAAATTTTATCAAGTTCGAGTAGGTCTTCATCTCTGGAAGAATTAGAAATTGGAATACTAAATGCATTTTTATTATCTGAGCCAACTCTTATTCTGAATTTATGTATTATTTCATTGAATTTTGCTATTTCTAAAAGCTCTTCTTGATTAAGACTTTCAAAAGGAATTAAACCATCATGCCAGCGTCCTAGGTATAATAATTTAGTTTCAGGTGAATGGATTAGATATTCAGGATTATATAAAGTTTGATTTAATTCTGGATCAAAATAACTAATATTACTTTTTAATAGAAAGTTATTTAGTTCTGAAAGTTCAGTAGATGGTATTGGTAAGTAGTGTGCCCCGTAAGGATATTTTGAGATTTCATTTTCACCGTTTTTAAAAGAGCCGCTCTGAGAATTCCCTCCTATGTCATTTTGAGCTTCCAGTAGTAGATATTTAGCTGGTAGATAATTACCAGATTTATTTTTTTCTCGCGTATTTTTTTCAAGGTGATAAATAGAACTTAGTCCAGATATACCACCGCCTAAAACTATACAATCATAATAGTTAGTATTAACTTCAACTTTTGAGTAATCAAAGCTTTCTCTAATCTTGTGTAAGAAAGCACTATCTTGACCAAGATATTTTAGTTTGGCTTTTTTTGAATTTTGAAATATTTTTATAGTTTTAAAAATCAAGCCAGATGATCCAGCCAGTACTATTAAAGAACCTATAAACTTACGTCTATCCACCAGCTTGAGCCCATTCATTTGAATATAGTTCAACTAAACCTTGAGTTGAGAGAGTCTGTATGTCGGTCTCTACTTTACTCATATCTTTTGCGAATTGAAACATCTTTTCCATTTCTGTATTATCAAGAAATTTAAGGTTGCTTGGTAGTTCAGAATTCATAGGTAAGCTATTTTTAGAAGCTAATATAAAACCCCACTCAGTAAATGATGGCACGTAGGTATGATAAGGCTTAGTATTTAATCCAACAGATCTTAGAGTCTTATCTATCATCCAGAAAGATTTTCTAGCTATTAGGGGAGAGGTCGATTGTATTACTAGTAGAGAGTCTGGAGTCATTCGTTTTTTTACTAAGCTATAAAAATAATTAGAATAAAGTTTGCCTAGTGAAAAACTTGTTGGATCTGGTAGATCTATAATGATAAAATCAAAGACTTCATTATTTTCTTTTAGCCAGCTAAAGGCATCGGCGTTCAGTATTCTTACTTTATCGGAGTTTAGAGAATTTGAATTTAATTTTTGTAACTGAAAATTTCCTTTAAAAAGTTCAGTTACTTTTGGATCTAGATCAATTACAGTTATACTTTCTACATCTGGATATTTTAGAACTTCCCTAACTGCAAGACCATCACCTCCACCTAGTATTAAGACTTTTTGTCTGTTTTTTAAACTTGATAAGCCTGGATGAACTAATGCTTCATGGTATCTATACTCGTCCTGTGAGCTGAACTGAAGCTGACCATTAAGATATAATTTAAGAGCTTCACCCTTACGGCTAAGTACAACTCTTTGATAAGGAGAACTTGAAGAGTAAACGATAGATTCATTATAAATATTTTCTTCAAATGAATTTAGTAAAGTATTAGAACTAAAAAAACCAAGTATGAGAAGTACTAGAACTAAAACGCCAGAGCTGAGATTGAAAAAATAGTTTGAAACTTTCTCTCTGCAAGCAACCAAAATACTTATTCCGATCAGACTATTGATGATACCAAAAAAGAAAGATGTTTTAATTATTCCAAGTTGAGGAATGAAAAATAAAGGAAATAAAACGCTCGCAAACAGAGCTCCGACATAATCAAAACTTAGTACAGTAGAGACTAATTTAGAGAAATCCATTTCAGTTTTAAGGATTCTCATAAGTAAAGGAATTTCAAGTCCAACGCCGGTACCTACTAGAAATACCATTAAATATAAAGGCAGATATAGACTATTAGTATGAGGAAAAAGTGAATAAAGAATTGCTGCCGAACTACCACCAATCAGGGCTACTAGTAGCTCTATTTTAATAAATGTTTCTAAAACCTTTGTTTTAATAAATTGTGCAAGGTATGACCCCACACCCATTGCAAAAAGATAGCTTCCTATAATTGTAGAGAAGTGAGTTATAGAGTCACCAAGGAGGTAACTAGCAATTGTTGCAGCAATGAGTTCGTAAACTAAACCACAAACACTAACAACAAAAACGGAAAATAATAGAAATAACTTCACTAACTAAAAGTTTGTTTTCTAATGTACTGCAGCAGCTATAATATTGCTAAGACCTAACATTGCAGCTCCTATTAATATAGCAAGTGCCATATTTTTACTTTCTATGATCTCATGCCAGAGCTTATATGGTGTAAGCATATCCATTAATATGAAAGCTACTGCATAGAGTACTAGTCCAATACCAGAAAATATTACTGCCTCGATAATATAGTTTATATGAATTTCCATGTTTGTTTCCTTATTTTATTGATATTTATTTATGGTAAACTTGACCATAAGATCTATTTTTTGTTTTATAACTACTACCTAAAAAAGTTTTCCCGTTTCTCTCAGCGTCTATATACCATCCGAGAATACCAGCGCATAAAATGTATTTAAATAATTTCATAGCGCAAATCCTAATCTCCTGTTGTAAAATTATCTAAGACACTACCTAAATTACTCTCTTGCCATCTTTGATTCTCGAAACTAGCACATCGAAATATCTTAATAGCTGGGAAAATTAGTAGAGCAAAAAATGCAACAGCAAAGTTTGTCCAGTAAGGTACATCTTGTTTGGCGATAATGTGGATTTTATTTGGGCTTATGATTTTTTTATTATTTGCGCTTACATTCCAAGCACCTGGAGCCTTTGAAAATTCTTCTTTAGGCATTTCCGGCTCTATTCTTAGCTTATACTCACCCGGTGGTACACTTGAGAATAAAAGTGTTCTCACTGTACTTCCTTCTGTCCAGCGCCCATCCGAATCGTAGCCATGATAGTATGATACTTCTACACTTTGCTCATCAATGAAACTACCATCAGTAGATGCTAGTGTAACATCTGTATAGAGCCACGAGTTTTCCAATTGTGATTCTATTAATACTTCAAAGTTAGAGACTTTATTAACTAGTTGAAAGGGAGAAGTTATTATCATTCTAGCTGCTGCTGAATCAGTAGCTGTTACTCCTGGACTAACTACTTCATTAGTTTTCACAAGATCAAAGGTTTCATTCAGTACTCTTTTATTTAGAGCTGTAATTCCTATATAAAATTGGAATATAAAAAGAACAGTTAGTAAAATACCAAATATAGCTACTTCACTCCAAAGGCCATTTTTATGAAGGTTAACCTGTGTTGGGGAGACGCTGCGAGAATAATTAAAGAAGCTTTTCTTTATTTCTCCAAATGCTTCTTCAAGTTCCTCAATTGGCATGTACCTATATTCAGAGGCTGAAATTTCTACAGTAGAAACTTCTAATCCTACGGCCTTAGGAGGAAGTATAAAGTCTAAAGTTTTTACACTGTCGCCTATTTTAGCCTGCCAATATAATTCACCAATAACTTCAACTATAACAGAATAGCCTTCACTGAATTTTTTATATTTTTCATTGTTGTAACTATTTGTGGTGTATATGTCTGGGACATAAGGAAGTGGAGTAACGAACTGCCAATGATTATCGTACTCTGATAGCCAACGATAACCATGGTAAGGGTTGAATAACAAATATTCAGACCAGAAGTATTCTCTATTATTATCTGTTCTATAAATATAGCCAATTATCTGGAAAGTAATTCCAGAAATTTTACCTTTTTTACCAATTTCTATTTTAGGTTTTGATACTAACTTTTTAGCTTCAGAAATTATTTTTAGTTCAGGTGTTTCAATATCTATTACAGTACCGCAATAAGCGCATCCTAGCGTACTGCCTCTACCGAGACTTCTAATATCAAGTGGAGAGGAGCAACTAGGGCAGGAGACTTGTTTGACTCCGTCTGTTTTGTTTTCAGTAATCTCAGACATTAAAGGCCCTTTTTTCTAATGTCCAACCTTCAAGTGCTCTAAGATTGGAAAGAGAGAGCTCTTCTAATGAAAAAACTTGTCCTTTATAAGCAAGCAGTACGTTATCTACGATTGATAAAGATAAAAAATCACCTTCAACTGTAAAAAGTTCATAGCTTTCATATTTTTCACCAACTGCTCCGGAAAAAGGAAGTTCTCCTTCACTATAACTACATGTTGCAGATTTTATATCTTTTACATTGTATTCATTGTTTAATAAATTGTATTTGTTCCCAATACTAAGTGGAAATTCTAATTGACTGGCTGTTACGTCATTAGTTAATACTGAAAAATAATAAAATCCTTGAGCTTCAGCAAGCCAAGCACCTTCGCCGTTTTCTAGTAAGACATACCATTCATCCCAAAATCCGCGCTCCCAGCTTAATCTGATTCTGCCAATAGTACTAAATCTTGTAGAGCTATTATTATTTAGTCTGGGATGAACACCTTGAGTTCCTAATTGAATAGCGGAGTAATCTTCTTTTAGTTGAGCTACTTTACCTAAGTCGCTAAGTGATGCGCCCGTTCTGATTTGCGCACTATTACAGTACTTACAAACTGCATAAACAGAAGCACCACTGGAAAAGTCTATTTGCGCTCCGCAGGAGGCGCATTGAAAGCTTGCAGTCATTATTTATGTCTTACATTTTTAGGTCTTAACTAAAGTTTCTTAACTACAGTTTTTTTACTATTTCTGCTCTCTTTTCTTCAAATTCAGCAGCAGTTATTAAACCTTGATCCATTAGATCTTTTAATCCTTTTAGTCTTTCAGCAGTGCTTATGGTAGGCTGTTGTTGGCCGCCCATATTACTGCCTCCCATATTATTAGCAAATGAACCTGCAAACATTTGACCAAGTCCCATACCTGCACCAAGGCCTACTCCTGCACCAATGGCTCCGGAGCCTTCATTTTTTGCAGCATCTCTTAAGGCTTGTAGCTGTTGAAGCTCAGCGTAGCTAACTCCAGCAGCTTTTGCTCCTTCTGCCTCTGCTGTAAGATCCGCGATCCTACCGATTCTACTTTTTGTACCTTCATCAAAGTCAGTACCTTCTATTCTAAAATCAGTTAAGGCAAAACCTAAGCTTTCTAAGTCTGGGGCAAGTTTTACTTTTAATTCTTCAGCAAGCTCTACTCTGTGTTTATCTATTTCTACGAATCCAAAACCAGCTGTTGCAAATAAATCAGATAGTTGTTGAACAAATCTTTCAGCAAATACAATTCTTGCATCATCTAAGGTATACACTGGACGTGATCCAATAACATTAACAAAGAATTCTTCTGGCTTTGTTATTTGAAAAGAAAAATTTCCAAATGCTCTCAGTCCTACAGGTATTTTATAAACTGGATCTAAGTATTTAATTAAAGAAGTAGTACCCCATTTTTGATTAAGAAACTGGGTTCTCCAAAAAAAGTAAATACCTACTTTATGCTCACTTTCAAAAGCTTGCATAAATTTTGATAGAGTTGTTACGAAAGGAATGTTTCCGCTTTTAATATCGTAGGAACCTTCTTCTAAGTGCACTGCCTGAATTTTCCCTTCATATACAAAAATCGCACCTTGGCCAGGATTAATTATAAGCTTGGAGGCATTTTTTATTTCGTCTCCATTTTGTGACCAGAGTTCAAAAAGTTCACCTGGCTGACAATCTGTCCATTGAATGACTGATCTAAGTTGAGATTTTATAGTATTCCAGATTGCCATTACGCTATTCCTCTTTCTAAAAATTTTCTATTTTTATGTTTTGATTTGAAAAAACTTATATCACAGAAGTTACTTATTTCATCCATAATATATTCTAAATCTGGCATTAGGCTACAGCAAAAGAAGTCAAAAGACACGTAATTATTCTCAGGCCACGTGTGAATATTTAAATGAGATTCTGCTAGGTGAAAGCTAATACTAATAGCATTTTCTGAGAAAAAGTGATTACTAGTGCTTAGTACTGTTATATTTTTTAGATTAAGTTCTTTTAGGATGATCTCTGTTATACTTTCTAGGTCTGCCTTTTCTATGCAGATAGAGATAAGATTGCAGTCAAAAAAGTCAATAATAAGGTGTTTGCCGAGGGCTGAATTATTCAAATTAGAATTTCTCAGTTCTTTGTTTAATTGTTTTTATGAGAAATGCTGTTTTCTTATCACTCAAGCCTATTTCAGTTAATTTATCTGTAGATAATAGAATTTGATTTTTTAGCACGTCTATAATTTGATCTAATGCTTTGGGTACAATTTTGTATCTCTTGGCAAAGTTAATAATATCTTTGTATCTTATATTATTTTTTTTACCTTCAATTTCTAGAGCCATTTCCGTGTCGCCATATGGAAGAGTGGATAGTAGATCGTATGCTGGTGATAGAAATACTCTTCCAATCTTTCTATCTTCTAGTACGCTAATATTTTTTGCATGTAAGTCTCCATTTGCAATAAAGTAACTGTATAGATAGATTCTAATAAGTTTTGTTATTTCTATTATTGGACTAGAACTGGTTTTTTCTATTTGATCTGCAATATCTCTAAATGATCTTCGATATTTTTCGCTTGGATATATATTTAATAATTGGCAGGCATCCTCTTGATGAATTCTTTTTATTCGTTTCTCTGATTTAATATATTTTCTATCGAATCGTTCTACGAGTAATCCAGGCTCATTATTTTTATCTAATATTATTTTAACTTTTGGAACTTCGATATCGCATTTTTCAGCTAGTGACATAAAGAAGAATTCATTTGCAACTAAGCAAGGGAATTCTTTTGGCTCTAGTTTTAGAATATATTGAGACTTTTTATTTATAAAATTTACTGGAAAAGAAATAGTAGCGGCAGATATTTTTGGATAAACACCTGCTAGGGAGATGTCGTTTAATTTATCTTCATAGTTTTTAGAGTTTACACTATCTTCGAAAAGCCTCCAAAAGGAGGTTTTATTGTAATCTTCATTTGCCGAGGGTTCAATATTTTCAAATTTATTTGATATATTTAAGAAAACATCACCAACACAATTAGGGCCAGCTGCTATTAGTAAAGTAAGCATATCATCAAGTGAGGTTTTGCTGATTTTAGTTAAAACTTGTAGTCGTAGACCTTCTGGTAGTAGATTTGCAAAAAAAGGTGATAGGTTATTTCCAATAGAAGTATAAGAAGTTTTTGAAGTCGGCATGCTATATGAAATACTAGATGCGAACTCGCTATCAAGATAGTTTTTATCGTATTCAAAAATAGATCCATCATTTGTTCTAACAATTTTGCCAGCTATTTTGTCGTCACAGAATACGAAGGCTTCGTCTATTTTTTTAATTTCACTTATCTTCATGTCATTTATGATGTCATTCTGATTTTAGTTTATCGGAAGTAGAAATTAGATTTTTTCCTCTTACAATATTCAATTCTAAGCCTAATACATTTAGAACCGAGAGAAGGCTTGAAAGTCTTAAAGTCTCTTTCCCTCGTTCAAGTTGTGAAATGAAGTTAATCCCTGTGTTAGAAAGATGTGAAAGCTCTGTCTGGCTTAGCCCATGTAATTTTCTTTCTTGTTTAACGGCAGAGCCTAGAATTTGATAGGGATTAGCAGCCATCTATGGTATGATAATTAATTCGATTGAGGTAATATGAAATATTTTATCATGTTTTTATATAATTAAGAAGTATTTTTCATTAGTTTGAGTGAAATTTACTCTAAAAATTAAAAATAGTGGGTCTTTCTTAAGGTTTTTATTCGTTCGAGTGAAAAATATCAAGTGCAAAATTTGTAGTATCTGAGTCTAATCGTTTTTATTAACTTTCCCAAAGTAAGGATTAAACCCGAAAGGTTTTCCAATTTTTCTTAAAGTTGAAAGTGTGGGATTTCCTTTGTTATTTTCTAGATCAATAATAATTCTTGGAGCTATTCCAAGCCACTTGGCATATTCTACTTGAGTTTTTCTTGTGATTTTTCTCATTCGTTTAATCTGCTCGCCGATAGTAAGTTCTGATACTGGAGTGAGTTTATCAAGCTCTTCTCTAAGATCTTTTATTCTACCCTCGGACCCTTTATTATTTGACATAGATTATTGTGACCAATTATTTAATCTTGCGATACCTTCTCGGTCTAAATACATCGGTGCAAAATCATATAGCGGAGACAGTCTTACATCTCCTTATTCAGTTATGCCGCTTGTTTTGGAGAGTCTTTTACAATATGTCATTAACATAGCATATTCAGGGTAAATTTTGCAATATTTACGATGCTATAATGGCATATATTGTACAATTTTAATTAGACAGCTGTTACCAAATTTCCCAAAAGTAAAATTCATAGTAAAAGATTCTGAATTAGTAAGTCCCAGCATTGTAATCTTGAATACAAAACCCGCATTTAAAATCCTAGCAAATCAAATCTCACTTACGGTAGATGTGGAAGATTATTATCATGCTGCTAGTTTATCTAAGGTTTGTCCTATAAAGAGTTGGCATCAGCTTCCAAATCGAGTGTCAGAAATGACTTTTCGTCTTTTAGATATTTTTGATAAGTGTGACAGAAAAGGAACTTTCTTTGTTTTAGGTTATTCTGCAAAACATAATCCTGAGATAGTAAGGGAGATTGTAAAACGTGGTCATGAAGTTGCTTCACATGGCTACGCACATAGAGTCGCATATGAGCAAACGCAGAAACAATTTTTTAAAGATGTTGATAGATCGAAAAAATTGTTAGAAGATTTATCAGGACAGAAAGTTTTAGGTTACAGAGCTCCAAACTTTTCAATTACTGATAAAAATCTTTGGGCATATGATGAATTATCTAAAGCAGGGTATCATTATGATTCAAGTTTGAATCCAGTAATGCATCATCGTTATGGGAATATTCATAGAAGTGTAAATTATGAAGTAAGAGAAACTAAATATGAGCCACTCTTAATTTTACCAATGGCTATAAAAAGTTTTAATTTTTTATTAAAGGAAGTGAGAGTACCGATTGCAGGAGGGGCTTATTGGAGGTTTTTTCCTGAAATGATAATTAAACAAGCACTGAAAAAAAACTTAAGAACTTCAACAACCCCAATTATTTGCTATCTGCATCCTTGGGAGATGGACTTTTCCCAGCCTTATTTTACAGAGTTACCACTACTTACCCAGCTAAGACATTATTATGGCATTCGAAGCTTCTCTAAAATGCTAGAAAGTATGATGAGTGAGTTTTCGTTTACAAGTATCGCTAAGATTATTTCATAACATTGAACAATAATTATCTTATTTTAGTTTTAATAGTTTATCTTTTGGTAATTGGCTACTTATCGCTATTAAAACCACGCTACTTTTCAATAAGAAAGCTTTATTTATTTCGCTGCTTATTTCCTTCATGGAAGTTTTATGAAGATATTTGTTACCAACCGCTTCTATACTATAGATTAGCTGATGATGGTAAAAACTTTCAACAATGGCAACTATGTATTGAAAAGTTAGATCGTAGCTGGAATAAATTATTTCTAAATAGCAATGCAAATTTAGTTCATGCTTACGGCTCGCTAGTTCAGCAATTAGAGAATGACAAAGAAGAAATTGAAGAGGGTAGAGAGAAAGACTTAGTTAGTTCTGTTTCTTATAAGTTAGTAAAAAACTTAGTTGAAGATAGAATCAAAGATCAAGCGAAGTTTTTTCAATTTAAATTGACTTTGACTATGCAGGGCTTACCTCAGGATAATGCTGATATTCTTGTTTCTATTGTTCATGAGGTACAATAATGGAAATATCAACAGCATTGTATCTTACTAAACAAATAATATCATATGCTATAATACTTCAAACAATAGAGCTATTTCAAATTAGAAAATCTTTTTCTGATCAAGGAGTTTGGCGCTGGGAAAATCTTAAAGTTGAGTTCGAAATCTTTTCTAAGCTAACACAAAAAATTTTAGCATTTACTTTAAAGTACGAAAATTTTCTAGTTCTGTTATCTTTAAGACTCGTAGCTGCTATTTATTTAATCTTTTATTCAAACGCTTTTCTTTTTTTATACCTTCTGATTTCAACACTTTTAATTTCACTTAGATGGAGAGGTACTTTTAATGGCGGGAGTGACTATATGACAATAATAGTTCTTTCGGCTTTAACATTTGATAGCTTTTTCTCTACGGCATCTGATAAAGTATCCTTAGCTGCTATGTGGTATATCACTATTCAAATTTGCTCTTCTTACTTTATATCTGGGGTAGTTAAAATAAGACGAAGTAACTGGAGAAACGGGGCGGCTTTAAGGGGTTTTATGTCTTCTACTATTTATAAATATAATGCTGTGAGCAAGTTGATTTCTGATAATAAAATTATTTCTATTATTCTATCTTGGGCAATAATTATTTTTGAAGTAGGTTTTGTATTAGCATTATTAAATCCTTTGCTCTGTGTTGGTTTTATAATGTTTGCACTGGCATTTCATCTAGCAAATTTTTATTTTTTTGGACTTAATCGTTTTATCTTTGCTTGGTTAGCCTGTTATCCGGCGTTACTATTTTGTAGTGGACTATAAAAGATCAATAATAACAAGCTGTTATGAAATTTGCCATGAATATAATTTAGTTGACTGAATTGTAGCCATATGGAATTTGATCTTTCGAATAATATGATGTTTTAAACATTCTTATCATCAGTTTAAATCAAAAGGCCCCAAATGACGATTGAAGTAGCAGTAGCGAGAGGTGACGGTATTGGTCCTGAAATAATGGATTCAACTTTAGAGATATTAAAAAAAGTTGGTGCACCACTTAGTTTTACAGAAATAGAAATAGGTGAGAAGGTTTATTTATCAGGGAACACTTCAGGTATCGCAAAAGAAACTTGGGATGTCTTAAAGCGAACAAAGATACTTCTAAAAGCTCCGATAACTACTCCACAGGGAGGCGGGTATAAAAGTTTAAATGTTACTATCAGAAAAACACTTGGGCTTTTTGCAAATGTTAGACCTTGTAGGTCTTATTCTCCTGCTGTTAAAACAAGCTTCCCTAAGATGGATCTTGTTATTATTAGAGAGAATGAAGAAGATCTATATGCGGGAATAGAGCATAGGCAGACTGATGAAACTTATCAGTGTCTTAAGCTAGTCACCCGCTCTGGGTGTGAGCGCATTATAAGATATGCTTTTGAGTATGCCTTAATAAATGGCAGAAAAAAAGTAACATGCATGACTAAAGATAATATAATGAAGCTCACAGATGGGCTTTTTCATAAAGTTTTTAATGAAGTTGCATTGGAATATCCTACAATTCAAAATGATCATTATATAATCGATATCGGAGCTGCGAGACTGGCAACTGATCCTGAGCGTTTTGATGTTATCGTGACGCTTAATCTATATGGAGACATTATTTCTGATATCGCAGCCGAAGTCGCAGGATCAGTAGGTCTTGCTGGTTCTGCTAATATTGGAACTAGTTTTTCTATGTTCGAGGCCATCCATGGCTCGGCACCTGACATAGCAGGAAAAAATATCGCAAACCCTAGTGCATTATTAATGGGCTCAGTGATGATGCTACTTCATTTAGGCTTAGCTAAAGAAGCTACTCAAGTACAAAATGCCTTACTGAAAACTTTAGAAGAGGGCTATCACACTGGAGATATTTTCGAAGAAGGAGTTTCAAAAAAGAAAGTTTCTACTAAGGAATTTACAGAACAGATTTTAGCAAACCTAGGGCAAAAGCCTAAAATTTTAGCAGAAGTAAATTTCGCTACAGAAAAGAAAGTTGATATTAAATTAAAAGATCGGGCTAAAGAGAAGAAAGATTTAGTAGGAGTTGATGTATTTGTAGATTGGTCAAAGGATGCAGATCAGCTAGCGGCTAAAATTAAAGATTTTAAGATAGGTGAATTATCTTTAAAAATGATCACAAACAGAGGCCTAAAAGTTTGGCCTGATACAAATCCAGATACAATCTATACTGATCATTGGAGATGCCGATTCGAAGTTAGCACTGGTATTTTAAAGCATGAAGATGTTATCAAATTGCTAGGATTTTTTAATGATCAGCAAATTGATTTTATAAAGACAGAACACCTATATAATTTCTCCGGTGTGCATGGATATTCGATGGGGCAGGGGCAGTAGGGTGGAGCGAAGCTAGAGAGCTAATTATATAATGTATAAAGAATAAATTAAAGAGCCTAGTCCAAGTGTTTTAACCTACCTGAGACAGACTCTTAGAAATAATGGAATCAACAGTAATCATTGATTTCCATCATTAATAAAACGAGACTTTATCAAATCCTTCCAGTCCTTTTTGCTTCGCAGCTAAGCAAATTTTTAAAGCTTCATCTCTGTGATAAAAGCGTATTTCCGAAAATTCTGACCATCGAACTCCCAACTGATGTCGAGTCATGAATTTCTCAAAATTAGAAATGCTTGTTAAATATGGACCTTCTGCCCTAAAAGCAATGCGCCTTTCTTCTTTAGCGAGAACAATTTCAGGCCGGTAGCCTGTGTATAGTCGACTGAAATCATTTTCAGAAGAATCGAGGAAAGCTATCCAACCAGGTTTAACATTTGTGGAATGAAACTTTAAAGTATTCGATAATTTATACGAATCAAGAAAAAGCTGTTTCATTGTCTAATCCTTAAAACTAATTCGAGAAAAAAACTGGACAAACTTATGCCCAAACCTTTTTTCACTTGGACTGGTTCTTCGTACTATGAGTAGTACGTAGAACCAGCAAAAAGCATATACCCAAACTTAATTTTAAAGAACGAAAGCGTTATAAGAAAACATAGTAAGATTTTATTGTCAAATGAGAGACTAACTAAATATAAATAATTTTTCTTTAAAAGAAGCACGAGTGAAGGTTCATGAATTAAAAGCTGTATCCTCCGTAACTAAAGCTATGGAGGACAAAAAAGGAGGGGCGAGGGTGGAGTGGACGAGTGTTTGGAAATTTTTTTTCTATGCAAGTAAAGTTTCAAACTGAGTAGGGCGCAATACTTGGTCGTGAACTTTTAATTCATAAACCTTCACTCTTGCCTCCCCCTTTATCTAAATGAAGCAGGATTATTCCCACCGCCACCAATCCAAGTACTTCTTGATCTAGCTTTATTTGATCTAATTTGACCAAGTGGATCTTTTTTCTTAGCTATTCTTTCTAGAGTAATAGTTTGATTTACAACAAATTTTTCACGTCCTCTTAGAGCTCTTGTAGGATCTTCTTTGTTGCATTTATCCTTGCAAGGAAGATAAACAAACTCTAATTCTTTTGGCTTGTCTGTCGCCTGACTCTGAGTTGGAAAAAGAGTGATAGTGGAAATTAGTGAAGCAGTAAGAATAATAAAATTAAATATATTTCTCATGGCTAATTTATACTAGAAAAGTGAGGTATTGTCACTATTTTCATCTACTAAATCATCGATTGATGAATTACTAATATTTTTTTCTAAAGATGAGTTAGATCTAGATGTATTTGAACTACTTGCACTACAACCTAAGTCCCCGAAATATAAACTTATACCTGTACCTATTGTAACTGCACTGATAGCGACAATCAACATCGTCGCAGCATTTTTCATATCTCCAAATGCGATTAGAGTAATACCTAAAATTCCAGCTACTACAAAAAGTAGGGCACCAAAATTACCTTCGACTAAATTAATTAGGTCACAATAAACATCTCTGATAGCTCCATCAGCAAAGGGTTCGCTGGTATAGGCGCCGTCCCAAGGTTCTGCGGCATTTTGTGCCTGAGCTGGGTTTCCTAAGAAGGTGGTTAAGATTAAAAATAAACTTAAGTATGTTAGAATTTTAGAAAAGCTCATGATCTTCATCTTCAGAGGTTGGATCTTTCTTTTCTATTTTCTCATCTGTATTTTTGGAAGTATCTTCAGATTCTATTACTTCAGTATTTTGTAGACCTGAAGTTCTTTCGATATAAGATTTTGCTACAGATTCTGCATCGAATGAAGAGACTCTAGCTTGCTTAAATGTACTAGTTAAGGTTCTAGAAGTATCTCCTCCACCAGAAGTACCGTTAGAACATTTCTCCGCAGCTGCAGGGAAGTATAATGATAGCATAGACGATATAGTAAAAGCGCCAATTGCTGTAATAAGGCATGAGTACATTGCTCTTATGTTACCCATTGCGGCAGAAATTATTCCACCGACGCCGGCAGCTATCATGAGAAGACTGCCAAGGCTACCTTCCATGTGCTTGCAGATTTCACTTATAGCAAAGTCAACACTTTGAAGAGCAAATGCTGAAGTCGGTAAAATAGTTAGGATAGTAACTGAGAAAAGAGCCTTATGAATTTTATTAAATTTTTTATTTTTCATAAATCTCATCATCCTTAATACATTACTAGTTAACAACGCATGCCAAATTTGGAAAAAATATTTTTACTATGCTAGGGAATATATAAATTCCAACTGATACGAAGACTAGTACCCAAGCTGTTCTAAAAGATCCCACTACTGAGCTGATAATTGCTATGACTCCTGCTACAACAGTTATCATCGATCCAAAATTTTTAGCTAATACTTGATCTAGTAAATTACAAGCTGCTTTTTCGAATATTCCAGCTCCATCTTGTGCAAAGCAAGCAGTAGAAGTAGCAAAAAGTACCGTTAAAAAGATACAAATATTTCTATATTTTTTAAAATCAACCATCTCTACATTCATTTCTTTCCTCCACCGCTTTCTATTTTATTCGAATATTTCTTTAAATAACAAAAGTTAAAATCAACAAGCATCAAACCAAATTTCTTGATAAGTTTTTAATGTATAAGATCCAACTGCAACTACTACTAAAGACCAAGCAATTTTAAATCCACCTGCCGCTGAAGCTACTACGGCGCCTAGTCCTGCAGCAGCCGTTAGTAAAGATCCAAAATCTCCATCAAGTTCTTTAAGTAAGTTTCTACAAACTTGCCCGTACTTTTTATCGTTGTAGGCGTATGCATCATCACTCGCATATAAAGTTAATAAAAATAAAGCTATTCCTACGCTAGATATTAATCTTCCTTCTTTACTATTTGTTGTTTTTACGAAAAACCAAATAGAATACTTATTTATTAAATCTCTCATCTTAACCCCTCCCCTGCAAAGTCTACTGAATATGCTTGATAATTTGTACCAAAGAATAATGAAACTACTGCTCTTAGTATAAAGGCTCCTAGTGCTACAAATAATAATGTTATAGCGGCTTTGTAACCACCGAAAGCTCCAGCGATGATTGCACCAATTCCTGCACTGACCATAATTAATGCCCCAAATGGACCTTCTATGAACCAGAGAAGATTGCCAGTTGCAAATCTTGGTAAGCTATCGTCGTAGTTAGGTTCTAGAATGTCTGGATCAGCGGCAGGAAGAAAAGTTTGTTCAGGAGGTGAATTAATAGCTCCTTCTGCTGCAAATGACGCCAGAGGAATTGCAGGTGCGGTAAGAAGAATATCGTTTGAAAAAGTTGTTGCACCTTCTGCAGCAAAATCTCCTCTTGGATCATTTTCCCTATCATCAGCACTAAGTAGTTGCTCATTCTGATGAGGACCTTCGGTTTTTTCTGGTGGTTGATCTTGTGCTTTTTCTGGTGCAGTGTCGCTCAACGCAAGCTGAACACTACCGGAAGCAATGAATACAAAACCAATTATATAAAGTAGTGATTGACTATATTTTATTAAAACTACTTTTGCATCTTCACTACAGAAGAAAATTTTGTACAGCTTAAATCTAAGATATTCATTAGCCATAATTTATTCTCTATAGTAGATTTTTTATTTAGAATTGAGTACATGCTCCATTGAACAAAGTTATATAAGCTCTAAGAACGAATGAACCAATAGAAACTACAACTAGTGACCAGGCCATCTTAAATCCACCCAGTGCAGAAGCTATGATTGCTGATACTCCAGCAGCAGCTGCAACTAGTGCTCCAAAGCTACCTTCTATAAGTCCTAGTAATTTACCGCAAGCTTGATTATAACCTCCTGATCCCGCATGAGCTGAATCGGAGCCAGCTAATAAAATTAATCCAGCACCTAGAAGAAACATTAAAAATCTTTGATCCTTACTAGGGCTAAAGACTGCTCTTACGCAGTAGCCGTTAAATGATGTATTCAATTTTGTAATAGCTTTTTTTATAGTTTTCATAATGTTCCTAATCCTCCAACAATCCTTAAAATCGTCACCACAAGTAATTAATCTGTCTATGTTATAGTTAGATTAATCTTATGCGTTACCTATATTATTAAAATATCTCTAAGTTCCTAATTTTTCTTAGTTCTAATTATTTATCTCTAATTCTTTTTCATGGGATCAAATACAAACTTCCCACTTGCAATATCTCTAGTTCCTCTCAGATGTCCTTCATAAACAATTACACCATCTGGAGCTGCACCCTCTTTTATTCTCTTTCCATCTTCTTCTAACTCATCGCGCATAGGGTGTATGAATCTAAACCCACAAGACTTAAAAGATCTTTGATAGCCTCTGCAAAACACTCTTTCATACCAAGTGAGAGTTGGGTTTTGAAAACGTGGTCCCAATGAGCTAAGCTTTAGTTCTTTTTTGTCGGTAGCTGGACTTTTAACGGCATCAACCATGCTTAAAAATACTAAAACTCCTGCTACCGCTATTAGTGCTAAGTGCTGGGTTGGTGTATCTTCGTTTAGTTTAAACATATTAGAACCTATCCAAATCTGAATTACTTGTATCTTTAGTAGCTGAGGTTTTAGTGCTACTTTTTATTAATTTAGCTTCGTTTTGTATCTCTTTAGAAGCTCCGAAAATAGATTCTCTAATCTTTCTAGAATGTTCTAGCGCTGCTTGAACTTCTGGATCTTGAGAGTTGGCACTTGTAGGGTTGTTAACTTCGTTATTGTTAGCGCTTGATTCAGTTGTTTGCTTAGCAACCTCTTGATTGTTAGTAGTCTCTTGCGTTCTTGAGTCGAATTCAGAATTAGCACTTTCGGGACTTTCTTCTTGAGTAACTGCCTGAGATACTGATGACCTAGTAGTAAAGATATCTTGTGCAAGACCGCCAACTCTAGCTGAAGTGCCCTGTCTATTAGGTATTAGTCCATTTGTTACATTCTTACCTGCGAAGAAATTATCAGGGTTTTTGCTTCCGTTAAAAAATGTCTCAGTACTTGAAGGAGATTTTCTTTTTCTTTCTACTGCAATGTCGTCGCTAGTAGAATCAGCTGCTTGAATTTGTGCTAATATATCATTTTGAGAAAGTACGGGATTAGAAAAACTTGTAATTGTTGCAAAAGCTGCAACTTTTATACATGTCGTTAAGACTGCTATTTTTTTTAAATCTGTATTCATTACACTCTAGTCAGTTTTATAAGTACTTCTGCTTCATAAGTTATGAAGAGTTGGTAGGAATAGATGGACTAAGGATGTATGGTTGTGGTTATTTTATTTTAAGATGCTGGAATTGTTGGAATTTGTGATTATTGAAAAGAGGCTGGTACTTACAAGGAGCACAAGAGTTTTAAAGGATAGAATTAAAGAAAGGCTGCTTGATTAACAGCCTTTCTTTGTTTGATTAAAACCTTGCAATTAGTTTAGTCCTGTTCAAAGACTATTTTTCCATCGACGCTTTCGAGATCACCAGATAATGTACTCGACTTGTAGTCCACAATAAACCCGTCTCCAATATGCCAAAGGAAGAAACCTGCCTTGGTTCCTGATGATGCATAGCTATCGGTCTGAACAGGATCAAAAAAGGGAATTGGACCGCCAGATATGCCGTTAATCAACGCGTCTACGTTTTCAAACTCAAGTAGGCAGATTTCATCAGTATCATTTTCATCTTCTGAAGGAGCAACTTTCTCGAGTTTGAAATCAAAATCTCCAGCTTCTGTGCGATCATACTCAGGGTTCGCATATATTCGAACATTAGTGATTTTTTCGCCTTCCTGAGCACCGAGGATTAGAACTGAAATATCTTCAGTTACTTGAATTCTGCACCCCGCAGGTACAATAATTCCTTCTTCATGAACTAATTCACCATTGACAAAGCGCGCATTTCCAATTTTCATGGTAAAACCTCAAACCTTTACAAAAAACGTAACAAAACCCTAAAATGAAAACCAAAACTATATTGGTTTTCGCCGGGGAAAATTTATTGAATTAACTTTCCTCGACGAAAATTTATTTACCTAATTTAGAATATAATGAGAAAGAGCTATGGTGGTTATATAGGAAGTTTTTGTGAAATGCTAGATTTGGAAATAGGAGGCTCATTTAACCAGTTATAATAATTATATTTAAATTATTATCTTGAAAAATCTTTTTTTTTCTTTTATTATTTAATCTATGGCTACAAAAACAACAACTACTACTTTATCTACGGTAATATCAACCGAGATAAAAGATGCAATAACTGAATATTGCAAAAAGAAAGGTATGAAACTTCGCTATCTAATTGAGAATGCTTTAATTGAACAAATTGAAGATGAAATGGATTTACAATCTTTTAAAGAACGAAGAAATGAAGAATTATTTAGTTTAGATAATGTAATTAAAGCCGCTAAGAAAAAATAAATTCTTTTGAAAGTTAATAACGTCGTCTACACAATAAATTTTACCAAGAGTGCTAAAAAAGAGTTTTTAAAACTTCCTAAAAAAACTCAGACAAACTTTGAAGAAATTTTACTTCTACTTGCAAAAAATCCTTACACGGAAATTTTGAAAATTAAAAAACTAAAAGGGCAAGAAGATTTGTTTAGGGTTAGGTCAGGTGATTATCGTTTGGTATATTTTATTAATAATAAAGAAGTAGTCGTTATTGTGATTAAAATAGGTCATAGAAAAGATGTTTATGAGAGTTTTAAAGGGTAGGATTAAAGAAAGGCTGTTTGATTAACAGTCTATGTAGAAAACGTAACAAAACCCTAAGTGAAAGCCAAAATATTTTTGCTTTTCGCCGAGGGAAATTTTCTTGCTATGCAGAGAAATTTCCGAAACAAGCGGTGGCTTCAGTTCGGCACAAGAAGAGATATGATCCAAGACCTCTCGGTGGGGGCATTTAAATATTGTAAAAATTTATTACTTAATACTTATCTTCTCTCTGTCTAATCTTTTTAAAACACACTTAAGAAAGTATTAGTCTAACTATTTTTTTATGCTACTCTTATAGATGGGTAGAAGTCCGAATAAAAAGGTTCTTGTTTGCTTTCAGCTGATTTCTAGATGTTCATATAAGAATGATCATTCTAGGCGTGAGTTGGAAGCAAACATTTTGAGATGCTATTTCAGTGTCTAGTTTTCTTCCGCTTTGTCTTGAAAGGACAAAATCATGGTTAATCGTATTTTTGGTAACCTTCTCTCAAGTTGGGGTAAGGATTTCAATGGCTCCGTTTCTCAAGAGGTATTTACTTTTGATGAGCTTGGAGCATTCTCCATTGAGAATGTCCATAGAATTTTTTACGAGACTCCACTTTGTGCGCGAGAATATAGAAGGCGTGAAGTCTCTAATAAACGAGTTCTTTCAGGGGCAATTGAAAAACTTAAAAATTGCGTAGATTTGTCGTTACCTATAGCTATAGTTAATCACGATACAACGAATTTGATTAAGTCGTTTAGAGCGCCGCCGGTCGAAACCTCGAATCTTGTAAATATAGTTGAGTACGAAGTCAAAGAACAAATACCATTTGATATCCGTGATATTGAATGGCGGTGGCTTAGAGCTAGCTATCAAGATTTAGGTCAAGGTTTATCTAAAGATGAAGTTGTAATTACTGCCATCAAAAAAGATGCAGTAAGTCGTTTTTTAGAGCAGTTCAGTAACGCGGGACTAACTAAAAGCCCAGATTTGATGCAGCTTGAAGGCTTACTTTTAGCTGATTATCTTTGGAGTTTTTACCCGAAATTTCAGAATCCAGATAACAAAGATGCTGTAGTTATGCTCAGCATGCATTCTCGAAGTACTAGGATTATTATCACCAATGGTAATAATCTTTGGCAAAGAGATATTCCTACTGGGGCGCTAAGTTTGATTGATGTACTTTCTGATATCATTAGTGAAATCAAAAGGACAACAGAATTTTACATAGGGCTCAATAAGGAAGATAGCATAATCAAACAATTTATGCTGTTAGGCGGAGGCTTGAATGACCAACGAACTAAAGAGCGAGTTACTGAACTTTTTAGCCAATATGGATTTACTCCTTTTGAAGGCGAAAGTGGAAATAAAATTATGGAAGCAAGGATCAATGAAGATTTGAATGGAAATATTCTTGCACCAACGATGGCAGCGCTCCAGAGGTTAGGCCTTGGAAAGTTCAAGATGAACTTTTTAGAAGGAGGTAAAGTCTATAAACCAAAGTCAAAAGAAGCTTTGGGAATTGACTTCGGAGATCATGGAATAACTGCCGTCAAAGTCAGAGTTCAGTAAATCTGTAACTGAATCTGATAGATAATAATAAAAGGTTACAAGCGGACGTTAGATATTATTCTAAAGTCCGCGATGAGAGTTATGATTTCGGACTTCTATTTAAAATTATTCGGATTCTTTTTCTTCCTTGTCTCCCTGTCTCGCGCCAAACTCCCTATCCAACATCAAAATCCCCTGACCACTGTCACCTACTAAAGTAACTTGATCTAACATATTTCTAACATTGGCTTCTTCTTCAACTTGTTCATCTATGAACCATTTTAGAAAGCTATGAGTTGCGTAATCGTTTTCTTTTATGGCAACTCCCATAAGTTCGCAGATTGATTTTGTTACTATCTTCTCGTTCTCTAGGGCAGTTGCTACTGCGTCTTTGATAGAAGTGAAATGAGCTTTTGGTTCTGTTAGTGGAAGTAATTTAATTTCTTGATCTTGGTCTAGAAGATATTTATAAATCTTCATGGCGTGTACTTTTTCTTCTTCAGATTGAGCCCCAAACCATTTAGCAAAACCAGTTAGGCTTTTTGATTCGCAGTAAGAGGAAATTGCTAAGTATTTATAGAATGCTTGAAATTCTAAATTCATTTGTTTGGTGAGAGATTCAGCTACTGTATTTGGTATCATATATGGTTCCTATAAATTTAAATTATCTTCTATCGGCTTGTATCTGCTATCTACATTAGAGATTAATGTAATTACTTCATTACAAACAGCTATTAAAAAAATTTCACAATTAGTTAACTCAGTTTGTAACTTTTTGTCTTCATTAGCTAATTTTTGTTTAGTTCTTATTAAGGATGCTTGTACAAGACTTATACTATCTTCAGTTACCTTAGATAAGGCTGCTAAATATAATTTATGATCTGCATTTGCATCATTTAAGGAACTAAGTCCACTTTTAATAAGTTCAAAAGTACAATCAATATCTATAAATTCTTTCTTAGCTAAGAAAAACTTATCATCTTTATAATATTCGTTTGAGAGTAATGAAGTTATATTTTCATTTATTGTTTTTAAGCCTAAGAAAAATAATGAGTTTGCTATTAAGAGCTTATCATCTGTTTTAAGTTTAGTGGTAATTGATTGATTTAGCTCTTTTAGATCTGTATTTAAAGAGAGCGGAATTTCTGAGAGCAATTCTAAATAATTCATGATTTATCTCTAATAGTCGTTATTTACAAAGACTAAATTAACCCCTTCAAAGCTATCTTCTTGATTTAAGCCTACACGACCTATTTGTATAGATTCTCTTTCAATGCTTTTTCTTAAGTCTGAAATTTGTAGATCTCTTCTAAAGAATAATTGATTCTGTTTTTCAAAATCTTTTATTATTCTGGATGAGAGAGTTTCTGGCAGTCTTGTTTCTGTATTGTTTGCAATCATCTTTACCTGTGGAAGACGGTACTCTGTTTCAAGGGTATGATTTAATTTAGAAATGACTAGAGCTGTATCTGGTGCTATTGTTTCTGACTTTTTATTATTAATAACTACGAAAGACACCATAGCTAACACAGATAGTGCAAAGGTCGGCATTAAACGCATTTGCCAAGATTTTTTTGTAGTTTTAGTAGTTTTAAGTCTATCTATATTTAGTTCTTTAATAGACATTTCAAGTTCATTCCAAACCCTTTTCTTTTCTTGGAGTAGGTCGTGAGAGCTAGTATTTAGGGTATCTAGTTCTTTGAACAGTAGTCCTTTTAATTCAGCATCTAATGAAACTTCATCATGTTCTTTATTGTATTTCATTTTACTGCACTCCTGCTTGTTTAATGAGTTTCTTTTCGCCAAGTGCCAGTTCTAGAATTCCTGTGAGTTTTTTTCTTGCGTGATGAAGTCGACTCATTACTGTTCCAACTGAACATTGAAGAGTATTGCTAATTTCATCATAGGACATTCCGTCATGCTCTCTTAACATTAGTACTGCTCTGTGAGAGGGGGACAGTTCCTTTAGAGCTTGCGATATCGCAGTAGATAATTCACCCCTATAAAATTCTTCTTCAGGAGTTCTTATTGTAGATACATTTGCAGCTGAGCCATATTCTGGTAGCTCTCCAGTATCTGTCGTATGCTCATATTTTCTTGAGGCTTTTCTTGTTAAGTCTATGCTTAAGTTATACATGATTCTATAAATCCAAGTATAAAAAGAAGACTCACCTCTGAAGCTATCAAGGTTTTTATATGCCTTTAGGAAAGCTTCTTGGCAGATGTCTGAAGCATCTTCTTCGCTACCAAGAATTTTAGTAGCTACTAGTCTTAATCGAACATAGTATCTGTCGAATAAACTTTTAAAAGCGTCTACGTCGCCGTTTTTAGCGAGCTCTGCTAAAGTTGCGTCGTTTTTACTTTCTTCCATATTTATTTATCTCCCCAGGAATTGCCTACCATAATATCAGCCACTATCGGCACTAATAAATTTGCAGCAGATTCCATTTCGTATTTAATAATTTCTGAAATTTCTTTAGCGCTACTTTTTTTCACTTCAAATATTAATTCATCATGTACTTGAAGTACCATATTCCCTGCTATTTTTTCACTAGAAAAACGCTTGTCTATGTTAATCATCGCAATTTTAACTATTTCAGCGGCTGTTCCCTGTATTGGAGCATTCATCATAGATCTGATAGCGTAGCCTTTGTCTCTTCCTTCCATATCTAAGTCGCTTAGATATCTTCTTCTACCAAACATAGTTTCAACATAGCCTTGTTTTTCAGCTTTGCTGGTTAGGGTATCAAAATAAGTTTTTATGTTAGGGTATCGTAAAAAGTATGAGTCAATAAAGCCTTGAGCATCTTGTCTACTGACTGCAAGATCTCCTGCTAAACGGAAAGAACCCATGCCGTAGATTACGCCGAAGTTAATGGTCTTAGCGATTCTGCGGTAGTCTGAGGCTTCTGCGCTATTAGCTTTATCTTCACCAAATATTTCTCTGGCCGTTCTTTGATGGATATCTTCTCCCCGTCTAAAGGCATCGATCATGGAATCATCTTCTGCTAAGTGAGCAAGCACCCTAAGTTCTATCTGAGAATAATCTGCCGAAATTAAAGCATTCTCAGGACCCGCTACAAAAACTTTTCTTAGCTCTTTTCCACGTTTGGATCTGATAGGAATGTTTTGTAAATTTGGCTCACTTGAACTTAGTCTTCCTGTCGCTGCTACTGCTTGGTTAAAAGAAGTGTGTATTCTTTGAGTTTTTTTATTAATTAGCTTTCTTAAGCCTTGGACGTAGGTGGTATTAAGTTTGTGAATTTCTCTATACTCTAAGAGATAATCTGCGATATCGTGTTTGCCTCTGAGTTTTTCTAGAGAGTTTGCATCTGTTGAAAAACCAGATTGAGTTTTCTTTAGTCCAAAAGTAGGTAGCCCTAATTCTTCAAAGAGAATGACAGCAAGCTGTTTAGGTGAGTTTATATTAAATGACTTTCCTGCTTGTTTGTATATCTCTTCTGTTAGACTTTCTAACTCTTTTGAAAAGGTAATTTCTAGTTCTTCAAGTTTATTTGCATCTACGAATATTCCAGCATCTTCCATTCGAGAGAGTACTGGAACTAGAGGCATTTCTATTTCTTTAAAGAATTTAGTCTGAGTACCGTTAGTATCTGCGTCTTCTAGTTGTTTTGCTAAGATTCTTGAAATTCTAAGAGCTGCGTCTGCATCATGGGCAGCGTAGTTTGTAATTTCTGATTCTGCTACTTCTGTAATAGAGCCTTTAAAAAGAGAGTTTTGGCTATTTACAAGCTCTTCGTATGTTTTCATTTGCTCGCCTAGGAGCTTTAGAGCTAGTGACTTTAGGCCGTAGTCTCTTAGATCTGGCTTTAATACATATGATGCAATCATGGTATCAAATAAGGCTGTATTTGAAATTTCAAGTCCGTGGCTTCTTAGCACTCGGATATCAAATTTAAGATTTGAGCCGCATAGTCTTGGAGTTTTTTCTTTAATAACTTGATCTAAGTAGCTTAAGATTTCCTGTCTGAAATCTTCTTGAACTTTTCTATTTTCTATAAAGGGAATGTAACAGGCATGAAGTGGCTCATATGATAGAGATACTCCGACCAGTGAAGTAGTTAAAGGATCTAGGGAGTCCGTTTCTGTATCTATGGAAAGATCTGAATCTTTTTTTAAACCAGAGAGAAAGTTTTTTAGTTCGGCTAAGTTTTTTAAAGTTACATATGACTTTTCAGCTTCTACTTTAGTAGAAGTATTTCCGCCTGTTTGATCGAGATATTTAGTTAAGTTTTTTGGAAGGGTTGAAAATAGAGAAGAGAATTCTAGTTCTTCAACTAAATTAGGTAATAGCTCATTATTAAATCCATTCCATGGATTCAGATTATTCGGATTTGGAGTTAATGAGTCTAATTCTTTCACGTTTGATTCTAGTTCTACAAGCTTACGACTGAGACGTATTAACTCTCTACTTGATTCAATTTTTTCTGCTACTGACTTAGCACCCCTTAAGCCCTTAATATCTTTGATTTCTTCTATATTATCTAAGATCTTATCTAGGGTGCCGAAGTGATTTATTAGTTCTACCGCTGTTTTTGGTCCTACTCCTTTTGCCCCTGGTATATTGTCGGAAGCATCTCCAACTAGGCTCAAATAATCTCCTATTTGTTCAGGATAGACTCCGAAATTTTCTTTTACTTTAGCTCTATCAGAGATTACATCTCTCATCGGATCCCAGGCGGTAATATTGCCTTCTACTAATTGAGCTAAATCTTTGTCTGCACTTACTATAACAGTTGAGTCGTATTCTATTTTAAGCTTGCTTACTAGTGTCGCTATTATATCGTCTGCTTCGTAGCCTTCAATTTCATAAACAGGAAAGCCCAGTGCTAGGGCTACTTTTCTAAAATAGGGCATTTGAGGAACTAGATCTTCTGGGCACTCGGCTCTGTTGCCTTTGTATTCTGCGTAAATGTCATGTCTGAAATTTTTTCGAGCTGCATCGAAGACCATTACTAATGTTGGAATTTTATCTTCTTCTGTCGTCAGCTGCGAGAGAAGTTTTAGGAGCATTCTCGAAAAACCAAAAAGAGCGTTTGTAGGTAATCCGCCCTTTGTGGTTAATTGTTGTTGTACTGCGTAGAACGCTCTAAATATATAGCCGGAGCCATCAATTAGATATAGATTCTTCATTTATTTCTGAAGTGTCTGCATCATCGTAATTGTTATCATTCGGGGCATTATTTTCATCTGCTCTATTTCCATCTGGAGCATCTTCGAATCTATCAAAGTTATTTTGTCTTCCAAAAATTACTAGAGTGTCTTTTGATTTATCAAATTTCACATCAAGAGTTTCGCCTGGACGTTTATCAAATCCGTATCTTACAGAAGCGCCAGCGTTTCTAAGTAAATCTCTAGAGGACTTACTGTCTCCTAACTTTCTAGCTTCTCTGCATTCTTGAATTAATCTTGCTTTATAACAAAGCGATATGTCTGCTATTCCAATTCTTCTAGTGTCTACTATTACATGACCTACGTCTTCGTAAGTTTCTTCTTCTGCTCTTAGGCTATCTGAGCTGATAGACTTCGCATGAAACTCTGGAAATACTGCTAAGCATCTTTGGTAAGGATCTCTAAATACTGTTAGTATTCCTGGTGGGAGATGAAAGAAGACTCCTCCGAAGTCAGCCGTTGCATCGTCTACAGCTTGTAGGAAGTTTCTATCATTTGGTTGAAAGTCCTTTGGTAGGGCTTCAATAAAGTCCAAATTGGTGAGCATGAACTCATCCATGCATATTATTAAACCAGAGGTGACTTCAAGTCTTTCTGTCGCATTTAGTGGGGTTTCTGCTTCCCCTTCGTTTCTTCGCTCTTCTATCATGTTGATTTTGCACCTTTTTACTTAAACTGAGTGATCGCCTTTATATCTATATTTAGAAATTCTTAAAAGCTGCCGATTTATAACCTTATATGGATCTAATAGTAAGTGCCTAAGTATATATAAAGCGAAAATAGGCCAAATTATTAGAGATTTTAAATGGAATATAAGCACTAAGTTTAAGCATCTAACTACAAAGATATGAAAAGCGAAAATTCAGAATTAGCAGCAGATTTAAGTAAATTTAAACCAGGACTCATTTTTGATGCCGATGGGGTCTGTTTATTTGGAAAACATCAGGATGAGATGTCTGCTTGGAGATCTAAGAGAAGATGGGTAGAGGTACTTCATGATTATTTCCTACTAGAGCTAGAAAGAGATTATGATATCGAAGTGATCTCAGATTTGCATACTATGACTTTTGCTGTGAGCTGCACTTTTTCATCAGCTTGCGGAAGATATGCTTTTTGGAGATTAATAAATCATCAAGCACCTGAGGCAGAAAAGAAACTTGGTGGATTAAGTCATCAGCCAGCAGCTTCGCAGATTATCGGAGAAACTCCTAAGGCTAATTCTGCAAGAACTGCATCGGGGTCTACTAAGATTGAAAATGAAACTTGGATAGTAGCTCCAATAGGTGAAGCTACTGATAGAAATAATGACTCAGCTCAAATTCTTAAAAGATTATTAAAGATTTTTCAGTAATTTCTCAGTAGATAAAAATCCTACTACAGAGCAGAAAACATTAATTGCTGCCTCTACATCTTCAAGTTTTGGAAAGCTTGGTGCTATTCTTATATTTGTATCCTGAGGATCCTTACCGTAGGGATAGGTAGATCCTGCTGGAGTTAACTTTACCCCTAGAGAATTACACATGGAAACTACACTGGATGCAAGTCCTTCTAGGGTATCAACGGAAACAAAATATCCACCTTTAGGGGTCGTCCAACTTAGTAGTTTGTTATCTGAAAAATTCTTACTTAAGGCAGATTCTACTACATCAAACTTAGGTTTTAGAATTTCACGATGCTTTAGCATGTGAGCTTTTAGTCCGTCTAAAGACTTGAAAAATTTTACATGTCTTAACTGATTTACTTTATCTGGGCCTATGGTTTGGAAAGATAGGTAATGTGAAAAATTCTTTAAGTTTGCTTTACTCATCCCGGCAAAAGCTACACCTGAACCAGCATGAGTTATTTTTGAAGTTGAAGCAAACTGAATAATAGAATCAGTAGTACCTAATTTTTTTGCTTCATTATAAATACTTTCTAGCTCTACATTCTCCACTAAGTCATGAACTGCATATGCATTATCCCAGATAACTCTGAAGTTTTTATTTTGAGTTAGATTAGAAAGATTTGCTAATCTTTTAACTGTTTCTACTCCGTAAGTTACTCCGCCTGGGTTTGTATGTTTTGGCACATTCCACATTCCGCAGATGCTAGGGTCTTCTTTAACGAGCTTTTCTACTTGGTCCATATCGGGGCCGCTAGTTTCAGGAGCAGCGTTGTTTAAGAAAGGAACATTAATCATTTTAATGCCTAGATATTCACATATTGAAAAGTGTCTATCGTAGCCAGGTACTGGACAGATGAAACTTAAAGTTTTTCTTTCTTCCGCCCCTTTTTCATTTTTTAGAGAGTGGTTAACAAAGTAATCTAAGTACTGATACATCAGTGTAAGACTGCTATTTCCTCCAATTAGAATTTCTTCTTCTGATACGTCTAGCAAAGGAGCAAATAACTTTTTTGCTTCAATAAGACCGTCTAGGCCACCGTAGTTTCTTGTGTCTACTTTGCTGTCGGTGAAATAGTTTCCATCTAGGATACCATCTATAGAGTTTGCAAGTGTGAGTTGTTCTTCGCTAGGTTTACCTCTAGTGATGTCTAGATTTAGTTTTTTTGATTTTATAACCTCAAGTTCACTAGCGTAATGTGAGTTTAGTTTTTTTAATTCTTCTTTATTTAGGTTGGTATTCATTCTAATTTTTATTTTTCTAATTTGTTCTTTGTTGTTTCTAGACTTGTACAATCAAAAACTTCTAGCCTCTCTAAGCCAGAGTTAATTCTTTTTACTAACTTGCTTAAGACGCCACCAGGCCCAAATTCTAACACTTTAGTAATGTCATTTTCTTTAACTAAGTTTTCTACTTGTTCCGTCCATCTAACAGTGCCGCAAATTTGTTTTTTTAGTAATTCTCTTGCTGCCAGTCCTGTGCTGATTTTTGAAGCAGTATAATTTGCATACACTGGGAATTTAGGGTCGTTGAATGTAGTCTTATCTAGATCAGGGCTAAGTAAGTCTTCAACTGGCTTCATCATGCTGCAATGAAACGGAGCGCTAACATTTAATAAAATTGACTTACCACCTTTAGCAGAAAGCGCTTCTGAGAATTTTTGAACAGCTTCTTTTTCCCCTGCAAGAACTGTTTGACCTGGGCAATTTAGGTTAGCTATTTCGACTACACCTGTATTTATTTCAGATATTAAGGATCTAATATCATCTTCGCTGCTTCCCATTACTGCTATCATGGAGCCAGTACCAGCAGGCACCGCGCTTTGCATGTACTGACCTCTCTTTCTCACTAACACAAGTGCATCTTCAAAGCTAAGAACACCTGCTGCAACAAGAGCAGAGAATTCACCTAAACTATGACCTGCTGCAACATCAACTGAGATATCGCTTAGCATAAAAGAAATATAAGATACTGTAAGAAGAGCTGGCTGAGTATTAGCAGTGAGAGTAAGTTCTTCTATCGGTCCTTCAAAACAAAGCTTTGATAGAGGGAAATTTAATACTTCATCTGCGAGAGCAAAGATTTTTTTTGCCTCATTACTTTTGTTAAACCAGTCTTGGCCCATGCCTACTGATTGAGATCCTTGTCCTGGAAAAAGTGCTGCTATTTTTGCCATGTTATTTAACTTGAAAATTTAAATTATATAGCGCGGGGTATAGCGGAAAATTATTGAGTGGTAAACTTAATACAATGTTTAAAGATATAGGCTAACATGCTGAATTTACTGTTTTTGTTAATGATAGTTTCTTAGCTTATATCCGAGTAATTTTGTACTTTAGAATTTTAGCTTTATCTCCGATTACATTACTTAAGGTTACTTAATAGGCATTAATCGTCGATTATTTAGCCAAGGAAGTTTTAGCAGTAAGGAAGTAGTTTGATGTTAAACTCTAAAGATGTACATACTGAAGATGATCTGAGCAGCAATGAAGCTTTGCCAGAGATTCTATTAATAGAAGATGATATTGCAGTTTCTGAATCTATTTCGGCTCAATTAAGTCTTGCAGGTTTTAATGTTATATGTGCAACAAATGCTAAATCAGCAATTCTTAAATTATCAGAACGCACACCAGATTTAATACTCGCAGATGTTTGGCTACCAGGAAAATCTGGATTAGATTTATTTTCTGAGTTTAGAACTAATCCAGTTTGGTCGCAAATTCCATTTATTTTTATATCAGGTGATAATAGTGCTGATACTCTTCAGTCATCTCTTTCTGCTGGTGGTGCATATTTTATTCAAAAACCATTTGATATTCAAGAATTAGTATCTGCTGTAAAAGGACAGATTATTAAATTAAAATCCGTAGAAAATAATAAAGATCAAGTAATTGGAGCTTTTAAAAAGCGCGTTGTTCATACACTTTCTCATGAGTTTAGAACACCACTTGTAGCGATAACTACAGGATCTGAGCTTTTATTAGAAGAGTTTGATTCGCTTCAAGATTCACAAGTAAAAAATCTTTTAGTTTCTATACTTCGAGGCGGTCAACGGCTTGAAAGGTTAGTTGAAGATTTTATAGTACTTCAGCAGATAGATATAGGAGAGGCAAAAATTGGATTTGAAAAATTTCGATCTCCTACAAAGGTCGGAGAAATAGTCGAAGCTATTTCTGAAGTTATAAAAGAAAAATTTGGAGAAATCTATACTGACTTTATGATTTCTTTATCCTGCGAAGAGGAACTTAAAAAGCAAAGTTTTAATCCTTTCATGCAGCAACTAGTAGATGCCTTAGTGAGGTTAATTGATAATGCTCTAAAATTTTCTACAGAGGAAAGAAAAGAAATAAGTGTTTCTTTTATAAGAGAGGAGAATGATCTAAAAATTTATATTAGAGATTATGGCCGAGGGCTTGAAGGTGAGGCTTTATCTTTAATGGAGGATGACCAGAGATTTTTTCAAATTAAAAGGGATTTACATGAGCAGCAAGGATGCGGACTCGGGGTAAGTATTGCAAACCACTATATAAAATATCATTCGGGCAGTATTAAATTTGAAAGGCCGGATGATGGAGTGGGGCTTTTAGTTGTGGTAACTTTGCCACTTAATTAATTAGCCGCTTGACTAAAAATATAAGACTGACTATAATTTAAAAACATTCGAATCTGAGTAGATGCTGTGATAGTAAGTCTTTATTGAGTTTTCTATGTATAACAAGTTTATATATGGTGAATTCGATGGCAGATAGCTTATCTTTTATTTAAATCATAATTTAAAAATCGTTTTTTCTTGTTTTTATTTGGTAGTTTATTCACCAAACATCTTTTTCACTACATCTATATAATTGATCTTTATACAACCTTAGCTTTTTTATTCTTAGTTTAAGTCATATTTTCTGTAACTAAATACATTTTCTGTATTTTTGTTTTGCATATGATTCTAAGTATAAATTGATCTAAAAAAACTCAATCTAAATTTACATCACACATTACTTAATTCTTCATCTGGGCAGAAGAGTATTTAGCTACCGATTTTAGAGCTTTGCTTTCTAGCGTTCTGATATCGGTGGTGTGTTTTGTTTTTTTTATGGGGTTTTTGAAGGGAGTTTTGTTATGACAATCCGAACATCCGCGGCTCATCAGCGTAGAAGTTTTGCGTATTTTTTTACGGTTAAGCACAAGAGCTTGGAAACGCTTAGTAGTTCATTGGACAATTTTTATGATGATCTGATAACAGCAGTACCGAGACTTCCGAAAGATGAAGACACTTGGAAGTTTATCAAATCTTTCTTTTTGATTGTTGTCCAAAGTAAAAACGGAAGTTACTACGACTTTAGCCAAGCAGCTAGAGCGCTAGCTCTTACTGTTCCGGCGTTAGAAGAAGAAGAGAAAGTAGCTTTTTTAGATCGAGTTGTTTCTGGTCCGAAAAGTTTGAAAGATAATTTGGAGGCTGAAATCAAGGAAGATACGCTTGGCGTGGCTTCGATGCTCGCTCCTCTTGTGGAACTTACAAGTACTCAAATGTATTTTTACCATGCATTGGTAGTTATGCTATGTAAGTATCAGCAAGAAGCTAGCGCATCGATAATCTTTGCAACAATTGATCGACTCGACTTGAATGAACAGTGCGTTTTTGAATTTCGTCGGTGTTACGATCAGGCATTAGCTCAAGCTGCTCCGAGGGTATTGGACGCTGAGGTACGGGATTCTCTCGAGTTAACAATTTGGAAAAAAATGAATTCATAGCTACTAGCAAGATTTGATTTTAAAACTGGAGGTTGTTTTTGGTTGTCCCAAACACACCTCCGTTTTTTATTTCTCTATCTCTCCTAACCTCCTAATCCTTCCTGTTTTTTAAAATATAACGACAGGAAGGATAGGAGGTTAGGAGGAGTATTTATTGACTAAAGATACCTTTGTTAATACTATTCAATCACATTCCAATCTGTGTAGAAGTTTTTTAAACTACCGATTTTAGAGCTATATTTTTTGCTTAGTCTTTTTTAGGTTCTGAAATCGGTGGTGTGTTTTGTTTCTGGTTTTTCTGAAAGGATTTTGATGATGACAAAGTTTGATTATCTTTTTTCTATTAAAGTAAACGGTGATGATGATCTAAGTGAATTGGGTGATTCCTTGGATGGCTTTTTAGATGATTTGAAAGAAGTAATACCAGGCTACGCAGGCGAGCTTTACGAAGATGGGGAAGATAGGAGCTGGATTTATACGAAAAGCTTCTATTTGAACGTGGTACGGAATAATAAAGAGGTGACCGAAGATTTTGACCGAGTAACTAGAGCATTAGCTCTTCTTGATATATCGATTGGTACCTTAGTACAAGATTTTTACTTGAGTAAGCTTGAATCTAGAGATTCGTCAGAAGATTTGGCAGAAGATTCTACAGAATATTTTTTGGCGATTCAAAAAGCTATCTCGCCGCTTGTATTCTCAAAAGATTTAGAGCTGCTTGGGGAACTAAACAAGGAGCTAGAGAAAATGGTTGCCCCGTTCGTTGATCTAAGTCCTCGACAGTATGAAATCTTTTTTAGACTACGAGAAATAGTCTATCATCGGTCATATTTTGGAATGTTTCTAGATCTCGAGTCGGTTGCTGCTGATTTGAATGCAGAACATGTTGAGACCTTTATTAACTGTGGAACAGGTGCTGTACTTGTAGCCTTGCCAGATGAAGAAGATGAAGAATTTTAACAGAGTTTATTTCAAATAATGAAAATTTAAAACTGGAGGTTGTTTTTGGTTGTCCCAAACACACCTCCGTTTTAAAACTCTCCTATCTTCCTACGCTTCCTGTCATTTCTTTTAATAAAAAACAGGAAGGATAGGAGGTTAGGAGATTTTTTTAACGATCCTCTTCTTTACCTCAAACAAAAATATAGTTGGAATGTAAAAAGTCACATCTGCACAGATCTTTCCTACGATCGTACCAACGCTCACGTTTCCAAAATAAGATAATCCTAGAAACATAAAAAAGGGTCGGAGTGCTAGGCTATCAAGGGCTTCGGCGGGGCCGAATTCGAAGATGATTCCGATGATTGTTTTCCAGATATTTGAAAAGATAGGCGCGTTTGGATTTCTAAGTCTTACTTCTTTGTATTCTTTTAAAATAATTAATGAATAAAAACCAACATTCTCACCCATTGTTCCGAAGTAGGCAGTTAAGATTTTATTATCTTCTCCAAATAAAAATCCAGCTAGTAGAACACCTAGGATCGCGGTGATGGTGCCAAATATTTCAGAAGGAGCATAGCGTAGTATCCATGACTTAATAATTGCGCGCTTTTTTAATGCTACTCCCACGCTTTGTCGCCGTACTGTATTTTTTGATAACGTTTGCTGCCAGAATAGGTAAAGCTAAATCTTGCAGGTAAACATCTTGGATTTAATACTCTGGCAAGATCTTGAAGTTTTGCATCGGCAGATTCATGTCCGGCGCTTGTGTCGTAGTTGGGATCCCAAGGGATTGTCGCAACTTTTTGACTTGACGCTAATTTCTGTTCTTTCATAATTCTAGGATCGTATATGATAGTGTCTAAACTTTCACTGCCGGGAGTGTCATGAAAGACTTCATCAAGCTCTGTTTTTGCTGTGATGCATTTTGGTAAGGCTATAAAGTTTTCTACTTTATCATCAAGATCTGGATAGGGGTCGTTTGCTCCAGGTTTAAATATTATACCGATATTTAAATTTTCAGTAGTTTGTTTTTCTGATGTTAGGGGGAAATTTATACTTGTAGATCTTTTTTCATGAAGTGCAATATTACCGAGATTTTCAGTTTCTGAAGTACCTTCTATTTTATTTAAAAATATTCCATCTCTAGTAAAAAATTTAGAAATATCTTGGTAGCCCTCGTATACATATTCTCTGCCATTAGCTTTTACTATCCAAGTAGGAGAGTATGATAGTCTTAGTTCTTTAACTGTAGTTAAACTTGAGTCTGTACTAGTTTCTTCAAGTCCTAGTTGCTTTATCGGAGAAATTGCAGAGTCGTAAGATTTAATTGAGCTTTCTTTGTCGTCTGTTGCAGTTGCTGATATCTCACTCAGTTTTTGTACTAGAGTAAAACTTCTAATAGGAACTTTAGCTGAGAGGCGAACTGTATTATCTACCACTTCTCTTACATGATTTAAATTACTTCCGCTTGCGATAACATAAACTACGGTCGGACTTGAGAAGGGATCATTATCAGCAAGTACAGGGCTACTTGATAATATTAGAATAAATAAGAACGATAAAATTTTTTTCATTCTTAAATTATAATACCTAATCGAATAAATTTCCAAATGACTTTTTCTTTTCGCCGGAATTAGAATTATTAATGGTGCGCTGTGGCACTATCGGTAAAGGAGAAGGATTAGAGCTAGGTATGTTTGGTTGCTCAATTTGAGGGGTATTATCCTGAATGGTATTATTTTGAGCAGGACTAACTTGCTGCGGAGTTACTATCTGTGGATCTGTTATCGTAACTGGTGCGATATTTGGTACTATAGACTGTGGACTTGGATTGAATTGAGGTTGAGTCACGGCCTGCTGTCCATTTTGTTGTTGAGCTCCAGTTTGTGAAGCTGGTTGTTCTATCGGAACTATAGGTAAGGGGCTGCTTGAAGGATTGCTTCCATTACTTGTATCAGAGCCAGAATTTCCTTGAGATCCATTTAATATACCGCCAATTCCACCGATACCAATAATGCCCCCAACTCCGCCGAGTCCATTACCGATACCTCCGATTCCGCCAATACCTCCAATACCACCTAAGCCGCCGTCAGAGCCTGCACCTGAACCTCCACTTCCTCCGCCACCACCACAGTTGCCACCTGCGCAACCGCCACCAGATCCACCACCGCCACCACCACCGCAGTTACCACCGGCACATCCACTACCTCCGCCACCACCGCCCGAATTTCCTCCAGAGTTATTATAATCTTCTGAAGATACTGGCTGACAATATTCTAGACCATTCTGACCTTGTTGGTAGAATCCTTGGCCACCTCCGGAAGAATATCCTCCTCCGTCTGAGTACCCACTATCATACGCGCCACCACCGGTGTCGCAAGATCCGCCGCCTCAGCTTTTTTCCCTTTCTTGCATTTTTCGCTGCACTGCGTCACCACAATAAATTGATGACAATCCATCTAAATTTTGAGTTTCGGTGCAGGTAGTTTTAGTGAAAGGTTTTTCACCAACATTAGAAGAGATTAGTTTTCTGGCCCCAAAAATACAATCTTCACCTCGACAATTAAAGCCACTACCAATTTGTACGGCGCTGATAGAACCGTTGGCTTCTGTTCTTACCCTTTTTAATCTTACTGTTCTTTGTGGTCCCTCGCGCCCGGCGAAAGCTCTATTGCATGAATTACCTACTCAGGTGGGTGGTCCACCGCCGAATCCTCCTCCAAACCCTCCGCCAAACCCTCCCCCAAATCCGCCACCGAAGCCACCAGAAGAACTGCCGGAACCAAAACTACCTCCACCACCTCCGGTTGTAGGCGCGCTACCGCCACCAGTTATTCCACCACCAGCGGCTCCTCCACTACCACCACTAATTGTACCACCCCCAGTAGAGCCAGTTGCTGGTCCCGCTGTTCCACCGGTGCTACCTGTAGTTGTGTTACCTCCGGTCGTAGTATTGCTACCAGTATTTGAATTGCTATTTTGTCCATTTTGAGACTGGTTATTGTTTTGGTTATTTTGACCGTTTTGATTGTTCTGATCTTGTTGTTCTTCCGCAGCCATACAGATGAACATATCTTGAGGTTGTTGGTTTGCTTCCGATACTTGAGGAGTAGATTGTCCACCCCCTGGCATTATTGGTAATGTGCTACCTGCTATTCTTGAATCAACAGTGACACTACTCAAATCAAATCCTTTTGACCCGCCACTACGAGCGCTTGGTGCACTCGTTTGATTAGCTAATCCTCTAACTATAGGTATAGCCTTCTCAAATGCAGGAGGCATTTTTCTTCCGGTGAATCCAAGTGTTCCAGCGAAAACTTCTTCATCGTGATCTCCGTCATTTAAATTTAAACAACCTGAGAAAATACCTAAATCTTCGCAGCTACAAACTATTCTTCTATTCCATACTGCCCATCTAGTTTCTCCGAAGTGTTCTGAGGAGTCCAGCATTAAACCAAGCGGCCACTCAGATTTTGTAGTTCTACCTTCACTAGACCAATTTGGAATATCTTCTGGTCTGAAGCAGTGCGAACCTCGTTGATTGATATCAGTTCTAAAATTTTTACTACTTGCTCCTGCTTCTCCATCTCCTCCAGTTAAAGATTGGGTGGGGTATATTCTTTGAAATTTATCTAGGAAAACAATTTTTGATTCATTTTCACTAGGGTTGCTTTCGAAGTTTACATATCTATTAACTGATGAGCTCCTTCTATTTTTATATAGAGAGTATTTAGCTGTTCTTCTACCATTTTTGTTCATTCGTTGAAATTGAGATTGATCTGATCCAAACCAAATCGCGCCCATTACAGCTCTTGCTGCGTCTGCCTGTAATATTGGCGTATTTTCCTCTGCAAGCATTGATCCGCTAAGGTCTAGACCACCTGGTAGGCAGTAATCTCTGAATTTGGGATCATTTTGTGAGCTAAATCCTGCTCTTTCTAGTTCTTGGTATACTTCTGGATTAGAACTCATTCTCCATGATGCACATAAACTTTGTTTGAATTGTTGAGGTGTGAAATTTCTGTAGTCTTGAAGATTGCTTGCGGCAGGCGTGGTGTATCTGTATCTTTCTCTATCTGTTCTTTTTCTTAATTCAGGATATCTAGCAAGTAGAGAGTATACTCCTTGATCAAATCTATTTGCGACTACTTTTCTATTTGCAGTTGTTGGATCTAATGCATTAAATAAGCAACTATCGTTTCTTCTGTAGCCAATATTTTGTCTTCTTCTTGCATTAGCAGCTCGCCAAAATGCATTTGGTCTCATGGCACTTGGATATCTTAATTCTCCATCCTGTCTTAGGTGAAACTCACTAGTTGCTCTGTGATAATTAGGACTTTTGAAATTATCTTGATTAGTTGCAGGGATTCCCATTCTATCAAGAATTGCAAGCTGAGCTGCTCTTCCGCGCTCTCCGTCACTTTCCTCTTTAATAGATGTTGGGTTTCTATAAAGTTCACTAGGACCTCTGTTCTCGTTAACGATTTCTGTATCTATCATTTGAGCACCAGCTCTGTTAACACTAATTTGATACTCAGGCCAATAATAGGAAGTTACTTGCCAATTTCTATTCATAGGGATTAGAAGTAATCTTCTTGGGCAATTAAATGCACAGGCAGCTGCGTATAAAGCGTTTGCAGGATCATGTAATATAACACTTCCGTTTCTTCTTTCAGCTAGTAGTCTAGGCTCCATACATTGCGGAAATGTTAAATCATTAAGAATGACCCTACTATCCATTACATATTCATTCCAAGACTTTGCCCTGTCAAGTGTGCCGTTTATGTTGTTTTTTTCTAGCGGATTTTTATCTGGTCCTCTTTCACCATATCTACTTACTTTGTTTTTTTGTTGAGGAGGAATATTTGAAATTCTTTTGCCGTTTTTGTTTACGAATTTATCTAAGTTTTGATAAGCCCTATCAATATTCTGTTCGACCATTTTTTCAGGACGAGTCGTTGAGTTTGGATTTCCGCCAGTTTTAGGTTCGTATGGGACGTAGTTGTCGTTTTGACTGTTTTGGCTTTGAGTATCCGTGCTATAAAAGTAAGAAATAAACGCGAACAAAAACAAGTATACTTTGAGCATGTAGCCGAAAGAATTTGTTTTTGAAATAAGCATTAATTAAACTAGTCTAAATATAGAATATTATGATGTAAATCGGTACATTAGCGACTTTTTTTAAGTTCTTTAATTAATTATCATTTTTATAGAAACCAAAACTTGTGTATGGTAATCTAAGTTATTGAAATCTTAACTTATTAATCCTCTGGAAGTATGAAGTGTCTGGTGATGCTTGCGGTCTTCAAAACCGTTGCAGGGCCTAAAAAGCTCTGGGTGGGTTCGATCCCCATATACTTCCGCCAAAATCATAGAGGGGTAAATGGAAGAAAATACATACCGGAATATACCGGCGGTCACTAAAGTTTTATCTTGTACGGAGCTAAGTGATTTAATACAAAAAACAGGAATCGGATTAGTTAAGTTAATTGCTAATCGAGTACTAGATCAGATTCGTTCAGAAATTAAACTGAAGAAAAAGACAGTTCCTAGTTTTGAAAAAATAATTAAAAAAATTAAAGAAGAAGTCTCTCATGTTTTCCTTGGAGGAAAACGGGCAATCAATTGTACGGGAATTTTACTGCACACTGGTCTTGGTAGGGCACCACTATCTGACTTAGCAACTGAATTTTTAGAAGTAGGAGCTGGCTATAATTTAGTTCAGGCTGATAGATCAAGCGGAGAAAGATCGAAACGAGAAGATTTCATTGAAGAAATTATAAAAGAATTAACAGGTGCTGAGGCTACAACTGTAATTAACAATAACGCTGCAGCTACTTTTATAATGTTAAAAGAGCTTTGCGATGGTCGTGAAGTTATTATTAGCCGAGGACATTTAGTTGAAATCGGAGGCTGTTACCGTATGCCAGATATTATGGCTGCTAGTGGTTGTAAGATGGTAGAAGTTGGGACTACTAATAAAACACATTTATTAGATTATGAAAAAGCGATAACTTCCAATACTTCAGCATTATTGTTTGTGCATCAATCAAATTTTAGAATATCTGGTTTTGCGTCTATTCCGAGCTTAGAAGAATTGTGTGAGCTAGGGAAAAAACATAAAATTCCTGTTTTTGCAGATCTTGGTAGTGGGGCTTTGGTTGATTTATCTAAGTGGGGACTGGAGAGAGAGTTAACAGTCGAAGATTGTGTAAAATTCGGAGTTTCTGTTTGTTGTTATAGTGGGGATAAATTAATTGGAGGACCTCAAGCTGGGATTTTAAGCGGTGAAGAAACTTTAATTAATAGAATTAGAAAGAATGAATTTTCTAGAATGTTCAGATCCTGCAAGCTTACTTTAAGAGCATTAGAGGGTACCCTTCTTAGTTTTCTAAATAATAAAGTTAGTGAGGAAATTCCTATTTATAAATTTTTAAGTGTCTCTAATAAAGAATTAAAAAATAGAGCTAATAAGATTTTATCAGAAATATCTGTTGATAATGCCGAAGTCGTTATGATGGATAGTTATCTAGGTGGAGGCTCAACTCCAGATAGAGCAATTCAGTCTTATGGGTTTCGAATAAAGCATAAACAAGTTGAAAAATTTGCTAATTATTTAAGAAATCAAACTCCAAGTATTTTTACTAGGACTCATGATGGCGCGATTTATTTTGATCTTCGCGGTGTCTCTGATATTGAAGATACTGAAATAATTAACAGTATAAATAATTTTCAATAGTCATATTTTGTCACGAGCCTTACCTATAATTATTGGCACTGCCGGCCATGTTGACCATGGGAAAACTTCTTTAGTAAAAGCCTTAACTGGGTTTGAAACCGATAGGCACCCAGAAGAGAAGCTCAGGGGGGTTAGTATTGACTTTGCAGTGGCACCTTTTGTTTTATCTAATGGAGATGTCATTGGCTTAGTAGATGTTCCTGGGCATCAAGATTTTATAAAAAATATGACAGCCGGCGCTTCTTCTATCGAAATCGCTCTTTTAATAGTCGCAGCAGATGATGGTGTCATGCCACAGACTAGAGAGCATCTACAAATTTTATCTCACTTAGGTGCTAAGAAAATCTTACCGGTGATAACAAAAAAAGATTTAGTTTCTGAATTTAGAATTAAAGAAGTTGAGCAAGAAATTGAAGAGCTTTTAGTTGAATTTTTAATTTCTGACGATTCTAGAATTAGCATAGTTTCTTCTATAACAAATTATGGAATTTCTGAACTGCGACTTCTAATAGAGGAAGCAGTACTCACAAGTATAAAAATAGAAAAAACAACTAATAACATTCCTTTTAGAATGTATGTTAGGTCTGCATTCATTATGAAAGGTGCAGGAGTAGTCGTTACTGGCATACCTTGTCAGGGTATGGTTTTAAAAGATCAAGAATTAGAGCTTATTACATCACATACGAGAAATAAATTAGATATAAGAAGCATTCAAAATTATAGGACTGAGGTTTTAGCTACAAGTCAGGGAATTAGCTCGGCTATAAATTTAAGAAGTGCCGAGGTAGAAGATTTTGAACGAGGAGTCTGTTTGGCTACGCCAAATGTTTTTAATCAAACAAAAAGTATAAATGTCTGGCTAAAAAATTCTTCTGAGAACGAGCATATTGTTAGAGGAAGGCAGTTTACTTTTTGCCTTGGAACATTGTCTGCAGCATGTAGAGTTTATCCAGTTGGTGGAAATACAATAGAACCAGGAATGGAAGCAGCAGGCAGGATATTATTTAGTAAGGAAGTCGTAGTAAGTGCAGGGGATAAGTTCATTCTAAGAGATTCATATACAGTAGCAGGAGGCTCTGTTTTATCTATCTCCTCAAGGCCGATTAGAAAGCGTTATAGTGAAAAGAGAATAGAGGATTTTAATACTTCTAGTAGCTTTAATTTAAGCGGAAATTTTACTTCATCTGAACTCTTAGCAGGGGAGAGGATTTTTATTTATAAAAAAGATCTTGTCGCATTACTTGGATTAAATGAAGGCTATTATGAGGAGAAGTTAGCTCAATTTGAGGCACAATCTTTACTAATAAGAATTGGGAAAACTTCTTGGATTAATGCTTATAAAGAAGAAGCACTTAAGAATAAAATATTTTCAATAATAAGTAAGTATCACTTAAAAAATCCATTAAAGCTTGGACTGAGTTTGTACGAGATATGTAAGTACTTTAGCGCAGAAAGTTTTAATGTAGAAAGTCTAGATGAGGAAAAATTTAGAAGTTTTATTTTAAAAGATGAAAGATTAACCTACAACAAAACATACTTTTCATTAAAAACATTCAAGCCCGAAATTTCAAAAAAAGACTTAGAAGCTTACGAAAAAGTACTTCGCATATTAGAAGTGGTATCTGGTATATCAAAAGTTAATTTATTGGAAGAAATAAAGTTTACAGAACAAGAATTTAAACCAATTCAAAAACTGCTAGAGTCTGAAGGCTTGATAACAAATATCCAAACATATGTTTTTTCCACTACGAAGTTAAATTTTTACAAATCTGTTTTGTTAGAGTTAAAACAAAGCCATCCCGAGGGCTTTTCGTTAATAGATTTTAGAGGTAAGACAGCACTAAGTAGAAACCTGGCAGTTCCAGTTTTGGAAAATTTTGATAGTAATAAATTAACAATAAGAGTTGGGGATCTGAGAAAGGTTCTTTAGGATAGACACTATCAGTGAGCATGAGCAAATAATTCTCGAGTTTAACGTTTACTACCCCACCCGAGTTTCAAATCCTTGAGTCTTTTTGGCCTCATTCTCGCGCATTCCCGCTGGGAATGCAGCTCCGAGGTGCCCTAAATTTTTTCCAGCTAAATTTAGCTGAGGAAAAAAATTTACTCGAAGTCCGGCCAATAAGACTCAAGGATTTGAAACTCTATTGCCCCGTCTATGTTTTGTTATATTAAATACACTGCAATAGAAGATAAGGTTTGTAGAGTTACAATACTTAGTATTAACTAAATTAAGAAAGACCTTATAAAGTCTTATTTATAAAAATTAAGTGATGAAATAAGTTCTGACCCTTTAAGTCTTAATCGGCGGACTTCGAGCAAATTTTTTTCCTTAGCTAAATTTAGCTGGAAAAAATTTGTGGCACCTCGGAGCTACATTCCAGGTGGAATGTGCGAGAATGAGCAGATTAAGACTTAAGGGGTCAGAACTTATCGAGTGAGCGGCTACTTTTTGTCTTTGCATAATTTAGATAGAAGTTGCAAAAGTATGTAGGCAAAGAATTAAAAAATAAATTAAAACATGCAAGAAAATAATAAATACAAATCACAGCTCTATAAATCCCAGCCCTACAAATCTCATCCCTGGCACGGCATTTCTATCGGCATAGCAGCTCCTGATATTATAACAGTTTTTATTGAAATCGTTCCTACTGACTCTGTGAAGTATGAAATTGATAAAGAGTCTGGTTATCTTAAAATAGATCGCCCACAAAAATATTCTAATCAATGTCCTATGCTGTATGGTTTTGTGCCTCAAACTTATTGTGGAACTGAGGTGGGGAACTATTGTGGGAACAAAGTTTCAAGAAGTAATATAGTTGGGGATGGGGATCCTCTTGATATTTGTGTTCTTACGGAAAAAACTATTACTCATGGCGATATTATAGTTGAAGCTATTCCTGTCGGTGGGCTTAGGCTAATTGATGATAATGAGGCTGACGATAAGATCATTGCTGTTTTAAAGGATGACTCAGTTTATGGAAATATCAAAGATATTTCGAGTATTCCTGAGGAGTTAATTGATAGGCTTCGACACTATTTTTTAAATTATAAAAGGTCGCCTGATCAAAATACTTCGGTAGTAGAAATTACAGATATTTATTCTGCAAATATTGCAAAAGAAGTAATTTCTAGTAGTCAGTTAGACTACCAGAAATTAATCAGCTCCTAGAGCCCACATTTTTTTGCACTAAAACCTGGCAGTGTAATCACCACTTCGCCTTTTTTTACTTGCAACGGAATAGATTCTAAGGTTGATGATAACTGAAGCATAGTCTTCATATCGCTTTCTAATGACTTATTATTTACATCTAATTTACTAAGCATACTATTCATTGATTCATAACGACTATTGCTCATGGCCTTAGTAGGAACTGCTACTTTATAGTCTTGAACAATTATTGGTTTATAAAAATAAATTTTATCAGCAGAGTTCGTTAGATACTCTGGAGAGTTTGATACATTCTGAACAGTTTTATCTTTCTTGTTATAATTAACCTGATATCGTTTTAGAATTTCATTATAACTCACTACCTTCTTATCTTTGCAAGTCGTGAAGTTACTTGACGAAGATTTGCACAGATATAAACCAAGAAGTTTTGAATCTTTATTAGGAATTGCTAATTCAAAAGTATTAGGTTCTGAAGCTAATTTCATTAGACTTGGAAGTTCTGTGAAATTAGTACTTTGGCTACTTGTATTATCCATAGACTCTAAACTTAAGTAATATTTAGTGTCTTTTGCACTAGTCCCTAGCTCTAAAATCATTGCATCAAGGTCGCCAAAGAAACATCGTCCTTCAGGCTTAATCGTTACTTTTATCACACCTTTTGATACATTTGCATATTCTAAACCTAAATTCCTTTCTATCTCTCTATCTATGGATTCTGCTAATGCTGAGATACTCAGCATTAGCGTACTTGTTAAACTTATAACTAATTTTAATATATTCAGTTTCATAAGTTTACTTCCCTAGCTCTTTCTGTAGATATAAATCTCCTACAACTATGCCATCTGCTAGCATGTAGTGATCATCTTTATTTTCGCCTTCGAGGACGAAGTTGATAACAGTCTCACCTTCTTGAACTTCTAGTACTTTTAGGTGTCTTAATTGATGAAGTTTACCTTCTTTATCTTTCACTTCGTCTGATAGACTAAGTTCAATAGCTGTCTTAAGTCCATTTTTAGTAAGTATTGGATGCTTTTGGGTTACCTTAGCTAAAGTATCTCCAAAACCATATTCTACTATTCCTAACTTTTCTGGTCCTTCTACAATTTTTAAAACCTTACGAGCTTCTCCTGTAACTGGGTTACTTATTAGATCTCCGACTGCGATATCTTCGACTTTTTTACTATCTCCGTTAGCTAGAGATACTTGTACTCCGCGTGGATAACATCCACTATCTCTTCTTAACAAGCATATAAAACATGCGCTCTTTACAGCAGCATTATTTGCATTAGAATTTATCCAGTATGATTTGCTTTGTTCAATGCTGTTATTATAATTAGCGTTATCTCCTGTATACATATTTAATAATTCACCGAATTGAGCTGGTGGGACATATACATTTGTTCCATTTCCTAGTGAAGCATCGAAATATGGATTTCTAAAACAGGACGTTTCTCCCTCGAAATCTACTTTTCCCCCGTGTACTCTCATGTAATTCTCTAATTCCTCATTTGTCTTTCTTTCCATCTCTGCTAAGTCAATAACGTCACATTGTATTCTTCTTGTCGGTAGGAGAGGAATATTGGTTGCGTTAGGTGTATAAATATCTTCTGGCCCCATTACTTCAATTTTTCCAGTAAGAGAAAATTCCTGTACAGAAAACTCTGAAAGAAAATCTTTATTTATTAAACTTAATCCAATTTCAGAAATATTTTTTAAATCAGCTGCTGAGCTGGCATTTGCTCCTTTTACACAATTCGCAAATGGTATCTCGACTTTAGCATTTTTATTTATTCTTGCTCTTCCGCTTTCGGCCATAACTGTTTCTATTTTAGTAGAGCAGACTGAGGATCCTGCGATATATCCTCTTTCATCTCTTGTAGTTAAACCGATTTTAATTTCTGGATCATTCGTACTATAAGCTTCAAGACCATTAAATTTAATTTTAAGACTAAAACCTGTATAGCCAGTTAATAGTTCTTTTTTTGCCTGTGTATTATAACTAACGCTGGCTTTGGATTGTCCTCTACCATAGTTTGCTAGTGAAAATGAAGAATCGGTAGTGTCCGATACTCTATTATTTCCAGTATATGTACCTCCCTGATTAGTCGCAGGATCGCGATTTAAGTAATTAATAATCAGTAATACATCTATAGGACTTACATAACCATCAGAATTAGCATCTAAGTCTATATTATATTGATCTCCTCTATTCAGAGCATTTATTAACATTAATACATCAAGCGGACTAATGCGATTATCTTTATCTACATCAAGTCTGTTTGTACTTGGAGACTCTTGACTAGCTCCATCTTTTACATAAATTGCTTTACTACTTCCATACTCCTCTCCAGTATATTCAAATGATAAACTACTAGCACGACCAGACTGAATTCCTAAACCACTAGGACCTCTTTTGTTAGAGTCTCCTTCTAAACTAACAACAGAGCCAATTTTTTTAAAATCATCAATGACCCCATCTTTAATTTCGTTACTAGCTTTAGAAATATTAGAAATTAAGAATAGAGAAAGTAAAACAAGCGAAAACTTAGACTTCATAAAAAACCCCTTTTTTGAAACACAAGAACACACACAACTATAAAAAAAGTTACGGCAGTTTTGCTTCAAAACTTTATGGTTTAAATCGTAACTATATGAAATTCAGAAATATTATTAGGAGAAGTTCTTAGAGTTTGACAATGTTTTTATTAGTGCTATTTAATGCAAGTATTTCCGTTCTTTTAAAATCTTATCTAGGTAGAAGTTTTAGCTCACCAAATAAACTTTTATTTGGTGACTCAATTCGTTTTTTTTGGTTTTTTAAGGAGTATGATGATGAGAATCCTGTCAAAGTTAGAACGTCAAAAACTTGATATTGAAGAATCTAAGTTTTGGGATGAAAATTTTATTACTGTTGGTGTCGCGCTTCCGTTTGATTGCGAGAATGAATACGCGAATCGTATTTTTGAAATGTTTGATGGAAATCTTTTATCCAGAACATACCAAGATAAAAATAGGCTTACTTTAACAAGATGCGAATCCATGGGAGGATTTACATCAGTACAAGTTGGAAATATTCCCGTACGGGCGATTGTCAGTAGCTCTGAACTTGGAGATTATATTCCAAAGCCAGGTGCGATTTATTTAAAATTTAAGCTGCCCAAAGTACATTCTTTGTACGAGCCGTCTTTTGAAAAAAAAATTAGTGGTAATATAAAAGTTGAAATATACCAAAGTATATTTCAATCAGTTTACAAAAATTTTGTTCCACTTCCGGAGTTTTCATTAGAGAATTGGATGAAAGTTAAAGCGAGCTTAGTGAACTTTAGTGAGAGTTATCCAAAAGATGCAATGATAGATGCATTTCATACTCTTGCTTTAAATGCGTTTTTCCTGAAACTAATTGAGTTTCAGTGTAGTTACTTGTTTAATGGAAGAATCATTTCACTTGAATCACAATTTGATAAGTATTCAATATTAGAAGTATTTCCACAATATCAAGACGGACTTACTTTTGAGTGTTTTACAGCGGTGCAACAATGCTTAAAAGATATCAGACCTGATTTGGTTAAAAGCTTAATGAAGTCAATCAGATCTGGCAAGGATGATACAGTAGAAGGTGAAGCGGAAGTGCTACCGACTGAACGAGAAGCTAAGCTTGAAAAGCTTAGCTTTACTAAGAATGCATTAGGTCAATTTGGTCGACAAAAAAAGTTAGATGACTTTTGTCTCTTACTAGAAGCTTTGAACTACGAACCTTATGCTTTTAAGCAAAGTCCAGAAGTCGTAAAATGGCGAAAGTGTGAAAATGCTGATGACATTAATTTTTTGCACCTGGCCTATAGTATCGGGGAAGCGCAGTGGTCTCGGTTAATGGGCGTTCTTAGTATGTGGTAGGATTTCTAAAAGTTTAAACTTTTTAGGGAGCAGAGTTGCTACTCTCTCCCTAGTGCATGCTCAAGGTTATTTTATTTATTTTTTGAGTCACCTTAGATACTTAGTTGGATAAGTTTAGCTAGTTGATTTTTAATTTTTTCATGCTAAGACTAAACATATAGTGGGTAGAAGAATGTCTTTACCAGTCGATTTAGATTGCTTAAAAATTAGTAATTCAAATCGGTTGGTGACAGAAAAAAAGGTTTTTTGTTGCTGTAACCTGTGAGAGAGAGAGTCTTCTAACCAAAAGGAGAATGACCATGTCATTCAAAGAAGACAGCCGAGTGCAAGCTGCGATTGCATTGTTGAAGTCTGCGACCAAGGTAAACGTTGCCGAGGCTGATTTTGTTGAGTTTTTGGAAAGTACAACTGCAGGAGCATTAGGAGCACTAAGGCATATTGCATTCGAGCGTTTTGTAGAGATATTTAAGATGCCAGATCCTTTAGCTCGTGCGATTTGCGAAGAGCTAAGAGAAAAGAAGAAAGTTGTCTCTAGCCAAAGAGATCAACATTTTAAAGCTCGGAACGCCAGTGAATGTTCTCCTGAAGAACTTGTAGAGGAAGTTGCAAAAAAGCCTCTACAGTCTAATTCCAGATACTTCAAATCACTTCGAACGCTTGTGCACGATGCCGCAGTTATGGTTTGGGTAGATGGTGAGATTGATCAGGTTGAAACTGTGAAGAGGGTGAATCTGGCGACTTCGCAGCAGAAGCTCAAACCATTCGTAAATGTAAACGGTAAACCCGTGGTTGCACTAAAACTAGGAATTCCACCAGATTCTCAGCTTCAAGAACATCCGGTCTTTAAGGGCGATTTTTTGGATGTTGAGGGTTTTGGCGAAGATGGTTTTAATTGGGGATCCCTTCCTTATACCAGAAAGTTGCTTTTGGCTTTGTTGGTTGCCGAGGAAGTTTTTACCTTTAGAAAGGATAACTTAATTGACCTCTCGTCTTTATTTAAGTTAGCTGAGAGCGGAGCGCTTGAAACTGCTTACCCAGATTATTACTTAGACGTAATCAATTTGTTAAGTCAGCAAAAAGTTCACATCTTTACTAAAAGCAAATCAACTACGAATAAAAAGTCACTCCAAGGTGCCTTTTCATGATTAAGGTTTTGATCTGTCGCTAAACATCTGGGCTTCCTATGATACATAGGTAGCCCTTTTTTTATTTTTAATGCTCCGTCCAAAGCATTTCAGCCTGATTTCTAAAAGCTTGGTATCCAATATCAAATTCTTGACCGGTAGTAATTTCTTGATACATATTTACATACAAATCACTAGCTTTGTATAATTCAGAAATTTCTACGCACTCATCTTTTGTGTGCGCAAGTTTCGGATCTCCAGGACCTGCCATCATTAGATTCGCATTTAATACTTCAAAATGATGTAGCGCGCTGCACATTCTAGCTTCTGTGGTTGCAAAGCCATCAAGTGTAGTTAAGTCCATTTTCGGAGCTGAGAATACTGTCTCAATTGTAGCTATCGGAGCTAAAGATTTGACTAAAGAAATTACTTCTTCGTGATTATTCTTACTAGTTCTAATATAAATTTCCATTGCTGCAAAAGGCGAGATTGTATTTGCAGACATTCCACCATAGAATCTACCTAAGTTCACTGACCAGATGCCGCTCATTGAGAATATTGCTTCATCTAGAGAACAAATCTTATCTGCAGCTCTGATCATTATTCTATTAGCGTCAATTCCTTTATTAGAATATGCCGAGTGACAAGCGGAGCCATGAAATTTCACATCAAGGCAAAGTGCCCCAAGCTGTGAAGTTGCTAGTCTACATTTAGTAGGCTCACCCATGATAACATGTTCTATTCCGAAGCCTTGCAAGTATCCCATGCAGGCCTCAGCTCCTTTTCCGCCTCTTTCTTCTCCAGTAAATAAGAAAAGTCCAAAGTCAGTAGCGCCACTTGCTTTTAAATGTTGGCAAGCACATATCATAGACACGATAGAAGCTTTTGCATCACATGCTCCTCTGCCATATATTATACCGTTTTCTTCTCGCGCGTTAAAAAGTTCTTTTGACGCTTCAACGACATCGACGTGAGTAGTGAATAAAACTTTTGGAGTACCGAATACTACTAGTATTCCAGAAGCTTCCTCTTTTACATTTATTTCAAAGTTGGTCCAACCTTCGCGGTCAAATAAATGTTTTAGAAATTTTAATATACCTTCTTCTTTTCCTGATACTGATGGGATGTCTATTAATTCTTTTAAAAACGTCTCTCTACTTCTTCCGAAAATCATGTACCCTCTTAGATTGAATTTTAGCGTATTTAAATTCAGCGCTATTAATTTCTGAGGTGATACTGATATGTCTTTTGGATTAACGCAGTACTTAATATACTGCTTATGACCGATAATAAGATCACATAAACATAGATGTCCAAAAATGAACAGTTATCTTGAAAATGAATAGCAGTAAATAACTCAACTTTTCTGAAAGTCTCAAAATATCCCATTTGGGAGCCATTTTCTTAAGATAAAATATTATTTTTTACATTTACTTTGCCAAAAAACTAAAATGCCTAAAGAAATAAGTACTTACGCACGATTAGTACTATAAGTCATTAAAGGTCTACAAATGGGTAGTTACATACTAGCACTTACTGAAGACAACAGTACAAAAACCTCTTTAGGTCAGGTGCTAAGAGATGTGTCGCCTAATATATTAGCTAAATTTTTTAGAACTCAAGCAGATCTCATTAAAGAACTTAGATCGTCTTCAGATTTATCAATGGTTTTAATTGATTATACTGAGGATATAATGGCCTTAACTTCCATGATGTCTGTTATAAGGGAGAAGTCATCTAAGGATAAAATTAAAGTTATCATCATATTAGATAGTGAAGTTGCAACAGATGCAAATATTAGTAAATATTTATCAATTGGATTTTCAGGTTTTCTGCTAAAACCCTTTAGTCAAAAATCTATTATAGAAGTATTAAAAATATCAGATCAACTTAGTAAAAAGGGGTCTTTTGCAAGACTTAAAGTTGCAACGAGTTTAAACGTTAAAAGCTTCTTAGATAAACAAAATAGAGTAATAGAAGGTAGTAGCATTTTAAAAGCTGTAAAAAATGCTTGTAGTATTTTTGAAACAGAAAATGATGAGTTCACCGTTAACGGAGCTGCTGAAGAATTAGCAACCTTATCTCCAAAAGAAAGACTAGAGAAGAAAGCTTTAGATCTTTATAAAATATTCTCTAAGAGTGCTAGAAAGAAGTTGGAAGATACGCAGTAAATATATTACTTAATTAAATATTGTTTAGTTAATAAGTTACGATTTAAATTCCATAGTAGGAATTTAAATCGTAAACGTTTGACCGATTAAGGAAATACCTTAGCTGCATATTTTTGAAACCAGCCAATTCCATTTTGAGATGTCAAGGTTCGCTGACTTTTTGATTGAGCAAGTTTTAGTCTCAAGTCAAAAGATTCATTTTCAAGAGGATTAACTGCTGAGACAGGTCTGAATACTATATTTGAACTTTCAGTAAAAGTAGTAAATTTATTTCCGCTAGTGTCTATTTTAGTACAATTCACAAAATATTTTGCTACAAAAGAATTAGCTGAGTAGCTAATAATCTTAAAGCCTGTAGTTTTTATATTATCAGCTGAGCAACTAACCATACTCCATCCATTATTAGTCACGTTATAGACTGTGACTGCACCGTTTGAGGTTCCAGCTCCTTCGGACTCATAGTATTCATTTATAACAGGTAGTGTATTGTTGTTAGTAGTAAAGAAAACGTATTTTGTATATTGATTTGATGGAGTTAATGCAGCTACATAATAAGTGTTAGAAGAAGCAGATACAGATACTCTTGAATTTGGTTGTGAGAGATAATTTGCTATGGTTTGCCCAGATATCCCACTAAAGCTATTAGGACAATATCCTGTACGACAATTTGGCTCGGCCGAGGGGATAAATCCTACATTAGAATTTGTCATCGTTGAACTCCATGAATTTGACTGAGCATTAGAATCAGTGACAAAAGTGAAATTAGCTAAGAAAGTACTAACTATAACTAGCGAAATCTTTTTTATTAACTTTGATAACATGCTGACCCCAGAAAATTACATTTATATTACATATGGGATCGTCTCTGTTACATTTTTACTAAAGGTATTGAATTACGGAAGATAATTTTCAGAATTTAACTTAAGAAATTTTATAAATTCGTTTTGTCAAAATTTAATTAAAAATTTCTAATTTACTTTCTTCAACAGTTATCTTAAAAAGACCATTATTCACATGTATATCCCTCTGAATACCAACAACTCCATCTAGCCATAGCGGACTTGTGTCAGATAGAATCACAGCAGTTCCTGAATCTTTTTTAATTGTAAATGATATAGTATTTGAATTTGTCATCGCTGTTATCGAAAAAGTATGAAATTCATTATCATTGTGAGCTAGCGAAACCGAACTATTTGTCGCTAATACTGTTGGTACCCCTCCAACATATCTAACTAATTGACCAGTTCTAATATCGAATAGATAATAGTTTTCATATGATTCGTAATGCAAAACTATTCCACTTCTAGGAATGGTAAAGCGTTTAGCAATCTTAACTTCAAAGGTATAATTTTTTATACTGCTAGGTAAATCTGTAACTATTACATTTTTAATTCCAGCGTTTGCGGTCGTTGCTGGTATTTGTAATCTTTTGAAGCCTTCTTCATAAACCACCCCAGATGAACCTAGTACATTAGTCCAGGCTATTTTTGAGGTCAGATTTGAAGTGCTTGATAGATCAGCTGTCCCGGTATTTCTTTTTTCAAAATCATCAACTAAGTTAAAAGAATTATCACAGGCGTCGCCTAAAAGATCAGAGTCGCGATTATTTTGATTTACGTTTGATACTGATGGGCAGTTGTCATTGCAATTTTTAATACTATCATTATCATAGTCTAAGTCGCAATCTTGATGTACTCTGCCATCACAATTTCTATCTACTCCATCAAGTAAGTCTATAAAGCTAGGATTAATACTTGCATCTTCATCATTACAATCATTTTGTGATATTTGACAAGCGCCCTCATGAAATCCATCGTTATCATCGTCATGTTTACAAACTCCACCACAATCGATCCCTTCTTCAGATAAATCTAAAACTCCGTTATTACAACGACTACCCTTAGCCGTATTAGAATACTCAAGTGCACCTATATCTGGTGCTGTTCCTTGAAATCTGATTTGGTTTAGCATGTCATGAGAGAAGTTAATTTTTCTATAACCTTTATCTATTAAAGGACTATTTTCTTTTAAGTTAAAATTACTAGGCACGCTGACGAAATAATTATTTAAGCTATTTGCATCAGATGGAGTTGAATTTACTATAGTTTTGTAACCTAGTTTTAGGTCATTAGCTCCATTAACTATGCTAATAAAATTATGCGAATACTGTAGAGCTGGCCAAAGATGTTCTGGAGGTCTTGTAATTCCACTTCCGATAAAAGTATTACCTCTTATTTCTACTAGCCTAGGCTGGAACTCTTCTCTATCTTGCCAGCTATCAAATCTAACTGTCGAATTATAGAATGTATTATTGAAAAGAAAACCCTGCCTTACGCTATTAACCCCTAGTGGACCATTTCTATATATATTATTAATTAAGCTTACTTTTCCATTGTACTGTAACCACATATTCTGATGACCTGGTTGTTCAAATACATTACTGTCTAATATTAGCTCATCTACTTGTTGACATTGAAAACCATCTGGATGTCTTCTTCTTGATATATGATCATGGATATAATTATTAGATACTAATACATTTCTGACATGATATAGGCCTCCAGAATATTGACCAGTTCCGCCATTGCCTAACCAGATTCCATTATCTTCATTCAAATAAATTTCATTATTATCTATTAAATAATTTTCTCCTCCGCCTATACTTATGCCATTTGAAAAATTTGAATAAAGCTTGGAATTGACTACTTTTAAACCATGAGAGTTTGTTCTAGCGGAAACACCACTGGAACCGTTATTATGAATTTCACAATTTTTAATTACTATATTTCTTGCGGTACCAGAGGATGAAACGTTAATTGCATTTCCTTTAAAGTAGTTAATTTTAAAACCATCTATCTCGATGTAATCTGTATTCCCATTAGAAAAATTAAATGCAGAATCTTCAACTGCGATTTTTAGATCACTAGCATTCGTATTACTTGGTATTCTTGCTGTTATTTCATAAAGATCTGAATCGCTAACTGAGGCATAAACACTAGATACTGTTGTCATGCCAGTAGGTACGTCTATATTAATAGTTTTTACTTCGTTCTTCAGTATCGCAGTACTACTTTGAGTGCTTGATATATTATTCCCTTCAAATATGTGTAAGGTAATTTCATTTATATCTGATATTAAATTTGTTCCCGATAATGTAATACTTAAATTACTGTTCGTTTGAGTGAAGCTGACAACATTAAGTTTGCCTGCATCAATACTATATTCTTTGTCGACATCGATAAGTTCTTTTAGGTTTCTAATTACATATTTATCACCATTTGTAATAGCATTAACACCCGTTGTAATGAGGGTACCTGTAGAGGCAATATTATCTAAAATCAAAGCGCTGGCCATTGAATTTGATTCATTATCCCAGACAGTTAAAGTTCCTCCAATTAGGCTTCCATCTGCATATTGTGAAAGTATAGTTGAATCTATTAATCTAATCCTAGGTCCATTATTACTTCCTTGATTAGGTACTGCTAAGAAGTCATTTACATAATCTGGATTTTCTGGATCACTAGAGTTAGGATATTGCGAAACTTGCATTTCAAATTGACTACCATATATTTTCCCAGGTGGTCTTGATATTGAAGTATTTATTCTATTTAAACTTATATTTTGCCAACTAACATTGGTAGAAGGAAGTGCGCCTGTAATTATAGGTTTATTTAAGGAATCGGTAGGTATAAATTTAATAGGCAGGCCTTGTTTGCCTGAAAATGTAGTTTTAATATTACTCTCTGAGTACACCCCTGGAAATACTTTTATTTGATCTCCAGCTTTTGCCAAGCTAGCTGCATGTTTTATGGTTTTTAAAGGTTGTGCTGATGTTCCCACATTTAGATCATTTCCCGAAGAGTCAGAGACGAAAATTTCTTTTAATTCTCTAGCAGGCTCGGCATGACATCCACCATATATATCGATTTCTGGAATAATAATCCCAGCGGTTGATGGGCTTACGCTTGAATAATCTATAAATCCAAGTTTTCCACCGGAAGCAAATTTAGTTACTGCAGCTTGATTAGAATCAGAAATTTCGTATTCAAAATCTGTCCCATCTTCTAGAAGGTTACTGTCTATCTTAAATCTAATAACGCCTGATGTTATTTGATAAAATATTTTATAACTTCTGCTCGCTCCGCTAGCATGATGAATTCTAATAAATTTATCCAAGTAACCGTCATCGATTCTCGTAGTAGTATTATTTAAGACTCTATATAAGCCTACTTGACTACCAGAAATACCAATAAAATAGTGATTGGCAATATCTTGGTAAAGAAAAACTAATTTAGATGGACTAGACCAGCTTATTCTGGTTTGTGCTTTAATAGTTAAACTTTTTTCACTAAAATTTTGAGTAGATAAAACTCTAGAATTATTTCTATAAATAACTAATTGAGAATTAGATTCAAGAGCAGTACCATTTTCTACCTGCCATGAAATTCCATTACCTCCAGTTTGTAAGCTGTTATTAGAAAATGAATCATTATATAATAAAGTTTGAGTAACGCAGAGGGATTCAGGCTCGGGAGTGGGGCTTGGTACTGAACTAGCTGAAGAACTAGGAGATGCTGATATAGCAGAACTAGAACTAGCAATTGGGGTGGAGCTGGCTATAGGACTTGAGCTAATTGCTGGACTTGAACTAGCTACAGGGCTTGAACTAGAATTTTCGCTTGCACTAGTGCTAGGAAAAGCTGAAGTTGATGGAGTAGTAACGGGTACTAATGTAGCAGTAGGGGTAGGGATTGAAGGTTGTTTTGTTGGTGGAATAAATTTATCACAAAATATTTTAGCTCTAGCATAGTTATCAACTGCTTTTTTTCTTGTTTTTTGGTTCCTAATTTTTATAGAACCACTGCTAACTTCTCTAAATCTTTTACCATTTAAGATGCCTGTTTTAGCTTTTAGGCAGTAGATAGTGCCGAGGGTATTTACTCTTATTCTGGAATTTGTAGGTCGTTCTTGAGCTGATACATATTGACTGCTTAAGACAGAAAATAGCAAAGACAATAAAACTAGATACTTATATTTAGTAAGATACAGCATGTACAGATTATAGACAACTAATCTTATTTGATCGTCATATCTGAAATAAAACTTAAATAATTATAAGATATTTTAAAGTTTTGTTTCCTTATTATGGATTTTTCTTAGAATAGTAGACTAAAATGAAAGTACACTAATCAGCATATCTCTAGATATACTTTTACCTTTTTGACAAATCGGCAGCCATTCTTCAGGAATAACATTTTGACTGGCAAGCCAAAAGATATTTGCAAGGCCGCCAGGTTCTACTCCAAATAACCCTCTAGAATCTGCACCTGTAGTCCAAACTTGTACTGGGTAAATACTGCTTGTGGTCTTTTTAGTTGTATCTTGAATTCTAATTCCGAAATCTGAACCCCATTTAATGTCGTAAATGCCATTTGATGAAAGAAAACTTTGATCTAGATCTTTGCTAAGTAGAACAAATTCATTTTCATTGAAGATACTGTTAGCACTAACAGGGGCTGACCAAGGCATAGGAAATTCAGATTCTTCTGGAACTTTAAACTTACGATCCAGATTAGCTTTTAAACTTGGAGTCTGACCGTCGATAGTCCAATTAAAGAAAGGATGAAATACCAATGCGGCTGGAGTATCTATTTCACAGTCTTTAATACCTACTGATATATTAAGACCTAATTCACTAAGATCGTATTTAATAAAGCTAGTATGTGGAAAGGGGAAGTTCTCCTCAAATCTTTCCTTCGGTAGTTCAAAGTGAAGAGAGTTTTCAGTTTGCTGCACTAGATCCCATGTTAGGAAATGTTCAAACCCATGAATAAAAATATTACTAGGATCAAGTGTTTCGCTATCGAATTGTTTAGGATAGTGGAGTTTATAAGATTTTCCGCGGAACCAAAGTTCTCGACCTAATAATCTGCCAAAAATTTGAGGACAACTAAAAAGCCCACCTTTTTCAAATTGTGTCATTGTCTCAACAGACTTAGTTATCTGTTTACCATCAAGAATGAGATTTGTTACTATCGCCCCTTTGTCTGAGACTGATAATGTAAATCTGTCGTTTTGTATCGTATATATCATATGCGCAACTTATAACTCAGCGCTAACCAGCCATCAAGAGTATCACTTTCTAGTAGTTCGAAATTTTGGGGAATTTCAAGAACATCCGTTTCCGATTCTAGTAATCCAGAGATGATAAGTATGCCATTCGTTTTAACTATTCTAAGGATATCGGGTAATAATCCAGTAATCACTGAGCTGATGATATTGACTACAACTATATCAAATTCAGTATTAATATTACTAAGAGTGTTGGTTGAAAAATTGATATTACTACAGTCGTTAATCATGGCATTTTCCTTTGCCGCGACGACTGCAAGTTCATCTATATCTATACCAGTTATAGATTTCGCACCGAGTTTACTGGCTAGAATACTGAGTACTCCTGATCCTGAGCCTATATCTATTACTGTCGATGATTCAATTTCTGAAAATATATTTCTATATTTATCTAAATACTTAAGGCACATTATTGTAGTTGGATGACTTCCTGATCCAAAGGCATATGCTGGATCTATTCTTATAGTGATTTTTTTATTTATATCTTTAGAATCTGTTATCCACTTTGGAATGATGCTTATTCTTTCATTGATATCAACTTCTTTCGCCCATTCCTTCCAAGCATTTTGATAGTCGTCTGTGATTTCTAAAATTTTAGAAGAGATATTTGAAAAATTTAGTTTTATTAATTCTTCTAATTTTTGCGCCTGATCTTTTGCTTCAAAGAAACAGGTTATAACGGAGTATTCATTGATTAATTGAATATCTCCGTTTTCGTCTCTGATTTGCTCGCCCTCAGAAAAACTTGTTACCTCAACTTCGTAAAGTAAGGATGTAACTTGATCGTATTCGTTTTCATTAAATCTTAGTTCTAACTGATATGCAAAAGTTTCCAAAGTTTTAGAACTAATAAAATTTAGCTTATTTCATATTTGCTACAAGTTCTTTTAAGTAACTTCGTAATCTAGGTGCTATGTCTCTTCTTTTTAGCGCGTAAGCAATATTAGCTTGAATAAATCCGAACTTATCACCGGCATCATATCTATCTCCAACGAACTCGTAACCTACGAAGCCTTCTACTTTCATCATTCTAGCCATTGCATCTGTAAGTTGAAGCTCTCCGCCTTTTCCTAAATCTATCTGCTCTAGATATTTAAAAATTGAAGGTTTTAGAATGTATCTTCCAACAATAGCAAGATTTGATGGAGCTTCTGCAAGACTTGGTTTTTCTACCATAGTGTCTAGTGTATAAACTCTTTCAGTATCCTGATGACCCCCACAAATTCCAAATTTAGGTACATCCTCGTCTCCAACTCTCATCAGAGCTACAACTGATTTATTCTCTTTTTCATAAACATCAATCATTTGCTTAGTACAAGGTATTGAAGAGTCAACTAGATCATCTCCAAGCAAAACAACAAATGGTTCATCTCCAATTAAATCTTTTGCGCAAAGTACCGCATGACCAAGACCTTTTGGTTGAGGCTGTCTGATTGAAACAAACTTTGCCATTTGGCTAGTTTCTTTAAGAAGATTTACAAGATCTGTTTTACCTTCGCGCTCTAGTTTCTTTTCTAGATCATCATAAGTATCAAAGTGATCAAGGATAGAATCTTTTCCTTTGCTAGTTACAAAAATAATTTCTTCAATTCCGGAATCTACAACTTCTTTAACTATGTATTGAATAGTTGGTGTGTCGATGATCGGTAACATTTCTTTAGGCACAGCCTTTGTTGCAGGAAGAAATCTAGTCCCTAAGCCTGCTGCTGGGATTACAGCCTTTCGAATTCGCATAAAATGAAGCTCCAGATGAAAAAAGAATTTTAGTGTCGGGACTATATTCTAAAGCTGTTAAGCATGCACGTTTGGAGTTATGGAAAAATTAAAATCGCTTAAGTAGTTATTATTATTAAAGATTTTCTATTGATATCCTACTCCAGTAAATAGCAAATTATACCGATTCTATTAAAAGCAGCATTTATGACTTTATTATATACAAATGGCTAAAATTTTACTCATTGAAGATGACACCTCACTAAGGCAAATTATTGCTGAGGTGCTTAGGTCTTCAACGCATGAGGTCTGGGCTTTTGACTGCGCCGAAAAAGGCATTGTTGCCATGAGAGAGGCAGAGTTTGATTTAGTGCTTACTGATTTAAAGCTAGGAAAAAAAACAGGAATAGATTTTGTAAGAGAAGTAAGAGAATTTAATTCTCTTACACCAATATTGTTGATGACGGCATATGGTACTGTCGATCTTGCAGTCTCTGCGATAAAGCTTGGTGCCCAAGATTTTTTCATGAAGCCTTTTGATTTAGAGTTTTTAGAAAAGACTGTTTCAAAATATTTAGATGTTGGAATTTCCGTCAGAAGAAAAAGTTTATCAGGAGAAATAGTAACAAAAAATCCTAAGATGCTAGAGCTAATTAGATTAGTATCTAAGGCGATTAAACTTGATACACCAATACTTATAACTGGAGAGAGTGGAGTAGGGAAGGAAGTATTAGCTAGGTATATTCACAATCATAGCAGGTCTAATAATCCATTCGTTGGAGTAAATTGCGGAAGCATTCCAAAGAATTTAATAGAGAGCGAATTTTTTGGTTATGAAGCTGGCGCGTTTACGGGAGCGACTGTAGCTAAGGAAGGTTTTTTTGAGGCTGCTAATAATGGAACTTTATTTTTAGATGAAATAGGGGAGATGACTCCAGCTGCTCAAGTTAAGTTACTTAGAGCAGTGCAAGAGGGAGAAAATAGAAGAGTAGGAAGCACAAAAGCAAAACCAGTAAATGTGAGATTAATTTCAGCTACGAACAGAGATCTAGAAGTAGAGGTTTCTAAGGGGAATTTTAGAGAGGATTTATTTTATAGAATATGTGTTTTTAGCGTTCGGATTCCGCCGCTTAGAGATAGAAAAGATGATATTCCTTTATTAGTTGATCACTTTTTAACTGACTTTAGTAATAGTGTGAATTTTAGTAGTGATGATACTAGTAGAGCTCACCTTCCTAAAGTACAAGTTACCAACGAGGCAATGAGAGATCTTTATTCTTATGATTGGCCAGGGAATATTAGAGAGCTTCAAAATACGATAGAACGTGCAGTGATCTTATCTGATGGGGTAATCGATAGACAACATTTAGCATTGAATAAACAAGAGAGTAATGTTGAAAAAGCAGCGAGTACTGGACTATTAGAACTTTCTCAAATTGCACAAAAAAATACAGAAGTGCGTGCAATATTAGAAGCTCTTACTAATTCTAAGGGGAATAAGACAAAGGCTGCTAAAGATCTAGGAGTCAGTTATAAAACTTTGCTTACTAAGATAAAAGAGTATGAGTTGTTTTAATCATTCTAGCTTCTTTAATCATTCCCAGTATTTCTGACTAGATAATTTCTTAAGTGAATCAGAATTATAATATCCTAATTGCCAGTTCTTCTTTAGCCCTATAATTTTCGCAGTCATACTTAGTCCGTGTTTTAGAATGTTTACTGAACTAGGGGCTGCATTTCTTAGTCTGACTGGGATTCTTTTTATTTCTAGATTATATTTTAAAGCAATGTAGAGAAGCTCAACATCACCAGAAAAACCATCAGCTCTGACTAGTGAAAATATTTCTTTTGCTATATCTTTTCTAAAACCTTTTAATCCACATTGAGTATCAAATAAGCCCCCAGTAACTAACATTCTAACAAGACCAGAGAAAATAAATGTTCCGAGTCTTCTTGCTATTGGTAGTTGTAAGTAGCTAGACTCAGCTATAGATCTATCTCCAATTACTATATGGAAATTTCTTTTTGATACTAGTTTATAAATATAATTAATTGCCTCTAGGTCGAATGGAATATCCGCATCTGTAAATATTATAACTCTACCAGAAGCATTTTTTACTCCTTCTTTAATAGCTGCGTACTTCCCTATGTTTTTAGGCTGTTTTATGATCTTTAAATTCCGAATGCCTGATTTTTCAGCTACTGCAACTGTATTATCTGAGCTACCATCATCAACTAGGACTATCTCATAATCTAGCTCTAAATTTAATAAATAATCTGAAACAAGATTTATACTGGTTAAAATAAACTCTGATGAGTTATATGCGGGGATAATTAATGATAAGTCCAATTTGTAACTTTAAATACTTTATAATTCAGAGTCTAAGTCTTGATATCTAACACCTTCCTTTTAAAAGGGCAGCAAAGAAATTTTCTTACAACTAGTGCATTCTTAGTACTATGTTTATGTATTTTAGTAATGAATTTTTTTAGACTAACTTACTTGGAAACTAGTCCTCCTGGTTTTTATATAGATGAAGCAACAGGGGCGATACATGCATTATGTGTCAGCCAAACTTTGCACGATGCTTGGCATGATAAGTTCTTGCCTTTATTCTTTCAGGCAGACACTAGTGGTATTCATGGACCTTTCTATATTTATCCTTTGGCTGCTTGGGGATCTATTTTTGGTTTTTCGATTTTTACGCTAAGACTTTTTTCTGCAACTATAGTTCTAATTGGAGTGATTGGTGTTTATTATTTATCACGCATTTTGTTCAATAAAAGTGTCGCTTTTTATGCTCTATTAATAGCAAGTTGCAGTCCATGGGCTTTTCATAATTCTAAACTTTCTTGGGATGCGTCACTAGTGCCAACTTATGTAATCCTAGGAGTTTTGTTTTTTTTAAGAAAGAGCGGAAAGTTTAATCTTATTTTGTCATTATTTTTTTTCACTGCTGCATGTTACACCTATGCAGCTGCTAGAGTTACAGTGCCTATTCTTATTTTTGCACTTTGTTTTTATGATTTTGCAGCTGTTAAAAAGTCTAAACTAAAATACTGTTCTTATTTTATAACTATGTTTTTTTTGTTCCTACCGCTCGCATATTCCATGAAGTACGGTCTTTTATCTTCGCGCATTGAGACTGTATCTATTTTTGGAGCTACTTATAGGGCTGAGAACGGACTAGAAACTTACGTTGATATTTTTAAGTTGTTTTTATTTAATTTATCGAAATTTCTAAGCTGGAATTTTTTAGTGATAGATGGGGACTATATAAATTATAGACATTCAACCAAACTTTTTGGAGCATTGAGCTGGCCTCAAATATTAGGAATAGGTTTTCTGCCTTTTGCTTTATTATTATCAAGCAGGCAGAATAAAGAAGAATCTCTTAGAGAACGAAATACATTAGCGCTGCTAGTTATTGGAGTTTTCGCAGGACTTTCTCCAGCTGCTTTAACTTGGGACTCATTGCCTCACGCTCTGAGGGCATCCAGTGCCTGGCCATTTTTTGCGATACTTTCAGCATATGGCCTCGCTAAAATCCAAGAACATTTTAAATACTCTATATTAATAGTCTCAGTTTTATCTTTATTTTTCGTTTATAAATTTCTTTATGCCTTTTATTTTGTTTTCCCTATAGATGGGGCGAGCTTTTTTGATGTCGAAACCAAAGAATATGCTTTAAAAGCAAAGACTTATGATGACTGGAAGTTAAACGGAGCATCTGGTTCCTCTAGGCGTATGTATATGTATTTTATGGAAGGTAGTTCCTGTGTCGACTCTAAAAAACGGGTTTATGAGTAGTTTGTTGCGAATTACCCTAAAGTATTTTCCCTCTACTGCCGATTAAACTCTTATCAGACGTTAAAATCTGTATTTGGTGAATAAGATATTCACTGTTTATTAACGGCTACTTGATTGTTAGCAGTATGTAAGGAAGTAGTGTCATGGTTGACAATATAAATGGAGTAAGAGCACCCTCAGCTCAAGCCCTATCCTCAGATAAATCAAATAGGCAAGCTAAAGATACTGAAGCTTTAACTAAGAGTTTTGAAAAACTGGCAAATAAACCAGAACTTGCAAATCAACTAGTTGAAACTACAGTAAAAGTTAGCGGGCAAGTTAAACCACAAGTCGCAGCGGGTAAGTCAGGTCTAAATAAACTTCAAGATGCGGTTACATTATCGAAAGATGCGCTTCAATCTATAAAGAAACTTAGTGGATCGGAAGGAAGTGAGTCTGTAGATGAAGCTAGCTCGGAATCAAATGTTGAGTCAGTTTCGGAAGTAGTTGCTAACGCTGTCGATGGTCCTGGAAAGTCTCAAAAATCAGAAATAATGCAGTTAGCTAAGGACTTAGATGCTCTAAAGGCTGACATTAAAGCGCTTTTTGAATCTCTAAAAGAGAAGACAGATCAGGTTACTGTAGTAGATTCTAATTTTGAAGCATCAAATGCAAGTCCAGAAGATTTAAATAAGGTAGTTGGTCTAGCTAAGGAAGCAGGATCTCAAATTCGATTTAAACCAAAGGATGCATTAAGTGCTCATAATGATAAGATAAATCCAAAATCAGTTGTTAAGTTACTGTCTGGGGATATTACTTCGGCATAAAACTAATCAGTAAGTTAGGGAATATTTTAAATTAAGCAAGATGCTTAATCTGATTAGTTTTTAAACAGCACAACCTATTGATGTGGGTTCATAACCTAATGTAATATATATTAGGATTATGGCTCTAAAAAATATACCTTCAATTATCAAGTTTTCAAGAATAGTAATTTTCTTCATTTGCTTTATTTGCTCTCAGATCCTTTACGTTAAGGATTCAAATGCGGGTGTTTTATTTCGTAATAACAGAAATGTTATTCGAATAGGTGGGGTGCAAAGTAATATGCAACAATACGTAGTAAGAAGATCAACTCAAATCATGAGAAGGTCCGGCGGAAATAATCTTAAAGCTAGGCCGCTTGGCGGAGTTCCTGCAACAATGAAGTTAGTAGTTGCAAATCATAAATATGAGCAGAAACTAGCTAAGTGGGAAGATAAAAAATATAAAGAAAATCTTAAGCTAGCAAAGAAGAAAGAAGCTCTAGAAAAAAAAGAAGCTAAGAGGAGAGAGTTGGAAGCTAAGCGTAATGGTAAAAAAGGATTGCCAGATACTCAACTTGCATCTAATAATTCTTCTGGGAGCATCACTTCCGCTGCAAGTAAAGCAGGTAGTAGAGGAGCGCTTGGTACTTCAACAACTCAAACATCGGGTGCACCTAAGAAAGGATTCTGGGCTTCATTGCTTCAGGCGATATTCGGGAAGTCGTCGTAATTTGTATTTCTTAGCCTAATTCTCATATCATAAATGTAGTTTTCTTGTCCGTATTATAGTGTTACGGACGGATCTAAATTAATTAGATCATTAAAGTATATTTAAAGATGTCCCAGTTTTTTAAAGATATCTTCGAAACGAAGAAAAAAGAGAATAAAAAAGTATTATCATTTGAATTCTTTCCTCCAAAGAAAGAAGAATCGCTCGCTGCTACTGAAGCATTAATTTTAGATCTTGCAAGTTTAAATCCTGACTTCATGACAGTTACTTATGGAGCGGGTGGAGGAACTAGGGAATACACTAAGCGACTAGTTAGTTTTATAACTGAAAAAACAAATATACCGGCAGTTTCTCACCTAACTTGTGTGGGACATACTCAAAGTGAAATTAGTAATATTTTAAAACAGCTTAAAGAAGTTGGAGTAAGTCATATCTTAGCATTAAGAGGTGATTTGCCAGCAGGGCAAACTCATTTTACTCCAGAAGAGGGCGGCTTTAGCTGTGCAAGAGATTTAGCACGCTTTGTAAAATCAGAGGGAGACTTTAGTGTGGCAGTGGCAGCTTACCCAGAGGGTCACCGCGATGCTAAAAGTAAAGAAGAAGAATTTGCATATCTACTAGAAAAATCAAAAGTTCCTTCTGAGTGCATACTAACTCAAATATTCTTCGATCCTGAGATTTATTTAAATTTCTGTAATGATGCTAAAAAAATCGGAATTGATATTCCGATAATGCCAGGGATTATGCCTGTACAAAGTGTATCTCAATTGGAGCGCTTTACTTCAATGTGTGGCTCTACTATTCCAGCTACAATGCTTGCAGAGCTTAAAAAAGTGGAGCAAGATAAAGAAAAAGTTATTGAATACGGCACCCAGTATGCGATAAAACAAATCAAGACTTTATTGGATGCAGGAGCTCCAGGAGTGCACCTGTATACTTTAAATAAAAGTGAGCAGATTAAAAAAATGGTTGAAAGTATTTCTGGATATTTATAAAAAAAATATTGATGTAGGTTTTAAAAAGCCAAATGAAAAGGGCTTTGCTCTTCTCATGGTTGTTTTTGTAATCGCTCTTGCTACTATTATTGTCACTTCTTTTAGCTCAGAGACATTTGCTTTTATTAGATCAAACCGTACTATCTCAGATGGCTTAGAAGCTGAGCTTGCAGCTAGATCTGCTTTAACTTTAGCATTAAGTATTTTAGAATTACCCGAGGATCCATCAACACCGTTACAACCTTGGCAGATGTTTAATTCACTTCCATCTGTTCCTATCCCCGGATATCAAGGTGAGCTTAGAGTTCAGATCATAGATGAAGGAGGAAAGATTAATATAAATTCAATAGTAAGTTCTAATGATGCTTTTCCCGGATCTAGTTTGGGCAGCAATCAAATTGCAGGAGTCGGATCCGGTATCACGCAAGGCCAAGATGAAGCTTCGGAAGGCTGGAAAGTAGCACTTGCTAGTTTGTTTGCTCAGCTTGGTGTTCAAGCTTCTGAAAATACAGTTGCGATTATTCATGATAATTTAGATATCGACAGTATTGCACATCAAAGTTCTACATTCCCCGGGCGGGGAATAGAAACTCCTTCGACAACGGGTTTATTTTTAAATAAACAAATAAAATCCATCGAAGAACTTTCAAGAGTTCAGGGACTACCACCAGGATTTTTGCAAAGACTAGGCCCACATGTCAGAGCTGGAATAGGGTCTGATTTTAGAGTGAATATAAATACCGCCTCAATTCAAGTCCTAAAGGCCATTGGTTTTCAAGATCAGGAAGCAGCAGAAATAATTAATAAAAGAGCAGCAGGAAGTATCGCCCCTGAAGAGCTACAGCAATTAACTAGAGGATCTGCTAGTTTGGCCCGTAATGCAACGACAAATAGTAATAATTTCAGAATCTTAGCTCGGGCAAAGACTGTTTCTATGACTAAGTGGCTGGAATCAGATGTGATAGTTCAAAGCGGATTTGGAAAAAAGGTAGCCTCAGTTAGGCGGACTCGGGTTTACTAATACTATTTAATATAGTACCTAGCGGCCACAAATATAATACAGTAAATTAAACTGCAGCAAAAGAAAATTGTTATGTCTAAAAGATGTCAGATCACAGGTAAGGGGCGATTAAAGGGCAATAAAGTCAGTCACGCTAATAATAAGACTATTAAAATGTCAGAAGCTAATCTTGTAACAAAGAGAATTTTTGATTCAAAAACAGGCGGTTGGCTAAAACTTAAGATCTCAACTAGAGCTCTAAGGACAATAAACAAAAAAGGTCTGTCAGGAACTTTAAGATCTTTAGCTTAATTTTTTTAGTCCTACTTTAAGTCACCAATCACAATCAATCATCAATAACCTGTGAGTTAGGAATATTTTATATTCCTTGATCTCTATACTCGCTTAAATTTTATTTAAGCCACATCTGGGTACTACACCATGTAATGTAACATGGAGGTTTTTTAGTAGGTTTACCCAAAAGAAATCTTTTTTGCTCAAAAAGAGCAGGAGAAAAAATCGTGAAGACATTTTTTGTGAGTGCAGCGGTATTAGGTTTAGGAGTTTTTGGTTTGTTTTCTTCTTTTTCCTCGGTAAACGGATCCGCGAAAGCGATTCCCGATATCACGGTAGCAGGGGAACGACAGATCAGCGCGCCAGCCTCGCCGCCGCAGCTACCGGCACCGGCACCAAAAACAGGGGGAGCAACTGCTCCGCTAAGTTTGGGGCCGGTGAACGGTGCTCCACAGCCTATTAATGCGGAGACATACGATCCGCAGCTTGAGGGCGATATAATCGCCAAACAAGTGCTGGAAGGTATGAGGGAAGAGCTGAAGACTTTCTCTTTGGCTGATGCCACAGCCGTAGAGGAGAAAATGAAAGATCGGCTTAATGCTCTGAAGGGGCAAGTCGATGCTACCGATCGCTCTGTTGCAACTTTGAGGGAAGAGGTCAAAACTCTTACCGGAAGCGTCGCGGAAATTCAGAAGCAGATTGCTGCAGAAAAGGCTGCAAACGAAAAACGCTTTGCGGCTTTGGAAGTAAAGAATGCGGCAGGAGTAACTTCGGTTGCAGATTCCAAAGGTACTTCGTCAGTTAAAGCTAATGCTGGCGCTGAAGATCGACTGATCTTTAGGACGCACGCTTACGGAGATTTCGAGGTTACTTTTGCCTCGGGGGATATGAAAAGGGTCGATGGCCAGTTCTTTCCTAATGGTAGCGAAGGTACTGTTTATATCCTCAAAGCAGATGGTACTATGATTCCAAGGAGAACATCAGTACCTGCTGTTTCTACTCCAAATTATCCGCCTATGAATCAGTACCAAGGTGCACCAATGCAACAGCATTATGCACAACAGTACTATCCTGAGCAGAACTTTCCTTACAATCCCCAACCACAAAGACGTTACGGTACTTGTGGATCAGGTGGTTGCAGGTAATTTGAGATTTTCTTAAACTTTTTAGGGTCCGTTACTACATGGCGTAGACCCTTCTTTTTTAAATCACGCAACAATTCTTTTTATTAATAACTCCTACATGACCTATTTATCAAGCTTAACTAAGAAAAAATCTGATCAAAATGAAGCAGCTGCTTCTGAAAATGTTGACGTGTCTGAAGAAATAAATATCTCAAAAGAAACTAAGCTAGAGATAATTGATCAAGTTAACAAAGAATCATTAGATGCTAATTATCCGGAGCGTAAAGGAAATAAAGATTGGCAAGAAAGTAGGTACGAGAAATTATTAGAACAAGCAATAGAAGAAGCAATAGCTACACAGAAGAGATATAATCAAGTTATTGAAGAATCAAATGATCCTGCTTACCCTGAGCGAAAAGGAAACAAAGAATGGGCTAAAAAAAGACAAGGCGAGTTATTGTTAGCCCCTATAGAAGCTTTATTAGCTGAGCGAGAAAAAGAAGCACAGACTTTAAGTGAAATTATAAAAACTACTCGCAATATAATTGAAGATCTTAATAGTAAAAAAGAATTATATTCATCTGATCTAACATTACCAAAAGTTAGCCTACCTGTAGTAGAAGCAACGATAGTTAATCCTACTACTGAAACAAAAACAGCAGAACTCTCATTCTCAAGAAAAATAGCCCACGATACTTACCAAGGCTATGATGTAAAAGCTTCTCTAACTTCTGATGGGAAATTAAGTGTTATAGATAAAAATACAAAGCAAGATCTATCTAAAAACTTTACCGTTTTATATTTAGATAAAGATAATAAAATCAAAGACCAAAATGGTAAAATTGTTACTTTATTAGAAAATGATTTTAGTAAAGTAAGCGCAGATTACTACGCAAATAAAATAGATAAAGACTTATTAAATGCAAAAGGGCTCTCTGGACTTCAAGCAGGGCAGTTAAATAATTTTAGACACAATGGAAAGCAAGTAATATTTGCAAAAGCAACGGATGCTAAAACGGCTGATGCAGTTGTTAAGCAAGATGAAAAACAAGATATTAAAAAAGACGAAGTAAAACAAACTCAATCCAAACAACCCCCTTGGTCAAAAGTCACTTATCATGAATTAGAAAATGGCCTATGGATGACTAAAGATGCCTACGTTAGAAAATCTCTAGATAATAATAAAAAAGAAATTCTAGAAGTTTTTGTTGGAAAAGATGCTAATGGAAAAGATATCTGGAAAGATGCAAAAACAGTAAATCATCCTAAATTAAATCTTGTATCATACAGCAAGTCTAGCGGAGAGTTTTTTAATCAAAATGGTGAGAAGATTTTTAAATTTGATACAACAGAAAGTACTGTGCATGATGCTAATAATGTTAAAAATCTTATAAACAACTCGCCAGATAAATTATTTACTTTAAAGAGCGATAAGTTTAACAATTTACTAGTACAAGGTAGAAGGCCAGTCTTTATAGAAATCCCATAAAAGACCCTTCCATTTTTCTAAGCTTCCTGTTTTTCAAGCCTTAGAATTTAGTAACTACTTATAAATATTCCATAATCACCATTCATACTTGATAAGTTTGATAATTTATTATAAATACACTCAAATAATCGTTAATTAGTTCTATATCATCACCTAAGTACCCTTAGGCCTATCTGGGAATACGCCAATACGAAATGGTTTTCGTTTATGGTTTTTTTGAATCACATATAGCCGCGAAACGGCACGGAGTTGAACATGAAAAGTTTTTCGAAAGTTATTTGTGTAATGTTGTTTTTGTCTTTATTCGTACAGCCAGTTTTGGGAAGTATTGATAATGAGGTGAGTCAGGACGTAGATGGCCCTGATTTAGAAGAACTTTTTGCTGATCCAGATAATAAAGTTGAGCCTCCTGAGGATTGGAAGGAAGCTAAAAAAAATTTGGATCGCAAAAGAGCTGAACAAGAAAAAGTAAATGAGGCAATGAGTGAAGGTAGAACTTATACTCCTCCTAGCCCTTTTCCTAAATCTAATCCTGTGCCGGCAGAAGATATCCCTGCTCCAAAACCTGTACCTCAATCAAGATTTCAGGAATATACTCTCGAAGATGCTAATTCAGCAGAGAAACGTCTGGCTCCTCAACTTCGAAGAATGGAAGAGAGGATAAATGGTCAGGACAGAAAAATTTCTGAACTAGCAAGTAAGGTTGAGATGCTGGATAAAACGTTACAACGGATTATTCCGGATCTTCGGGAAGTTGAGTACAAAGTTACTGTTATGGGTAATCGGCAAGCTGCTCAACCTCAACAAAGACAAGTACAGCAAAGTTACTCTAGGCCAGCTACTCAAGCAGCTCCTGTAGTACGCCGCGTTGTACAACCTGCACCTGCTCCTAAAAAAACTTATTACTATCGCTCAAGATAGATACTGTTCGATTCATTCGGTTTAAAGAAAACTTTAAGGGTTATATGTACGATTGGCGTATAACCCACCTTTTTTAATCTAATATCTTAGAAACAAAACTACTAACTTTTTCACCCTTATCTATAGCCCTAATAAACGCACTACCTATAATCGCACCTTTTGCAAATTCAGTTGCTTGCTGAAAAGAACTTTTATCTGATATTCCGAATCCAATAATAATCGGATGTTTTAAATTTAGATCATTCAGATATTTATAAAAATTAGTCACTTTCGTATTATCTTTATTTTCTACTGAATTCTCACCGCCCGTTACGGCCTGACTAGAAACTGCATAAATAAACGAAGTACTCATCTCATCAATCTCTCTTATTCTCTCTTCACTAGTTTGTGGAGTAATTAAAAAAACAAAAGAAATATTTCGCTCTGCGAGTTTCTCCTTCCAAACATTTTTAAACTCATACATTGGAAGATCAGGAATAATCAGCCCATCTATTCCTACTCTTTTAGCATCATCTAGAAAACGATCTACCCCGTACTGCACAACTGGATTTAAATATCCCATAAGCAGTGTAGGAATAGAAACCTTATATCTATACTCACTAAGCTGATTAAATAAAACCCCAAGATTCATCCCATTCTTAATAGCAACTTCGCTACTCTTCTGAATAGTCTCTCCATCCGCAATAGGATCTGAAAAAGGAAACCCAATTTCAATCATCTTCACCCCAGCCTGCTGAAGCTCAATACAGTTCTGCATCAAACTATTCAACTTCGGAAACCCCGCCGTTAAAAATATAGATAAGATTTTGTCGTTATCTTTTAGTGTCGTGTTTATTCTATCTGTTGTCATGATTTAGGATCTACGTTAAGTATTTATTTGCCCCACCAGAGTTCAGATCATTTTAGTCTCCCTGTGCTCATTCTCGCACATCCCACCTGGGATGTAGCTCCGAGGTGCCCTAGATTTTTTTAGCTAAAAATAGCTGAGGAAAAAAATCTACTCGAAGTCCGCACATTGAGACTAAAACGCTCTGAACTCCCCCCCTAAATGTTTTTTATCTTACTATTATTAAATAAGAATTCAAAAAATAAGCTATGAGAATATATTTAATTAAAATATTAAGAAAGAATCAAGGAAGTAAAAAATAGATATGGGGTTGTGGTAAGAGTTATGAAACTTTTGTCTAATTATGCGGACTTCAAGCAAATTTTTTTCCTTAGCTAAATTTAGCTGGAAAAAATTTGTGGCACCTCGGAGCTTAAGTTCCAGCGGAACTTGCGAGAATGAGCATAATTAGACAAAAGTTTCATAACTCGTGGTGGTGGAGGCATGAAGTATTTACAACGTATGCTTTGCCTTATAATCCATAAAAGTTTGAAGATCCTTATCGCCTCTTCCAGAAAGACAAACCACAACATTGCTATCCTTATCACATTGAAGCTTAGGCAAATAAGCAAAAGCATGAGCAGTTTCAAGAGCAGGAATAATCCCCTCTAGTTCGCTTACTAAAAGAGCAGCTTTTACTGCTTCATCATCAGTGACGTTTACATATTGCACTCTACCTGATTCATGAAAGTGTGCATGTTGCGGCCCAATTCCTGGATAATCAAGCCCTGCTGATATTGAATGCGCTTCTAGAACTTGTCCATCAGAAGTTTGCATTAGTAAAGTCTTAGAGCCATGAAGAACCCCAACTCTACCAAGTGCAGTTGTAGCAGCAGAGAATTGAGTATCTACACCGTGCCCAGCTGCTTCTACTCCAATAAGTTTTACATCTGTATTATCTAAATAATGATAAAAAATCCCCATCGCATTACTACCTCCCCCAACGCAGGCAATGACATAATCTGGATTTTCTTTAGAAGATTTTTCTCTAAATTGAGTCTTCATTTCTTCGCTGATGATTGAATGAAATTTCGCAACCATATCAGGAAAAGGATGAGGTCCTACAACTGAGCCTATTATATAATGCGTGCTTACAGGATTGCAGATCCAATCTCTCATTGCTTCATTTGTAGCATCTTTTAATGTCATACTACCTGAAGTCACAGGTACTACACTTGCACCTAATAATTTCATTCTCTCTACATTAGGAGCTTGTCTTTCTGTATCAAGTTTCCCCATGTAGACAACACATTCAATACCCATTAGAGCACAGACTGTAGCAGTAGCGACCCCGTGTTGACCTGCTCCTGTTTCTGCAATGATTCTTGTTCTACCAAGTTTTTTTGCAAGCAGTATTTGACCGACAGTGTTATTAATTTTATGTGAGCCAGTATGATTTAGATCTTCTCTTTTGAGGTAGATATTGTATCCAAATTTTTCAGATAGCCGACTAGCATAGCCCAGCGGTGAGGGCCTTCCTACATAGTCTTGCAGTATAGTTTTATACTCTTTTTGGAATTCATCTGAGTTAATAATATCTAAATACTTAGCCTGTAATTCCGAAATATTAGGATGAAGCATTTCTGGAATATACGCTCCTCCAAATTGTCCAAAGTATCCTTCCGCGTCTACTGTGTATTTATTTTGTTCCATACTTATCTTAAATTATCTAAAAAATTAGAAAGTTTATTTATATCTTTTTTGCCAGGGCTTGTTTCAAAGCCACTATTTAAATCTATACCAGCTAAGTTTTGACATGCATCAAAGCATTTACTTACTAAAGAATAATCTTCTGGCTGCAACCCACCGCTTAATATCAGGTTTGCTGATGTTTCTAGGGTCGAAAGCATTTTCCAATTAAACTTTTCCCCGGTACCGCCTAGTTTATTTGAGTTACCAGAATCAAGTAATATGAAGTCTGCATGTTCTTGATATTTCTGTATTTCAACTGATATTTCATCTATATTGTTGAGCTCACCTAAGTGTAAGGCTTTAAATATATTACAGCCTTTAATAGTCTCTTTAATTTCTTTAATAAAAGCTTTTGATTCTTGCCCATGAAGTTGAAAATTATAAATACCAAGTTCAGCTAATTTTATGAAAAATTTTAAATTTTGATTAACAGAAACTACAACAGCTCTTTTTCTATTATTATCTTTTGTTGTTACTGCATTAATCTCTTCAATAGTCACATGCCTTGGAGATTTATTATAATGTATTAGGCCAAAGTAATTTATACCTAAAGCTAAGACATCTTTAATATTTTTTTCTTGAGTTAGACCACAAACTTTAGTTAGCATTGATTAGCCTCAATTTTTCTAAAATATTAAAAGCACTGCCGCTTAGTAGTTGTTTTTTCGCCACCATAAATCCTTCTTCAAGTGAAACCTCTTGTACCAAGGAAATAGCCGCACCAACGTTTATAGCAACTACATTGATACACTGACTACTAGCCTCACCTTTTAGAATAGATTCTACAAGTGTAACAGATTCTTCCGGGGTCTTTTTAGAGCTTATTTCTTTTGGATCAAGACGTAGACTTTTTCCATCTATCTTAAAATTATTTATATCATAGTAGCGATCAGATGTTTTGCTACCTATGTAAAAATGATCAGTTAATGAGATTTCATCATATCCATCTCTAGAATATAGAACTAGGAAGTTCTTTTCTAATTGGTTTAAAACAACTCTATAAGTCTTATAAAGTGAATAACTAGATACTCCGGCTATGTTGTAGTTTATACTAGCAGGATTTAAAAGCGGCCCTAGCATATTAAAAATAGTTTTAACTTTTAGCTCACGTCTTAATGGTGCTAGTACTTTTAAACACGGATGAAAAAGGGGAGCGTGTAAGAAACTTAGATTCGTTTCTTCAAGTTGTTTTGAAATTATATCTTTACTAGAAGTCAGACTTACTCCAAGCGCATTTAAGATATCAGAAGAACCATGGGTAGAAGTTGAAGCAGCATTTCCATGTTTTGCTACTTTAATACCAAGACTTGCAAGAACAAATGCTGCACATGTAGAAATATTAAAAGAGTCTTTACCGTCCCCACCAGTACCGCAGATATCTGTTAGATTTTTTTGCTTACCTAGATCAAGCAAAGTTGCTCTACTATATATCTCCTCTCTAAAAGCAAATACCTCAGAAGCCGTAGGTTCTCTTAACGAGAGTTGGCCTAGGATATAAGCTTTTTTAGTGAGGCTTAGATTCTCATCTAATAATTCTCTACAAATCTCTTTACCAGCAGAATTTACCATCATAACTAAACAGCTTCTAACCAATTTTTAATCATAGAATATCCATCGGGAGTTAGAACAGATTCTGGGTGAAATTGAACACCTCTGACGTTATATTCTTTATGCCTTAAAGACATTATATAACCCTTGTCATCTTCACTAGTGATTTCCAAACAACTAGGCAGGTTCTTCTTATCTACTACCCAAGAATGATATCTTCCAGTCATGAACTTATCATTTAGCCCCTGATAAAGGATTTCATCTTGAACCGTTTTTATAGTTTCAATCCCCTTACCATGAACAACCTTATCTAGATTACTTAAACTAGCACCAAATATTTCACCTATACACTGATGCCCAAGACAAACGCCAAGAATTTTTTTAGTAGGCGCGAATAGCTTTACTACATCCGGCATTTTTCCAGCTTCGCTCGGCAGCCCTGGCCCTGGTGAAAGAACTATATGTGAAAACTTTTCTATTTCATCTAATTCAAATTGATCATTTCTAATTACAGCTACTTCGGAGCCTGAAATTTCTTTGATTAAATGTACTAGGTTGTAGGTAAATGAGTCGTAGTTATCTATGACTACTAAGTTTTGCGCTTCAGCTGAACTCATAGACTTCCTTCCGCCATCAATAAAGCTTTCTTAAGCGCTCCAAGTTTATTTTTAACTTCCTGTATTTCGCTACTAGGATCAGATTCAGAAACAATACCTGCCCCTGCTTGGTAATGAAGAGTATTATCTTTAGATAAAAAAGATCTAATCATAATCGCATGTATTAAATCCCCACTAAAATCAATTAATCCAATCGCCCCTGCATAATTCTCTCTACTATCTGGTTCAAGCTCATTAATTATTTGCATTGCTCTATATTTAGGAGCTCCGCTTAAAGTACCAGCAGGATAAGTAGAAGTTAGCAGATCTATAGGAGAAGATGAGTCATTAACTTTGCCATCAACTCGTGACACCAAATGAGTCACATGAGAATAATATTGTACTTCTTTAAAAATAGGAACCTTAACCTCACTACAAAAACGACTAAGATCATTTCTAGCAAGATCAACTAGCATAACATGTTCCGCGTTTTCTTTAGGATCTAGCATTAATGCATCAGCATTTTTTTTGTCTAATGTATTATCCCCAGTACGTGCGTAAGTTCCAGCAATTGGAAAGCTTGAAGCAATACCATTCTTTAATTTTAACTGTGCTTCAGGTGAAGATCCAAATAATTTAAAACCTCCCCCGTCATAATAATACAAGTAAGGTGAAGGATTTATTGATCTAAGAGCCCTATAAACCTCAAAATCATCTCCACTAAACTCCTGTGAATATCTTCTAGAAGTTACTATCTGAAAAATATCCCCACGTTGAATATGCTCTTTACACTTATCAATTATTTTATAATGTCGCTCATCATCCATATTAGACGACTCTGCCCCATTCAAAGAAAATTCATTTACTAGAATAGTTTTATTAGTGATGACTTCATACAGAGCATCTATCTTAGAAACTATCTCAGACTCGCTAGTATTATCTAAGTCACTATAAGTAATAGTTAGTATATTTGAAAAATGATTTACTTGAATCACATACTCATAAAGAGAATATTGAATTTCAGGAATTCTTCGACACTCTTGTCTGGTACCTGAAAATTTAATATTTTCTAGATGTGGTATAGCGTTAAAACTTATATACCCAATCAGGCCATTAAAGCTTTTATAATTTTTTTCTGGCTTATTGATATAATTAACAACAGGTACTAAGCTTTTATAAAACTCCTTCAAGCCTTCAAAAGCATTTTCTGTGTTATCCCCTTTGCTAGGATCACTACTTCTAGAATCTTTCCTGTAAGTTTTAATAGGATTAATTCCAACAATCGTAGAGCTATTATCTTGCCCATTAAAGTGCTCATCATCATGACCACTTTCAAGCAAGCAACTTTCCGGATACAAATCTCTAATCCGTAAATAAATACCCACAGGGGTACTAAGGTCACCTAAGAAAGTTTTAATATAAGATTTTAAAGACATGGAAAACTTATATCCTAAAGATTATGTCTTGTCTCATTTGGAAGGAATATATTTAAAATTTTATGTAATAATTTATGAACTTCTTCGAAGAGTTTGGGAAGTTTAAGTCTTCCTGGCCTCATTCTCGCGCATCCCACCTGGGATGCAGCTCCGAGGTGCCCTAAATTTTTTCCAGCAATACTTAGCTAAGGAAAAAAATTTACTCGAAGTCCGGCCAGAAAGACTTAAACTTCCCAAACTCTTCCAGCCCCACCTTATTATTATTTTTTAATATATAATTTATTTTCTTCAGAATTAAAGCCTAAATATTTACCCTTGTTTTAAATAAAAATATTAAGAACAAGGGTGGGGAGGGCGTGATAGTTCCGAACCCCTGAGTTTCGCTGAGCGGACTTCAAGCAAATTTTTTCCTCAGCTAGATTTAGCTGGAAAAAATTTGGGGCACCTCGGAGCTGCATCCCAGGTGGGATGCGCGAGAATGAGCTCAGGGAGACTCAGGGGTTCGGAACTATGTGGGGAGTGGTACTAAATTTAATCTTAAAAAAACTAAAACCAAGAATAATAAAAAATAACAACATATAAAACTCTCTGATTGAGAAATAATTTTCCGCTCTCAGTCCGTAGGGTGATAGCACCGGAGCAAGTGGAGAGCCCCATAGGTAGAGTGAAAGAGTTAGTAGGTTAAATACAATTTGAGCGCCGAGGCATAAATAATCTAATGTTACAAACTTACTTTTGTTACTACTATAAGCCATTAGATAAACAATTAAAGAATATGCCCAGATGTGATTTGTTGTCATTAGCTCGCATCCACTTAGAAGTGCTGCTACTGGAAGTGAACTCATTACTGTTAAAAGCATTTGATTTTCACTGGTTTTAAAAGACTTTTTTAGGTTCAGTGGAATAATAAATAACAATCTAAGAAATAAAATTACTCCAAGCCCAAAAACTAATTGATAAAAATTTAAGCTAGCTGTACCCAGAATAAAACGTTCAAGACTAGGTTTTGAAAAGAAACTTAGCCAATCGTAATGTAATAAATCTATTGGATAGAGTAGATTGTAAAATCTAGTTTTAAGTATTTCGATAATGCTATGACTCTGAAAGTATAGTTTTATTAAGTCAAAACTACTTTTATTTTCAGTAGCAGAAGTGCTCATACATAAAGCATTGCAAACAAAAGTTCCCATTCCACCTAGTCCTGTGATAGCTCTGAATATCAGCCAGGGTGAATAAGTAGTTATGCTAGCAAGTAGTATTGTTAACGCCTTTTTTAATTTAAATTTCCAAGCTAGGTAAACAAATAAACCTGGAAGTATAAAAATACTTTGCTCATGAGCAAGTAGAGAAAGTGCGATTAGAAAACCGTAGAAAAAAAAATCTCTGTTTTTGGCATCTTTATCTAAAATGATCTTATACAAAACATGAAGCATGAGTGAAGCAGAAAACAACTTAGGCCAAGTGAAGAAAGTATTAATAAAAATAAAGGGACTAGTTAGGAGAACTAATAACCCAAGTTTCTTATGTGAAGTATTATTAAAATTAAGAATACTAGAAAAAGGCAGTAAAATCATTGAATTTAATAAAACCATCATAACTTCAAAAAGTAAAAATGTTTGTCCAGTACTCCCTAGCCAAGGAGCTGTCTCTCTGAGAGCAAAAAGTAAAAAGTAAAAACTAATAATTATCCCAGCTAATGGCCCTCTATCCCCAAAACTCCATGTAGGTACAGGTGCGGTAGTTACAGGATTTATCATCTCTGTTATGTAACGTATTGTCTGATATTGAAGAAGATTATCTATAGGTAATGCAAATTTATTTTGAATATTTGCAGCAGTAAAATCTGAGACAAGAAATTTTTCAGAAGCTAAAGAACAAACGCCAAAACATGAAAATGCAATCCAGATGATGATTATAGAGGAGTTACTTTTTATAAGAGATAAGCTCTCTTTGTAGTATTTTAAAGAGCCTAACAATAAAAAAGAGCTCGCTAAATAAAACGCTATCAAAGAACCATTAGTAAGCAAATAAGTAAATACTACTAAAGTCAGAGTTATTAGTCCTGCGATATAATTCTCAAATAGAACTAAATTTTTACCTTTATAAAAAAATTGACCTAGAAGGATAGGCAGGAGGGCTCCCATAATGCTAGCTAAAACTATATATGAAAATGTTAATAAGCTTAAGAGCATTATATAATTTTAGTTACTTTTTATTTAATTTTATAAGAGTACTTCGTTCACAGTTTTTTTTACTATACTTTTTAAATTTTTAATATGATTAAATTATAATAATATTTTCTAAATTTCATTTCTGAAAATTCATTCAAAATTTCAAAAAAAGAACGAAAAGAGTTCCGGAGCATTAAATCTTACTGGCCGGACTTCGAGTAAATTTTTTTTCCTCAGCTAGATTTAGCTGGAAAAAATTTAGGGCACCTCGGAGCTTAAGTTCCAACGGAACTTGCGAGAATGTAGACAGGAAGATTTAATGCTCTGGAACTCGGACGAGGCGGCTGGTAAAAACCATTACAATCTATTACAATTCCGTGACACTAGCCAAAAACTAGTCATGAAAAACCAATATAACCCACTGAAATCTAGCCCAGTTTTTAGCAGTTTTTCTTACTTAAAAAACGTAGTTAAAAAATACTCCTAAAGTCACTAAAACCCACTAAAAAGGCTCCAGTTATGGCTATTTTAAGTCGTTACTAACACTAAGAGTTCCTCGTTATAATGCAGTGCTTTTTTTACAACGAGTTTTTTGAATTTTTTTTAGGATTTTTTGCTTAGCTGATGAGCGACATTAAAAGTATAAACGCAGCGGCACCGGCACAAGTATCGGGTAGAACTTCCACCATCGGTGGTAAAGGTCTTAGTGCGAGCTTTGATTCAAAAAATCAAGAAGTACTTACTACGCTATCTTCGATCAATACGGCTTTTAGTAACTCCTTTTTTAAATTAAACTCCGCAGTTGAAACTGCACAGATTTCTAAAGACTCATTAGAAGAACTTTTATACCTTACTGAAAAGCTAATTCCTTTAGCTGAGAGAGCTAGTGATGAGAATCTAGGAGATGCTGAGCGAAATGCTTTGGATACTGAATTTCAAAGACATATAAAAAGTTTTAAGAGAGTTCTCAGTAGAGCAAAAGAGCAGGGCATAAACTTACTTGATAAAGATCAGCTTACTAATGCCATGAAGGGTATCGGTATCGATGTAGAGCAAAGCTCGGAACTTGTTATTGCTCTATCACAGATTGCTGGTACTGATACTCTATTGGGTACTGAAAAAATTAAAGCTAAAGATGTTCAAGTAGATGGATTCGTAAAAAAGAGAAGAACCGTTAGGCATCAAGTAGAGCAAACTGAAACTACTGCCACTGGTAGTTTCTCAAGTAGTGCATCTTATGTATCAACATCATCTGCTATCGACCTTTTAACAGCAGACGTAAACTCAGATGGGCGTGTTGATATTATAACAGCTGATGCAGGAACAAATACTATTAGCATTCTACAAGCTAATTCAAACGGAACATTAAAAAGCCCTATTTCGTATGCTGTCGGAGGAGCTGTTTCTGAGATTCTTTATTACGATGCTGATACAGATGGATTTGAAGATTTAATTGCTTTTAACGATTCTAATAGTGAAGTTAGATTTCTTAAGGGAAATGCAAATGGAAGTTTTAACAGTGCAGTTTCATATGCGGGAACAGGTGTTGGAAGTGATATCACAAGGGGAGATTTAAACTCTGATGGAATTCAAGATCTAGCCTATGTAAATTCATCAGCAAGTGGAGCTAGTATTAGATTTGGTAATGCTGATGGATCATTTAAGTCAGTGACATTAGTTGGAACAACCGCATCACCAACTAGTATTACAATTCGAGACATCGATGGAAATACTACTCCAGATCTTTTAGTATCATCGAATACTGGTGGAAGTATTGATACTTTCTATAATTCTGGAAGTGGAACTTTTACCGCAGGGCAAAGTTATAACGTGGGACTTAATCCAACAGAAATATCAAGTGTAGATTTTAATAAAGATGGCTACGCTGATTTTGTTTCTGTTAGTAGTACAACGGGCCAAGTTAGAGTTGGTTTAAACAATGGTAACGGCACTTTTAAGTCTGCGATATCCTACTTTGTAGGAACAGGAGCACAGAGCTTACAAATAGTAGATTATGACGCGGATACTAATTTTGATATTCTTGTTGGTCTCGGAGTAGGTGCAGAAATCGGCTCTATACAATTACTAAGAGGCAACGGAGATGGTAGTTTTAAATCTACGCTTAGTGCTAGTGCGGGTTCTTCGGTGCATGCCTTTTCTGTTACTGATTTGAATGGAGATGGTGCGCTAGATATTGTAACTAGTGATCTTGAAGAGGATATTGTAAGGGTATTTATTGCAAATAATCAAACAGGCGGGATTTTAGAACGAACAGGTACTGCTGCCTTTGATAGAGTTAGTCCAGGCGGGGTTAGTGGAGTATCGGGGGATGGAACTTTTACTTCTGTAACCAGTGTGGGTTTAGCAAATGCTGATGGTACTTTTAAAAATTCTTCTACTTCTTATGCGACTACGACAGGGCCAACAAATGTTGAATTATATGATTTAAATAACGATACCTTCCTAGATCTTATAACCACAGATTACGGAGCAACGGGTACTGGAAATACTATTAGTGTGCAGAGAGGTAACGGCGATGGATCTTTCAAAGCTAAGGTAACTTATACTGGTATTGCTGGGATGGAAGATCTTGCCATTCTTGATACTAACAACAATGGATATCAAGATATTGTAGTTCTTAGTGTCGCAAACAGTAATAGCACTGATGGAACATTTAAAAACTCTGCAAGTTATGCAACTAACGCAGCTGCAAAAAAAGTAGAGCTTTACGATCTAAACGGGGATGGTTTTAAAGATTTAATTACTAGTGATGTCGGTTCTACTGGAAATGGCACAACTCTTGGTATCCAACTTGGGAATGGTAACGGGACATTTAAAAGAGTTATTTCATATGTAGCTGGGTCTGGAGTAATTGATTTTTCAGTATTAGATACAAATAATAATGGTACTGCGGATATAGTTACTATTAGCCAAATCACTGGCAATGCAGATGGCACTTTTAAAGCAGCTTCAAGTTATGAAACAACAGTTGGAGCGAGTAAGGTCGAACTATTTGACGTTAATAGTGATACATTTTTAGATATAATAACAACTGATGTTGGAGCTTCTGGAACTGGTACGAATATTTCAGTTCAACTTGGTAATAGTGGAGGCAGTTTTAAGGCTGCTATTTCTGCTACTACCTTAACCGGTCAAGTTGATATTTTAGTTGGAAATACTAATGGAACAGCAGGGGCGGAGATAATTTCATTAAGTACCGTGCAAGTCGCAGGATCTCCTGCTTTTACTTTTAAAGGTATATCTGGCGGATCAGATGGTACTTTTAAAGCAGCGATTTCTTTTGGAGCTACCTCATTCGGAAATACTGAAATGTTAGTTGGGGACTTTAACGGAGATGGTTTTGATGACGTTATTAACTCTAAGACAGACGGAAGGATCGCTGTAAATCTAGGTAATGGAAATGGAACATTTAAATCTTTAACAACATATTTTATAAATGCGAGCTTTACCGCTGGAAGTTTACATTCGGCTAATATAAATACTGGAACTGATAGTATCGTTGATATTGTTGGAGTTACGTCAAGTAATATATATATTAGTGTAGCAAACTCTGATGGTACTTTTAAGACTTCTTCTTCACAAAGTCTAACAAACTTGGGAGTAACATTTGGAAAATTTGATAATAATACCTCAGATGATTTAGTATATATAAGTAATACTGATAGAGTTATGACTAGACTCTCTAATGGAGATGGTACTTTTAAGGCAGATGTTCAAATATCTAATTCTACAGCTCCTATAACACAAGCAGTGACTCGTGATGTTAATAATGATGGATTTATAGATATAGTAGCAGGAGGTTTTGATACAACTACAGAGGAAGCTAGAACCTGGATTATTTTAGGTAATGGAGATGGTACTTTTAAAACAGATATAAGCTATAGGTTACAGGGAACTTCATTCTCAAAACTCTCTGTTGGTGATTTCACAGGGGACGGTATCGCTGATATTGTAGCATTTACTAGTGACTATAATACTAATGCAAATACTGGAAACCTTTTAATAGGAAACTCAAATGGTAGTTTTAAAAGTACTATATCAATAAACTATCTTAGTTCTGGGTCAGGTATAACGCCCCAAGATATTATTATTAGTGATTTTAACGGTGATGGGAATATAGACTTTTTAGTCGAAGATGAATTCGGATTCCCTTACACTCGTCATGCTATTTTCTTAGGTAATGGAAATGGTACTTTCAAGGCTAAAAATAGTTTTATATCAGCGATGGCTTCTGGAGATTTAGCGATAGCTGATTTTAACGAAGATGGAATTACTGACATTGCTAATACGGGTGGTGGTGATACTAGATTTGAAATTTTACTTGGTAACGGCAGTGCTCCCGGAGGCTATGATACTGGTGCTAATCCTAACGCTGTTAAGCTTGCGGATATCAATGGAGATGGAAACTTAGATGCAGTTACTGTAGCTGGTACAAACTCTATAGATGTATTGTTCGGAAATGGGAATGGAACATTTAAAGCTAGAAACAGCTTTGCTACTGCTACTCAGCTGACTGGTACTGACATTAATCTAACTGATATTGATGGCGATACATTTGAAGATTTAATAACTCAGCATGCAGGTTCTTCTGTTATCTATGTAGCAAAAGGTAATAGCAATGGAACTTTTGCTGCGGGTATTTCATATGATACTGGTTTGTCTACCGCAGGTTTTTCTGCCTCTGACTTAAACGCAGATGGGTTTTTAGATATAGTAACAAATGCTAGTGGCAGTTCTACAGTCTCAGTACTATTAGGAAATGCAAACGGGAGCTTTAAAGCTAAAGCCACATATCGCATGATATCTGGAAGTGTCAGTATGTTTGGTGCAGAGATCGCGGATGTTAATAATGATAGTATCAAAGATATTATCGCTTATGAAACTTCTACTAGTTCTCTTAGAGTAATTACTGGTAACGCTAATGGGACTTTTAATTCTTGGACTACTTTATATAATAATTTCAACTCCGATACTTTTGCATTTAGGGATACGAATGGAGATACATATTTAGATTTAGTTAGTGTCGGGGGAAGTGAGGCATTTGTATCTTTAGCTAATAGTAATGGTACCTATAAGGCAAAAACAACGATAGCTATTAACGGAACTGGTAGGGGAATTCAGTTTTCAGACTTTAATAGTGATGGAAGGCAAGATCTTTTAATTAATACAAATGTTGGCTCCGAAGTATTAGTCTCAAATGGAGATGGATCATTTAAAAAAGCTATAACAGTATCGGTGGGAGGTAGGGCGAATAATGCAACAACCGGTGACGTTGATAACGACGGCGATCTTGATTTTGTCACTACTATGGATACGACTGCTGATTTGAACGTATTTTTAAATACTGTAGTTGGTGCAAGTGGTACAGCTACTATAAATGTCCTAGCTGGAAATAATACGGGAAGTTTTAAATCTGGAATTAGTTATAATGTAGGTTCGGCTGCTTCAAGCTTTGTAAAAGGTAATATAAATGCGGATGTTTTTGAAGATTTAGTTATCGCTGGAGGAACCTCCAATTCTGTTTATGTCATGACTGCTAATAGTAATGGTAGTTATAAATCGTCTGTTTCTTATGCCATCGGCGGAGAAGTATCGGATGTTAATTTGCATGATGTAAACGGCGACGGGAATAATGATATAGTAGCGACTAAGAAGAGTACAGGTGAAGCCGTTGTTTTATTTGGAAACGGGGCTGGGGGGTTTGTTAATAGTATTGGGTTGGGGGATGGGAGTTTTAAAAGTAGAGTCTCTTTTGCTAGTGGAACTAGGCCAACCTCAGTAACGCTAGGTGATTTAAATGGTGACGGGATTAGAGATCTTATTTCCTCAGATGAAACTACTAATACTTTAAGCGTATTGATAGGAAATGGGAATGGAACATTTAAAAGCAGAGTCACTTTTGCTAGTGGAATTACGCCGAGCTCAGTCAAGCTAAGTGATTTAAATGGGGATGGCGTCATAGATCTTATTTCTGCTGATTCTAGTGGCGATACTCTTAGCATATTAATAGGGAACGGGGATGGAACATTTAAAAGCAGAGTCTCTTTTGCTAGTGGAAATATACCAAGCTCAGTTCAGCTAGGTGATTTGAATGGTGATGGTGTCACTGATCTGATTTCCTCTGATCAAGGCGATAACTCTCTAAGTGTATTAATAGGAAACGGTAATGGAACATTTAAAAGCAGAGTCTCTTTTTCTATTGGAGCTGGGCCGAGTTCGGTAACAATAGGTGATTTAAATGGGGATGGTGTTAGTGATCTGGTTTCAGCGGATCGTAACATCAATACTCTAAGCGTATTAATAGGAAACGGGGATGGAACATTTAAAAGAAGAGCCTCATTTGCCAGTGGAGCTACACCAAACTCAGTAACTCTAGGTGATTTAAATGGGGATGGGATTAGTGATCTTATTTCTGCTGATGGAGATGGGCTTTCTCTGAGCGTATATACAGGGAACGGGGATGGAACATTTAAAAGTAGAGTCTCTTTTGCAAGTGGAAGTGCGCCAAGCTCAGTAATGCTAGGAGATTTAAATGGAGATGGGATTAGTGATCTGATTTCCGCGGATCAAAGCAGCAATACTATAAGCGTATTATCTGGAAACGGTGATGGAACATTTAAAAGTAGAGTGTCTTTTGCTAGTGGAAGTTCTCCAAGCTCAGTAACGCTAGGCGATTTAAATGGAGATGGGGTAACTGATCTGATTTCTGCGAATATTACTAGTAATACTCTCAGCGTATTATTAGGAAACGGAAGTAGCTTTACCTCCACCTACGATCTAGGCACCGCCACCACCTCCACCACCCTAGCCGACCTAAACGGCGACAACATCACCGACCTAGCTGCCCTAGACACCAGCACCAACAAACTTCTAGTCTCTTTCGGAAATGCAAACGGCTCTTTCAAATCTGCTATCTCTTACGCTGCCCCAGCCGGCGCCACTGACATTAAAACAGGTGACGTCAACGCTGATAACAAAACAGATATAATAGTCTCCACCAGTACTGGTCAAAATGTTTCAGTATTTACAAATAACGGAAATGGAACTTTCAAGAGTCGAGTAACTTTAAACGTAGCTGGTTCTTCCTATGGTGTCGCGGTCGGTGATGTAAACGCGGATGGTATTCTTGATATTGCAGCAAGTAACCAAGATCAAAATGATGTGAGAGTATTTTTAGGAAATCAAGGTGCGGGGAGTTCCTCTCTAAATGTCTTGAGTGGTAATGCAAACGGATCATTTTCAACGAGGGTTTCTTTTGTCGCAAGTAGCACTGCAACGGCACTTGCTTATGGGACTTTTAATGCAGGCAGCACTAATGATATCGTAACGGCGGACGGGGCGGCGGGGACGGTTTCGGTTTATATTGGAAATAATAATGGAAGTTATAAGGCGCGGGTTAGTATTAGTCTTGGTGGGACTATTAGTGATGTAAGTGTGCATGATGTGAATGCGGATGGTAATGATGATATTGTGGCTACTGATAGTAGCACAGGTGAAGCGAAGGTTTTATTAGGGACTGGGACTGGGGGGTTTGTTCAGAGTATTGGGCTTGGGGATGGAAGTTTTAAGGGGCGTAATACGTTTAATCTTGAAGCTAATGGTAATATTCTTGCCTATGATTTTAATAGAGATGGAGTACTTGATTTAATTTCTGCTGATGATTCCGGCTCTGGATCTAACGTATCAATAGCAATAGGCAATGGCGATGGTTCTTTTCTTACCCAAGTGACTTTATTAAGGGGGAATAGCACTTACGATGTGGCGATTGGAGACTTTAATAATGATGGATTCTCAGATCTGTTCGCGACTGGTCATGCCACTAATAAACTGATCTTAAGTAATGGCGATGGTACTTTCAAATCAGCTGTATCAATAAATAAAACTTTTGCACTTACTTTTGATGTTGAATCAGCGGATTTCAATAATGACGGTAATTTAGATATTGCATATAACTCTGCTGATGGTGGATATCAGTATAGAATAGCTTTAGGTAATGGTGATGGTACATTTAAGGCAGAAACTAGCATTTATAATGATGCTTTCACTAGTGCCAGGTATTCAATAGCCAGGGATTTTAATAATGATGGCAATATAGATATTGCAATAATTTCAAATTCGGTAAGTGATGACTTGGGCATATTTTTCGGTAATGGTGACGGAACGTTTGGTGGAAAGAAGACAATAGCAACCGTTACGGATCCAGAAGCTATTACAAGTGCAGATATAAATAAGGACGGTATTCAAGATATATTAATAGCTGGTTCCGCATCAAGACTTGGTATTCATCTTGGGAACTCTGACGGTACTTTTCAAGCGTTGCAGACAAAAGCGACGGCGGGAGCCGCACTTCAAGATTTAAAAGTTGCAGACTTTGATGGTGATAGTATTCTAGATGTAGTAATTGCATCGGGAGCGGGGCCTGCTGTCTCCGTTGCGTTGGGTGTCGGTGACGGTACGTTTGGAGGGTTTACTAACTATAATACTTCTGGGAACCCAGCCGCGATAGCAGTAGCAGATCTTAACGGTGACGGCATCGCGGATATACTTTCTGGAGGGAACACTCCAGGTAACGGAGTTTCGATTTTACTTGGGAATGGTATAAGTTCTGTCTCTACTTACAAATTAGGGACGACTCCCTCCCAAGTCATACTAAGTGACATAAATAATGATAACATTAACGACCTAGCCGCCCTAGATACCAGCACTAACAAACTCCTAGTCTCCTTCGGAAACTCAAACGGCTCTTTCAAATCCGCAATCTCCTACATCGCCCCAGCCGGCGCCACGGATATCCGCGCAGAAGATTTTGACGATGACGGTGATACGGATATCTTCGTAAGTTCAAGTACTGGTCAAAGTGTTTCAGTCTTTAAAAATAACGGCACTGGAACATTTGAATCGCGGGTTACCTATAATGTTGGAGGTCAATCTTTCGGTGTAGCGGTCGGCGATCTTAACGCAGATGGCTATGCAGATATAGCAGCCACAGATTTCACTAATACTACAGTAGATATATTTTTAGGTAATGCGACAGTCGGTCAGTACGGAGTTATTAATGTTTTATCTGGAAATAGTGATGGGACATTTGTTGCTGGGATTTCTTTTGCGGCAAGTGCAAATGCAACAGCGCTTGCGTATGGTACTTTTAATGCGGGGAATACAAGGGATATTGTAACAGCGGATGGGGCGGCGGGCACGGTTTCGGTTTATATTGGGAATAGCGATGGATCGTATAAGGCCCGGGTAAGTATTAGTTTAGGTGGGAATATTAGTGATGTGAATGTTTCTGATGTAGATGGCGATGGGAATTATGATATTGTTGCGACTGATAGTAGCACCGGTGAGGCTAAGGTTTTATTTGGAAATGGAGCTGGGGGATTTGTTCAGAGTATTGGGTTGGGGAATGGGACGTTTAAGGGGAGGGTTTCTTTTTCTACTGGCAGTGAGCCTACTTCAGTCACGTTAGGAGATTTAAACGGAGATGGTATTTCTGATCTTATTTCGGCTGATCAAGATAGCACTCATCTTAGCGTAATGATCGGCAACGGAGATGGTAGTTTTAAGTCAAGGTCTTCCTACACCACTGCCGGTGCCCCTAGTTTCGTTACTCTAGGTGATTTAAACGGAGATGGGGTTACTGATCTTATCTCGACTGATCAAAGCAGCGCCTCTCTTAGCGTAATGATCGGTAATGGAGATGGTAGTTTTAAGTCAAGCACTTCTTTTGCCGCTGGTAACGGTCCTCGTTCAGTCACGTTAGGGGATTTAAACGGTGATGGTGTTTCTGATCTTGTCGCGGCTGATTCAAGCAGCAACTCTTTAAGCGTAATGATCGGCAACGGTGATGGTAGTTTTAAGTCAAGGTCATCTTTCGTTACTGGCACGAGTCCTTTTTCGGTCACTCTAGGAGATTTAAACGGCGATGGTGTTTCTGATCTTATCTCTGCTGATAATGGTAGCGCCTCTCTTAGCATCATGATCGGCAATGGTGATGGTAGTTTTAAGTCAAGGTATTCTTTAGTTACTGGTACGAATCCTGCTTCGGTCAAGCTGGGCGATTTAAACAGCGATGGCATTTCCGATCTTATCTCTGCCGATACTGGTAGCGCCTCTCTTAGCATCATGATCGGGAACGGTGATGGTAGTTTTAAATTAAGGTCTTCTTTCGTTACTGGCAGTAATCCTAGTTCAGTAATGCTAGGTGATTTAAACGGCGATGGTGTTTCTGATCTTATCTCTGCTGATGCTTTTAGCGCTTCTCTAAGTATTATGATCGGGAACGGAGATGGTAGTTTTAAGTCAAGGTCTTCTATTACTACCGGTGGTTCTCCTTATTCATTAACACTAGGTGATTTAAACGGCGATGGTGTTTCTGATCTTATTTCGGCTGATTTTGATAACAGTACTTTAAGCGTAATGCTCGGAAACGGTTCTTCGTTAACCCCCACTTACGACCTAGGCACCGCCACCACGTCTACAACTCTAGCCGACCTAAACGGCGACAACATCAGCGACATCGCCGCCCTAGACACCAGCACCAACAAACTCTTAGTCTCCTTCGGAAACTCAAACGGCTCATTCAAATCCGCAATCTCCTACGTCACCTCCGCCGGTGCAAAAGATATCCGTACTGGTGACTTTGATGCTGATGGGGACATCGACATTGCAGTAGCTTCTTCTACTGGCCAGTCAGTAGAAATTTTCCATAATAACAATAACGGCACTTTCAAAACGCGTGTAACTTATAATATTCAAGGAGATGCTTACGGTCTAGCAGTCGGCGATCTAAACGGTGATGATGCCTTAGATATAGCTGCAACAAACTTTACTTCTAATGATGTAAGAATTTTAGTTGGAAACACTACCGGATCAGGTGGAGGATTTAAAACAGAAGATGCGCCAGAATATGTTCAGTTATATGATGCGAATGGAGATAGTAGTATAGATGCACTTGTTGCAACTGTTGGTACCGGTACTTCAACAATTAGTGTCCTTGCAGGAAACGGGAATGGAACTTTTAAAAGTAGAATAAGTTATGTCGTCGGAACTGATATCGGAGAGTTTGCACTTGCCGATATCGGTGGCCCTACTGTTCGTGAAGATTTGATCGCAGCTGGTGGCACATCAAATTCCGTAAGAGTATTATTTGCAAATAATGACGGATCTTATGCTGCTGCTATCTCTTATGCAGGCAGCGGTAATATCTCAGATGTCTCAGTAGTAGACTTTAACGGCGATACTTTTGAAGATATAATCGCGACGGACACTACTAACGGAAAAGTTTTATTTTATGCAGGTAATAATAACGGAACATTTAAAAGTGCGGTTTCTTACGTTGCTGGTGCTGGAGCAAGTGCTGTTGAGGTTCGGGATATTAACGGAGATACTTTCTTAGATGTGGTCACTACTGATAGTACAACAAATACAGTAAGTGTATTGTTAGGTAATTCAAATGGAACATTTAAACAAAGAACTTCATATCAAGTAGCTGGAAACGCAAATAGTATTTCTTTTGGAGATTTCAATGAAGATGGAATTCAGGATCTTTCTGTTGGTAGTGTTACTAGCGGCAATGATACCGTAAATATTTTATTTGGTAATGCTGCGGGTACTTATAAGTCTGCTCTATCTTTTAGAACTGGAGATGATATTAAAACTTCTAAAGTTTCTGACTTTAACTTAGACGGTTTTGATGATGTAGTAACAACTACCGGCTCAGATAATAAAACTCGTGTTTTCTTAGGAAACGGTAATGGTAGTTTCAAAACCGGAGTTTCTTATACAGGCGGCCAAGGTAATTTTGGTCTAGCGCTAGGGGATATTAATGCTGATGGGTCAACGGACTTCGTAACAACTTCAAATTTAGATGATGATATTCAAGTTTATCTCGGTAATACTCATTTAATCTCAGGCGCTGGAGGATATAAAGCTGGAACAGCTGCTGTACAAATTGCTTCAGGAGATCTGAACAATGATGGTAATATTGATATTGTTTCAAGTAATGGTGACTCAGTAAGCATATTATATGGAAATGGTGATAGCTCATTTAAGGCTGGTATTTCCTATGCAGTAACGGGAACTCCAACATCAGGTTTGATCGCAGATTTTGACGATGATGGAGATATGGATCTTGTTATCTCTACTACAACAGGAAATGCACTAAAAATCTTAGTAAATAATGGAACAGGTACTTTTAAAGCAGCTGAAACTTTAGCAAATTTATCCGCTGCTGCCGATCAGTTAATTATTGGCGACTTTAATAATGATGGTGATAAAGATATCGCTGCCGGATCTTCGGGGGCTATAAGTGTAGTATTTGGAAATGGCAATAGTACATTCAAGGCTGTAGCTAGTTTTGTAGCTGGCGCTGGTATTAGCTCACTAGATAGTGGAGATGTAAACGGTGATGGCATTGATGATATTGTAGCAGGATCTACAACGGATGATGAGTTAAGAATATATTTAGGAAATACCAATGGCTCATTTAAAACTGGAGTGTCCATTGCTCAAGGGGCAGGGCCACGCAGTGTTAATCTATCTGATATTAACCGTGATGGAAATCTTGATATAGTATACGGCTCAGAAGATAATGGTTCTATCGGTATTAGATACGGTAACGGTAATGGAAGTTTTAAGACTGCGGTAACTTATGCAGCAGGGACAACGCCGAGAGATATAGAAGTAGTAGATTTAAATGCTGATGGGATTTTAGATATAGTAAGCCTTGATTTTGCAAATGATAGACTTCGCGTGCTTGTTGGAAATGCAGATGGTACATTTAAAAATAATTTGTCATATGCAGTGAGTGATGCGCCTAATAGTTTAAATGTGGCTGATTATAATAATGACGGAGTGACAGACATTGCGGCACTTTCTAGTACTGGTGGTAGTATCGATATATATAACGGAGTAACAACTACGACAACAGTAGGAGGTGGAACTTTCGCTGGTGGGACTAGTAGCGCAGGAGCGAGTGGGTCGCTTTCTGATGTTAAGTTATCGGATCTTAATGCGGATGGGAATTTAGATGCTATATCTGCAAATGGTTCAGGAAATAGCTTTAGTGTTTTTATTGGAAATGGAATAGGAACATTTAAGACACAGGTAAGTTATAATACCGGTATTTCTGTTGATAAGGTAGAGCTTAGTGATGTGAATTATGATGGTATAAAGGATGTAGTTGGAATATCTGCTAGCGGGGATGCTACTTTTGTTTCTCTTGGAAATGGTGATGGGACATTTAAAACAGTAACTACTTACTCGGCTGGAGATGGTGTTTTAGATTTCTTATTAAGAGATATGAATAACGATGGTATTAAGGATGTTGTTACAGTTTCTGCAAATGATAATAGAATGAATGTATTGTATGGCAATGCAAACGGCTCATTTGCTTCAAAAGTTACATTTGCTTTAACTAATACACCAAGTAGTATATCGGCAGGGGACTTTGATGATGATGGTAGTGGAGATTTAATTATTGGTAACTCAGCAAATGGAACTTCACGAGTATACCTAGGTAATGGAAATGGAACATTTAAAACTGGTGTTAGTTTAGTATCTACTCAAGCTGTCAGAGATACTATAGTGGCTGATTTTAACGGTGATGGAATAGAGGATGTAGCCGTTGCAAGTCTATTAGAGATCAGTATGTTCTTAGGTTGTGGGGATGGGACATTTGGACCAAAGAAAACTTTTAAAGCAGGTTCACCAATAGATGAGTTGCAGGCTTTGGATATGAATGGAGATGGGATAACTGATTTAGTATCGATTGATGATGGATCAAGTACTGTTTCAATGTATTTAAATAATGGAGATGGTACTTTTGCAACAGCAGTATCAATTGCATCAGGAAGTGGAGTAACAGGAATTGCCTTAGGGGACCTAAATGGTGATGGAGGAATTGATATAACTACGGTGACAGGTAGTCCAGGAAATACCTTATCTTCATATTTAGCTAATACTGTTACGAAAATAGTTCGTGAAGAACAAAATGTTACTGTTAAGGAAAAGAAAAAAGTATCATTAACTGAAATTCCAAGAAGCACAGATCCACTAGATCGAGATGTTGCTTCAAGAGGTCAAGCAATGATTGCAACTGAAACTTTAGGAAAACTAAAAAAGATAATTAAAAAAGATCTATCAGGAATAGAAACAGTGCTAGGCGATCTAAAAAAAGCAAATGAGCTTACCTATCAGGCCGTAGCAAACATAGAATCAATCAATGCAAGTAGTATAAAAACAGTAGATGAACTCACCGCTACAATCCGCAACAGAATACTTTCCTCAAAAAGCGACCTACTTTTCGACATCAACAGCACCCTAAGTCCAAGAATCCTCCAAGCAATTTTAACAAAATAAAAATCCCCCCTCCCCCCAGACCTATTCATATTCTCAGTGACTTTTAAGACACTCAAGTTCAATCTGAGTTCGAAGTATAAAATTTGCTTTAACTCAGTTAAAATTATCGAACTCAGTACTCTTAGGACTTAATTTTTAGCTTCATTTTTAATCTAGACTCTAGAAACCCAGTCCAAAATCAAACAAAAATGAGCTTTGGATAATAGTAGATAATCAGATTACTTCTGATGCTGGTTTTAAATGAAATTATTGATTGGATAGTAAGTGTCTACTGTTCTTTCGGTGGTCCTACATACGGACGATACATCCCGGGCGGAAACTCTACATTAAAATCTCCTTCTCGGTACTTAAACGAAGCTATCTTATGTTTCGAGTACTGATCGAAGACAAAATCATCTATTTCCTGTTTAACTAATTTACAAGCAGACAATCCTTGCGGCCTCAAACTATAACGCTCAGACTTCTTCGGATTAATAGCTGGTGTGCCCGGCACAATTAACGCCATTGCTGCTGCCCCTAAAAAACCAAGACCTTCAGCTTCTCTGGCTCTAATAAGCTCATCCTGTCTTTCATTCAACTTCTTAATCATTAGCTTAACATACTGCTTCTGAGTTAAATCTTCATACCCCGGAAGCCGCTTGTATTCTAAATGATAGGTAGTCTCATAATTACTTTTCTTAACCTTAGCATTTATTTTTTTTGCCTTATCATATGAGATAAAATCAAGTTCAGTATACGATCGTCTATGCCCATAGATCGCATCTAAAAAACAGTTATAACCTTTGTACTCTGAAATTCTCTTCACTAATCCATCCTGAACCGGTTGCAATACGGTATAGAAAAAATAATTCTCAATATCTCCTCCATTTGTGGTCCCATGCATCGCCAGCATTTGGCTAGAGTACCTCCTCTCCCAGAGCTTTCCACCACTATAGTTTGGACAATACTTGGGAACTAGCTTTGCTATAGTCGAATTCTGATCCCTCATATAAGGTGATCTGTTCTTATCTGGCGTGTGGATAATTTGATGAATATGACTACCCTCAATGGCCAGTGCATAGAGAGTAATATTATAGATATTCGAATACTTAGTTACCTTCTGTAATATTTTTTCCTCTAGGATAGGATTGTTAATAAACCATAGCTCAGAGTTTCGACAACGCGTAGTAATAAAAGAACAATACTTATCCGTTTCTATTCTTGGGAGGTAAGGCATTTCTTTCTGCTAATATGCATTTCAATAAAACCTAGCAGCTTGTTTATAAGATTTTTCGCACTACTAGGCTTTTCGTTATCGCAGAATTTACCAAAAGTTTGCATACTGTTATAAAACAATAATGTATTCGAAATTAAGTAAACAATTAGAAGATCTAAAAAGCGAACATCGTTATCGCGAGCTTAAAGTGCGATCCTATAAAATAGATTTTTTCTCTAATGATTATCTTGGACTGATTTATGATCCGCTAAGAGTAAGTGATATTAGCGAATTTAAAAAACTAACTGGTTCCTCTGGCTCAAGATTAATTAGCGGCAATAGTGAGTTATTTGAAGAGACAGAAAATCTAATATCCGAATTTCATAAAGTAGAATCAGCCCTTATTTATTCTACAGGATATCAAGCTAATATTGGTTTAATCTCAGCCGTCACCTCACGGCACGATACTATTTTATATGATAATTTAATCCACGCATCTTTACGAGACGGTATAAAATTAAGTGATGCAAAAGCATATTCTTTTAAGCATAATGATTTAGAAGATCTAGAAAGCAAATTAAAAAAAACTGAAACTAATAAAATAATTATCATAGAATCTCGCTATTCAATGGACGGAGATACAGCTCCATTAAAAGAAATTTTAAATCTATCAGAGAAATATAATGCACATTTAATTGTAGACGAAGCACACTCTGTAGGAGTTGATGGAGAGAAGGGAGAAGGTATAGTCTGTAAGTTAGGACTACAAGAAAAAGTTTTTGCTACAATCGTAACTTTTGGCAAAGCTCTTGGATGTCATGGTGCCGCAATCTTAAGTAACACTATTATTAGAAATTATTTAATAAATTTTTCTAGAAGCTTTATTTATTCAACAGGAATGTCACCACAGTCTGTATGGGACATTAAAACAGCTTATGAACATTTACCAAATTTAGAAGCAAGAAGAAATGAATTGATATCGCTAAGTAAATATCTTTCTTTTAAGCTTCCAGATAGTCTTTCACCGTCAGAGTCATTTAGCCCCATTCATAGGTTTATAGTTCCAGGAAATGAGCAAGTATTAAAGTTTTCAGATTATTTAAATAAAAAAGATATAGGAATCGTTGCCGTAAGAGCGTCTACAGTGCCTAAAGGGAAAGAACGTATTCGAATTTGCCTACATAGTTATAATACCAGAGAGCAGATAGATTTTTTAGTTAGTTGTATAAATGAAGCTGACTAAATTAGTTCAGTCTTGATTTATAGTATCCATCAATAGCGCATCTAAATTCTTCGCCCTAAGCGGAATTCTTCTTATAGAAAAATCACATCTATCGTCCGAGCTTCCTTCTCCAGAAGCACAAACTTCTATAGCGGATAGTTCAGCTACATAATTACAGTCTACTTTATATTCCTTAGCAGTTTTTTTCGAGCTATCCACACTAGGACTATTCATTATAAAAATAACTTGAGCTATACCATTAAATTTTTTGGAACTGTTCTTTTTTATTTCTACTTTAAATTTTTTCTTCAGTGTTAGTCTATCTTTAATCCAAGAAGAAAGTATTTCTGCTTCCTGTTTTCCGTCCTCTTCGCCTGAGTAGCTAATTTCAACTGAAATAAGATTTTGAAGTGCTTCCAAGCAGTACACTGATTCAAACTGTTGAGCTATCGCATCCTGCCAAGGATTAATTTTTTGCTGAATCAAATATTTAATAGAGATACTACTATTTGATTTTAAATCCGTATCTAAATTTTCTGCTTTTAGTAGATTATTTATTACCTCTTTAGGTGCTTTGAAAATTACAGATTCAGAAATCGGAATGATCTCTTTTAAAAACTTAATCGCTTCTTCAGTTGGGTTCTCACTCAGGCTTACGCAGATAGTTTCAATGTCTGGAACTAAATTTGATAAAATTAAATTTTTAAGTACTCTTAATTTATTAACCCCAATATCAATATGAATTTCTTCTGTTAAGTTACTTATAGAATCTGGAACGAGTCTTCTCACCACTGAAGTTTTTAAAGAATCTTCATCTTCCGCAATTTTAATTATAAAAAATCTAGAAGGAAAAGTAGCAGAAACAGAATATACTAACTGTTGAATAGTATTTTCCTCTGCTTGACTACCTTTCTCCGTTTCTTGAACTAAAAAAATAAAATTTGAAAGAGTAGCTCTTGCCTTTGGTTGAGTATCCTCGCCTTTTGAGTAGGCGCGACCTTCTTCCATTCTCAGACGTTCTATCTCTTGTCCAAGTTTTCCTGGATCAACAGAGTAGTGCTCTTTATGACTGCCAGTATTAGTGTTCATGACTAGAGTCTTCTCCAACCTTGAGAAAGTTTTTTCATTAGCAGTTCATCTGCGGCCACTGGCCCCCAAGAACCTGCTTCGTAGCCAAACACAGGAGGTGCTTTAGTTCCTTCACCTGCCCACGCCTTAAATACATTATCTAAAAGATCCCAAGCTTGCTCAATTTCATCATTTCTAGTGAAAAGGGTCGCATCTCCTCTCATCGCATCAAGTAAAAGCCTCTCATAAGCTTCAGGCGCTTCTACACCGAATGACGACCCATAACTAAAATCCATATTCACTGGCTGTACTTTTAATTTAGGCCCAGGAGGCTTAGCACTTATTTTAAAAGTTATTCCTTCATCAGGCTGAATTCTAAATGAGAGTACGTTAGACTTCCAATTCTTTATATCTTGATCTTTAAAAAGCAAATGAGGAACTTCTTTAAAATGTATACTTATTTCAGTAGTTCTTTTTGCTAGTCGCTTTCCTGCTCTGACATAGAACGGCACACCTGCCCATCTCCAATTATCAATTTCAAATTCTAGAGCAACATATGTCTCTGTCGTGGAATCAGGAGAAACACCAGACTCTCCCAGATAGCCAGTGACTTCTTTGCCATCAACTGCGCCACTTTGGTATCTTGCTCTAACAACTTTACTTCCTACTTTATCCAAAGGAATACGTCTGATAGATTTAAGAACTTTTACTTTTTCATCTCTCACAGCATCTGCTTCAAAAGCGACAGGAGGCTCAAGTGCAACTAGGCAAAGTAATTGAAGCGCATGATTCTGAACTATATCTCTTAAAATCCCAGAACTATCAAAATACCCAGCACGACTTCCCACCCCAATAGATTCGCACACTGAAATCTCAACATGATCTATATATTTATGATTCCAGATAGGCTCAAAAAACCCATTTGAAAATCTAAATACTAATAAATTCTGTACTGTCTCTTTTCCAAGGTAATGATCAATTCTAAATATCTGCTGCTCTTTCATGGATTGCAGTAGTGAGTTATTTAGAAGCTTTGCTGATGGAAGATCATTTCCAAAAGGCTTTTCTACAATTACTCTAGCTTTCGTAGTTTCTGTCTCTTCTAATAGTCCACTAAGTGACAAGTTTTTTGAAATGATTTCAAAATAATCTGGTGAAGTTGCTAAATAGAATAATCTATTTAACTTCATGCCGCTATGAGCTTCTAGTTCTTCTATTTTACATCTAAGATCTTTATAACTTTCCGCATCATCAAATGGACAATTCACATAGTATGTGTGGTCAATTAATTCTTTCCAGACACCTTCGTTTATTTTTTGTCTTCTAGAGAATTGTTTTACTGAGCTTGTTAGAGAATCTCTAAACTCTGCATCTGCCACTGCTCTTCTTGCAACACCGATAGTGAAAAAATGTGCGGGTAGTAATCCGTCCACTGCTAAGTTATATAAAGCAGGAACAAGTTTTCTATGAGTAAGATCTCCAGTTGCACCAAATATAACAACTATGCTTGGATCTAATCTAGTAGTATCGCTACTGTCGTTCTTGAAAGGGTTTTCCATATCCTTAACCTAGGCTTCTTTGCTAAAGCTTTTGTGCTTTTTACATTTAAAGTATTAATTATCTATACACTACAACTTCTTACCTATGTTAACATGCAAAAAAGAGTTAAAAAGACTCAAAAATTTATGAATAAGCCAAGACTATATATATTGTTATTATTTACCTTATTCTTGACTATATTTTGCGTTAACGGCTTTTATGCCCCTTTCATCGCTAAAAGCGACTATCTTTCGAAAACTCTACAAGGAGTTAACATTTTCAAACAGCGAAGTGCCTTATTATCTGAGTTTAGCAAAAAAGACATTTATCTAAACGCCTCTATCATAGTCCCAGAAGAATATGAGCAAACTACTCTTAATTACCCAGCTATATTTCACATCCCAGGTTTTGGAGGTGATCATACCGAAGCATACACCTATGAGGGAAGAATTCGTGATATCGAAAAACAAAATCCAGAATTAAAATTCATACATATTTTTTTAGATCCTTCATGCGCCACTCAAGATGGTGCTAACGGTGGTCACCATGGTTTTGTTGACTCCGAGAACAATGGCCCCTGGGAGCAGGCGTTCATTAAAGAGTTTGTCCCAGCATTAAAAAATAAATTTAGAATTAGCGCGAATCCAAATAATTTATTTCTCACAGGACATTCTTCTGGTGGTTGGAGCGTCGTATGGTTACTACTTAGAAATCCAAATAGCTTTGGAGGAGCTTGGGCGACTTCTCCTGATCCACTTGATTTTAGTGACTTTTACGGGGTGAATTTAAACATAGGATCAAAAGATAATATTTATAAATTCCCAGATGGTAAGAAGAAGTTTTTTTATAAAGAAAGTAACTCAAATAATAAACTTGATTTTTCAGTTGTTGCCTCTGAGTTTGTTTCAAATGAATGGCGTTATAGTAAAAATTTAAATGATCAAAGTGCAAAAAACTCAGAACCTATTCCAGCAGAACTATATGAGCGTTCAACTGGAAACTTAAATCTAGAAGTTTTAAAACAATGGTCTAACTTCGACCTTGCGTATAAAATCTCAGAAAATCCTACTAACTATGTCGAAGGGCTAAAGAAGTTAAAGATAGTAGTAGGGACTCTAGATAATTTTTTCTTAGACCGGCCAACTAGGCTATTTTGTGAAAAAGTAAGTAAGGTTACAAACGGTAAGAATATAAGTAGCGAACAGCAAATATGTAGCTTTATAGAAAAGCGCGATCATATGAATTTGTATTATTCTAGTGCGGAATATGCGGATGGTCTGGACGTTAAATTTTATAGAGAAATGCATGAAATAGCCGTTAAGCAATAAAAGTAAATAATATTAACTACTTACTGCATTTTCTTAGTCCCTCTATTTTTTACACCAGCTTACTTGATCATTTAAAGCTTTGCGTGTAATCACTCCTCATAAATTTTAGTAATTTTTCAGAGATATACGATGTCCGTTCAAATTAGACTTTCAAGATTAGGCAGAAAAAAACTTCCTTTCTACAGGCTTGTTGCCGCAGATAAATCAGCAAGAAGAGATGGTAGATTTCTTGAAATCTTAGGAACATTTAATCCTTTAATAGCAGCTGACTCACCAGAAGCAAGTAAAGCTGTTAGCGTAAAGGAAGATCGTTTTAAGTATTGGATCGGAGTTGGTGCTCAGTGTTCAGATACAGTTTCTCAAATTATTGAAAAACAATTTCCTGGCTACTTATCAGGTATCATGACTTCTAGAACTGATAAGATTAAAGCTAAGAGAAAAGCTAGAAAGGCGACTCAAACTAAATCAGAAAAAAAGCCTGCTGAGAAGACTGCAAAAAAGACAGCAAAGAAAGCTCCTAAGGCTGCTGCTTAATTTTCAGTTTAAGCAAATTAGTCTTCTAGTTCTTTTAACTTTGAAGCACCGATTTGCAAGCTTTTTCTTATTATTGCCCCGTTAATGGCAATAACAATAAACAGACAACAAGTTTGAGCGAAATTAAAATCTATACTTTCTAGTTTCGTTCTTAAAAAGCTTACGTTACAAAAAATAAAAAATATAGAAGCCGGTATTAAGTTTATAAAAACTATAAACATCGATAGTGCCATATAAACTAAGCTTCCAAATCCTGACGTTACCTGAATTGGATTATCCCAATTAAACTTAGCATAACATGCCCCGACCCCGAGTGCCCCTGCTACAAGACTTGCTGCTAAGCAAATACCAACTACTGACATTCCAAAAATAGAAAACATATCAGCTTGGATCGCCATTCCTCCTGAAATAAATAAAATCAAAGAAAGTACGCACATCGGAATGAACCAAGTTAGAAACTTATACCTTAGAAATTCTTGCAAGGTAATCGGAACACTTCGTAGTATCTGATAAGTAGTACCTTCCAAGCTAATACTCGGGTAAACAAATCTAGTACACACCGCTGCAATAACAAAACCAGCAAATATAATATTTGCACTACTTAGTAGTGCCTGCCAAGCTTCACGGTAGTCACCATTTATAATAGTACCACTTTGAATCGCTCTAAAATTATATAAATAAACAAATGTTAAAGTCAGCAGCAACAAAAGCTGAATTGATTGAGTTGTATCTCTGACGAACATTCTAATTTCTTTTCCTGCAAATGCTCTCAGGCAACTAGGCTTTGGAAATAATAGATTTCCAATTTTACTACTAAGATATGATTTATAGAGTATCTTCTGAGCGTTTGAATTTGTAGATCTACTCCAGCCTCTAAGGAAAAATGCTTTAAAAGTAATGTATGATAATAAAACACTAAGTAGTGATTCTAAGAAAAGCAGTCCGCTATAATGTAAAATTTCTTTAGGTTTAAAAATAGAACTAGAGATAATATTTGCTAGTGCATGATTAGGTAAAAACTCAATATTTGCAGTTGAAAATCTCTTAGATAAAATAACAGCTTTATTTACAGAATCTGTCATTTTTGTATTCATAGTAGTTTCTTGATCATAAGTCAGGATAGAAAGAAGTCCCATTACTACAAATAAAATAATTACTTCTTTTAGTCTTTCAGCGGGGACAATATTTGCAATAAAAATAACTATTATTATTCCAAGTGCGGCAGGAATAAGAGCAAAAAGTACTCCACCAGACATCCATAAAAAAATATGAAGCATGTTCACATCTAGTGCTCTAATTAATCCTAATCCAAAAGCAGTCATAATTAAACTAAACATCCAAGTTGAAAGAATCGTCACCTGTATTAGTTTAGCACTGAATATATTTTTTAAAGATGTCGGCGCAGAAAGATAAAGAGCTAGATCTTTACTAGAAAAAATAGCACTCATGGAAGAAACAACTGAGGAGAAAGTTGTAACAGAAAATAAAGCTAAAAGTGATAATGATAAAAACTGACTAAATAATGCTTCTGAAAATAAACTATGATTTTTGAACTTTAGAAAAAATGAATAACTAATTTCATACATTCCAAAAAGAATGAACATCATAAAAATCAACGCAAATGTAGTTCTATTCCAGAAGTTTTTCTTGTATTCTCTTATTAAGTCATTTTTAATCCCTAAAACTAAGGGTTTTAGTAGTAGTGGATACATTTTAATCTTCTTTATGCCCCTCTTGATATAAGTCTTTTTGACTAATTATATCTAAGAAAACTTTTTCAAGATCATCCGAATCTTTTTTAGCTCTGGAGTAAAGTTCTTCCAGTGATCCATGTGCGATTATTTTACCGCGTTGAATTATTGCTAATGATGTTGCTAGTTCTTCTGCTACAGGAAGTGAATGAGTCGACATGAAAATAGTCTGACCTCTTTTAACACATTCTCTTATATTATCTTTAAATAATTTAGCTCCGGGTGGATCTAGTCCAACCATGGGCTCGTCTATAATTAAAACTTTTGGTTCATGAATTTGCGATCCGCACATCATGAGTCTTTGTTTCATTCCATGTGAATAGGTGTCGATTAGTTCATGTTGCCATTCAAAGAGATCATACATCTCTAGCAAACTATCTATTCTTTTATTCGCTAGACTTCTATCTACTTTATAAAGCTCACCTAAAAAGTTTAAAAATTCCCTACCTGATAATCTTCCATATAAATGAGGTCGGTCAGGAATCACTCCAATTATACTTTTCGCATTAATAGATTCTGTAGAAACTTTGTGTCCATCCACAGTGATAGTGCCACTAGTGGCTTGGATTACACCTGTTATCATGCGAATAGTGGTAGTTTTCCCAGCACCATTAGTTCCTAAAAACGCAAAAACACTCCCGGTCGGCACGCTCAAAGAAATATTGTCTACTGCGACAAAATTTCCATATCTTTTTGTTACTCTATCAATTTCAATCATATCGATATTGTTATATGAATTGTGCCAGACAACGCTATTTAAATAGTGGTACTTAAAATGAGTACTATATTTTATTTACATATTTATGATGAATAAATATCCTATTAAGATCTCGACTATTATTGTGAGTAATTTATTTCTAAAATCACTATTTATTCTCTCCTCGCTGGAGTTGATCTTTATGTCTTATGCAGGAGCTGAAGAGCGAAAAATCGGACTTTGGATAGAAGCCGAAGGCGAAGTGAGGCCGCTTAGTGATAAAAAAGAATTTAAAAAGCTTCTAGATACTTTATCAAAAAGTAAGTTCACTGATTTATACGTTCAAATATATAGACATAATAGAAGTTGGTTCCCTTCGAAAGTTTCAGATAGTACTCCATATTATGAGAATAGAAGAAAAGGTTTCTATCCAATAAATAAACTCATAAGTTTTTCAAAAAAAAGAGGAATCAAAGTTCATGCTTGGATTAATGCATTAAGAGTTGGAGAAAATACATCAACACCAATCTTAGAAAAGGTCGGCGAAGAAGGGACCTTGTATGATTCTAAAGGAACTTCTCTTTATTCTACAAAAGGAGAGGGTGCAGTAGGTTGTCGTCCTGATACTCCAGGCATTTGGCTAGATCCAAGTAATGAAGAAGTTAGGAATACGCTTGTTACAGTATCTAAAGAATTAACTACTCGCTATCCAGGACTTTCTGGAATTCACTTAGATATGATTAGAACAACATTTCCTTATAGTGAAAATGAAACTACTTTATGTAAGCAGTTTTTAACAAAATCAGAACTTGAAGAAGCTAAACTTTTAAGGTCATCTCTTAATGAAGCAGAATTTAAGTCGGAACTAAAACAAGAAGATACTTCAGATTTTAAAAGACAAGCTGTGACTGATATCGTGAGACACATCAGGCGAAATTTAGACATGACTGCTCCTCAGATTGAGCTAAGTGCGGCAGTTTTAGCAAATTATACAAAAGCTAAATGTCATGCTAGTCAAGATTGGAAAGCTTGGTTAGATCAAGGACTTGTAGATAATGTAGTTACGATGAACTATACAACTCAAATAGATAGATTCTCTAGGGAGTTTAGTCCAATATCCGAATACGGCAAAAAAGCAAACGTTGGAGTCGGTGCTTGGCTATCACTTGGGGATAAAAATATACTTATTGAACAAGTTAAGAAAGTAAAAGCAACAGAAAGTACAAAGGGGAGTCATGGAATCGTACTATTTTCTTACGCTAATTTAGCTAATCCAAAAGGTTTAAGTTTGCTTAAAAGTTTTTTTGAAGAATTTTAAATAAAACTGAAGCTGGCCCAGATTTTCATACGGTCGGTGACTTTTGGAGTTCACCGACCGTATTTGTTTAACCTTTAGATTGATCTAGTCTTTGATGATCATTTCAAATGGACTTTGCCAATCACCTGTAAGCTTTTTTTTCATGCTGGTGAACATAAAGTAAAGCATGCCCTTTTGAAGATAGTTTATCGCAGCACTATTTGAGTCTTTGAGTGGATACTGATTTTCGGATCGAGATACTTCTTCAGCTAAAAGCTGTGCATTATTTTCTGAATCATTTTTATCTCCCTTCAATAAACAAATGCCCATAAATCTATCACTTACTTTTCTTGCCATCTCCATATCTATTGCGCCCGTAACGCCTACCGCTTTAATCATCATCAGATAAAGTTCCGCTGTTTTATTGGGCAGAGTAAAAAAGTGATCAATAATTCTTTGGTAATCAGTGCTAATTACTACTGCTTTAAGCAGAGCAAAGATTTTACCAGTGAGTCTATTAATACTTCTGCTCAAGTTGAAGTAGGATTCTGCAAGTGCTTGGTCTGGATTGTGGCCATATTTCAAAGCGGCCCCGATTCCGTCCATTAGCATATCAACAAACATCAGGCTTTGTCTCTCAGTTGGTGCTTTACAAACTGCCTGCTCGTCAAAAAGACCAAGTAGAATATGTAAAGTGCCATCTCCATCAATTTCTCCGACCATAGTATTGAAATTTCTAGCATGCATATCCGGATTGAAAATTTTACCAGAAAACAACTCTTGGAAAATCTTCATCCACATACAAATTGCAACTACTATTTGAACTAGTCTTCCTTGTTCTGTCTTTGTTTCTAGAGAGTGGAAGTGATTACCTTCCATGCACTTTGTTATTCTTGCTCTTTTTGTAGTCCAATAAGCTTTGCCAAAGTCAAACTTTACAGAAACTTTCTTTACATTTTTTGCTATGCCGAAAATGTTCTTTATGTTGATTGATATTTTTGAACATGATTTTGCACAAGCTTCGTTCTTCCAAGCTACTTTGGTAAAGTCCTTCTCCTCTGGGAGTGATTCCAGTAGCTCTCTGACAATCGGTATTAAACCAGCAGGATCAAGTTTTCCTATTCTTCTACTTCCCCTTTGTTCAAGAAAAGTTAAAGTTATTTCATAAAATCCCTTCGGATCATCGCCGAGACCTTCTTTTTGAATCTGACATGTTAAAGGAATGTCTTCTGGAATGCCAAGAATTTTTCTTGCTTTTGGACTAGCAGTAAGCTCGTGTACTTGTACATATGCACCAGTACCTTTTTCTTCACCGATGCTAATTTCATTATCATCAAGAAGTCGTTCAGCTTCGGTACTAATCGACCTAAGCTCTTCTCTTAGTATTCGACTAAAATCATAAAATTCCATTACTGGAGCATGGGATTTGGAATCTGCCAGACCTACAAGCCAGTTTTTTGGCGTAAAATCATAAGAGTTTAAAGCCTGAGCAAATTTTGTTAGCCCTATTTGACAAAGGAAATAACCAAAGCGATAGCCAAATCTAATTTTTGCATTAGCTGACATTTGGTTTTTGATTTCATACTCAATAGCAGCTTTTAGGCCGCCTAGTGCGATTCCCAATAATTGAGTTTCACCTAACGTTATCAAAATATCCAAGTACTCACTTTGGATTTCTAACGCAATTTTCTTTTCATTTTTGTTAAGTCCGTGAGTCAAATTTTCAAACTGGACTTTTATTTCACTTCTATACTTTTCTAAAAAAGTGTTGAGTGAATCACAATTTGAAATTTTCTTTGCCCACTCTTTAGTGTATTTTTCAAACAATGAACGAATGGAATTTGTCATTTCCGTACTCCTAAAAAAAACCACAAAAATCCTAATTCTGGATCAGCCCAGTATAGTAGCTACACGACACTACACTGGGCGATAATTCTCGTCTTCCCTTATTGAGACTAATTAATACTAGCAATTATAGTTAAGTCAAGTTATTTGGAGATCTTATAAATCTTCTTTAGACTTTCAGATAGTTGCACGGCTGAATCAATCCCTGAAACAAACCTTGCTTTAGAGCTATAAGTAAAACCAGCGGTGCGGTAACCTGCATATTTTCCACCAGCTTCAGGATTTTGACTATTTAATACGCTCGCATTATTCTGATCTTTACTCGCAAGCTCATAGCTAGTCTCTTTTGATCTATTACCATTCCCAGCATAATAATCTGAGATATTTTTATATAGTTTTTGTTGGAATGCAGAATCTTTTATATTTGTAACGACAGCATCGTTATTTGGTTTTTGGCTTGCCGTAATATTTTCGTTAGAGACTTGAGCTTGTGCAGAATTATTAGCTTTTTCTAAAGCACTTTTTAATTTGTACTCTGTGTACTCCTTTACTAAACCAGTTTGTGCGGCTAGGCGTTCTAGAAGCATTTTAAATCCATATAAAAATAGCTATATATTAGTTAACGTCTAGTTTATGTATTAACTTTAATAAGTTTATGCTTATTTTAGTGGATTATAGCCCCCATACTCTAGAATTTATTAAAAAAATAAGGTAAGTACCTATAAATTACCTATCCTATGCCGAAGTGGTGAAACTGGTAGACGCGCCGGACTCAAAATCCGGTTCCCGCAAGGGAGTGAGAGTTCAAGTCTCTCCTTCGGCAAGTTTATATAATACATCGTTCATCAGTTCTTAAGAAACTAAACAGTAAGAAATGCTTAAGAAGGGTAGAGAAACAGGAAGAAGAGTTTTGAAAAAGTGTAAGCAGGCTTGTGCTTCCCGTATAAGTTACAGTTAAGCAGAAATTTTTGCCCAATACTCCCTTAAAATCCCTTCCAAGTCTACCCTGAGCCTGTCGAAGGGTTCCTCTTCCTTTCTTCCACTCTTCCTGTTTATTCCAAACCCTAAGTATTAGCTATTAACGATAAAAAGAAGTATTTGGAAAAGTACTAGCCTCTTTTATCAGGTAGCAGTTATAAAAATCTCCTTATCTATGATAATCCACAAATTGACTATAAAAGACTAAAAACTCTACTCTAGCTCCGACCTGTCTAATTTTATTTTTTCTCTTGCCTGATTATAATCAATCCATTCAACACTAGCTGTATATGCTTGAGCTATATCTATAGATCTATAAGTTTAGTAGATTAAGATTCTAAAAAAGTATGATTATTTCAAGGAGGTTGGTATCGAAAGAAAGAAAACTTCGTTTTATTTAAGAAGCTAAACAGCAAGTGATTGTGTTTTTTATGATAAGATTTAGGCTACGAGATAAGCATCTATAGCTAGTTCTTAACTTGCCTTGTATTTATACTATTAACTGAACTATTATAAGTCTAGTATCAAGACAATTAAATAAAATGAAATTTTCTACGCCACTAGCAGATAGAATGAGGCCTGAGACAATTGATGAAGTTGTGGGTCATAAAAATGTTATAGGTGAACATTCTGCACTAGGTATACTTTTAAGAAAAAGTAATCCTGTTATTCCTTCAATGTTATTCTGGGGTCCGCCGGGTTGTGGTAAAACTACTTTGGCTAAAGTTATCGCCGCACAATCTGGAATGAAGTTTGTTAGATTATCTGGAGTTTTGGATGGAGTTAAGGAGCTTCGTGAAATTGTAATAGAGGCGGAGAAAAATCTAAGTAACTCCGGAATTAAAACTTTGGCTTTAGTAGATGAGATCCATCGTTTTAATAGAACACAACAAGATGCATTTCTTCCGCATGTTGAATCAGGACTGCTGACAATAATTGGACAAACTACAGAAAATGTAAGTTTTAAACTTCGCTCAGCATTATTAAGTAGACTTAAGGTTATAAAACTAGAAGCTCTAACAGAAGAAGATATTCGATCCCTAGTTACTAAAACTTTAAATGATAAGGAAAAGGGATTTGGTGCGGAGGGACTAGCTATCGATTCTGAAGCAGTGGATACTATAATAAAAATTGCTTCAGGGGATGCTCGAAGAGCATTAAATGCATTAGAGTGGGCAGTGCCTTTAGTGCAAGCAGGTAATAGAAAATTAATTACTAATCTTGATATTAAAAATGCATATGGGGATCAGCCATTAGCTTTTGATCAAAAAGGAGATTATCACTACGACTTAGTTTCTGCTTTTATTAAGTCAATGCGCGGATCTGATCCTGATGCGGCACTATATTATATGATACGTGCTTTAGAAGGCGGAGAAGATCCTTTATTTTTGACTCGAAGAATGATTATTTTTTCAAGTGAAGATGCAAGCGCTGATCCTAGAGCGCTACAAATGGCGATAAATTGTGAACAAGCAGTAGAAAGAGTTGGTCTTCCAGAAGGTCGTATTCCTATGGCGCAGTGCGTTGTATATTTAGCCTGTTGTCCTAAATCTAATGCGAGTTATATGGCTCTTAGAAAGTGGGAAGAAATTATAAGGGACAATGCAGACTTGCCAGTGCCGCTTCGTCTTCGAAATGCACCAACTGAGATGATGAAAGATATGGGTCACGGAAATGGTTATAAGTATCCTCATGACTACCCAGATGCTTTTGTGCCAGAGAAATATTTGCCAGATAAGATTAATAACTTAGAAATTTATCAGCCTAAAGATCAGGGTCTTGATCTTCAGATTGCTGAGAGGCTTAAGAAATTAAGAGCTAGAATAAAAAATAATTAGAAATTAAACTAGTGCTTCTTGATAAATTTCAATCAGCTTATTAATTACGACTTCTGAGCTGGACTTATTCATGTTCTCAACATGAGCTTTTTCTCTCATATTATTTGAAACATCTCCTAAGGTGAGTGCTAACATCATTTTTTCTGATAGATCATCAGGATTTCTTGGTTCAAATAAAAATCCACTTTCGTTATCTATTATAACTTCTGGAATCCCACCAACGTAAGTTCCTATTAGGAGTAATTTATACTTAGCTGCTTCGATTAGTGATAATGGCATTGCTTCAGATAGAGATGAAAGTATAAAACCATCACAAGACATGAGTAATTCTGGAATATCATTTCTGAATCCTAGAAAGTGAACTAATTCAGAAATTTCTAATCGCTCTGCTTCTTTTTCAAGATCTTTTCTTAACTCACCATCTCCTGCAATTATAAGATGTTGCTCTCTTGAAATTAAAGTTCTACTCTCTGCGAAACCTCTTAATAATGTTTTTTGATCTTTGACAGGTCTTAGGTTTGCAACGTTTATCCAAACCCAACTTTCATTAGAAATATTTAAAGTTTTCCTAATCTGCCATCTGGATTGTTCTCTAATTGTTTTAGCCGGAAGTGAAAAATCTAGCGGATTAGATAGTACAACTACTTTTCGAGGGTCAACTCCGGAAAGTAATAATTCATCTCTAGTGTAATATGAAACAGAAATTATTTTTTTTGCAAGAAGACTTATTATTCTAGCTTTAATTCCAATAAATCTTCTCTTACTGATATGATGAATATCCCCATGCTCAGAGCAGATAACTGGAGTCTTTGAAAGCTTGCCTGCTATGGCAGCATACATGTTCGAATCAAGTAGGTGTGAATGTATTATTGTTATTTTTTCTTTTTTTATTAAATCTTTTAACTGATTTATTAATTTCCAGTCGAATGAGCCATTTGAAGATAGTAAAGTTCTTTTAATGCCTAAGCTATCAAGTTGTTCAGTTAGCCAGCCCTCACGAAGTGTGGCTACGTGTACTTCAATAGACTTGTTTATAAGTAGTAGTAGTGACTTTAGAACTACCATTTCTGCCCCACCTGGGCCGCCTGTTTCTATGAAAACTAAAACTTTCAAATTGTAATCCTACTAGCAAAATATTTTGATACCAGTCTTTTAAGCTTAATTAAAAAATAATCAAGTAGCCCCCTTGGCCAAATGTAAAATCCACTTTTAAATTGAGAATCAACTGGGATTATTTTCTCATTAACTAAATAAAGAGGAAAATCATATCCACAATTAATAGCTAATTGCAGTGATCCCCAGAATCTTGGATTTATCTCCATTAAGTATAAATTTCCATTTTCGTCAGCTCGAAATTCTAACATTGCCACACCTTCCCATTCTAACAAAACAAGTAATGCATGAACTTTTTTTAGAATTTCTGAATCTGCTTGTAATGAACTGCATAGTACGCTGACTCCACCTTCTGGAGGCTTTTCTAGGATTCTACGATGTGCAAAATCAAGAACTGATTTGCCGTCTCGGAATAAAGAAAAGTAACCTATGCCATGACCTGTTATGTATGGTTGTGCGATGTATTCGGTATTACTAGAATTTAATTTATTAAAAACTTCTTCTAATCTTTCTTTATTATTAATTATAAATCTTTCAGGTTTAAAGTTATTTCCAAAAGAGCAATTTTGAACACTTCTTTTAGGTTTTAAAATTATAGGGAAGTTCAATTTTGATAACTCACTGAGCCGTTGTTTAAATAAATTTTGATCGTTATTGAATATTATGTCTACAGATTTTGGTGTTAGTAAACCTATTTGACCGCCTAGAGTAAGTAATTCAAGTTTATTCTGAGATTTTAAAATATTTTCTTTATTAGGAAACGGGAATTTAGTTAGTGCTCTAATTTCTGTTTCTTTATCGAGTAATGGAATTAAGCTTTCATCAGTACATGGAATAATAATATGAAAGTGTATATTTTGATCTTTTTTTTCTATTAGAAATTTTAGTATGAGCTCAGAATATTTTTCGTCTTTGTCTAAGTTCAGTTCGGTAATATCGTAGTTGGCTTTTTTTAGAGATTTTATTACAGCTCTTCCGCTATTTGTTTTGCTGTCTAATACTAGAATTTTTTCTTTTGTTTCCACAGCAATAAAAATTAAGGTAAACTTCTAGTTAGGTAAGGGCCAATTATCTTAGATGCGAATAATGGGAGTTTCTTCCAGACTTTAACAGCTAGAGAAAATTTTTCATTATCTGGATTAATTTCTGGCATTTCACCTTTCCGCACTAAATAGTACCAGTGTAGTGGTAGAGGTTCAGATCCCCACTGACTTTTAAATTTGAAAGTACCACTATCAATACTAGATCGGCCGAAATCGAAAGTACTGTATCCATCGAAGCAGCAGTTTTTAATAGTCTCCCAGTAGAGAAGCATATTAGGTGCTGATTTACTATATTTTCTAAGAGACGCGGCCCAAGGAATTTCAACGCCTGAAGTCGTTCCTATTGTTATCCCTCCAGCAACAGGGAGTCCGCCGATTCTTACAACTGTTAATCTAGCTCTATCTCCGAATGCTCGGATAGTTTCTCTGAATAAATTTTGAGGATAAACTGGAGTACCAAGTGTTTTCATAGTTTGAGAAAAAACTTGGTAGAAATCTTGTATGGACTTGTCTGAAATATCTTGGCCTTTTTCTGATTCCGCTACAAAGCCATCTTTTGTTGGCTTTCTAATTTGACTTCTTAGTTTTGGGGAAAACTTTTGAAAAAGAATTTCAGGATCACGTTCAAGTTTTAAAATCATCGCGACTTTATGTGATTTGTGATCTAGTGTGGTATCTTCTTTTATTTTATCGCTGAGTGGGGCACGCAATCTGAACTCGGTATATTTTACATCAAGTAGATTAGAAAGTTTATTAGCTTCTTTAATAAGTAAGTGTGTGACACGATCATTGTCACTTAAAAGTCCGCCACCGTTCATGTAGGGAATGGAGATCAGAGCTTTGCCAAATAAAAAACTTTTAACAAGGAAAAGAGGGAGAATTCCAACTACTTCTTCGCCCTCTTTTGCAATCAAAAAAAATGGCTCATGTTTGAATACATTTTTTATTATAGCTCTCCATCTCCAGTCGTAGCTATAATGATCAGCCCCTTTCCTTGTTATGAATTGTTGCCAGCAGTCCGAATCGTCTTTTGTGGCCTGAGTTACTACTAGCATTATGAAAGGAGGCTGATGGGTTTTTATTTGCTGCGTTTATTTATCAGGAGGTTTATTTGCTTCCTGAAAGATATTTTTCTATCGCATCCATGTTGATAGCTTCGGCCATTGCTTTAAGATCTACTTTTCCGGATTCTTGTTTTATAGCTAGCATAGTGCCACCATTTAGAAAGATAGTAAGTTCGCCTGAGTCATCTTGAAGATTAGCAGTTCTGCCATTTATTCTCATCGCCGTTTGACCAGATTGTTGTCCCATTAGTGCCGCCATTTGTCCTAAAGCTGCAAGACCACCCATTCCACCCTGTGCTCCTGCACCTGCGCCACCATTGATTTCAACTTTAGCAGTATTCTCCCCGCTCTTGTAAACTCTACTAGTTGTAGTAAAGCCCATCGCTGAACTAGATTCTGGTTTCTCGCCTGTGAAGCCATTTAATGTATCAGGTAGGAATGTAACAAGTTTTTTTAAGTATTGACCTTCGAGCTCTTTTTTTGCCCAGCTTAATTCTTCAAGAGCTTTACTGTAATTACCTTCTGTTGAAAGTTGTTCTACTTTTTTAAGAATTGCCGAGAGGTCTTCAGCATAAGCTGTATTGGACAGAGCAAGTGATAAAAGTGAAGTTAGCGCAATTTTATAATTTAATTTCATAAGTTTCCTGAGTATTATGGTGAAAAGTATACTAATAACTAGATAAGAACTCTTACTATGGATTTGAAATTTAGGAAATTGCAAGTAGTGGTTTTCTGGGCTTTATTAGGTCATAGTTTATTAAATTTACATAAAATTATCGAAACATGAGTTTGCTAGCTAAGCTTAATTCAAAGATATTTCAGAGTAGCTTATCTGAGCTGTGCTCACTGCAAAAAAATGGCCAGCATGTGGCCGCTTTGTTAACGGAGGGGCAGATTGTCGAGACCTTTAGTTTGCCGAAGATTGAGTCTGCTGAAATAATAAAATTACGTTATCCGATAGCGTCAATGACTAAGGTTTTTTGTGCAGCTGCTATTTTAAAGCTCAGAGATAACAGTTATTTGAGATTGGATGATGAGATTAGTCGTTATGTTCCTTTATTTAATAAATCACCCTGGACAGGAATCACTATCAGACATTTGCTGACTATGAATTCTGGATTGCCTTATGATAATCCATGGGGAGATACATTGTTAGGGCTGAAAGATCAAGAGTTGCTTAATCTCTTAGAGCAAGAAATTTATTTTGCTTCTGCACCTGGGGAATCATTTAATTATTCTAATTTAGGATATATCTTACTCGGGATTATTATAGAGAAGGCTAGTGGCGAGAGTTCTCTAAGTTATATATTGAATAATTTAATTATACCACTTGGGATGGGTTCGACGAATTGGATAAAGGAAAGTGATGATTATCTTTTAGGTTTTGGTCCAGAAGACACTATCGGCCAAATATCAGCGGGTACGGTCAAAGGTTTTGCTGGAATGTTTGGGGGCTTGGTCAGTAATATAGGCGATCTTGCGATTTGGATTAATTTTCTTCAGTCTGCATTTCATGAGTCGAATGAAGATTTTGATAAAATATTATCAAGAGAATCTAGGCTCGAGTTGCAAACTCCGGCTATAAATTTCCCAATTATTAAGAGTTATGGTTTTTCTTCTATTCAGAGTAAGTATGCATTTGGCCTTGGAGTAGATGATGCAAATGGAGAAGTAAAAATAGGTCATTCTGGAGGTCTGCCAGGGTTTGGAAGTCATTTCCGTTGGAGCAAGAGTGGGAGAGTTGGGGTTATATTTTTATCAAATAATACTTATTTTACAGGATCTAAGCTGTGTGGGGAGGTAGTTGATAAAGTTTATGACAATATCGTGTCCGAAAAGCGTGAGTTTCTTCCAATAGTTAAAAATCGCTCAGAAGAGCTAAATCAAATTATAAAAACTTTAAATTTTGAAAATTTAGATAAAATTTTTTCTTCAAATTTCTTTTTGGATAATGATCTGGAAAGTTTCAAAAATAAATTGATTACATTAAGTAAAAGCGAAACAAGTAAGGAGGTTTTGCAAATTTCAGAACCTGGATTAGCTGCTCGTTTAGTTTATGAGAAATATTCTTTATACTTTTCTCTTAGTCCAGGAGATGGTGCCAAGGTACAGGAGGTGATTTTTTATGAATGATTAACTATCCGAATAATTTACTATCCTCAGAGCATAGTAAAAATTTAATTAAAAACCAGTAGTCGAATATACTTCATGAATGTAAAAATTATAGTTTTAGTAATTTTACAAAGTTGTATCAACTAGATTTTTATCTATTATTAGTCAAAACTTCTATTTTGATCAAGACTATACAAGTTGTTTTATAAGGAAGTGAAAAAAGAAATAAAAGTTTACTAATTTAAGCAACAACCCAAGGACCGGGAGGCTTGCAGGTGCCACAAGGGAATATTACATTACCATTTCCAGCAAGATAAGAAATTGATGCCTTTTTATATTCTACTATTTTATTTAAATACCATTTGAGCAGTTCATGTTTTGCTTCCTTGCATAGACTAAAAACTAATGGTCTTTTAGAATATCTTTCACTTCGTTTAGGATTTTTTGCGAAATCATTAGAGCAGGTATGTTTTAGGCTTTCTACAGCAGGCCAAACATGACCATTGTTATCAAATTCTTCAATAATGATAGCTCTTCTCCTTTCGTATTCTGACATCAAAAATGCTCGATACTGTTTCTGGCTTAGGTTTTCATAACCTGGGAGTCTTTCAAAATTTATTTTATACTTTTCAATAAATAAAGCCGGATCTGTATTTTTATTCCTTCGTTTTGCTTTTCTGTATTCTGAGCCATTAAAGAATTCAACCTCTAAAGGCTTACCGCTTAGAATATATTTAAAAGAATTAAATCCGGGATAATCAGAGAGATTTTTACATAGACCTGCTGCTATTGGTTGAAGCACTGTATACATTAATCTATCAAGATGGCTTTCTTTGTCTTTTGTAATAGCTTGCTCGGAAGGCCTTTTTTCAAAAGTAGATCCAGTACCAAAGTTTGGAACATATTTCTTAATTGCTTCAGCGGTTCTAGCTCCAAAATCTCTAAAGAAATTTGATTTTTTTCCTGATTTGAAGTTCATTAAAGCATGATCATGACTTCCAAATATAGTATATGCATAAATACTTGCATCGTACTTTGATAAATATTTTCCTAGTGATCCCAAGACTCTATTTTCAAGTTTTGAGTTGTTTACGTAAACTAATTGAGAGTTTCGTATTCTCCTTGTTAAGAAAGAGCTCACGCCTTTTGGGTATTCTACTCTTAATGGCTGGGACATCTTCATGTGATTTCAGTGTTTATTAATACATAGTATTATCGTTTTTTTTCTGAGGTTTTTTCATTTTTATTGTTTTAATATGTTAGGTAAGGAGATATTTAGAATTTGGTTTAATTGAATTAAACCAAGTCTTAGTTATATGCTCTGAGGATAATGCAAATTAAGGATTTAATTGAATATTCCATTAAAAGTTAAATTAGCAGTTTTGGTTGCGGCACTTGGTTACTTTGTTGATGCCTTTGATCTTTTACTTTTTAGTATTTTGAGAGTTTCTAGTTTGACTGATCTAGGACTGAGCGGTGATGATTTATTGCATGCAGGAAAATGGCTAATTAGTTGTCAAATGTGGGGGATGCTATTAGGCGGTTTGTTTTGGGGGATTTTAGGAGATCGCATTGGTAGAATAAAGGTGCTTTTTGGTTCTATTTTTCTTTATTCGGTAACTACTTTTTTAAATGCTTTTATTGTTGATACTACACAGTATGCAATTTTACGTTTTTTGGCAGGAGTTGGTCTAGCTGGTGAATTGGGTGGTGGTATCACGCTAGTAGCAGAACTACTGCCAAAAGATAAAAGAGGGTTAGGTACTACTATTATAGCTACAATTGGTGTCTCGGGAGTGGTCGCAGCGGGATTAGTTGGCAAAATTTTTGATTGGCGCACTACTTATATGATTGGTGGTGTTATGGGATTATTACTTATGTTCCTGAGATTTGGAGTAAGTGAATCTGCTATCTTTAAAACAACAAATGATAATATAAAAGTGAAGAAAGGTGACGTTAGGTTATTGTTTAAGTCTACTGATAGATTCTTAAGATATTTATCTTGTATTGCTATTGCAACACCAACTTGGTTTTTAGTAGGTGTTTTAATGACATTTTGTAGTGAAATCGGTATTTCTTTATCTATAAGTGAACCTCTTCTAGCCTCTGATGCGCTTATGTGGTGCTACGTCGGTCTAACTATTGGAGATTTGGTTTGTGGATTATTTAGTCAATGGCTCCAAAGTAGGAAAAAAGCAATATTTTATTTTTTAGTTGGAGAAACGATTACTTTAGGGATTCTTTTCTTTTATCCTTTGAAAAGTAGTTTTCAGTTTTATGCATTATGTGTTCCTCTTGGATTTTTTGTTGGTTATTGGGTAGTTTTTGTTACCACTGCTGCAGAACAATTCGGAACTAATTTAAGATCAACAGTAGCTACTAGTGTTCCTAATTTTGTAAGAGCCACTACTATTCCAATGGTAAGTAGCTTTGTATATTTTGAGACTTCAGGTTTTGACGCATATCATAGTGCTATCTTTGTAGGAGTTGTAACTTTGATTATTGCTTTTCTAGGATTAACAAAGTTATCGGAGTCATTTCACTTAGATTTAGATTATTTAGAAGAAAATTTAGATTAGATCTAATTAGAGTGTAGTTACTTTAAGTACTTTAAACTTAGCTTTTGATATACGCTCTGAGGATAGGGCTATTTTATTTGGACTAATTTTAGAACCACTTAATTTAATTCATGTTTTGCTATATTTATCATAATCTTCCCTTGCCTTTACATTTTGGACTTCGCTATATTAGGGTCTAGTAAAACTTCTTCCTTAGTTCCAAATAATCTATGACGAATCTATTCGCTTTCTTTTTTCGCCTTATCCTAATTACTATCATTTTCTCAGATAATTCGTTTGCACTACCCGAAGATCTTTCCAAGGCGAAAGAGTTAAAGATTTTGAGAATTACTCCTGATGGTGCGGATGTGCCGGTAGGAAGACAGATCGTATTTCAATTTAATCGCGCTGTCGTTCCATTAGGACAAATGGAGCGTAAAAAAGAAGATGTGCCTATTAAGATAGAACCAGAGTTGGCGTGTGAATGGAGATGGCTCAATACATCTGCTTTGTCATGCAACTTAGATGAAAAGAGTCAACTTAAGGCAGCTACTTCATATAAGATAATTGTTGCACCTGGTATTAAGGCTGAAGATGGAGTTACAATTACAAATTCCCACAAACATCAATTTACAACTAAGCGCCCGGATGTAGATTATGCAAGTCACAGAAAATGGCTATCACCTTCAACAGCTAATATAAGTTTAAATTTTAATCAGGCAGTAACAAAGGACTCAGTAAAAGAAAGTATTCAAATAGTATTTGAAGAAGATCAGAATAAAAAATTTGATATTTTAGTAGAGCCAGATCCTTACTATCAAGAGTTACCTGTGTTTCTTCCCATTCCTGGAACAAATTTAATCGTAAAGAATGGTAATGATCCAAAGAAAAAAGTTAATGAGGAGTTAACAGCAATCAACGGAATTGAAGCGAGGAAGGTTTGGTTAATTAAGCCGGTAAATGATCTACCTCTAAATACAGCATTTCTAGTAAAAGTTAAGCCAGGCTTAGTGTCTGCACTTGGAAAAGAAAAAGGAATTGGTGATAGGGAAGTAGTTTCTTTTCATACTTTTCCTGAGTTTAGTTTTCTTGGTATTAAATGTTATACAAACGAAGATGATTCAGAGATGATTTTGATCGCTCCAGGTAGTGGCGAACAGATAGGCTTATGTAATCCAATGAGAGGCGCGGCTTTGGTTTTTAATAGTCCAGTTTCTAGAGAAGTATTAAAAAAGAATTTAATTTTTAGCCCACCATTAGGACTAGATACAGAAACAGATCCTTGGGGAGAATCTGACGGAAATATAACAAGTCTAGAAAATCCTCATGAGAAAGACGAGATGTATTATATTTGGTTACCAGCTGGAGTAAAAGCTAATTCAAAGTATAGCATTACTAGTAAATCTGAGTATCTAAATCCGATACTAAAATTATTTAAACAACAATCAACAGGTATTCTAGATGAGTTTAATCGACCTCTTTTAAATCCAGTTAATATAACTTTTAAAACAGATAATAGAAAACCAAATTTTGAAATCATTCATAATGAAGCCGTTTTAGAAAAACAAACTGATAGCGAAGTTCCGCTTTATGTAAATAATATAAAGAAGGCACATTTAAATTATGTCTCACTGAATAATAGTGAACGTAAACACAATCAGGCCTTAACTATCGATGTGCCAAAAGTTGATAATATTCAATTTGCAGTTCCTTTTAAAGTTAGAGAATTACTTTCTAAGAAAAGTGGTGCTATCTTTGGAACTCTAAGTACTGATCCGCTAGTAAGTAAGTATCCAAGTGAACATAGACTTTTTGCTGAAGTAACACCTTATCAGGTGCACGTTAAGTTAGGACATTTTAATACATTAGTTTGGGTTACAGACTTAGCAACTGGTGGTCCAGTTGGTTCTGCGAGAGTAAGTATTTATAAAGATAAACTTACTGAGTTAAGTTCGCCTAAAGATGTTTTAACAACTGGTTTAACTTCTAACGATGGAATTGCTATTTTGGATGGTACTAACAAATTAGATCCAAATTTAGATTTTGATAGAAGTTGGAGAGACCAAGATCTAAGACTTTTTGTTAGAGTTGATAAAGATAATGAAATGGCCTTACTTCCAATTCATCCTTCTTTTCTAATTGATTCTTACAGATCTGTTGGTGAGAATGTTTATCCTGAAAATAAAGAACGTCATGGTCATATAAAGACCTGGGGAGTAAGTGCTCAAGGAATATACCGACAAGGTGACGTTATGCAGTATAAAATTTATGTTCGTGATCAGGATAATAGAACTTTAGTCTCACCTAATAAAGAAAAATATAGGTTACAAATCATTGATCCCTTAGGTAATAAGGTATTTGACCAAGAAAATTTAACACTTGATAAGTTTGGGTCTTATTCTGGTGAGTATAGTATTCCTAGTAAAGCTGTTATTGGTTGGTATCAGTATAAACTTACTTCAGACTATGCTCTGAATAAATCTGACTCCTATTCTCAGGAAAGTGAAGAAAATAAGGGTAAGATAGTTTGGTATCCGCTGAAAGTTTTAGTAAGTGATTTTACTCCTTCTCCTTTTAAAGTTACTAATCAAGTTAATGGAGATTTGTTTCATCCAGATGACAACGTTGAAGTATCTACTCAGGCTAAACTTCATTCTGGTGGAGCATTTGGAGAGTCAAATGTAAGAGTCGTAGCTCAACTAAATGCAAAAAGTTTTAATCCAATTAATCCTAAAACTAAAGAATTTAGTTTTGGTTCTTATCAGGGAACATTTGATCAAAAAGAAATATTCCAAAAAACTGAATTATTAGATGCAAAAGGAGAGTTAGTTACTAAATTCAAAATTCCTACAGAAAGCATATATTACGGAAATATTTTAATAGAGAGTTCAGTTCAAGATGATAGAGGAAAATTTATCTCTACACAGAGCACTGCTTCTTATGCAGGAGTCGATAGGTTTGTAGGCTTGCAAAGTTCTAGCTGGGTTTTTGAATCAGGTAAAGAGTCTGCTTTGTCTTATATAGTCAGTGATGAAAAGGGATTGCCTAGAGATAACGTTAAGGTTCTAATTAATATTGAAAAAGAAGTAACAAAAGTATCAAAGGTAAAAGGAGCTGGAAATACTTATTTAAATGAGTACATAAATTCATGGGAAAAAATAAGTTCCTGTGATGGATTAACAGCTTTAGATAAATTAGACTGTAAGTTTACTCCTAATGGCGCAGGTCGTTACCGAGCAATTGCAAAGATACTCGATACTAAAAATAAACCTCATGAGACAGAGTTTTTCTTTTATGTGGCAGGTAGTGATTATGTCGAGTGGAGTAATGGTAATGATTCTTCATTAGAAATTATCCCTGAGAAAACAAACTATAAAGTAGGAGAGACTGCAAAATATCTAATCAAGAATCCATATCAAAAATCAGAAGCTCTTATAACGATAGAGCGCTATGGTGTAATTGATCAGTTTGTTAAAAAATTAGACTCAAGTACTCCAATTATTGAATTTGAAATTAAGCCAGATTATTTACCAGGCTTTTATTTCTCTGCTTTAGTGTTTTCACCTAGGGTTCCTTCGACTGCTAAATCTCCCGAGGAAGAACGTGAGCAATTAAAAAATCAAATTGATTTAGGTAAGCCTAGTTTTAAAATAGGTTACTCTAGTGCAGTAGTAAAAGATCCTTTTAAGGAAATTTTAGTTGAAGCTAAAGCTGATAAAGAGATTTATAAGCCAAGAGAAAAAGTAAAAGTTCGTTTAAATGCTAAAGTAAAAAATCCAAATAAGGAAGAGCCTATCTCCTATGCTGTCACTGTATTGGATGAGTCAGTATTAGATTTAATCAGCGGAGGAAAGAATAAATTTGATCCTTACCAAGGCTTTTATAGTATTGAAGGCTTAGATCTAAGAAATTATAGTTTGATTACTAGGCTGATAGGAAGGCAACTCTTTGAGAAAAAAGGAGCAAATCCAGGCGGAGACGGTGGAAGTGATCTAGCTATGAGAAATATTTTTAAATACGTGAGCTATTGGAATCCTAATATTGAAGCAGATGCTTCAGGAAATGCTGAATTTGAATTTGAAGTTCCGGATAATTTAACTGGATTTAGAGTTTTAGCTATGGCAGTCACGCCAACGGATCGATTAGGTTTAGGAGAAACTAATTTTAAAGTTAATAGACCTACGGAGATTCGCCCAGCTATGCCTAATCAAGTAAATGAAGGGGATAAGTTTCAAGCAGCCTTTACTGTAATGAATAGGACAGATAAAAAACGAGATCTTAAAGTGAATTTTTCTTTAAGTGGTGAAGCTGACTTTGTTAATTTCGAAGAGAAAAAAGAACAAATTATATCGCTAGAACCTTATAAGAGATCATTAGTATCTTTCGAAGTAAAAGCAAAGCTACTAAAAGAAATTAGAAATGACAAAATAGATAAGATAGTTTTTAAAGTATCTGCTCAAGATAGTTTTGATGGTGATTTAGTAGAGCATGAGATACCTGTACTAAAATTAAGATCGTTAGAAACTGCTGCTCAGTATAGTAGTACTGTTGATCAAAGTTCAGAAGTCTCGATTAAGGTACCAACAGATATTTTCACAGATGTTGGAAGTTTGAGTGCAAGTTTGTCACCAACTATTATTGGAAATATTGAAGGGGCATTCAAGTATATGAGAGACTATCCATACGCTTGTTGGGAGCAGAGACTTACTAAAGGAGTGATGGCTTCCCATTATGTAAATTTGAAATCTTATCTTCCTGAAAGCTTAACTTGGGACTCAGCTAAAGAAGTTACAGCTAGTTCAATAATTGATGCAAGAAATTTCCAAGCTCCAAATGGAGGAATGAGCTATTACATACCTAGTGATATTTATGTTGATCCATATCTAAGCGCTTATACTGCACTGGCATTTAATTGGTTAGAAGAAGCTAATTATAAAATTCCTACCGATGTAAAAGACAAATTGCATCAATATCTTTTAAATTTAATACGTGAAAATATAATGCCTGATTTCTACAGTAAGGGTATGGCCTCTACTGTTAGAGCAGTTGCCCTTGCTGCATTATCAAAAGCAAAGAAAATAGATATATCAGATATTGAGAGATATCGATCTCATGTCCCTCAGATGAGTTTACTTGGTAAAGCTTATTTTGCTGCAGCTAGTGCAAGTCTTAATGATGGAAATCGTCACACTCTAGAAGTGTTAAATTTAATATTAGCGCACTCTTCTGAGTCCTCAGGTAAAACTAGTTTTAATGAAGAACTTGATGATAGTTACAGTAGAATATTATCAACTCCTCTCAGAGAAAACTGCGCTATCTTATCTGTACTACTAGGTTTAGAAAAATCAGTAGAGCTTAAAAATCAAATTGGAGAGCTTCCATCTAAACTTGTAAGAATGATCACACAATCTAGAAAGAATCGTGATCATTGGGAGAATACTCAGGAAAATATGTTTTGCATGAATAGTATTGTTGATTACGCTAAGGAATATGAAAAAGTTGTACCTAGTATGACTGGTTCTGTTTCTTTTGATAGTCAAGAATTTGGTAAGTTTAAATTTGCTAGTGTTAAAGATGAAGCTCAGACATTTATTAGACCAATAATTCAAGAGGATTTAGGGGTGAGTAAAAAGCTTGAAGTAAAAAAGATTGGAGACGGTAGGTTATATTATCAAGCGAAGCTTCAGTATGCGCCAAAAAAGCAGTTTACAGAATTAGTAAATTCAGGAATTGAAATACGACGTGAATATAGCGTAGAGAGAAACGGCAAATGGGAACTATTAAGTACTCCAATGAATTTAAAAAAATCTGAAATCGTTAGAGTGGATTTATTTTTAAGTTTGCCAACTGCTAGAAATTTTGTAGTCGTAAATGATCCTGTACCAGGTAGTTTTGAACCTATTAATTCTGATTTAGCTACTAGCTCAGTACTTGACGCTTCTAAAGGAAATTATGTAGCTTCTGGTGGGTCTTGGTATCTAAAGTTTAATGATTGGATATCTTATAATTTTAGTCGTTGGAGTTTTTATCATAAGGAAGTTGGGCATAGTGCAGTTCGTTTCTACTCTGACTATCTGAGTGCCGGAAATTATCATTTATCTTACACAGCACAAGTTATAGCTGAAGGTGAATTTTCTGTATCACCTGCTATTGCTGAAGAAATGTATGATGCAGATATATATGGGAAAACTACAAAAGAAGAAGTTAAAGTTCTGCATTAGTATAATTTCTCAGTATAAAATTTGTGTTTAAGAAAAGTTTTAAAAAAATATTTATAAGAGTTACTATCTTATTTTTTATTTTTTTAGTTAAAACTATTTATGATGTGCAATTTTCGATAGAGGATTTTAGGCAAGGATCGCTAATAGCCACTGTGCCTCAAGTTCTTGATAGAGAAGGTAATCCTCTTTCGAATTCATATTTAAATAAATTTAATACTTCAGACACTCTTCCGCTGTATGAAATTCCAGAACCTATACAAAACGCATTTGTAGTATCTGAAGATAAAAGATTTTATGAACATTTCGGAATAGACTTCTTAGCAAAGGCTAATTCTATATATCTTACTTTATTTTCTAATGCAGAGATACGGGGAGCTAGTACTATAACAGAGCAGGTTGTTAGAATTCTACGTCCTAGAGAAAGAACACTTTGGTCGAAATGGATAGAATGTGTAGAGGCTATAATTTTAGAAACTCAAGTAAGTAAATCAGAGATTCTTGAATTTTATTTAAATCAAGTTCCTTTTGCTTCTAATAGAAAGGGCATCTCTCAGGCAGCAAGATATTATTTTGATAGAGCACTTTCTACTTTGGGTACAAAAGAATATTTAACTCTTGCAGTGCTAATTAGAGCGCCTACTAAATTTGATCTAAAAAAACAGCAGGTAAATATAGAGGAGTCTGTAGTTAGATTAGCTGAAAAATTAGAGACCTTGGGCTTTTTAGAGAAAGGTAAAAGCTTAGACTTAATTAAAATACCTTTAACAATCGCCTCACCTTCTCTTAATTTAGAAGCTCCTCAGTTTATACAATATGTAAGAGATTCTAACTCTAAAAATTCTTATAAAGTTGAAGCTAAAATTAAAACTACTTTAAATCCTGAACTTCAAATTTTAACAGATGACTTACTAGTCAATAGACTTCTTAGTTTAAAATCAAAAAAACTATCAAATGCGGCTGCTTTGATAGTTGATCATAGTAGTCATGAGATTTTAGCTTGGAGTTCTATCGGATTAGGGTGTAGGGAAAATAAAAATTTAGCAGGTTGTAAATTAGATATGGTAGTAACCCCACGCCAGCCCGGATCTAGTTTAAAACCTTTTCTATATGCGGCAGCTTTGGAAAAAGGCTGGACTGCTGCAACGTTAATAGATGATTCACCCATAGCAGAAACAGTCGGAACTGGATTGCACCGTTTTAATAATTATAGCAGAATTCATTATGGTAAGATTACATTACGTAATGCTCTAGGTAATTCTCTAAATATTCCTGCAATTCATGCAATAGAGTTTGTTGGAACAAGTAGTTATCTAGAAAAGCTTCACAGTCTAGGATTTGTGAACTTAAGTAAGTCGTCAGATTTTTATGATCATGGACTAGCATTAGGAAGTGGGGAGGTTAGTTTGTTTGAGATAGTAAGGGCATATTCTACTTTGGCTAATAAGGGGATTTATTCTGAATTAAAATATGATCTTAATACAGACTCTCCTCAAATTAATAAGGTAGTATTTTCTCCTGAAGTAAGTTCTCTAATTGGAAATATCTTATCAGATCCTTGGGCGAGATCTTTAGAGTTTGGCGGTAACAATGTACTTAATTTCCCTCAGGCAACAGCTGTAAAAACTGGTACATCTACTGATTACCGAGATAGTTGGGCTATCGGGTATAATAGTAAATTTGTAGTTGGCATTTGGATGGGGAATGTTGATTATTCTCCAACTGATGGTGTGACTGGTTCAACGGGGCCTGCATTGGTTTTGAGAAGTATATTTAATAGTTTAGCATTTCAGTATAATTCAGGGCCTCTGTATTTAAGTCCTAAGCTAATAAAAAAAGAAATTTGCAGTTTGCAAAAGCATGGTAGTGAAGAAATAAATAAGCAAGTAGATTGTGAATTGAAAACCGAATATTTTATAGAATCAAATATTTTAGATTCGCAAATTAATAGTTCTGATTTAGCTATAGAAGAGCAGGAACAAATAAAATATAAAATTGCAAAACCTAGTTCCAATTTAGAAATGGCATTTAATCCTAGAGTGCCTGCAGAAAAACAAGCTTTTGAAATGAAGATTTTTCCAGAAGTAATATCAAGGGAGGTAGAATGGTATGTTGATGGTAGTCTTGTTAACAAAAGCCAAGGCGGAACTTATATTTGGCCAGTAGTGAGAGGCCGGCATTCCGTACAGGCGGGTATATTGGCTGAAGGAGGTAAGGTCTTTAAGACTGAAGCAGTTGAATTTATAGTTAAATAGGATTTTTGTTAGTTTAAGTACTTTAAACTAAGGCTTTGCTACACGCTCTGAGGATAGGGTCTTATTATAAAAAGAGGACCTTAGTTAGCTTATGATAATTTACTTACCATAGTACTTGATGTATTTTCTGCTAAAATTAGTTGGGTAGATTTGTTAAGTTTGATTCGTGTTTAAATATTTAGAAGCTTGCTTTACTAGATATGTGAACACGAATCACTTGTGTGATTAGTAAGGTTTAAAAAATTTTGGTTTTTTCTCTTTTCCTCTATGGAAGGAATAATAGAATGTTTGAAGATATTGTTGATGACGAAGAAGTTACTGTTGATGATGAAGTTCGATGTTTTGAAGATGAGTCGCCTGAATGTACTTCAGATGACTATATGTATGAAGATCCTGTTAGGCTTTATCTAGTTCAGATGGGGTCGATTCCTTTATTATCGCGGCAAGAAGAGCGTAGTCTTGCGAAACAAATTGAGGAAGCTAGGTTTGTCTATCGTGGTTGGATGTTAGGTAATCAATTTATTCTTACTTGTGCTAATAAAATTCTAAGAGATGTCTTAAACGACACGTTGCGATTAGATCGAAATCTTGATGTCTCCGCGAATAAGCAAGACTTAAAAGTTAAATTGATACGTAAACTTCCTTCTAATGTGAAGACTCTTAGAGAGTTGATTTCTAAGAGCGACGCTTTTTTTAATGAAGCCACAAATTCAAAGAATGAGATTTCTACTCGGAAGGATGCTAGGAAGAGAGCATTGAGACTCAGGATGAAAGGTCGTCGGTTAGTTGATGAATGTGCTTTAAGAACAGCAAGACTTGAGCCTTTTGTTGGAAATTTGAAGCAATATTGTAAAAGAGTAAATACACTTGATGCAGAGCTTCAAAAAGAAGGACTTAAAAGAGGACTTAAGAGAGAAAAAAGACAGGAGTTGATTTATCTTCTTCGATTAACAGGAGAAACCAGGAAGAGCTTGAATCGTCTTGTTCAAAAAATAGAATCTGCGCGCTGTCGTTTTGTAAACCTCAAAAAATATATGGCGAGCGCTAATTTGCGTTTAGTTGTCTCAATTGCCAAAAAGTATCGGAACCGAGGTCTTTCTTTGCTTGAGCTAATTCAAGAAGGCAATAGTGGACTCATGCGGGCTGTTGATAAGTTTGAATACCTGCGTGGACTTAAGTTTTCTACTTATGCAACTTGGTGGATTAGGCAAAGTATCTTACGTGCGATATCTGATCAAAGCAGGACGATAAGAGTTCCTGTTCATATGATAGAGACTATGAGTAAGGTCCGTCAAGTAGGAAAGGATCTAGAGCAACAATTGGGTCGTGAAGCTTCTGTTGATGAGATTGCTCAATATACTGAACTTAAAGAAGATCATGTTCGCTTTCTACAAAATCATATGCGTACGCCTTTCTCACTAGACTACTCCGTTGGAGAAGATCAAGAGAGCTCTTACGGAGAATACGTAGAAGATTATCGATCTGCAGATGAATCTAATGATTTTATTAAGAATGAAGCAAGTTCAAAAATCAATGAAATGCTGAAAACATTAAATTACCGAGAACGTGAAATTATAAAAATGCGTTTTGGTATAGGAGATGGTTACGATTTTACTTTGCAAGAACTTGCTGATATTTTTAAGGTTACCAGAGAGAGAATTCGGCAAATAGAAGATAGGGCTATCAAGAAATTGCAACAGCCACATCGAGCTCAGCATCTAGCTAGTCTTATTGATTTAGAGCCAACAAATAGTTTGGGACAATTGGCTAAATTTGATTGATGATAGGTTTATTATGAGCGTAGGAGATTAATTTGAATCTCCTACGCTAGAAGAAGTTGCACAAGTGTTCGTGATCTATTTAAAAATGGGGCTTTATTAAAAAAATATAATAACCTTATCTCAGAGAGTCTCTTATGTTTAAAGAGACTCTCTTTTTTTGAATACACGGAAGTTTATACCATTATTACTTTTTCAACGGCATTTTTATAGCTAACTGATGGAATACCGAATTCATCAACAGTGACTCTGAATTCGCAATCTCCTAATTTAAAGATGTCAGGGGGACAGAATTGATGTAAGCATGACAAACAAGACCTCTGGTCTACAGCCATACATGAGTATGTATTGTGGTCATCTTTCAATTCATGCCACCCGAATGTTTTAGATTCAGCACATCTTTCAAATTTATAGAGTGAGTAATATGCAATATTGTGAGGTCTTGCCTCTTACATAGGCAAGACCTAAGTTACAGTTATAATCTCCACCGAGATCAAGATTAATGGTCCAGCATTTCATGGCAAAAAACCTTCTTCTTTCGCTTCCAGACCCAGGAGTGAAAAGTAAAAAACCTTTTATAAAGCCCCTGTTCTTTTATTGTTTAGTTAAGAATTTAACTGCAATAATATAACAGGAGGGAATTCTTCTACCGTTATGAATTATTTAGTTACCGATAATTAAAAATAAAAATACTCGCAATTTTGAAGAAAAACATAAGGATATGGCGATATTATAATTTATTATATTATTAGTGTATATAATGCTATATTAAAGTACGCTAATTTCGGTTGCATATGTCTAATTTATCGGCTATATTAGACATATGTACCATAGACTCTCTAAGCCATTAAAAGATATGAGTTTTCTTCTCCTCGGAGCTAGAGGAGTTGGTAAAACTTGGTTTTTAAGGGATTATCTAAATCAAGAGACTCTTAAATGGGTTAATCTATTGAAGGATATGGAATTCCTTAAGTATCAAAGGAATCCTTCATTGCTACGTCAAGAAATTAAAGAGGCACTACGTCAACAGGAGAGTTCTACTCATTCGTGGATAGTAATTGACGAAATACAAAGAGTTCCAGCCTTATTAAACGAAGTACACGACATGTTAGAAGATCCAGACTTCAGTGGTAAAATTAAATTCGCACTATCAGGATCAAGTGCTAGGAAATTAAAAAGAGGGTCTGCGAATCTGCTTGCTGGGAGGGCGCTACTGAATAATCTTTTCCCCTTGTCTGCTTATGAAATAGGAAATGAGTTTGATTTAAGAACAGCCCTTGAGTGGGGTATGTTGCCAGCAATTGCTTCTCAGAAAAATAACTCTGTTCGAGAAGAGCAATTACAAACTTATATTGCAGTTTATTTAAGAGAAGAGATTAGAGAAGAGCAAATTGTTAGAAACTTAGATCCGTTTAATCGTTTTCTAGAAGTTGCTGCTCAATCTAGTGGAAGAATTGTTAACTACTCAAAAATCGGGAACGACTGTAACGTTGATTCAAAGGCAGTCGCTAGATATTTTCAAATACTAGAAGATACTTTATTGGGCTTTTTTTTATTGCCATATCAGAAATCTGTGCGCAAACAGCAAGGTAAAAGCCCTAAATTTTACTTTTTTGACATTGGTGTAATTCGCGCATTAGAAGGTACTCTCGGTAACGACGTTATGCCCGGTACCTCATCTTACGGAAGACTATTTGAGCATTTTTTTATACTAGAAGTCTTAAAGCACAATGAATACAGTAGAAAACGATACAAGCTATCTTACTTAATTACAAAAGATGGCTCAGAGATTGATTTAATTTTAGAAAGTAAGGAGAGGATAATTCTTATTGAAATAAAATCTCAGCAGAATGTTAGAATAGAAGATGCCAGGCATTTATTGAATTTTAAAAATGATTTTAAGTCACCAGAGCTATGGGTAGTTTCAAGAATTGACAGCCCAAGAGAGGAAAATGGAATTCGATTTCTAAACTGGCAATCTGCAATTAAGGATCTTTTTAATTAATCTCAGTTAATTTCTATGGCTTTCAATTCTTAAAACCCGAGCTCTTTAGATAATCACTTAAAACAAAAATCGAATCAGAATAAGAGAATTAATAGAATTAGAACAGAGGCTTTATAAAAAAATATAATAACCTTACGTCAGAGAGTCTCTTAGGTTTAAGGAGACTCTCTTTTTGGGATTTGAAAAAATAAAAAAACTTAAATATTATTCCTGATCACTATCTTCGACAGTGCTTGTTTGATTTTGGTCATGAACGTCTGACTCATTTTCACTTTGTAAAAACTCAACTATAGGTCGACAGTCTTCGTCCAATTTAATTATAAATTCAAAACCATTAACCCAAAAAAGATCCTCAAAATCCAAGGTTCTAGAACAAAGTAGAGCGGAGCTTCTATCTGCACTGATCGAATCATATGTGTACTCGTCATCTTCTAATTCTTCCCAAGGATTGAAGCGAGAATTACTATTTTCTTCTTCTTTGATGAGGAAGGCATTAATTTTGTATTGTATCAAGATTCGATTAGGTTTAGTACTTGTAGAAATCTTTAGAGTTAAGGGTGAATCAACATCCTTGTACTCTAAATCAATAAATTGGCTATCGTTAAGAATTGGAGAGGGATACTTCAACATCTTTCCTTCAAAATTAGGAGGAAGCTCTATATGCATTTGGATTCCACCTGCATTTAGTATTCCTAATAATGGGTTGTCTGTCCTTTCAAATTCAATTCCTTCTTGAACTACATTTTGGCCATTTTCGTTAAGACAAATTGTCCAAAAACTCATTGTTGTCATACTTAATATCATAATATTTCCCTTTGCCTAAAAACCAGACCCAGGAGTAAAAAGTAAAAAACCTTTTATAAAGCCCCTGTTCTTTTATTGTTTAACTAAAAATTTAGCTGCAATAATAAAACAGGAGTGAATTCTTCTACCTACAATAATTTTACGAAGTATATTCTATATTAACTAAAGTTACAATTTTGAATAAAATGTAAATAAAACAAAATAAAAAACTACTGTTAAAAATTAAAATATTCTTTTCTAAGCCGCCTTAGAACCATGAATCCGTTGAACTTTTTTTATAATACTCTTATCAACTTGAGCTAGTTCCCAATTTTTTTGTGCATTCATCCAGAAATGTGGACTTTGGTTTAGTGCTTTTCCAAGCTTAAAAGCCATTTTGGCAGAGATGCCCCTTTTTCTGTGCATATTTCACTAATTACTCTGCGAGAAGATCCAATAGCTCTGGCAAGATCTGACTGAGAAAGCTCTGCATCTTCAAGTATCCCAGCAAGAATTTCTCCCGGATGGATATCAATATAAAAATCTTTTTTTGTCATAATATTACCTAATATTTTTTAATACTAATGATAGTCTACTATTTCTATATCTAAGGCTTCGCCAAGCGACCAGTTAAAGCAAATACGATACTGACTATTTAATGATACTGAGTTAATAGATGAAATCTATTTCCGGGATGTTTTAAATCTTCTATGGAATGAGCAAAGTCAATTTACGCAATCTTTATTTGTGCCTTATTATGTAGAGAAGCTGGAAGTAACAATCTACTTGCTTTAGTATTTAGTCCTAAGGCAACATCTCGAGTTCCAATATTACGAAAATTTCGTATCATGTAGATACGATACCAGAATATGTATCAAGTCAAGATGCAAAGTAAGGGGCTTTAATAAAATAAAACAACCATTTTGAGAGAGTCTTTCAAGAATAAAAGACTCTCTACTAAATAAAGTATCAAATTAGATAAGGAAATCATTTAGCTAAATATTTTCATCCTCGTCCTCATCTTCATATATTGTAACTTCAGGAGTACCTTTTTCATTTAGTCCTATACTAATATCGAAATTACTCGATTCAAAATATTCACTAAAATTAGAAGTTCTAGTAAACACTAAGTAAGAGGTATAGTCCTCCGAGAAGCTAGAATATGAAGAGTTATCACTCTCAATTTCATTCAAGCCGTTTAAATAGTAATCCTCTTTTTCTATAAGCACATCCTCTAGCTCAATGTGAATCAAAATAAAGGGTGAGTCATGATCTTGATCGTTTACTAATTCTAGAAAGACCTGACCTTTCGAATTCCACTGATATTCAGATTCTTTATGACCTAAAATATCTTGAACAATTTTCCCTCCCAGTAGAAGGCATTTTTCAGGACATTTATAAAGTAAGGCGCTCTTCATTACTTCTCCCTGAAAATTTCTAGGAAGTAATATTTCAGTTTCTAATCCACCAGCTTTGAGTAGACCGATCTCTTGATCTTCTGTTCTTTCGAATTTAATTCCCTCGGTGACGTCATATTCTCCACTTTTTTTTATGCTAATAGTCCAGCACTTCATGATATTTATTTCCTAATTAAACACCAGACCCAGGAGAAAAAAGCAAAAAACCTTTTATAAAGCCCCTGTTCTTTTATTGTTTAGCTAATAGTTTAGCTGCAATAATAAAACAGGAGTGATTTCTTCTACTGATATGAATTATTTTTGCTTACTATATTCTAAAATAATAGTAGTTACAAATATCCACTCGTCATCCCTGCGAAGGCAGGGACCCAGGAAATCTAATTATTTTAAAGGCCTGGATCCCCGCTTTCGCGAGGAAGACGGATGTGGAAACAATAATTTCTGATTACTCGGATAGACTCGAAGGCAGGGGCGGGAATCCAGTATTTATTTATCTTGTCCTGGATCCCTGTTTTCACAGGGATGACGGTGGTTGTTTTGGTTAGATTGATAATATGCATACTTGGTTGAAAGCTTTTAATTCTTAAAACCCCAGCTCTTTAGATAAACACTTAAAACAAAAAATTGAATCAGAATTAGAGGATTAATAGAATTAGAACAGAGGCTTTATGGAAAAATATAATAACCTTGTTTGAGAGAGTCTCTATTGGAAAAGAGACTCTCTTAGTTAAGTTTTAGAACATAAAAGACAAACTTATTTGTTAAATACTGTCTTTTTCTTATTCTTCTTCGGTACCATCGTCGATTTCTGTTACTTTAATTTGAGGGATACCTTCTTCGTTAAATGTGATGTTAAAGTTAAATTCAGCTAGCTCAAAGTCTTCTACGAAATGATTTGTGTGAACAGATAGAAGATAAGAGTCTCCAGTCTCGCTCACGGATCCATAAGTATCTTTGTCATTTAGAATGCTAGACCAATCGTAAATCTGATTCAAACCATTTATATTTTCTAATTCACCTACAATTTTGATTAGCAAGAGAACCCTTGGCAAATTAACTTCTTCGGTAATAGCTTTTAAGACTACTTCATGAATAATTTCTTCATCTGCATCAGCAAAGTAATTAAAAACATCATTAACAATTAATCCTGCGATTAAATTAGGTTTTTCACCTTCTATAAAAATCATTACATTATGTAACGACGTCCCTTCAAAGCCTTCAGGAAGGTCAACTGGAACTTCAAATTCTCCAAAGACTACCGTACCGACAAGAGGATTCTCTGTTTTTATGAATTCAATTCCAGGATTGACTTCATAAGAGCCGTCATGGGAGATGCCAATAGTATAACATTTCATAGTAGCAAACCTTTTCTTTCGCTTCCAGACCCAGGAGTAAAAAGTAAAAAACCATTTATAAAGCCCCTGTTCTTTTATTGTATAGCTAATAATTTAGCTGCAATAATAAAACAGGAGTGAATTCTTCTACCGATATGAATAATATAGTGAAGAATAGATAAAAGTAAGAGTAATTACAAATTAGAAAAAAAACCAAGTAAAACAAATTACATAAAGAAAAAGAGCTCGGGTTTTAAGAATTAAAAGCTGTAGAGGCGGAGGAGCGGAGTGGGTGAGACGCTGGAAACCACTTTGCTATGCAAAGTATGTTCCAGCGCGAACTGGGGGCCATACTTGGTCGTGAGCTTTTAATTCTTAAAACCCGAGCTCTTTTTCACAACCAAACACTCACACAACAAACCACCCCAGTAAGAAATAAATACCTTCCCATGACACCTAAGTATTTATTAAAATCCTCCGCCTGTCTCAAACTAAAAAACTTAGACCTATAAAAATACAACGACCAAATTAAATAAATAATCAAAAGCCAAGAACTAAAACTTAAAACATAAATCTGGCCAAAAAATAATAAAAATAAAATTGGTAAAATAAAAGCTAGTTCAAATTCTAAATTACAAAAATTTCTTCCGTATCGAACTGCTAGAGTTCTTTTATTTGTTTTTGTATCTTCTGCGATGTCTCTGGTGTTGTTTATTATTAGAAGATTAACAGCAGCGCATCCTAAGACTAGTCCTAGTAATGCAGCGTCAAGTGAGAAAGAATTAGTAAATAGATACTCAGTGCCCATTACGGCAACGGGGCCGAAGAAAATTAGAACGAAGATATCTCCTAATCCGTTATATGCTAAAGGGTAAGGTCCTGCGGTGTAAGCGTATGCTGATATGATAGAGAGTATTCCAATTATTAAAATTGGATATCCGCCAACAGTTACTAGATAGAGTCCAAGTGTGGTAATAAGTATTGTTAAAAAAGATATTACTTTGAACATTTTTTCTGGAGTAATAAGTCCAGCTTGGACGGCTCTTTTTGGTCCTATTCTATCACTAGTATCTTTTCCTGATTTAAAATCCCAGAGATCATTAACTAGGTTTGTTAAGATTTGAATTAGTATTGCGGTGAGAGTTATTACTAGGAAAAGTCCTAGAGAAGATAATATTGATGAGTGATCTAGATTTTCTTGACCTATTTGTTGATCTAGTTTTTTTATGCCAAGGGATGCTCCCACTATAACAGGGGAGATTGCGGCAGTGAGTGTTTTAGGTCTTGAGGCTAGTAGTACCGAGGATAGAAAATTCTTGGTACTACTAATTTTTGATGTCACTAAAGATACTATTAATTTTATTCAAATCTAGATAGTACGCTTTCATCATGAACAACTTGTGACTTTGGTTTTCCGCTAGCTGCGCTCTTTATTAAATCACCATAAAGAGGAGAGCATGACATTGTAAGAACTGCATTACATGCTAGCTCAATACAAAGTAAGTCTCTAGGCCCGAGCTTTATTCTTCTTCTTTCTTCTTCGGTTCTACCTGAAACAATTCGAAGCCAACTAATTTCTTCGCCAGTAAGTGCACCTTGTGCTCCTTTTGGTTTGTCTCTGTAAAGCTTAATTAAAACGTCTCCATTATCATCTCTGATAATTACGTTTTCATCTAAAGACTCTACACCGTATAAAAAGGCTCTCGCTGTTGCCCAAATTCCGCCTACTGCTTGAATAGGTATGGATACTTCGCAAGCCCCAGCAGACTCTGTTGCGAGCTCACCATTAATATTCGGTACGTACCAAAGCTTTAAACCAGTTGGTTCAGGTGTTAACTGAAGTCTTCCAAATGACTTTGAGATGGTGAAGTGCATGCCGTTCATAAAATACTTTCCCTTATTTATTAAACCTAAATTTTATTGTCTCATTTCCTCTTATTAGGAAACTTGTCAACTTTCTCTTTTACTTTTTCTTTATTACTATCTATTTCCTTACCTTTTTCTCCTAACTGAGCAGGTTTCAAGCTCCTAGTATTAGTAGAATTTTTTGTTTCTATTAATACTGTACCTTTATGGACCCCTGCTCTGAATCCACCGGTAGAGCTATTTGAATCAGATTCTTTATCTGAGCCAAACCGCAATCCGCCTCCTCTGTTATGAGATCTATTTTCTTCTAGTGCCTTTTTATCTTGATTTTTTTGCTCTGGCACTGCATTATTTTTCAAACTTTCAATATTTTTATTTGTTTCTTGCTCTTGAGGTAATATTTCTTCTTTTACCTCTTCTTTAGTAGACTCTTTCGTAGCGTTTGAATTATCAAATACTACAGGTTCTTTACCAAAAATAGTAGCTTTCTTTCCTGCAAAGCCTTTTATGCCTTTTAGCATATTGACTCTAAATCCTCCGCTATAATCTTCCTTGTCTTTTAGTAGATTTGTAGAGCTTCCTTCATTTTTAGTAATTTGCCCTCCGGTAATTTGACCGTATATATCAGTGCCTTTTGGTGGTGGTCTATCGGAGCCACTACTGTAGTTATCTCTAATTCCTGAGCCGCCTTCAGAGTCTCCTCCTTTTTTTCTAGCTTCTGATCGTTCGATTGATAGAATATGTTCATCTACCCATTCGGCAAGCCCTATTTCATCAGCTTCTACAGCTTCGTATCTTGTTAGAAATTCTCTTCCTTCCCAAGTTGGAGGTAGATCTGCATCAAACCAAATTGCTCTACCTTTTCGAAGTCTGCCATCTCCTTTGTCAAACCAAGCTAGACCTTTTTCAGCTGACATTTCATGTTTAAGTTCTTCTGCACTTACTAGATCTGTTTCATCTTCAGCGTACGTTACACCATCTCTGAAACCATCTGCAGATTTTTTATTAAACTCTAGATGTTTAGTAAGTTCACGTGCGGATAAGCTTGTAGACATACCCGTTGCGATAGTTTTTTTCGTATAATTAATTTTCCCGATCCACTCGCACATATCCTCTGCCGTTTTATTATCACCAATTCTCATGATAACTTTGAGGTTTACGTTCGCAATAACTCGTTCGTAAAATTGTTCACTAAGTCCCATCGACTGATCCATAAGACCACCCACTGACTGAGCTCCAAATAGTAGCGAAAATCTACCTTTTCTTGCAAGTTCGAAAAGATTTGCCCACGTTGGACCGAATGTAGAGGCACCTTCGTCAATGATAACTAAATGTGGATCTTCTAAGTGATGACTTCTACTAGATGTAACTTCACCAATGGAAACTTCTAAGTCTTCTCTAAAGACTTTAATCATTCTTGCAGCACTTTCAGCTTCTTCAAGTCTTGGAAGCATGTAATAGACAATCTTTCCTCTAAGTATCGCATCTGTTAATGATAGATCAGCTCTTGGCACGCAGAACATTTCTCCAGCATCGGAGTTTGCTATCGAATGTAGTTCTGAGGCTATACCTCTTAAATTTTCTGTGAGCTTAGTAGAATCTAATGCTCCTTTTAAATTTCTATAAGAACTAGCCATGTGTCCAAGTTCTATCATCGCCTGCTTTGAACCTTGCTCATGAAGTAGATCTCTCATTCTTGGATACGCAAAGTTAAAAGCAGATAGAGCAACGGCGATATCACGTACTGACCAGGCAAGACCTAGACTCTCCATTGCGCGTACTACTCTATATACAGCATCAGCTGCTAGTCTGTCGTAGTGTTTAGTGCTGCTTTGGTCAGATGTCGGAGGAAGACCGCAACGTAAAATTTTTCTTGCTTTTACATCTGCTCTTTGAGTAGTAAAAACAAAATTGTATGAGCAAACTGGATCAAATGGGTCTATTACTATTAAGTCTTCAATTCGGCCAGTAATTAAGGCCATCATGATAATATCAGCAAGAGTTCCGGGATCTCTTTTAGCATCAATAAATGTAAAGCCACTAGCCCTAGCTCTAGCCATTTGTTGAAACATTAAGCCTTCAAGCCAAAGAGTTTTTCCAACACCTGTTTTTGCAAATACTGCGCCGTGACTACAGATTTCATCATCTGTTACCCAGATCGGAGCTCCTGAGTCTAGTTCAAAGCCTACTAGATATTTATCAATCATCGGTTTGCCCTTGTCTCTTGCTTCTTTAAGGGCTTCGTCAAATGCTCTTCTTTGTGGTGGCATTCCTAGAACTGGCTTTCCACCTCTACGAGCTGATTCTTTATTTCTTTCTTGTTCAAGCCAACGATGATGAGCATTTACAAAAGTTAATATTAGTAAAGAAAAAAGTGGAATGATTCCTGTAATAAAAAGTAATCCAAAGGGAGTAATTTTTTGTGAGAAAGAAGTAATGCAAAAAACCAAACTACCAATAAAGGCACCCATGACAAGAGTTGTCAGATTGTGTCTTTTTTGTGCAAGCTTTGCAGTAAAGTCGTCTATTATATATTGTCTAGCCATAGTTCTTTTTAATTTTCTTGAGCTTCTTAATTTTCCCCTACTGCCATCATCATTCTTTCTTCTGCCGGTATTGCACTAGGGGCAGGAGCTGCGTCTTTTGATTTACTTTTTCGTTCATAGTCACTAGTGCTGATAAAAACTTCTACGCTATCTTGATAAGGACTGTAGCGGTAGTAATTGTGCTCCCAGTTTTTGCCAAGTACTTCTGCGTATCTACGTTGTCTTAGCGGCACTAGGGCATCTAGGAATAAAAATTTAGGAATATTAGTTTTATCTCTGTGTTTAATTAGTCCATGAACAAGTCCAATAATAGGAACGGAATCGTCTCCAATTCTTGTTGATAGCCAATTAAACCTAATTAACATTCTTCTAGCTATTCGCCATTTTCTTACTAATTCTTTTCCATTTTTGTACTGGTATAATTTTTGTACAATTGGATCGCTCTCTTCTCCGCTCTTGTCAGCTTCCATAGCTTGTCTTTTAAATCCAGGAAGTCTTGCAGAAGTGCTAATTTGAGATTGGAATTTTCTAGTTAGATCTAGTAACTTTAAAATTCTATCTAGTCTTTGTTCATGGAAACCTTTAAGTGAGAATTCAATTAGTTTTTCTAGTGGAAGAAGTACTACTGATTTATGGCTTAAGCCTTTGCTTAGTTCATGACTCTTTTTTGATAAGTCTTGGACGTGATCTCCTTCTCTTATTTTTTCAACGTAGTTCATTTTGAAATTTGAATGTACTTCTTCAATGTGGCCATCAAGTTCTACTAGGTTTGCAATTTCTTCTTGTTTAGAAGATTCCATATATAGAATTTCTAATATGTCTCTGATTGCTCTACTTTGAATAGACATTCTTATTGGTAGAAATGATCTTCCAAAATCTCCGTGTCTTCTTGAAGATATTATCGCCTGTCTTAGAATTAGTCTTTGGTCGCCGTCATATTCTTTATGAAAAGGTACTATTGAATTTAATACCGCTCTAGCTTGCAGATGTGGATACATAGAGATAGTAGTGAATCCTTCTCCGAGTCTTTTATATACTAGCGCTTTTCCTGCCTCTGCTGCTAGGAAGCTACTAATGACCATATTGCAGTCGATAGTAGCAAGAGCCCAGAGTCTTCTTGGAGTGAGAGATGTGAGTAATCGTTTAGTTAGAACTGAGCAACTTGCAGACATTTGAAGTAGGGCGGCGATATGTCCAGGATAATTAGCATCTAGTGCTTCTACTTTGATTGCTTTTTTAATAAGAGAGTCAACATACTTTTTTGCGATAGCATGAGCATCAAGTAAAGCAGGAAGATAATCAGAAGTACCTTGAATTAAAGTAAGTCCGCCCTTTGGAGTAAAGTTAGTTTTTGAGACTCTATTTTCTAAGTCATATGGATTTTCTATTTCTTCTCTTTGGATAGAATTTTCTTCTTCTACACCATGAGGAAAGTCTTTGTGGGCAAGAATGATTCTAAGAAGTTCTTTATTTGTATCGTTAAGTGCGCCATGACTTTTTAGTAAGCTAGCTAAGGGATGACTTTCTGCTTCGCTTAATGGAGACATCTGTGGGCATGCGAGTCCTGGGCATGATAGGTCAGTAGCGCTTACATTTCCGTTAGGTCTGTAAGGGCCATAGATGCCAGAATAGAAAGGACCAGTTTTTCTATCACAAACTCCTAGTAATGTATCACTTGGTTTTTGTTTTCTATGTGTCCTTATTATGACAAGGCCTGCAACTACTCCAAGAATCCAATATGGTATCGCACACAAAAGTACAAATACTATTCTTAATACTCCACTTACTGCTAGTCTGTTCCACCATATTGGTAGATCTGAGAAGGTGAATGGTAATTCGGACTCTTCAATAGATTTTTTTGCACTTCTTAATTCGAATCTTTGATCAAGGGTACTTGCTAAGCTAGAATAAATACTAGAGCTGAATGGAACAAGAACTAAGGGGGAGTTTGATAGGAATCTAACTCTGTCTTTTATTACTACTTTAATTTCTTTAATCCAGTAGTCTTCCTGAGCTTCTATACTATTGGCTGCACTATTAGATTGTCCTTCTAAATTCTTGTCTTCAGGAACGTCAATTGTAGGAAGTATAGTATATCTAAGTATAATAAAAACGAAAATACTAAGGAATGCGACAGGGCGCAGCCGCCAACGACCAGACTGACTTTCTTCGGTCTGTTTTTTGAGATCTGATATTCTTTTTCCGAAATCTATGCTCAACGTGAACCTTTTATAGATAAACCTAAATTGTGAAACAACAAGTTTTATTGAAGTTTAGTATACATTCGGGAGTTTACATCACTTCCAAATTTAATAGCAAGTAAAACCAGTAATTTTTCAACTACTTCTTTATGCGGTAATTTATAAAATAAGTGCCCTATATTATTTAAAATGAGTAAAAAAATGAAAATATACTCTCAGTCGTGTCACACAAATGCTTAAACTCATTATAACTTCTTGAGGCTGTGAGTGTAGTCACTATGCGTGAAGGTGGGACCGCAGTTTGGTTAAGGGTGGTTAAACAATTGATTGGAATGTCTAAGATATGAGTCTTTCAAGAAAAAATTTGGTTTTAAGGGCAATGCTTTTTACTGTAGTGCCTTCTTTTTTTAGTATTTCTTCTATAACGGTGAAGGCGGAAGAAAGTATGGCAGGGCAGCAGTATGCAAGTAAGCAAAGAGCTACTGTCGCTAAGGCTCATATGAGTCGTGCAAGGGCATTATTAGTAGAGGCTCTTGAAGAATTCGAAGAGTCCAAAAAGTATGCGCGTCCAGATCTGCTAATTGACTCAGAAGATTGGAGACTTAGAGTTGTTTCTTTAACGGAACAACTAAACAGAGTAATTGATCCAAAGCCTAGAGTGACAAGAGAAGGAGCTGTATTTAGAGTTCCGCCTAGATTTATGAGACGTGAGAAGGAAAGACTTCCGGTAGTAGCAGAAGGTGCTAAATCTAGAAGTGATGTCGGAGAAAGAGCAAGACTCGCTGCAAAAACATCAAAAAGAGAATCTTTATTTGGCGGTGATGCGAATAGTTCAAATATTCAAGAGTTAGGACAAACGCAAGGCCAATCAGGAAGAGGGGATAAGAATACATCTAAAATATCAAAAGGCTTGGAAATTCCAAAGGAATTAGCTGTACCAGTAGATGCAGATTTTGAGCAAGCAGATCAGTCAGGTGAAGTTGCAGTTGAGGCCAAGAGTGGTAAGGGCAGCAGCAGGGCTATGCCAACTGAGGTACTTCCTGGGGATGAGCCAGCATTCTCTGATGATCTACTACCAAGTGTAGAAGAAAAATCAAAAAAAGTTAATGATGCTAAATTAATAGAGAACAAACAAATTCTTCAAGAAATACCTAGCGATATGACAGTTAAGTCGCCTAAGGAGTTATCTTTGGAAGGAGAAATTGACTCTAATATTGATAGCACTTTAAAAGATTCTAAGAGCGAGGCTGTTAATGCTGCTGAAAATGATGAAATTCTTTCTGATGAACTTTCAAAAAGAATACAAAACAAAATAGCAGATAAGAAAGTTGATAATACTCTAGAAACTTCTAGAGAAACAGCTGCTAAGGTAGAGGCGCAAACAGCAAATGCTAAGAAAGTTTTAGAAGGAAGTGAAAGGGCAAATGCAGGGGATAAGATTTTAGAGCCAGATTTTAGTGAAGAATTAGGCACTGAGAATTAATTTAATTTTTAGCTTAATTCGAAAGAAAACAGGCTTTTAAATAAAACAGGAGGAGTTATGAGGTACGATGACGGGGAAGTTCTTCAAGGGTTAGATGAAAATTGGTCCTTTATGGGGGCTAATATGATGGAATGGGGATGTGCTCTTGCTGTGTTTATGTTGATAAGTTTATTTGCGGACAGTGTCGCTCGGGCAATGCCTTTTATGTTGATCGGTGGGATTATGACCGCTGTAACATTAGCTTCTATGAGAAAGTCATTTCCGGATCAGGAAAGAGGAGTTAGAAATGCCGTTGCTACTACGTTTGGCTTTCCACCTCCGGGGATCCCAATTCCTTCAAAGCTTCAGCCGCTATGGAGTGGGGCTCCGCTAAGAGAAATTCCTAAGAATACAAAGTTTGCAAAAATGGGATTTTCTCAAATGTTTCCAACACATTCCAGACAATTTACAGATGCAGTGGAGCAAAACAGGAAATAGGGCTGACTATAGGTTGTAATAAGGTAACATGCGAAGGGTATAGCTAATATGAAGCCAGCACAGGTTAAAACAGATATTCAGCAACTTGAGAGAGTGGCAGGTCGTGCCGGTAGTGATACTATTCGCTTATGGGAAGGCTACAAAGAACAAGCTTTCTTCTGGAGAGCTTTAGCATTAATTCAAGTTCCAGCTACAACTTTAGCAATCGCTTCTGCTTTAGTTATGTTCTTTCTTGCAGATACTATTATTGAAGTTCCTGAACATCCACAGCCAGGAGTTTACTCAGTTAAGCAACTTCCTGATGCTCAATTTATAAACGTTTCTAGAGAAGTTGTTAATTTAATTTCAACTTATCAGCCAGCAATAGCAAGAAGACAGTTTAAAACTGCCAGAAAATATCTTTGGGAGCCAGCTCTTAGTGAGTTTGAAGTTGCAATGCTAGGAAGTGAGTTAAGAGCAATAGAAGAAACTAAGAGAAGTCAAATTTACTTTATAAATCCGCAGCTTATAAAAGTAGAAAGATATCCAGAGATAGATACGGTAGTAGTTAGAATACCAGGAGTTAGACAAAAACTCATTGGGGATAAGCCATTATCTTCAGATGAAATGGTTTATTACGTAAAAATGACCACAATTCCAAGAAACGTGCATAACGAGTACGGAATTGTAGTAACAGATATTCATTTAAGAAGAGCTGATGAGAGGGTGATTAAGACTGAAGATAAAATGATAGCTCAAACTCAGGCGAAACAGGCGCAAGCCGGTCAAGTGCAAGGTGGAAAGTAAGGAATGTGCAGGCAAATCAACAGTCTAAATAGTGTAGTAGAAAGGTAATAGTTATGAAAAAAGTGTTATATAAATTTTTAGTACTAAGTTTGATCTTAGTAAGTTCAAACCCGGCACTAGCTAGGGATGTGAATTACTCAGGTCAAGAAATGTCAGTCTACGTGACTCCAGGGGAGCCAACTCAGGTTACTTTTCCTTCCAAGATCTCAGGTGGATTTAAGAGAAAACATACTAGCTTAGCTCTAGAGAGACAGGGGAATTTTTTAGTAGTTTTTGCGCAGCCTGAAATTCCATACGAAGGCGAAGCTTTACTAGTGCACTTAGATGATAAGCGTTCTTATGCTCTTAGAATTTTACCTGCTGATGATGACAATACAAGAGATGAATTTATCAATATTAAAGACGATAGAGAAGAGTCAGGTGAAGAAGGTAATGGGACTCCTGATAATAAGTTTCCTTCAATAGGTTATGCTCCTCCTAATGTCGTTCCTGGGCTCATGAGAGAAATGGTCTTGGTTAGTGAATTCGGCAAAAAAGGTGGGGTACAAGGATATAGAAGATCAAATAACTATACCGGAGAAACAGTTCTTCATGACGGGACTATTCAAGCAAAAATTAAGGAAATGTTTTTAGGTTCTACTCTATGGGGCTATGTGATCGAAGTGGAGAACATGCTTGATACTGGTTACAAAATTAATCCTGCTGCTTTTAGACTAGATGGAACAAGGGCAATAATGGCAGATAAGTGGGAGCTTGCGCCTAAGCCTTTAACAGCAGAGCAAGAACTTGCTAGTGCGCATAAAGCTAAAGTGTACGTAGTAACTAGAGCGCATAAAAAGTAGTGTGTAAGAATTCAGTGAATAAGAAGTAGTTGTAAGGAAACGGAAGAGGCCATGAATCAAAAATTAGAAGATTTTAAGACCTTGATTAAGAATGATAAGCGAATAGCTGCGGCCTTAGGCTTTGTGGTATTATGCTTTCTATTTCTTATGTTTAGTACTGATCAAAGAACAGGAAGACCTGCAAAACCAAGGAATCCTAATTTAGCTGCTAGTAAGCAAGGTATGACACCTGAAGAGCAATTCTCTGATTTAATTATCGCTTTCAAAAACGATATCGAAGATCAGAAAAAGCAAAGCTCTGAAATGAGTTCTCAAATTCAAAGAACTGAAAAAGATGCTGAAACTTTTAGACAAAGAACAGCAGGAATTTTTGAAACTCTTACTGATAAGTTCGAGCAAGTTCAGAGAGATTTAGATCAGTTAGCTCAAGCAGTAAATAGAGGAAATGGTGAACAAGCCCAAGCCCCTCAAGCTCAAGCTGATGGTCCAGATGAATTAGTGCCTGAGTGGTTCGATGAAAAAGAACCAGCTGGAAAACCGGAACAACCTAAGCCGCTTAGAGTTAGTGTTATCGCACCTGGTGACTCTGTTCCAGTGCAATTACTTACAGGGGTTAATGCCCCAACTGACGGTACTCCATATCCAGTAGTTTTTAAGTTAGGTGGAGATATTACAGGTCCTGATGGCTCAACTCTTAATCTTGGTGAGGCAAGAATCATCGCTGCTGCGCAGGGTTCAGAATCAGATTCAAGAGCGCTATTTAGATTAACTCAGCTTTCACTAAAACATCCTTCTGGAAGAAGATCAGTTATAGAAGTAGATGGATGGATAGTCGGGGAAGACGGTATTCGAGGTATGCAAGGTAGACTGGAAGATAAGCTTGGTAGATTAATTCTAGCTACAGCAGTGATAAGCGGTATGGCTGCTGTAGGACAAAGACTTCAAAGGAATACGGGAGTTTTTGCTGGAGGGTTTGGTGGTGGTTTTGGAGGGAATCAACAGCAAGGTTTTAATTTGCAGCAGAGAGATGTTGAATTTGCAGCAGCTTCTGCCGTGACCGATGCGTCGAATAGGCTTGGACAAGTTCTTCTTCGTAGGTACGAGTCTTTAGTCCCTGTTGTAGAAGTTCTTTCAGATAGAGAAGCTATCGCAGTATTTTCAAGTCCAGCAGAGGTTGCAATACTTGATGATGATCAAATTATTAATGCTGCGTACTCTGGAGTTGATTAATAAGTTTAGTAACAGTTCTTAGTTGTTGTTTGAAAAAGTAGGGGTTTGTATGAAAGATAGTAAGAGGATGGTAAAATTAATAACTAGCTTAGTTTTAACGAGCTATTTATCAGCCTGTAGTGTTATTGGCCCATCAGCTGATGAGCTAAATCCTTTTAATGATGGCTCTCAACATAAAGATTTTGGCGGACAGAGAAATACTTCTGCGCTAGGTGGAACTGCCGCTTCTGGTAAAGAAGCAGACGCTGCAAGGCATGCTCTAGAAGTAATGGGTACATATAGAAAAGCTCAGTCTCCAGAGCCTAATTATCCTGTTATGCAACCTGCGGAAGTGAGACTTATGTGGGTGCCAGATCATTTAAATGCTGTAGGTGATTTAGTTCCTGCGCATTATTATTATCTAAGAGTACTTCCTGATAGGCCAGCAGTTACTGATGCTTTCGAAATTGAAAGACAGTTAGATTTAAGTCAGAATGGTGCTGCAGTTGGTTCTGTCGGTGGAGGAGGATTTGGTGGATCTTCGGCTACTCCTTGGGTCTATAAAGAAGTTAAGTAGGAATTTATATGCAGAAAAAACTCTTTAATAGCGTTTTAGTCTCGGTAGCTTGTGCAGGGCTTTTTTCGCTAAGTTCTTGTGGCTCTAGTAAGCAATTATACAAAATAGAGTACTACAAGCCTTCTTACAGACAATCAGCGCCAGATCCAGTTTATAGCAGGTTAATGTGGAGTCATTTACCTGAGCCGGTAAAGCCTAGAACTAAGTCTGATGCGCCACTTATCTTACCGGAATTATTCGTAGAATTAAAAGATGTGAACGTAGATGAAGCAATCGAGGCAGTAGCCCAGACTATGGGGTATGGCTGGGAGAATTCAGGAGCTGGCTCTTCGGGTAGAATAAGCATTCATATGGAAGGCACCGTTGAAGAGATAGTTTCAGAAATTGGTAGAAAGTCTAATTTGTCTTTTGATTTAGATCACGAAAAGAAATTGATCAAGCTGGCAAATAAAAGAACAGAACCAAAGCTCCCCGCCTCAAGGAGATAAAAAACTCCTTGATTGTAAAATATCTCGATTTGGGAAGGGAATATGAGCATTACTCGATTAACGAGACAAAGGTTATATCAAGACGAAGCGGTTTTTAATCAACTGCTCCCATATGTAAAGTGGGATTCTGAGAATCAGGTTTTTTTACATGGAGATGCTTCCATGTGGTCTATCTGGCAGTTAAAGCCAGTTCTTCTTACTTCTATTTCCGATGCGGCAGCTTTTCAAACTTGCAGTGGTATTCAAGAATTACTTGATGCTATGGATCACAGAATCAGCGCGCAATTTAGCTGGATTACTACTTTTGATATTCAAGATATCTTAGATCGTTGTTTATATGACTATCCTCTAAGCGGAGTTGCTGGATGGATGGCAAGACGTTGGGTTAGACTTATCAAAAATATGTCTAAGTCTGAGCAGTATGAGAGAAGATGTAAGAAATTAAGACTGATAGTAGCTTTTAGATATGATCCTCCTTGGAAGGAAAAGTCACCACTTGATGATATTGTAGATACTTTTAAAACTTTATTTACTGGACCAAAGGGGCCAGAAGTAGATACTGCTAGAACTGAAGAGTATAAGCGTTATGTAGAAAAGTTTAGAGGTGAAATAGAAGGAAAGATTGCTAGATTATCTGATCTAGGAATGCACCCAAGTAAAATAGACGGACAAGGTTTAATTAATCTTCTCTATCCGCTATTAAACAGAAGAAGCACAAAGGGTGGTAAATTTAAGCGCGGTAGATTTAATGCCACAGCTGTTCCGAAGTATGATCCAGATGATATTTTATCAAATCAGATTTCAGATACTATGATGTATCATCCAGAAGATGGATATTTATTAAAAGATGGTAGAGTGTATCATACTGTTAGTATGGTAAAGCCTCCTAAGCAAGCATTACCACTGATGACTGTGCCTATGCAAAGTCTACCGATGGAGTCGATTTTTACGGTGACTTACTCTAAGGATAGCCAAGAGGATCAAATAAAAAGATTAGATAGACTTGATCAATCTTTGGGTTTAAGAGAGCTTGGTGCTAGAGGTAGAGCAAATCAAAAAGTACTTCATCAGATTTCTACTATAAGAAGAGCTAGAGAAGAATTGTATTCTAATAGATCTCAAGTAGTAAAAGTTGGGGTGCACCATGTTCAGATTACTAATACCATAGATGAAGCAAGAAGAGCGTCCAGTGAAGTTTTAGCAATGTTCCCGGCACTAAACGGTGCGCGTGCGATGTCTCACATGATCAGTGATCTAGGTGTATTTTTGAATGCACTTCCTGGAGCATATGACCCAACTACAGACGGCCCAGGTTGGACTTCGATGATGACAAGTTCAAGAGCTGTCAGAATGTTTCCAGTTTGGGGTAACTGGTCAGGAAGTGAAAATGCATTATTTGTACTTCCAAGTTTATGGAACAGAGAGTTAGTTAACTTCGATTTATTTGATTCTAACGTAGCACCTAACGTAATCATGAGTGGGGTGTCTGGAGCAGGGAAGAGTTATTTACTTTGCTTCTTCTTGATTACTATTAATCGAGGCCATTATTCAGAAAAATCAGATGGCACTAGAGTAGAGCGAGAGCCAATTACTTTTATCTTTGATAAAGGGATGCCTAATTTACCTTGCGGATTTGAGAGAGTTGCGAAGCTTTTTGGTGGTCGTATTTATCAAGCTACACCTTCTAGAGCTCCTGCAATGAACTTCCTAGCACGTCTTGGTGAAATGGATCCAGATAGAACTAGCGAAGATTTCAAGGATTTATTTGATATTTGCGTAGATATTATCGCAGATATGGCTACGGAAAAAGACAAAGTACTGAGCCGTATTCAGAGAAACGAAATTATTGAATCTCTTATGGAGTCTCATTATCGTTATCGCCACGGAGATCACGAAAGAGAGTTCTTGCTAAGAGACGTAGTAAAGGTCCTTAAAGAGCCACCAAGGCCAAATGAAACAGAAGCGCACTTTCACATGAGACAAGAGCTTGGAATCTTAATGAGAGAGTATTTCGGGGAAGGAACATACGCTAGATTCTTTGATAGAGCAGGAAGATTAGAGCTAAAAGAGAGATTTATAGTATTTGACTTAAAAGGACTAAGCAGAAACCCAGATTTACAAAGAGTTTTCCTTAAAGTAGCTATGATCTGGGCGGATGAGGTGATGAATACTCCGGATGAGCTAGATACTCGAAAGCTTCTTGTGTTTGATGAGGCGCATGATTTAATCGGTAAGACGGCTGCAGGAGTAGTGGAAGCTGCTTTTAGACTTTATCGTAAGAGAAAAGGGATAGTTATCGCTGCGTCACAGTCTGGAGAAGATTTTTATGCAGGAGAGGGCGGGCAAGCGATTGTTCAAAACAGCTCACATAAGATTTTCTTAAGACAAGATCCGTCAAAATTTCATGTGACAGCTCAGGCATTTAACTTAAATCCTCAGCAGGCTGAGACAATTACGCGACTTCACACCATAAAGGGAGTGGAGTCTCAATTCTTTTTATTATCAGATATTGGGGAAGCCGCATTAGTTCTTCCAGCAGAACCATCGTTCTACTGGGTGTCTACTAATAACGGGGATGATAACCAGCTCTTCTCTGCTCTATTAGAAGAATGCGACGGGGACTTTGTGGCAGCTCTTAAAAAGGCTGTAGAAATTGCACCATATGGGGCAAAGGATTTAATGAAGAGAAGAAGGATGATGGAAGAGTATTATCAGAATATGAAAGAGCAAGCTGAGAATTCATTAGGGAATCAGCAAGCACAAGGTAGGGCGTTAAATTTAAAGTCGGGTTTAAAGGCGGCATAATTAATGTGGCATCATAATATGAAAAATAAAAATAAAAACTTATCTTCAAAAATCTCTATTTTATTATTAGTAGAGCTTGCAGCAGTATTAAGTCTGACATCTTGCTCTGGTATGTGGAATAAGATTCCAGGGACTAGAACTGTTATTGTTCAAAAGTCAGTTAATCCACTTGAGAACGAACCAGTACCGGGAACTGTAGTTGGTCCTTGGGCAGAAGTCATGCATCAAGATGTAGAAGTACCAGGAAGCATAGATCCTAAGGGGGTTTATTACCGCATGCCTCATAAGACCATAGTGGAAATTCGTTCAGAAAAGTATCAAAGGGCTCAGTATCCTGATCCTGACGGCGTTTACAGGGAAAGGGAATAAGGCAAGGAATAAGGAAATAAAATGAAAACCAAAAGTTATATATTTTCTATACTGGGAGCTACCTTAGTTACATTACTTACTGGATGTACTGCTAGTCATTTTGAAAAAGACAAAAATATTCAAACAGTGTATGTAGGTTATGATAAGCAAGCAGTTATACCACCCGGTGTAGTTCGTTATTGTTGGGAAGAGCCAGTTGTAGAGTATCAAGATAATGGACCGGGATTGAATGGAGACCGTACTTATTATCAACCGTCTTATGTAGCAATTAGGATGTCTAAACAAGGTAAATGGAGACCATGCAGGTCAGTACCGAGTGAAGTAAGAGGAGAAACAAAAAATGAACGCTAAGAAAGTACTTGGTTTTGTATTATGTTCTTCAGCATTTACTAAGAGGAATTTAAGTTCCCTTGGATTAGTACTTGCGTTTTTATTTATGTATGTGCTTGCTGGTGGGAAAATAGAAACTAAACTTCCCTCACCTAGCAAAGTTGGTGCTTTCGGTGAATCTGAAGAAGCTGTTGGAATAAAGAGAAAAAATTCAGAGCAAGTATTGGGAATTACTCCTTCTAAGGAAAGAGCTAGTAGGGAAGACTCAACTCTTGAGAGAGGTAGGATATTTGCAAATGAAGAGGCTAGTGAATTAGAGCCAATTAATAAAGACTTGTTGATTAAGAATCAAAGAGGTGATCAACTCAGTAATAGAGATAGAGTTGCTATTCAGAATTCTCAAAAGCAGGAGCGAGATCCTTTATTAGCAATTGAAGAAAGGCTAGGGAAAAATCCAAAGTAGATTTAAGTATAATAAATTTAAAACTAATGACTAAAAATACTGATAAAGACTTAGGAGACATAGATTTTGATCATCTAGATTCTGATTCTCAATACCCACTAGATGAAGTTTTTGGAGGTGCGTCTAGTTCGCATTCTCAAGCAGATGAACATGGAAGTACTAAGAAAAGCATTAAAAATCCTAGGGAAAACCCTGAGGAGATAGAAAGTCCACTAAACTTAGAAGAGAAAAAGTTCTTTTTTTTCCCAACTTGGAGATCTCAGTTATTAAATTTAATATGGTTCCATGTCAGTGGAATTGGAGCTATCTGGGTATCAAGGGAAATGCCTCAATACTTTATTCTACCTGGGAAGTTGTTTTCTACTGAATCAACTGAGTATGTATTATATTTACCACTTCTTATTTTTGTCCCGGCTTTCTTTTTAGTAAAAGTGTTAATTAATATTTATAACTCTGTTTATTGCTTTGATAATAGCGGAATAGAAGCTCACATTGGGCTAGTATCATTTAATTTAAGGCAGCCGAGACTTCGTTGGGAGGATATTCGAGGAGTAGAGCCTAGTCAAAATATTTGGGAAAGAATGCTAAGTATTGGTACTGTGAAAGTAGGTAGCGCTATGAGTCAGGAAACGGAAATTATTATGACAGGTGTTAGTAGTCCAAGGGAGATACAGGAACTGATTAACTCAGAGCGAGCTAAAAGACTGAAAGAACTGAAGCAATCTGGCACTGGAGCCAGACATGGGGCTGTAACAGGCGATTAGGATTTAATAGTAGTTTCAAATCTTAATCTCAAATATTTCAGGAGTTTAGAGTTAATGGCCAAGGTCATTAAAAATTTTAGTAAAAAACAACTAGCGATAAAGACCTTACTTTTCGGCGCTCTATGTTCTTTTACGATTTTTTCTTACTCTAAAATTTCTTATGCTGATGTAGTTAAGGCGAAGGATAGTACCCTAATAGTTGCAGATAGTAAGAGCATTAACTCTTTTGATAGTACAAAAGATTTATTAGAAGAGAATGCGAAATTAAAAGCTGATCGTGATAATGCATTAGCAAAGTATAAAGAGCTCAGAGATAAATATCAAAAATTACATTCGTTCTGTGAGAGATCAGAAACTAGCTGCTTGAATATTAATTCAGTTAAAGCTAAAGGTCCAAGTGAAGCTATGGATCTATCTTTTATCAGAGATGAAATTTCAAAATCTAAAGAAGTTAATAGAAAGCTACAAGAAGAACTTGAAAAATTAAAAAAAGAAGCAGAGCAAAAAAGTTCAGATCTAAAAGTAGCCTTAGCCAGTGTTCAAAAAGCAAAGTTAGATGCAGAATCAAAAAAGAAAGCTGAGCGAGCTTGTTTAGATCAGATTGATCAAAGTAGTAAGTTAGTTCTTAGAATACCAGAACTAGAAAAAGAGATTATGTCTTTAAATAATCAGTTATTATTGAAGAAGACAGCAGCGGATTTACTCTCACAGCAAAGAAGTGCTACTAGGCAAGAAAATAAAGAAGTTCCAAATCAAGAAAAGCAAATAGCAGCTAAGCAAGTCAACAATAATGTAAATACCAATACACAATCTTCTGTGCAGGCCTCAAATATTAATTTGAATGCAGATGTAGCAGTAGTTGAAGTTACTGCTGATAAGGTAAGTCTAAGAGTTGGTCCAGGTGCAGAACATTCCGCTATCATGGACTTACAAAAAGGTACAAGACTTACAGTAGAAGCTCGTGAAGGTTCTTGGCTGCGAGTGAATTCTCCTACAGGAGGACGTGCATATATAAACTCTGAATATGTAAGAGTTCTGGGTCAAAAAAGACAAGAGTCGGTTAGGAATATTCAAAATACTCAGGGCTTAGAATCAAGGCAGAATTCGGATATGAGAAGATCAGCAGTTGATCTAAAAGAGCCAGAGCCACAGGTACCTAGTATTTCTAGAAATAAAACTAATGAGTTAATGGGTGGGATCCGAGAAAATAAAGCTACTTCTAGAGGCAGTCTGCAAAGGCCTGCAAGACGGGCAGCAGCTCAGGAGCAGGATTTAGAGTCGTTTGGGGAATTAAAATCAGCAGATGGTTCGCCTGAAGCGGTGGCTTTGGAGAAGCTTATAAAAGGTATGGGGCAGAAGCCTAAAGGGGAATAGGTTTTATTCTTCTTCAACATTCAAGTATTTTTACTAATCTTTTTCAAAAAACATTTCGTCTTTCCTGCGGAGGCAGGAATCCAGGGAAAGTATAAGTCACATAAGAAGAATTATAGTAAATAACTTATGTGTTTTGTTCCTAACTCTTACAATGAAAGGGTAAGTTTATGCAGGAACTTTTTACGGGTTTATTTGATCACCTTGTTGGTGGTCAGGTGGTTTATTCTGTAAATCAGAATAGAACTAGTAGTGACGGTAGAAGGGGCGAAATAGAAAAAGTCTTTTTTTCTGAACATGGTCTTAGTCTTCGATTTTCTTGGCTTGCACAGTATTGCTTTGAAGATAGGTGCTGGACTATTGTTGAGAATATTCCAATTTTGATCCCTTATATTAAGAGCCATGTAAATGGCTTTAAATTGGAAAGTCAAATGGGCTCATCTGGATTGTCCTATACCTTTTTCCCAAAAGGTGACCCCAATTTGATCAAAAAACCCAATAGGTAAAACTGTAATGGCAGCGTCTGACTCTACGATACAGAGTCTTCATTTAAATTAATTATGCCGCTAATTTTTTCTTAACTTTTTGTATTTCCTTTTCTAGATTATTTAAGCGTTTATTAAGAGAAGATGCTTCTACTAAGTTTTCTCTTAGGAGTTTGTTAATAAGTCTTTGATAAGGGATGTCTGTTTCGTTTGAGATGTTTTTAACTTTAACTAAGAGATCATTGTCTATATTTATAGTTATTTTAGTACTAGAAGTATTTTTTCGAGCTAATATAATCTTTTTAGTTTCTTGGTTATTTGGTTTTAAATTACTTATTTTTGGTTTTTTCATAATAGATTTCCTTAAATTCTCTCCAGTGTGCGCATCCGAATATTCGTATTGTATTTTTACGTCTTACGAAACGAACAGTCAGGACGACCCCTTTTTTATTTTTACCGACCCAATAATATCTATTTTCCAAGTTTGAATGTTTAGAATCTTCTAAAACAAAACCTAGTTTATCATAAAATGCCTCTATAGCGTCATTAAAACTAAATTTATGCTTACTCTGATTCTCTAAATCTTTACTGAGATCCCACTCAAAGTTCATTTATAATACCATACTTATACATATATTACCATATCTTTAAAATGCTACTTGTACTCCTATTTGTTATCGCAAAATATTCTCAGATTTTCAGGTGATACAGTTATTTTGTTTGGTATATCTCTGCTAGTAACTTCCTCTAGAATATCGATAAAAAGCTGGTTGAAGTTTAGCGTGTTTGTAAGTGAATACAGTTAGTTACAAATCTGCGAGCTATAAGATTTAATCAAGCCTACTATTTATCTCTATCTGATAAATTAACAACTAGCTGCAAATGTTTCCGTTCTACTGTAGTGATCCATAACCAAAATAGTTCTTTTATTTATTGTTAATTGTAGATGATATCCGCAGGTGCTCGCTAAGGTCTAAGCTTTAGCAAGAGTCTGCGGAGAAGCTTTGAGTAAGGTTTTGTCATTTTGTGGTTGTTGCTAGACTAAAAAAGTCTAGTAACAACCACCTTAGTCCCTTTTTTTTCGAGGAAAAAATGTCCCACGATTCTTTAATGAGAGCTTTTGATCGAAGTCTTCTGAATTTAGGCTACGGAAGTCAAGTTCAGAAAATCGAGAAAATTGAAACGGTTAATCGCGCGTTCTTTCAACGATGTGCGATTAATATTATGCGCTTCAATGAGTCTGAAACTGTTTACATTTCAGCTCATGACGATCAAGGAAAAATTATTTTTCGTTTTGATCAAACATGCTTTATCTTTAAGTATGACGAACAAGGAACAGAGGTTCGTCGTAGCCGATCCCTTTTTTGTAATTTGATTGGGTTTAACCTTCTATATATAGATGAAATACATCATTTTGTTGTGTATGAGAGAGAAATTACAGACAATGAAAGTGGTGATATGGCATGGTATGATGATGAAGAAACAGTCACGATGTACATCGTAAAAGATGCAGATTTGAAGTTGTTAATGAAGCAAGAAACAGAGTATATTAAAGAAGCGATGAGCGCTATTGTTCAACAGTAATAGCTTTCTCGTTTCGCGACATTTCGGGACAAGGATTTTATCCTTGGGAGGATTTTTTTTCTTTTACCTCAGAGCTCTCCGGCTCTTCCATATTATTTACATTTTTTTCTTCAGTAGCCTCTTTTTTTAATATGAACAATTATTTTTTTCGGTACCAGCCTCTTTTATAAATAAGCAAAATGAATAATTTTAATACCTTGCATATTTATATTTGAACAAAATACTTTTAAATTACTTTAACTCTATTAAAATAAGATCTAGCTACATACTCTGAGGGCCGGAATACTAGTATTGTTCATATAGCTATTTCCTTACTCTAAATCACATACCTAATCGATTACTTTATAATACTAGATAGGGATAGGTGGATATTCAGATCAAGTTATTTTTATATGCCGTCTATCATATAAGCCTGGCAAATGAGCATAGGCAAATAAGTTTAAGTTAATTTCAAAAAAGGGTTTTTATGTCCGGACCATCTCAAGCAGCAGTTAATCAGATAGCTAAATCAGTAGATAAGCAATTTGCTAAAATAGATAAAGACAATAGCGGTACTATTAGTTTTGAAGAATTTAAGAACCTAAAAATGCCTTCTCAAAACAGTGAAGCTAGTAAAAAAGAGATATTTAATAAACTAGCAGCTTCGGAAAAAGAAAATTCTAGTGAGATCACTAAAGATTCCCTATCAGCAGTTGTTGAAAATGCACCTGAGTTAATAGGAGAGCGACTTTCACGAGTTCATAATCGGTTAATGAGCGATCAAGCTCAGGCATCTGAAAAAACCATAGATCTTTATTTAGCGATTAGAGGAAAGACTGATAACTTAAAATTGTTTACTACTGCAAAAAATGTGGTAGCGGAGGCTTTCGCTAAGAATATGAATAGTAATAGCGCTGACCCAAAAGTTATAGAAGCAGTTGAGAAAAGCTCAATATTGCAAGAGACCACTGTAGAATTGAGAAATGATTACTTTGCTCAACAGGAGAAAATATTTAAAAATATACCAGTCTCAGATGTCAAAAAGATGATAGACGTAGCTGTGAAGAATAAAGATTTTGATTCGCTAGAGGCATTAGATTTTTCAATAACAAGATTTAGTGGAAATAGAAAGGACTTAGCAGAGTCTAGGAATTTGATAGCACCGCAGCTTGAAAAACTAAGACCTGAAAATGCAGAACCTCCGCTACTTGGTAAAATGACTTTTGATTTACATGCAATTAATGAAATTCAGTGTATGATGGGAGAAGCTTTTCTTAAAGCTGCGAAAAATGCGGGAATACCTTTAGATGAAAAGAAATTTTTGGCGGCAGAAAGCTTTTCTAACGCTTCAGCAGTAAAAGCCGCAGAATTAAAAACAGCGGGAGTTGCCGCGGATAAGTTAAAGAAAGAGCTATTTTTTGATAAAAATTTTCGCAAAGAGGTATCAGATTTAGCCAGTAAATATGAAAGTGCTACTTTAGAAGTAATAAAGAAAGCTAGCGCTGAAAATTTGATTAAGATAAATGAGAAGTTGCATGCTGCTAGTCCAGAGAATGCAAGCTCTATTTTTGAAAATCAGATTGGTGCTTCTGGTATTTCAAAGGAGCATGCATCTAGCTTAGTAGTTCAGGCAACTGAAAAGGGACATCGGGCAGATCATTTTTCCGAAGAAGCTGGAGATCGTGTCCTTGCGGTAGTTAGTGATTATATAGAAGCTTTATCTGCAAGTAGTAAGAAGTAAGAATGGAACAGATTTTTCTGTACCAGCCTCTTTTTAGAATATCTTCACTTTTATTCTAATCAGACCTTTACGTGCCCTGACACTGAGGTTCAGGGTTTCAATTGAGTTATTCAAAATCGGGTTCTGTATATCAGTCAATACAGAAAGATTCTCTGTGCTCGTTGCGGAGTGAAGAGCTTTTGCCACTTTTTCAAAATAGTATTTTTGAAAATATTATTTGCTTGAAGTAATTCTCTCGTCAGGAGCTGTTGCAAAGCTTAACTTCTAATAATTATTAGTTTTTTATTTGAAATAAAAAGAGGTAGTACCAATTTTAATAGTGTCTCAAATAATCTTACCTCACTAGTTTTTTTAACATATCTATGTTAACTATAACTTAGAGTAGTACCTAAGGTTTTTTTCACCTTCGTTTAAGGAATCTCCCATGAGGTGGTTAGTATACGCATTGATTGCGACTTTTTTTTGGGGAGTTTGGGGTTTTCTTCCTAAGCTTGTTTCAAAAAAGATTTCACCGGAAAGTTTTTTGATTTATGAATGTATTGGAACCATTTTGGTTGCAATTTTTCTGTTGGTTAAAATTCGAGGAAAGATTGATTACGATATGTTTGCCTCTACATGTGCAATTGGAGCTGGGATGTCGGCATTTGTTGGTACTTTATTTTTTATTAAGGCGATTGAAATTGGAGATTGCGTACCAGTAATCGTCATCACTGCGCTTTATCCAGCAGTAATCCTCGCATTTTGCTATTTTTTGCTTGGAGAAAAGTTTACAATGAGGCAGGGATTGGCTGTTTGCTTTGGATTGTGTGCGATTTTTTTACTTAGCTCTGAGTCAGAAAGTCATGAAGCAGGGGATGATAAAATAGGTGAGGTAGTTACTACAACTTCCGATTCTAATGAAGCAGTATCTAATGAAGATATTTAGAGCCTATAAGATGTTTTATTTAAAAGCTGGGGATTACTACTTTCCCCAGCCTTATTTAGATAGAAATCAATTCCCCAAAAATTTAGATTTAAAGATATAAGTACCGAATTTTACATCCGCTTCCATTTTATTATTAAGCTAAGTACTTAATAATCCTAGGTAAAAACTATTGAGTCTTAAAGCTGCCCTTAAAACACCCCCGAACCTAAAAAACTTACCAAACCCATGAGCCCAAAATCTCATACCTAGTAATAACATAGTCATGTTTAGGACTTATAATAAAAAAATTATTAGAGTTATCTCTGTACTGACTATTATATTAGTTAGTATTCCTGCGTTTGCGATAGACGGTATGGTCTTAGCTCTTCCTGGAGTAGTTTTTCCAGTTCTTGCTCCTAGATTATCAAGCGGCTATGGTCCTAGAAATCATCCAATTAGAAAAATGGTCAGACACCATAAAGGAGTTGACCTAGCAGCTCCAACTCAGAGTCATGTTAGATCAATAGCAGAAGGCTTAGTAGTTTTTGCAGGTGAGTTACCAGGTTACGGCAAAGTCGTTACTATAAAACATGACGGTGATTATATTTCTCTTTACGGACATCTAGATTCTTACACTGCGATAGTTGGACAAAAACTTCCAGCAGGAAGTATTATCGGTAGAGTTGGTAGCACTGGTATGGCTACTGGACCGCATTTACATTTTGAATGGAGAAAGGGGAATAAGTCTATTGATCCCCTAGAAGTTTTTCCAGATCTTGCTTCAGAGCCTGTTGGGTAGTCAAAACTTATTTTATAAAGATCGTTATTTTTCTTGGAGATAATATTATTCAACTGATCATAACGTAATTATGATAGAACAATTACTAGCTGCCTTATTAGATTTTTTTTTAGATTTGATTATAGTGAAAAGATCAAAGATCTTCCAATAATCCCAAAGTTTTTAGTTCATATTCTTACTTTCGCTATTGTTTTCACAACTGGAACTATAGCTTACAATTTAGTTTTTTATTTAGTACCAGCTCAAGCAGAGTTTGTTGGCTATCTCGTTTTAATTTGTTTTCTCATGCCTTTCTTCTTTTATTGGGACTGGATGGGTAAATTTATTGGAAGTTATGTTAGAACGGTATTTGCTAAGATTTTTGGGTGTTGACTATTTTGAGACTACAGCACCAACCTCTTTTTCAAAAGACAGATATTAAAACATTTTAACTATTTTCATAACTTTATCTTGTAGGAATTTGATTGATATTACTTTAACTATGTTAAAGTTGCTCTTTGCTACATGCTCTGAGGATAGGTAAGATGAAGTCTAAGTAGCATTTTTTACAATATACTAAAGAAAATATCTAATTCTTCCGTATATAATATCAGATTATATCTATATTACACTTTTTATGAGCCATAAGTTTCTTAATATACTTATACTAATCTTTTTTTTAGCTTCTTGTGGAGACTCAAGTTCGAATGACAATTCAGAACTTCAGTGGCATGAATTAAACCACAGAGAAGATGATCACCACATGTATATTTCTCTAGATAATCCTGAAGATGGATTGACATCTGAGCAGGCACTATCGAAAAATACATTATCAGATAATTACAAACAAACAATAAAACGTCCAATAATAGATTCTGCTCTACTTGCTAATTTTACAGAGTATCCAGGCAAAATAGTTGATACTAGAGGAATTGGATCGGCTAGAGTCATCAATATATTTGCAAGAGATACCTATGATAAATGTTTACAACACTGCGCTAATTGGAGCGATTGTGGTAGCGTTGTTATTACAGATAATGAGTTAGTTACTAATTGCGCATTTCATGGACCTACAATTAGTGATTCTAAATTTTTTCCAGGGACGCTTCCTACAACACAAATAACTACAACTTATGTATTTGATCAACGTACTTTACCCGTTCCACATTATATCTACTATGGTGATAGAATATTTACAGGCACAAAAGATGGTGACGGGACTACTGGCCCAGTTTATGTGAAAGCGTTATATGAAGATAAAACTGCTAGTGACTGGTTGATAGTAAGTAATCTTTCTAAAGGTGGCACTGGAGGGGAAGGCTTTAATATCCCTGATAAGAAAATCGAGGCAGTTGTCCTTACTTCAAAAACAAATGACGCATGGTCTCCTGCCATGTATCAATTCTTACATAACCCAACATTTTCTATTAATGGAGGTCGACCATTCGTATACTCAATCATATACGAACATTTTTATTTAAAAGAAAGTTGCGGTAACTCACCAATTGGAGGCTGTGCAAATTCTCTTGTATTACCAGCAACAAGTAATGGTATTGGTGATGGAGTTTCTCTAGCTGATGCAGAAGAGTTTCGGAAGAAATATTTATGGTAATAGATTAATATATAGTACCTACTTATCGTTACCACTTAATTCAGACACTGAGTATAAATATCGGGGAGGTACCAGCCTCTTTTTAATATATAGAAAGTTCAATTTTTTATCTATTTTCAAAAACTTATCTTGTAATAATTTTTTTGATATTACTTTAACTTTCTAAAATAATATTTTGCTACATGCTCTGAGGAGAGTAGCAGGAACACTAAGTAGGAACTAAGCGGTGACGGCTATTCAACTACTTCTTATACGGACATACAATCTCCAAGTCCTCAATCTTCTGACCATGTTGTAAGTCCTCAGAAAAAAGATACTTACTTTTCGTTTCTAGCGCGGCTGATATAATTAAGGAATCGTAAAATGAATATTTATATCTTTCAGTAATTTCTACGGCCTTGCTATAGAGAGATACGGAACTATGAGCTTTGCATAGAGGTCTTAATACAATCCCTAAAAAAACTTGGGCATCTTTTTCACTAAGTGGAACTTCGAATTTTCTTAAGGCTACGTTTAGAAATTCTTGTATTACTTGAAAACTTATTGATCCTTTTCCTGAGCTTAGGGCGCCTTCAATTAGATTTTGTGAAATTTCTTTTTTTTGCGGACTGCGATCGTCAAATGAGTAGATGAAAATATTGGTATCTAAGAAATAGTTCTCTTTAGTGAGTTTGTTGGACATTATCTATTTTGTAATATTCTTATCTGCGATTTAAATCTTCTCTTGAAAATTTAGCTTTGCCAGATTTCACACCAGACAAATTTTGCATTAATTTTTTATATTCTTCCGAAGCATTCCCTCGTGCCTGATACTGTTCAAGCCATTCTCTAAATACTTGGTTAAGAGTTCTGTTTTCTGAAGCGGCGACTGCCCTGGCTTTTTCAATGTATTCTTCTTCTGCTGAGAGAGTGATGTTTTTTAGCATATAGGATAAATTTAAGAATATTCCCTATCTTAGTGTACACTAAGATAGGGGCTTTCGTCAATAAATATCTTTTTGTTACTATTTGTTACGCTCTTTAAGGAAGGGAAGCTTAACTGAGATTATTGAGTGATTTGATATATTTCAACTAATCAAATAAGTAACGATATCGGGTAGAAGGCGAAGTTTGTTTTTTTATGAGGTTTTATATGCACACAAAAGATAGTTACCTTTACGATAGCGAGAAAGATGAGCTTTTCTTCTTTTCGTACCACAATCTTTCAAATGTACTTCGAGAGTTGTTTTCTAATTCAGAAAAAAAACTTTTAAAATGTTTTCTGGCAGATCATGAAGATTTTAATGACAAAGAACTAAGGGCCCTTTTTAAATGGGGAGAAGTAGAAAGATTGGTAGTTGCAGGAACAAAAATTACCTGTCGTTCTAGAGATTTTTTGAAGGGCCTGCATCTGAAGCAACTAGATCTTTCTGACACTAATGTTGGAGATCGTTTCTTTGCAAGTTTTAATGAATTTGAGATTCTTGATTCTCTAACTTTAAACGGTACTAGTATTGGAGACTCGGGTGTTAAGAATCTCCCTGAAAATCTAAGAGTACTAAGATTAGATGATACAGAGATTACTACTCGTACTCTTCGAGAACTGAGTAGATTTAAAAATCTTGAGACTTTATCGATTGCTCAGTTTTTAGCAAATGACAATGAGTGTATTGATCATTTAGATGTTATCCCAACACTAAAATCTTTGACTCTAAACGATTCATTAATCGGAACACATGGATTTAGTGCCGGCCTATGTCAGAAAAGATATGACTGTGTTAGTGCTAACTTTGAAGTTTGTGTTCCGAACTTAGAAGAACTTAGTCTTGTCGATTGTGGAATAGGTTCAGAAGACTTAACTTGCATTACCAAGCTAATAAAACTTTCTAATCTAAATTTAAGAAGAAATCCAGGAGTAGAAAGTGTTTCTGAGATAATATCAAATACAAATCTTTTAAGACTAAATCTTTCAAGGTGTAATCTAAGTAGAGATAGTTTTGAAGGAGTAGATCAGTCGAGCCTAAGAACTTTGATACTATCTAGGAATCCTAGGCTTGATATTACTAGCTACACTGATATTGGAAGACTCGGAAATATTCATGATTTAAATCTAAGTGGATGTTCTGTTACGAATGGAGGGCTTAAGATATTATTTGATAGTCTTCCTTTGTTTAAGCTTAGTTTAGAGAGAAGTAAGATTACAGCAAAGGTGTTTGAAGGTTTACACTCTCCAAGTTTAGAAGTTTTAGATGTTAGAGACACATCTTTTTCTTGGAAAAATGCTAGTCACTTAGTTAACTTCCCAAAACTTAGATACTTAAAAGTAGCAAATACTCCTCTTGTAGACGATGAAATTTCTTTAGGCCAATTTAGAAAGAGTTTCCCACATTGTCTAGTTAACACAACTGACTAATCCATTTATGGGGGCATTTAAAAACCAAGGTTTACTTCGCCCCCTTTTTTAGACTCAAAAATCTAACATATAAAATTCCGCTGAAATAAGTTTGAAAAAGTTGCTCTATAAATATTAAAAATCCTATGCGCCCACCGAGGGTAGAAATTATCTACCCTCGGTTTTTTTATCGTACATTAAAACAACATTACTTCGCTTTAGAGGCTCTTACGTATTCTAATACGGCCTCATGCTTTGGTCGTTTTAATTGTTTGACAGGACAATTTTGATCCAGATGCTTAACTAGTTTTTCGAATAAATTATGCTTAGATCCACAATGCCCATATTCCAATTCTTTGTTCCTATTCCAAATTGTCCACCTCAGAATTTGACATTTTGACTTAACAAATTGTAGTGCATCTAGTCCACAGTGTCCTTGACTTTCAACTCCTGACATTACTCCTGAAAGATATTCATCTTCAGAATGGACAGGACTTACGGGAAGCATCCCTTTCTCCCCTAACTTTCTAGAAATTGCAGGAGAACAGCCTGACAATTTCAAAATGTCTTCTTCTCTTAGAAGTGAAACTCCGGTTGCCGGCACATAATAACATTCTTCTGTTGCAAATTCTCTTATCGCACCTGTCAAGGCGGTATCTAAACGGTCTCTAAATTTTTGAAATTCGTGAGCTCCAGCAGTTTCTGCAAATTTAAGAAATTTGAGGTAAACTTCTCTAAATTTTCCTGCTCCAAAGAAACATAGCTTCAAACTAATTAGATACTCTAGTGCTGATACGAAAGTATCCAATTCAGTATAGGTAAATTCACTAGGAAGATTCCCACCATAAATATTAGATACATCATGCATCATGGCCCACTGTAACAATATCGTTGCCAATTCGCGATCGGCTCCTATAAATGAACTATTTTCCATCAAGGATGATAGAGAGTAGTCCCATTTAAAGATAACAGCAGCTCGTTTTAACTGGTGATAATAAGCAATTCCGTTTGAAGGGCTACCGCTCTTTTGGTACTTTAGAAAAAGTGGATTTAAGTAGTTAAAGAAACGTGGAAAATTTGGGGGTACTTTTTCAAATAAAAAGCAACACCTAAGAAGAATAATCATCTTAGGTGTTTATGAAAAAAAACGTAACTCACTTAACGCTAGAGGAGCGTCAAGAGATTTATAAGATGCGTGCC
>JAIYCX010000062.1 GCA_027487795.1 Pseudomonadota bacterium | reverse complement strand
CCCCTTAAGTCTTAATCGACGGACTTCGAGCAAATTTTTTTCCTTAGCTATATTTAGCTGGAAAAAATTTGGGGCACCTCGGAAATACGTTCCAGGTGGAACGTTTGAGAATGAGTCGATTCAGACTTAAGGGGTTAGAAATTTAGAGATTTTCAGTGAACGGTTACTAGAATTTTCTTGATACTACTGATTTAAATTTTTTAGCTAATTTAAAGATCTGAATGACTTTTAAATATCAATTTGATAGATCTCGATATGTTTTTTGATTATTCAAAATAACTCTATAAGGTTTTTCTCTCGAGGTTATCAATGAATACTATGAATACGGGTAGTGGAAACTTAGATCTTGTTTTATCAAGATTAAGAGTAACGTTAACAAATCAAGTTAATAGAAAAGAATGGAATGGGCTGATATGCGAGAAGTTGAGCTATGCGAAGGAAATCAAAAAATCAAAGGCACGTAAAAGGCAAAGACAAGATAGATTTGGTCAGCTAGAAATTATAGGCGATGCTATTTTGTCTCTGGCGTTGTCCGAGGCTTGTCTCAATGGAAAGCTAGATGTAAAAATAATCGATAAGTTGAAATCCAATGCTGTACTTGCCAACATTGCTAAACAATACAAAATCGATGAATTGTTCTGTGATGATCCTAGTGACTCAATGGAAGTTATATTTGGTCTTCTTTATTTTGAAAAAGGTCTATATGAGACAAAGATCTTCATTCTCAGGATCTATTCGGAAAAGAAATTTATACCGAAATTCAAAAAAAATAGAAATCAAAATTCGGAAATAGCGAAGTTCATAATTAATTTTGCTCTCCGTTTATATTGTCTAAAAATCTTTCCTAATAGTAAAGCACGTGAAATATGCATGCGCTCTCAAGCTTTGGCTAAAGCAAATGCACTTTCGTACATAGTCAATAAAGGATTTAATGATCGCAGTTCGATCAAAAAAACTGATGAGCAGTTAATATCTGAACTTTACTATGATACTGGCTTTGAACCAGTCCTGAAATTAGTAACATCTGCATTACCAAAAAATGCAAATGCATTAAGATCTTTTGTTTCCGAGCACAATCCCAGTAAACAAGATATGTTTTAAAACCACGGCACTTAGGGAGATCCTGAAGTGCCTTTATTTAAGTTTTTAATAACAACTTCAAGCTTGAAATTCAGCACTAAGCTTTTCGCCTTCATAGCGAGATACAACTAATGTTGCTACACTATTTCCTAAAAGATTTACAGCAGTTCTGGCCATATCCATAAACTCATCAACTCCAAGAATCAGCACTATACCTTCAAGCGGCAAACCAAATGCTGTTAGTGTTGCAGATAATACAACCATCGAAGCTCTAGGAACTGCGGCAACTCCTTTTGTGGTTAACATTAGAGATAACATCATTGTTAACTGCGTTGTTAAGCTTAGTTCGATGTGGGCAGCTTGAGCAATAAAGACTGAGGCAATTGCAAGGTAAAGAGTAGAGCCATCTAAATTAAAACTATACCCAAGTGGAAGAACAAAACTTGAAATTCTGTTCGGTACTCCCATTTTATCAAGAGACTGTAAGACTTGAGGATAAGCGGATTCGCTAGATGTCGTAGCAAAAGCAAGTATCAGACTTGGTTTTAGTTCTTTAAAAAAAGCTTTGATATTCACTCTTGCATATAAAAGCCCAGGTAAAAGAACGCACAAAACAAATACAACTAATGCAACATAAAGAGTTCCTACCATTTTTGCCATTGGTATAAGAACACTTAAACCATGCTCCGCTACAGACCCAGCCATTGCAGCCCCTACTCCGATTGGTGCAAGAGTCATAATAACTGCTGTAAAATTAAACATGACATCGTTTAAACTTTGGCAAAAAGTTAATACGGGCTTACCTTTTTCTCCAGCTAATAATACTGCAATACCAAAAATTATAGAAAATATTACAATCTGTAAAACATCACCGCGCGCAACTGCATCTGCGATATTATGTGGAAATAAATGCTCAATAAAACCAGCAACACTCATCTTCTCTTTTGCTGCTAGTAAAATATCATTAGATACTTCATGCCCTACCGCAAGTCCGTCCCCTGGCCTAAGCCAGTTAACAAAAACTAAACCGATAACCAAGGCTGCACTTGTCGCTATCTCAAACCAGATAGTTGCAACTAAACCGATCTTACCAAGATTTGAAACACTACCCGCAGAAGCTATCCCACAAACAATGGATGCAAATATCAATGGAGCGATAATACATTTCACCCCATTTAGAAAAACCACACGAAATGGTTTAATATAATGAGCCCCATCTGGCCAAAAGACGCCAATTGCAAGACCAAGAAACAATGCAATAAAAATCCAGGTGCTTAGTTTTAGTGATTTCAATATTTTTTAAAACAAAAAACGACTACCCGTTACTCTTCGCCCACTCAGTAAATGTAGCTAATCTAAATCTTCTCTTTAACTCATCTCTCACACAGCCCTCTAAAGCCTCCTGAAAACGGTCTGCGCTGAGGATTCTCTTTAGTGACTTCATCTTGTTCTCAGTTTCAGCAAAAAGCTCTCCAAGCTGTGCTGGGGCCATTCTAGTCATGACACAGTTTAGTTCATTTCTGATGTAATTCTCATAAGCTATTTTTTGTTTTGGGTCATTGCTTTGAGTTTCGGTATTTTGCAATTCTACAGGTTTATTAGTTCTGCTAGTTGATTTAAAAATCTTATGCTCAGGCTTTAAAGCACGTTTAGCTTTAATAGCATTAACGTTATCAAAGCGAGCTTGATTTGAGTATGCTCCGTTGTTTTTTGCTAGATTAGCATTAGCTGAATTTGTGCTTTGTGTTTGCAGATGCGCTGGAAGCATTATTTTAAAAGGGCTTTCAATTGCTCTATATAAAAAACCTATTGGATTTTTAGAAACTCTCTTATCATTCGTATGCACTAGTTCATCATAAAATCTGATTATGAGTTCGAGTTTTAATAATAAATCATCAGTCTTTCCTGAAAGTAATCTATTAACTTGGGCATTTGATAAACCACGTTCTGTCAAGGACTGGCTTACTCTATCTAGAACTATTTTATTTTGATTTACCGCTGAATTATTAAGGCCTAAAGTGTTTTGTTTGCCAGTATTTATTGACTCAGCTTCTATATCATCATCTAAGCCTAATTCATCTACTTCTTCAATGTTAGAGCTTGTTCTTTTTGTTTGAGTTTTTTCTACTGCTTTAACTGAACTTGTATTTACTACTTCCCCACCTTTAGTAAATCTAATTACCGAACTGACACCATCACCAGCATATTCAAATGAGCTGATAAAACCATGCTTTAATAGTTCTTCTAGGGCGGGCTCTAGTTGTTGTTTAACGCTAGAAACATACTTGTAGCTTCTAGAAAGTCCAAGCTTTTCAAAGGCTAGGGTTAACAAATGGCATTCGATAGTATTTTTAAAATAGAAATGTTTGTCTAAATACCGATATAATCTCCTAGATACAGCGCTTTTCAAGCAAAAGTATAAATCCAGATCTAGTTTTTTAATGTAGCCAGATTGAAAAGAATCAAAGAGCATATCACTCCAAATGAAGAAGCTATGTTTTCCATCTGGGTTTTTATTTTCAAAATTTTTGTTATCCCTATAAAGACTATCTGCATAATCTTTTGCTGTGTATTCTTTAGTGCTAGCCTTTGTTGATGAACGCTCATCGTTTATTTCATAAGCGTCAATAATGCCAAAATTCGAAGTCTGGTATGACTTTGATGAATTATCGTAGAATGAGTTAGAAGAGCGAATTCTTACACCGCTCAGCCTGTCTAGTGATTTGATTAATCTCTGATAACTACGGCCTTCTGTGCTCCACCGTAGAGTTCTTAATAACTCGTATCTAGTAAAATAAACTTTAGGATCTCTAAATCCTTGCTCCATTGTGAGCCTGATCAAACCAAGCACAACGTCATCATCTGTTGAAGTTGGTAAACCGAATTTATCAGCACCTGTGATAATCCATTTACGTTCTGTCATTTCACCGTTTGACCCACGGGTGTAATCAGAGAATTCTAAAGTTTTTATCTTAGGATCAACTCTGGTAGAAAGCACTGCGAGTGGAAATTCTGCAAGGTTCATCTCATCTCGAGATGCTGAGCCTATATTTTTGGAAACAGACTTTCCAGAGAAGCTTTTCTTAATCAAATTTTGATTTTTTACATCTATCAAGAATCCCTCAAGTCACGGTAAAATATTAGTAATTTACTTTAAACTACTTTAACTATCATTCGTTGGTAAACCTTTTTCCGAAGTATATCAAGAGTACTTTAATTACTTCGAAAGTATATCTAGTACAGGGAGTTTTTTGTAAATCAAAGCAATAAGTTAGCACCGAAAATTTAGTTCATTACGCGATAAAATTTCTTTCACTTCACGATATCACGTATTTCAGTGCACGCTAATTTTATTTTTGAACCCGTTAAGCTTAGTTCTAAGCGAGAAAGTGAGCTGAAAACACAAAAATTACCTTCAATACGCTATAGGGAAGTGAAATAAGCGGTTAAGTATGGAAGTTTATTTTCACTACTCGTGCTTCCAACTAAGAGCACTCATTTCAAAACACGATAGATTTGAGTTTTTCAAATAAGAGAAAGCAAGAAATATAATAATATTAATAAGTTAAGCCTTTTAAAGAAAATATTTTTTTAATGATGAAAAAAGCAAAAAATACCTAACTTGCTGAATACAGGTAGTTATTTAAATTTACTTTCTAGCTACTATCGGGTACTGTACTAAGTGCTTAGGGTGTTTTTAATTTACATTTTGGACATTTTTTTCATTTTCAAAAGCAGTACTGGACAAAAATTATTGATATATCCCCCATTTTTCTACTATTCTGAGCACCTTCACTATTTATATTATTTCATTTCACGTGTATGTATTAAGACCAAATAGTCATTCCTAGGAGTATCCAGTGCATTTACAAACCTACGCCATTGTTAATCAAAAAGGTGGGGTCGGAAAGACTACCACTTCTGTAAATATCTCAGCATCCCTCGCGGAACTTGGATATAAAGTTCTTGCTGTTGATTTAGATGCGCAAGCTAATTTATCAGCACATTTTGGATATCCTACTGATGAAATGAGGCAGGATAATATAGACGAGAACGACACTACTCCTCTAGTAGCAAGAAAGTCTATGTATGACGTCCTTCGCTATGACACTCCAATTGAAGATATCTTAGTTGAGGTTGATACTAACTTATTCTTAGCACCTTCAAGCCTTTTATTAAGTGCTGCTGATTTAGAACTTGGTGGAGTTATAGGTAGAGAGCAAATTTTAAAAAGAGCTCTTACTTCCATACACGATAAGTTTGATTTCGTTATTATAGATTGCCCGCCATCACTTGGTTTATTGTCATTAAACGGTTTAGTGGCAGCGGCTAAGGTAATTGTTCCAGTGCAGAGTGAATTTTTAGCTCTTCACGGAGTGAGACAGCTTTTGGATACTATCGATCAAGTTAGAACTGCTTATAATCCTGCTCTTATAGTAGGTGGAGTGCTTCTTTGTCTTCATGATTCAAGAAGAAGACTTGATAAGACTGTTGCGGATACTGTAAGGGAGTACTTCGGAGACTTAGTATTTTCTACCATTATCCGTACTAATGTAGCCCTTGCTGAGGCGCCAGCTAGAGGTTGCTCAATTCTTAGATATGATACAAAATGTTCCGGCGCAGAAGATTATCGTAACTTAGCAAAAGAGGTTCTTTCCAATGAGTCGAAAAGCAATAAAATTCGAAATCAATCCGCTGCTTAGCGGTCCATCCCTTGAAGCCAGAAATAGATCTGGAAGTCCATATAGGGTAATTCCTATAAATGATATCGACGTAGACCCTGATCAACCTAGAAGATCATTTGATGCAGAGTCTATAGCAGAGCTTGCAGCTTCTATTGAAGTTTATGGCCTTCTTTGCCCAATATTAGTTAGACTTACTCCAGGGGGTACTTATAGATTAGTGAGCGGTGAGAGAAGATTACGTGCACATAAATCTTTAGGCTTAGAATCAATCGCAGCTATAATAGATAGTGAAGATGATGAAAGCTCTACAATTCTAGCAAAGCAGTTAGTTGAGAACATTCAAAGAACCGATCTTAATCCGATGGAAAAAGCTATCGGAATAGGGCAAATGAGAGATCGTTTTTCTCTAAGCATTAGAGAGATAGCAACAAAGCTTGGTTTATCTAAATCTTCAGTACAGAGAAGCCTTGATTTGTTAAGTCTGCCTGATGATCTTCAAGCAGCTCTTATCTCCGGTGCGTCTGAGTCAAAAGTTGTCGCACTTTCAAAAGTCACAGACATTTCTAAAAGAAGAAAACTTTTAGAAAATTTAGACAAGCTTAGCAGAGAAGAGCTTGGTGAGATGATTAATCCAGTTTCTGTAGTGTCCCACGGTGGGACACTTGCGGGGGAAGATGGAACTCTAGATGGAAGTACTTATGATATTTCAAACCAAGAAAGGCAAACATTAAGAGTAGGGGATTCTAAGACTCAAATTAGCGACCAGAGAATAGAAGAGACCCTTAGAAAAGCATTAGGACTTAAGGTTAGCATCAAAAGAAACCCTAAAGCCCTCGATAAGGGTCGCGTAGTGATTGATTTTTACTCTGCAAGTGATCTAAATGAAGTCTATGATCGTTTAGAAAAGTCTAATAGCTACTAGTTAGTATAATTTAAATAACAAACCCGTGAACGATAAATTTTTAGAAGAGTACGATAGACTTAGAACGTACTCTTCTAGTTTAATTAGCCAATATCTTCTTAACCACAGCTCAGACTCTATACTAGATAAAGCTGTAGCATATTCTCTAAACTCCAGCGGCAAACTATTTAGGCCAGTACTAACTTTCTCTATCGCAGAAGCCTTAGGCCTAGCTAAGGAAGAACTATTTCAATCTCCATTAGCTATAGAACTATTTCATGTAGGATCATTAGTACACGATGATCTGCCTTCTATCGATGATGATGACTTTAGAAGAGGTCGAGAGTCCTTACATAAGGTTTTTGGGGAAGGAGTAGCAGTACTGGTAGGGGATTATTTGTTTTCTGAGGGCTTTTCCTTAGTACAGAAGTCTATGAACTCAGAAGCATCCAAAAAAATACTTGAATGTGCTGCACGAGTACTATGTGACTTAAACAAAGGTCAGATATTAGATTTAACATCTAGGGATTCTGCGATGTTTAATAGCTTTCTGTCATCAGGATCAGAATTAGAACAAAAAAAACTTATTAAAGATTTAAATACGATCAATATATTAAAAACTAGCTCACTATTTGAGCTTTGTGTGAGCGTACCTAGTATCCTAATGAAACTTACCGACACTGAAAGTCAGAAGCTTTTATTCTTTGCTACTAATCTCGGATTACTGTTTCAGGTTTCAGATGATATTCTTGATTTCTCAAATGACAACAAAGAATCACAAGACAAAGAAATAAACTATATTTCGATACTGTCCCACGGTGGGACACTTAAGCTTGCTGATGATTTATTTCAAAGCACGAGTAGTGAATTGAGAAGTCTGTTTCCAGAGGAACCTGAGTTTTTACTTGGTCTGGTAAAGATGGCTAGGTATAGGAAGGGATAGGGGAAGATATACTAGCTATTTTCTATATGGAAATCTAATGCTTGATCTAACTGTCTATAATTATTGAGAAAGTAGAAGCTGAACGGGGAATATTCGTACTTTTTAAAAAGAGGCTGGTACCTTAGGCCATGCCCTAAGTTATTGTAATTAAACTACAATAAGTGCTATTCCTTCAGTGCCTCTATATAGGCACGCAGTTTTAAATAAAGCTTATTTTGATTACTTATAGTAACTTAAAACCCAATATTATAAGCTAGAACTTCTTAAAAAGAGGCTGATACCTAATATACGAATCTAATATCTTGACAATACTTGATATATCACTGTAATATATAAAGTATGGTTAAGCGACTATCTAACATATTAATAAATAATAGTTTTTTCCTTTTTGGGGCACGTGGGACTGGAAAAACTTACTGGCTTGAAGAAATACTTCCTAAAGATAGCTCACATTAATCAACCTACTTGATCCTCTAGAAGTGGAAAAGTTTTCATTAGATCCAAAAGAGTTACTTATTAGAATAGAACCACTTTTTAAAAAGCGGCTTTTACCTAACGTGCGCCCTGCGACACAGTTTAGTCTTGCCTACAGAAATAAAATGTGGAAAGATCACTAGGCTTTGTACCGTATCAAATTAGCTTTAGAGTGATTTTATGAATAGACTTATCTCTTTAATCTTGGTCATGTTCTCTTTAGGTTGTGGTTCGGGTGTGCCTGGCATAGCTGACATAGACACAGCTGATAGAGAGTGGTGGCAAGGGGACGTACTCGATATAACTGCTGCTCCAGAAGTGGCTCGTGTAGGAGAGCTAGTATCAATAGAGGTTATATTCGATACATATAAAGATCGTATTAGAGATCCATTCACAGGTGATTTCACGGAGGAATTTAAGCCGGATAATAACGGCCTATCTATTCTTCTTCCTTTGGGGCTAGAATACGTTCCTGGGTCCGCTGAGCTTGATTCAGGCCTTGAGCCTATTACTTTTAATAAAAGAGAACCGGATTTTATCGTGACATGTGACGAGGGTACCCCTCCTGGTACTCTCCCCGTAAATATTGGTAGACAAGCGATAAGATTCGATTTTCCAGGGGGTGCTTCGCTCACTACAAACACAGCTCGCTTACGCTTTCAAGGTCTCGTCTCTAAGCCGAGTGGGGTGGGCGAAATTGAAGCTTCTCTCCGGTATAGTACTAGCGTTAGAGTCTGCTTTTTAAGGGACGACGGAATGATTGATAGGCGAAGATCATTAGAACTGTTACCATGAGTAAAATATGAGTTCTTCGAGAATTTTACCTTATAAATTAATTAATCTAATTATAACTACTGCAGGAGCATTAATTGCTCTAGCCGCATGCGGTGGAGGTGGGGGTGGAGGAGGTGATAGTGAGAGGCCAATGTTTGCTGGAAGGTATCTATTATCTCCACAAACATTAGTTGAAGATAGCTGCAGTCTTGGCTTACCTAGTACTTTGTCCGATACCATTATAGTAAGTGTTGAGCAAGATTTACGCGGGTTAAATTTAGAGATTCATACGGGTGATTTTTTGCCTTTAATTACGTCGCAAGGGCTTGTTGCCGCGCGTAGAAATAACCCTGTTTTTATAGGATCTTTAAATGAAGAACGTAATGGCTTTTTGGTCGCAACCAATGAATTGAGAGAGGAGCAATGCGTTTCAGTATATAGTTTTGATTTTAGAAAAACTAATCAAACGGATGAAAATGTGTCAAATATATTTAAATTTGATGTAACATGTGGGTCTCGTTCCTGCGTAGGTAGTTACACGGGAACTGCCTCTGATATACCAATTAGATAAAAAATATTGGAAGAAATAAAAGGTTAATTTTTCAAAATTAATGAAAAAATGTGTAGAATTAATAAATTTTTAGTATTGTTAATTTTCTTATTTTTACTTTTGTTTACTTCCTGTAATGAAGGTAGTGGATGGGACAGGTCTGACGATTACAGAGGACATTATTTTACTAAATATTCACTTATTGAAGATAGTTGCAAACTTGGACTTCCAGAAGAGATCGAACCAAGACATTATGTTTATCAACGTTATGGCTCTTCAGATAACCTTGATAAAAATACTATAGAGCTTAGAGATGAGTCTAATTTTTTACGTCAACTAACTACAGGATCTTTTGGCTTATAACAAATGCCATATATTGGCTCTGGGAGTAGTGACCGGAATGGTTTTATTGTCACTAATCAATTTACAACAAACCAGTTTACTCCTAAAAAATGTATAGTACGATCTACGATTTCTTATAGAAGAAACATAGATGATGATTTAAATGCTTCGCAATTCAATACGATTGGAAATATTCATTTGAGTGATTTGCAGTTCCAAATAACATGCGAGAACCGTCCGTGCGAGGGGATATACTCTGGAACTGTTACGAAATCCTCAATAACTTCTGAAAATGGTTTTATAGAATGAGTAGTTTCATAAATAGAATAAAAAAGGACGACGGTAAAAAACGAAGCTTTATCCCTATATAAAGTTGTTCGAGAATAGAAACGAGACTATTCAAAGGGAGCCGAACAATATAAATTATAATTATGAAAATATCTTTTTACAAAAAAGTAGTCTTACTCATTTTGTCTTCCTGCACATTATCTTCTTGCACACTTTCATCTGGCATAAAGGACAGTAATAATTTAATCTCAGATGATATCACAAATACCGACTTAATAATCGATGTTCGGACAGAAAAAGAATTTTCAGCGGGTCATATTCCAGAGGCAATAAATATTCCTCATGATCGAATCGAAGAAAGAATTTCAGAGATTGAAGATTTTAAAACTAAAAAAGTAATACTTTATTGTAGAGGTGGAAGAAGATCGGAAGCTACAAAAAAAATCTTAGAACAAAGAGGTTATGTTAATGTCATTAACGTCGGTGGTTATGAAGATATTAGGTAGTTAATAATCTAGGTCCCTGCCTCAAGAATATCTTAAAATAGGGTGGTACCTATTAAAGCCTAAAAACAAAACACACCAAAAAACACAATGGCGGAAAATATAGGAAAAAGCTGGACTATTTGTGATGAATGTAATGGAAGCGGGCAAAAAAGGCACAGGCTCCGAAAAAAAACACTCCTCCTATACAAAATAGCATGCGATGAATATGAAAAGACAAATAAAGAGGGCGTTGCACCTATTCTTCCTCAAGGTCATCCTTTTCCATGTGCAAATTGTAACGGCATCGGACTAATTTCTTCTGCTAGTTTTCCAATAGCTGATAAAGAAAATTATCCGCATGTTGCTATTATTGGCGCAGGTATTGGAGGCGTGGCTTTGGCTGTGGCGTGTTTGCATCGCAAAATTCCTTTTACCTTGTATGAGCGTGATAGCAACTTTGAAGCGCGGGCTCAAGGATACGGACTCACATTACAACAAGCCACCAAAGCCATTGAAAGATTGGGTATTTCCTCTTTAAAAAAAGGCGTGATTTCAACAAGACACGTAGTTCATAATACCGACGGAAAAGTGGTTGGAGAATGGGGAACGAGAAAGTGGGTTCATTCGGAAGCTAGTACGAAAGCTAGAAGAACAAATATTCATATTGCACGGCAAGCCTTGCGTTTAGCTCTTATTAAGCAACTCGGTAAACGTTATGAAATACAATGGGGACATCAGTTAATAGACATTAAACAAAGTGAGAACGAAGGTATTAATCTAAGTTTTCAAGTAAACGGAGAAATAAAAAACGCCAAGGCAGATCTTGTAATTGGAGCCGATGGTATTCGTAGTACTGTGCGAAGCTTACTGATTGGCGAGGATAGCAGTCCATTACGTTATTTAGGCTGTATGGTAATATTGGGTATTTGTCCTTTGGAAGCTCTCAAAGATCTTGATAGTGAATTACTGGACAGTGAATTACTCGACAGTGAATTACTTGACTCTGCCACCGTATTTCAAACTGCTAATGGTAATGAACGAATTTATATTATGCCTTTTGATTCAAGCTCGGTGATGTGGCAATTGAGTTTCCCAATGTCGGAAATAGAAGCTAAGGCGCTCTGCACTCAAGGAGTTAAAGTACTTAAAGAAGAAGCCTGTCGTAGAACTCAATGGCACGATCCTATTCCTCAAATTTTATCGGCAACCATGGAAACAAAAATCTCAGGTTACCCTGTGTATGACCGAGAATTACTCACAACAAAATTACTAGAGAAATGCGGAAACGCCACTTTGATAGGAGATGCAGCTCATCCTATGAGTCCATTTAAAGGACAAGGCGCAAATCAAGCTCTACTAGATGCGCTTGCCTTGGCTAGAGGAATATCAAAAAATTGCGGTCCCTTATCTCAATGGAGAGGAGTTGGAATAAGAAAAAGTGTGTTAACGGAGTTTGAATTAGAAATGTTAGAACGTAGTGTATCTAAGGTAAAAGATTCAGCAGAGGCGGCGTATTTCCTACATTCCGAAATTGTGCTGCATGAGGCTAACGAGCCTAGAACAAGGTGCGTAAAAAGAAAAGAGATGTAAAAAATAATGTAATAAAAGTTAACGGGTACAGTCCCCATGCCAATTAATTCAATTAATTAATCCCCAATAAAATATCTTGTTATGTGAATAATCAAGGAATACCTTAAAATAGGGTAGTACCTAATTAAAGCTTATTTGAGATCTATATTATATTTAATGTTATTTTAAAGGTAACACATTGCCCACATTTAAGTTTAAAGTAATTATTTTATTTCTTTCCTTTGCCCTCTTACAGGCTCTAAATATAACGTGCATAAATGCGCAAGCTGACCAGTCACAAATCACTAATACCTTAAAGAGACACTCACTCCCAGACTATTGGATTTGGGCGGGATATAGTGCTAAGGACTTATCTTCGGAATCTACGCTCTATCTTCATCAGGCAACTGTTGAAGTTGTCCCAAATAAAAAGATCCAAGAAAAAACTCTTAATCTAGCGATCAGAAGACAAGGACTTGGAGCTACCAAATTAGCGAATCCCCTCATTCTTGTCTACCGCCTTGAAGCTTTGCCTGATCCAAATTTAGTCTTGAACCAATTTCTAAATGATCAAGAAATGTGGAGATTAAAAGGAAATCACGTTTTGGGTATTCAACTTGATTTTGACTCACCTACTAACAAGCTTGATCTATATATAAATTTTCTAATACGGTTTAAAGAAAATTTACCGAAACAATTTCGTTTTAGTGTAACTGGATTAGCAGATTGGGCTTCCAACAGCCCACCTGAAGTACTAAATTCGATACAAAAAATTACGGATGAGATAGTATTTCAAGTCTATACGGGTAAAAGTCCTGTACCAGAGATTCATTCTTACTACCAATCACTTGCTACTCTTTCGACGAACTTTAAATTAGGAGTTTTAGAAAGCTATTTCCGAATTTTTAAATTGTTTTAAGCCGAGTTCAAAATCTCTTAGCTGCTTAAGGGGCAACATTGGAATTACCCTGACGGATTATCCAAAAGAAATTCGAAAAGAATTTTATAGAAGGCTCACTATAGAATTAAAAGATACCGAATATGGCAAAAAACAAAAATATTGGTATTGAGGGATTTGTTTCATTAATATTACTGTAGTATCTATTTCTATTCCCCTACCTCTAAGATTTGATCAAAATAATCCGCATCCTTAACATTCTCATCTAAGTCCCCACTATATATTAAAACTGGTCTTCGACTTGAATATTTGGGAAATTTTAGCTTTTCTATCTTTTCTTTAACTTCTTCCACTACTCCCAATCCTATTTTTTTCTTGTACTTGATCTCGCAAATATAAAAATTATTGGACTTACATTCTATTAATAGATCAACCTGAACTGCTTTAGTCTTAGTTGTTTTATTTTGAAAATATGTGCCTGCAGATTTTATTACTTCTCTTTCTAGGCCTAACATTTTCATGACTTCTGGTAGTCTATTTAGGAGGAGATTTTCAAATTGTAGCCCTGAAATAGTGTCCCACGCTAAGAGCTCTCCTAGAGAACTGAAATTGTAAACACCATTATTTATTGAAGTAAGATTTGGTTCTATATACTTTAAATAAAATCTTAGATAATTGTCACTAATTCTAAGTTTACTAAGCTTCCCCCTTTTTCCCCCGGGTTGATAAGCATAGTATCTTTTAATAAACCCTGATAACTCTAAGTCTCGTAAACACTTAGTTAACTCTCCACTTTGGTTTATTTTTAATTTTTTTGAGAGCTCTATTGGGGATAAATGTTTTTGTGCTAGTAAACGGACTATTTTTTTGTAGGCCTCACTCTTTTTTTCAAAGATATCTGAGAAAATTTTATCAAAATCTTCAAATAAATAACCTCCTTTCTTAAAACAAAGCCTTAAAATATTTGCATTCGTAGTCTCTTTTGGATTGTATTCCTCTAGATACTTTGGCACGCCTCCTACAACGTTTAAGTAGGCTAACTTTTCTTTTAAAGATATTCTTTTCCCGCGCTCTCCCCAGAAATCTAGTGAATCTTTTAAATTAAGTTCGCTTAGTCTTATAGTTAAGGAAACTCTTCCTATAAAATCGGTTTCTTGAAGAATATTATCTTCTATCCAAGATGATACAGATCCGCAGAGAACTACGATTAGTCCAGGAATACGGCTTAGTTTTGTATCCCAAGCAATTTTTAGTTTACCTATAAAGTCTTTATCATATCTCCCCATCCAAGAGATTTCATCAAGGAATAGGAGGCTAGATTTTTTTGCTGATAGACTACTTGCGAGATGAGAGAATGCTTCAGTCCAATTATTAAGAATAGGTTCAGCAGTGTTAAATACAAGCTTACATTGCTCGGAAAAGTTTTTTAATTGCTCGCTATTATCCAGTCCTGATCTAGGGGCGACTCCTTGAAACTCGTAATAATGTTTAAAGTCCTTCGAAAATTCGCTCACCAAGGCACTTTTTCCGATTCTTCGTCGACCAGTTATCACAACAAGACTCGCAGTGGCCTTATTCTTTAAAGCCTTAAGGTCTTGTAACTCCTCAGTTCTTCCAATAAATGACATTAATTTTCTTTACTGTAAATAGCAATTATTCTCTTTGCAGTAAGGAAATAGCATGTCATAAATCCACTGTAAATAGCTTTTTTACTGTTTGCAGTATTTTAAAAAGATACGGGTAGCTATTCTGTCTTTATATTATCTTGATCTAAGAAAATATAAAGGAACTGTACCAGCTCCTTTATGAGTAGTGATTTTTTGAACCTTGCTTGCAGTTAAGACTGTTTGCATGCAGTTAAAACCGTTTGCTCTCTGGTTACTCTTTCTAATCGCATTTAAAACTATCTTTTTTGCCTCTATTTAAAAAACTTCAAAACTCTATATAATACCTAAATACTGTT
>JAIYCX010000034.1 GCA_027487795.1 Pseudomonadota bacterium | reverse complement strand
CTATCGTTTAAAATACCTAAACTTAAAATATGAGATAATAAATTTTTAAAGCCACTAAATTCATTAGTAGTTACCCATTCGGAGTTAATCCTGACTATATTGGAGTTTGTATTCTGAAATAAACAAAATCTTGTATTAGTACCACCTATATCTATTGCCAGTATGTAATTACCCATAAACTTAGAATTTTCAGAAATATTAAGGAAAGTTAAGTCCCGTTTACGACGATACGTATTTATCGTCATTTTTATAAACTATAATAAGTATTTTTAACATTTTTTTTCCAACTACCGCTTAAAAGTGATAAAGTGATTTCATGAGTAAAAACGATAACTTTGACGGTTCCGTCATTACAAAAAGAAAGACTAGGGTTACTGAGCCACCTCTGTTCAGAGTAATATTAATCAACGACCACTACACTACTCAGGAATTTGTAGTTTTAGTGCTTGAGCAAGTTTTCAATAAAAACCAAGAAGAAGCTAAAGTTATTATGATGAAAGTTCATAATGAAGGCAGTTCTATAGTTGGTATTTTTACAAAAGAAATTGCAGAAATGAAAGTTGCCATAGTTCACCATTTGGCTAGACAACATGAATTTCCGCTAAAATGTATTATGGAACCAGATCACTAATATAGATCACTTAAAAGTTAGAATATAATTATGTCAAGATTAGAAAAAGATGTTGAATCAATTCTCACCGGAGCTACTAATGAGGCAATAGGTAGGAAGCATGAATTTATTTGCTTAGAACATTTATTATATTCACTTATAATAAATGAAAAAGCTCTTCGAATAATTCGCGCCCTTGGAGGAAATGTTTCCAGAATTAAAATTAAACTTGAAGACTTCTTCTCTACCAAAGTAGAAAGAGTTTCAATTTCTAACTATATCCCTTCACAAACATTATCATGTCAAAGAGTTCTGCAAAGAGCAGTGCTACATTCTGAATACTCAAGTGCAAAGACACTCACCGTGGGAGACTTACTAGCTGCACTTTACACAGAAGCCGACTCTCATGCTGTTTTCTTTTTAAGAGAAGAAGGTATAGAAAGATTAGACATCTTAGATTACATTTCTCATGGTCCTAGATTAGAATATCAAGAAGATGCTGAGATTGACGAGCTCTTTGATGATTCGTATGAAAGAAGATTAGAAGAAGATGACGAAGATGAAGACGACGAAGAAGATTTCAGACCTAGATCTATAGAAGAAGTTACAGAAGATCTTACTGAACAAGCTAGAAAAGGAACTCTTGATCCACTTATTGGTAGAGATAAAGAACTAGAAAGTTTAATCCTAATTCTCTCAAGAAGATTAAAAAACAACCCTCTCTTAGTTGGTGACCAAGGAGTTGGTAAAACTGCAATAATTGAAGGACTAGCTCAAAGAATAGTAGCAGGGACTGTTCCTAATGCTTTAAAGAACTGTAAAATTTTAAGTTTAAATTTAGGGAACCTATTAGCTGGTACTAAATACCGAGGAGATTTCGAACAAAGAATAAAATTAATTTTACAAAGACTTAAAAAAGAAAAAGACTGCATTCTTTTTATTGACGAGATTCATACTTTAGTTGGAGCAGGATCAACTTCTGGCTCTACCCTTGATGCAGCAAACATTTTAAAGCCTGCTTTAGCAAGAGGCGAAATTAAGTGCATAGGTAGCACCACCTTTGAAGAATATAAAAGAGTATTTGAAAAAGATCGTGCATTAAGTAGAAGATTTTTAAAGATTGATGTTAATGAACCAACCAAAGATGAATGTATCAAGATTATCGAAGGCTTAAAATCTAGATTTGAAGACTTTCATGGGGTTACCTATTCTCCTTCAGCTGTTAAAGCTGCAGTTCTACTATCTATTAAATACATTCATGATCGCTTCTTGCCAGATAAAGCAATTGACCTATTAGATGAAGTTGGGGCAAAGTTAAAACTGGCAAAAGAAAAAGATCAGGACGAGAATAATGACACTACTCAAAAAATAGTAGTCAAACAAAAAGATGTAGAGAATATACTCTCTCTAACAAGAAATATTCCTCATGCATCCATTTCAACTTCTGATACTGATAAATTAAAACTATTAGAGCCAGAAATTAAAAAATTCATATACGGACAAGATGCCGCAGTTACTGCTGTATCAAAATCAATACTGAGATCAAGAGCAGGCCTAGGGAACACTAGAAAGCCTGTTGGATGTTTCTTACTAGTTGGACCAACAGGAGTTGGTAAAACTGAACTCGCTAGACAAATCTCAAGAGTTCTAGGAATGACCTTACATAAATTTGATATGAGTGAGTACCAAGAGAAACATGCCGTTTCTAGATTAATAGGAGCACCTCCAGGATATGTAGGTCATGAACAAGGCGGCTTACTTACAGATGCGGTCTTAAAAACTCCTCTTTCAGTCATTCTACTTGATGAAATAGAAAAAGCTCATCAGGATATATACAATGTACTGTTACAAATCATGGATGATGGAGTGTTAACAGACGGCACAGGAAGAAAAGCTTTTTTTACTGAGACCATTGTTATCATGACTTCTAATGTTGGCTCTGATGGAGTCTCAGGGGTCCCTCTTGGTTTTGGAAATAATACGAGAGGTATAAATAATGCCGCCTTAGAAAAAACTTTTAGGCCAGAGTTTAGAAATAGATTAGATGCTATTATTAAATTTGATTCACTTCCTATAGAAGTAGTAGAAAAAATTGTTGATAAATTTATTACAGATATAGACTTTCAACTTCAAGAAAAGAAAGCATCACTTACTATTACAACTGAAGCTAGAACTTGGCTTGCGAAAAATGGATACAATCCAGAATATGGAGCAAGATCAGTTCACAGATTAGTTCAAACTAAGATTAAAGATCCTCTTGCGGAAGAACTACTGTTTGGTAATTTAAAAAATGGCGGAGAGGCTAAAGCAGACGTATTAAATGATGAGATAGTATTTTCATTTTTTGAAAGATCAAAAGATAGAAAAAGAAAAAATAAAACTGTGAGTAACTAAAAGATAAATATGGCCACTAAATGTACGGGTAAATACCTAGGTAAGTTAAAAATGATTTCTACCCATGAAGAATCTCAATATGAAATTAAAACAGACGCGCCAAAAGATATCGGAGGAGAAGCTTCAAGTATCTCGCCTACTGATCTAGTAGGAACTGCTCTTGCCACATGCATAATAACAACTATGGGCCTAGTGGCAGAAAGAGATGGTAAATCACTTGAAGGAGCTACTTATTCGGTAATTAAAGAGATGTCTACAGATACTCCAAGAAGAATAGCAAAGTTAAGTTTAGATATTATACTACCCGGACATTTAGATAATGACACTAGAGTAAAGCTAGAAAAAGCAGGTGGAAGATGTCCAGTAAAGCAGTCACTTCATCCCGAAGTGGAGTTAATAATTAATTATATTTACAATTAATTATTAAGCTATCACGAAATGAAGATTCAAACCTCGCAAGGTAGTTATAACATACAGCTAGAAACTGATTGTTTCAAAAACATCTCGACAACAATAAATAGCTTATCAAATAACAGCAGCCCTAAGATTGCGGTTATAGTAGATCAAAATGTTTATAACATTTATAAAAAATTAATAGAGGATAGCTTAGCAGCATTTAACCCACTCATAGTTTGTTTACCTCAAGGTGAAAGCTCTAAATCATACGAGGCTATTTATCCAATATATGGGAAACTTATAGAAAATGAATTAGATCGACACTCTATTATAATAGGAATAGGTGGAGGTGTTATTGGAGATGCAGCAGGATTTATTGCTTCTACTTTCCTAAGAGGGGTTAAATTTATTCAAGTTCCAACAACATTATTAGCTATGGTAGATTCTAGCATTGGTGGTAAAGTTGGAATCAATCATGAGCTTGGTAAAAATCTAATCGGAAGCTTCTATCCTCCTAGTGCTGTAATTATAGATCCACTATTTTTAAAAACCTTAGCTCCACGAGAGGCAAATAGCGGTCTTGCTGAATGCTTAAAACACGGCATACTTTCAGGAGAAGGTTTATTTAACAAGGTACTCTCTAACCCTCAAATTTTAAAGCTAGATAACAATCAAATTACAATCTTTATTAATGATTCTATTAAAGTAAAAAAACAATTCGTAGAAGAGGATGAAAAAGAGACTGGTAAAAGAGCCTACCTAAATCTTGGCCATACTTTTGCCCATGCT
>JAIYCX010000019.1 GCA_027487795.1 Pseudomonadota bacterium | reverse complement strand
CCGCTTCAATTGCTTGCTTATCATGTTGCGATTTATAGAGGGACAGATGTGGATCAGCCTAGAAATTTAGCTAAAAGTGTTACTGTAGAATAAGTATGAAAAGCACAGGAGAAGCAAATAATGGGCTTATTGGAGTAGCGGGTCTAATGAGGCGGAATATAAATCCATTAGGAATGCGAGTGGTTGTAAAGATAAGAAAAGAAGAGTCTAAAACTGATTCAGGATTGTATTTACCGGAAGGTTCAAAACAGGCTCAACAAGATAGCCTATTAGGTGAAGTAATAGAAGTTGCTAGTGCAGTAGAAACTAATCTTAGCGGCGAGCAGGAAGATGTGAATGTTAGTGGTATCCCAATAGGTGCACTTGTTTTAATACCAAGAGAAGTTGGCATTAAGGTCCCATGGGATGAAGAGCTTAGAATAGTTGAGACTAAGCAGATTTTGGCTATGGTTACGGAGTATGATTTAGTTTAGTTTTTGTAGCTTAAGTTTTATTTGGGAAGAAGAGATGCTGATATTTTTAGATTAAAAGTATCGCAAGTAGCTATTCAGTAATTTTAAATCTTTTACTGAGTAGCTGTAAGTTTTTGCTCTTAAGTAAGAGCATGGTTTTTTTTAAGGGAATTTGACATGTTAGGCAGTGGTGCTTTGATAGATTTTCATGATGATGAAGAACCAGAAAATAATTCTAGTACACCAGTAAAGATTGGCCCAATGTTAGCGGGGGCTTTGGAGCGCATTGCTTCTTCAAAAGTTAATCCAGTAGTGGTGATAACTGACTACGCTCCAGGTGATCAAGCGCAGGCTAAGGTATTAATGGCTTTAGCTGCAAATGTTCCGAATATGCAGTACGTAGAGCATGTCTATATTCCTCCTTTGAGGACTGATATACTGGCGTTTAGATTGTTAATGTTGGCGTTGGTTAAGAAAGATTATATTCCAATAGGAACCATTTTCTATTGTAATGTCGCCCCTATCTATGGGCCTGGCGAGAAGAATGGTCACCATCCTTTAAGGCTTTTGGTTCTGAAAAATGGACACATCGTTATTATTCCCGATGCGGGAGATAGTTTAGAGTATTTTGGAAGTAGTAATTTTGTTTCTGAAAGTTACAATATAGCTACCGATCAAAATGACATTCAGTTTCGCTCTGCAACTATTTTCCCTGAAGCGTTAGGGAAAATATTTAGTAGAGACTATTCTGATTTGACTCCACGAACCTTGATTGATGACGATACTGTTTTTGCATATGGTGATGTTTGGGATCAAGACAACTATGGAAATGTTAGGTTGTTTTATCCAGTTAGTGTAATACAGAGCTTCGGAACTAAAAATTCTAGAATTACCATTATTCGGGATGGTATCCCTGTTGCTTTTGGTGTGACTAAATCTTATGTTAAAAAATCTAGTAGAGATCTAGATGTCAGAGGTGGTTCAAATATCATCTACACTGACAATAGTTCGGAGATTTTCGAGCAGTTTGTTGATATTTTCAAAGTAGGGGGAATGGCCAATAGGCAGTTGGTCCTAGATATTAAGGGCTATGGTTTCTTTGACGCACTTAGAGAAGTAATAAAAGTCTCTTATGCCGCATTTCGGACGGCAGGATTTTTTATGGCTTTTATTGCTTTTTGTTCAGTTTCTTGGAAGAGATTTTGGATATCTGGTACTCCGGAGCATACAAGGACACCGCCCAAAATAACTCTTAGGTTGATAGACTTTAATTAAAGTTAGCGATTTGGTTTAAAGCTAATTTAGTTATTTGTTTAACTATTCTCCTTTAAGCGCTCTAAGGTTTTGTATAACTTACAGCGCTTTTTTACTATAGTTTTCAAATAGTTGGCTACTTTTTTCTATTTCATGAAACTTACAGAGAAGATACACAATAACAGACTAACATAATGTTCTTTTAAAAATTAAATAAGGGTAGATATAGACCCTATTGTCCCTATTGGAGAGAGGCTTAGTTTAAAATTTAAACTAGCTACTTTGCCTCGGGGCAGTAGTGGTAAGTGCACTTTCAAAAAGGGTTTTTTAAAATGTTGTTTTCTATATAGTCTGGCGGGTGTGCATCGTTAAGATGACTTAGTTAATTCTAAGCGCACATCGGCCATCAAAAAGAAAAAAGTTTCTGCATCAATCATCTTAGAGCAGAATATCCAAATGGGAGGATAGTTGAGTATTGTAACTCAATAAAAATCTCAGTGACTGAGGCGAAGTCGCTATCTGTCACAGGCAATGTTAGAGCAAACTTAATGTTGTTTGAACTAATAATTATTAATTATCATATATTAATTAATAAGTGAGTAGCTTCACAAACGGTCAAGAACACTAACCGTGTTTCTGTTTTGCCCGCTAGTATATTTGGGTGAGGCTGAAACGAAATGTAAATTGCATTAGCTAGGTCGCTTTTGTAATTTGATCTGCTTGTAAGTAGGCGGAGCATAGGGCGGTGGGGAGTCTAAATGAGATAACCCCATGCAATCAAGCTCGTAAGTGGGTGAGATAAAGTGATCAGTGTTTAGCAAACATTGTGAGCGATTAATATTTCTGCTTTTTCAAGGAAGCAGTAGTCGGCTATGTTACATATGTTTCATAGTTGGGCCATACTTGAAAAAATCGTTTGCAAGCCAATGTGAAACGATAGTGTAGGATAGATTTGTAAGATCTTTTCTAAGCTTGATTTAGTATTCACTTCTCTGGGGAAGTGAACAAAGAAGTATCTCGCCGGATACTTTGCACTGCTTACACGGTGGTTTTGTTAGTTGAACGAAAGCTTTGAGGGAGTAGCGGTACATATTTTTTAATTTTGCAGAAAGTTAGAAAAATAAGTCGCATACTTCAAAGAATTAATTCAATAGGTTAGGATAGGTCTTCGATCTAGGCGCTGGCTATTCTGGCGTGACAAATTCCTATAACCCGTTTCCTGCGTTTCCAAAAAAAGTCCGCTTAACCCGAAAGGACAAAGTGATGGTTGTAGCAAAACGATCGTCGACGCGTTGTTGTGTCTATGCCTTTTCGGAGGCGGCACAGCGTAATACTGGGACTCTTGGAGGCAAAGGCAATAGCCTTGCCTCCATGGTCCAGTTGGGACTTAATGTTCCTCCTGGATTTGTAGTCACAACTTCAGTTTCTAGAGCGATTATGGAAAATCTCAAAGATAATAGCAATGCTGCGGTTAGCAGTGCTGCACCAAATCGTCTCTGGAAGCAAGTTGAAAGAGAACTTCTGAAATTAGAACAATCGACCGGCAAGGGTTTTGGCAGCGACCAAAACCCCTTGCTGGTCAGTGTTCGTTCAGGGGCTAAGGACTCTATGCCTGGCATGATGGACACCGTCCTTAATGTTGGGATAACGAGTACTAACTTGTCGGCTTTGAAGGCGATGTTCGGCAGAAAGATTGCCACAGAACTTTTTTCGAAATTTCGAAAAAGTTTTAGGGATCTTGTAGGCGTGTTGCCTCCTGATGACGTAAGGCTTCAATTGCGACTTGCAATGGAGGCTGTATGGAAGTCTTGGAATAGTGAGCGAGCAGTCGCTTACAGGAAGTCCCATAGAATTCCTAATAACGGTGGTACCGCTGTAATTGTTCAGGCTATGGTTTTTGGGCTGGGCAAAAAAAGTGGTACTGGAGTAGTCTTTTCTAAGAATGTTTCAACAGGTGATTCCACTGTTTACGGTGAATATCTGAGAAATGCTCAAGGGGAAGATGTAGTTAGTGGTATTAGGACTCCTGAGGGTCTTGATACTCTAAGAGCTCAATGTCCTGAGGCTCATGAAGAGCTTTTGAGAAATGTTCAGATGCTTGCAGATCACTACGGAGACGTAGTTGATATCGAGTTTACTGTGCAAAACTCTGAGCTTTTCATTCTTCAAACAAGACGCGCAAAAAGAACAGCGCATGCAAATGCACGGTTCTTGGTGCAGTCGGTTTGGGAAAAGAAGAAGAGCAAGGAAGAAATTCTAGCTACTCTTAGCAAGGAAAATTTGCAGTTTTCTAAGAAGCGAAGCTTTGATCCAGCTAGTTTGCTGGAAGCTAACAGGCAAGGAGTTTATCTTTCTACTGGGCTTCCTGCATCGGTTGGAGCTGCAACAGGAGTTGCTGTTTTTTCAAAGGAGCGAGCTATGCAGCTTGCTTCTGAAGGAAAATCAGTAGTTCTAATCCGAGAGGATACAGATCCAAAAGATTTACCTGGAATGCTAAAGTCATCGGCTATTATTACCTGTACTGGAGGTGTTACCTCTCATGCGGCGGTAGTAGCTAGGTCTCTCAATATTCCGGCAGTTGTTGGTCTTGGAACTCTTGATCATGCTAAAGTGGAAGGTAATTCTCTTGTTACTGATGAGGGAGTTATTAGAGAAGGTGATTTGATTTCTGTAGATGGAGCTACTGGCTCTATTTACCGTGGGGAAATAACTCTGGTAGGCGCTACTACACACAAGGAGATTTCAATTCTTCTTAAGTGGGTGAAAGAGCTAAGACCAGAGATTTTTCGGTGTCAAATTCTTCCGGACTTTGATTTGCTCAAGGAGAAGTTCGACTGTTCGCAGCTACTTGTTGATTTTTACTTTTACTCAGCTATTTCTGAGTTTAGTAGAGGTAGTAAGTTTGAGAATGAAACAAAAGACCTTTTTGATCGAAAGACAAAAGAGATTAGTGAGATTTTTCTGACTTACTTGGTTATTGCGGTGGGCGGGGAAGTTCGACATATGCCAAGATCGCACTCTGATAACGATCCATACGCGAATAGCTATAATCTTTTAGTAAAGGATTTTGGTGTTGCCAAGGGAGATCGCCAAAATACTCAGCATCGGGTAGTTGACTCTTTTTCTGATCTTTCATTAGATCGAGTGATTAGATTTTTTGAGCTTTCAGAGCATTGTTTTTTTGATCCAAACTGGCGCTTAAGTTACGGGGGACCAAAATGGGCAGCGATTGCTCATGCTCCGCTTATGTTGCTGAAAGGTGAAATTACTTCTGAGATGTTTGTAGATCATGTTTTTGATTTGCGACATAACGGAGGTGTTTTGTTCAATAAACATCAAATTTGCAACTCGACTCGTGAGCATAAAATGAGTGATTTTCTCGAACGAAAAAAACGGGCACAATCACTTGTTGATCTTTGTATTAAGTTTAAGTACGAAGAACAGTATCAAGCTTTCGTACGAGAGAACAGAGAGCTAATTGTTAAGTTAGGTTTAGAAGCAACCTTTCAAATGCTTTGATTTAGATGAGGAGTAGAAGCGTGGAAACGCAAAAAAAAGAAGGTAAGTGGTATATGGCTGGTACTGAGGGTACTGGTGAGTACCTTGTTTTGGCTGAAACGGAATACGGTCGAGTGGGTATCCGACCGCTTAGTGGCGGTTGGTACCGCATCCGAGTTGAGCCCTCTGAAAAGGGCTTGTCCAGTATCAAATGTTTGAGCAGGGAGTCAGGCTGGAAACAGCCTGGTCAGGATGGCCAGATTCGCTATTCGATAATGACTCCCAGCGATTCTTTTTTGGAACGTCGGCTTCAGGCTTTGCTTGCAATTGGCGCAACAAGAGATGATCTTGATCTTCGTACTAGAAGGTTGGAAAAGATGAACAAAGCTGAACTCGTCGAGTTGGCTAAGAAGTTTTTCCCTCGCTCGAATAGCGAAGAAACCAAGATCGAAATCGCCCGTCTTTTGATTCCTGAAGGTCTTCTGTTAGCCTAGTTTATAAGCTCGGTAGAGATGTTAGGTTAAACTCACAGGAACAGTGCACTAAACCGCTACTGTTCCTTTTAATTTAATTTATACCTTGTCATACGTTGATCTTTGGATATCTTGGTAAAACTACTAATCAAGCAAATAAAATGAAAATAGCAGTACTTCAACATATAGCTTTTGAAGGTCCGGGAATGATAGTGGACTGGGCTAATGAGAATGGATCGGAAATTATAGTTTATGAAAGCTATAATGGAGCTCTTCCTGAGTTTGGAAGTTTTGATCTTTTAATAGTTCTTGGCGGCCCTATGAGTGCTAATGATAATTTCGACTGGCTGGAGCAGGAGAAGTTATTGATTAAGCAAGCTATTGATGAAAATGTTTTAGTCTTTGGTATCTGCTTAGGTGCACAGTTAATAGCGAAAATTCTAGGTGGTGTTATTAGCAAAAATCCAGAAAAAGAAATCGGCTGGTATCCACTCGACTGCATGTATAATTTTTTAAAGCCAGATTTTTCTGTTTTTCACTGGCATGGTGAAACTTTCAGCATCCCAGAAGGTGCTCAACTTATCGCCTCAAGTAAGGCTTGCGCCAATCAAGCATTTGTCTACGGGGATAATGTCTTAGCATTGCAGTTTCATCTAGAAATGAATGAAGCAGGTATTAGAGATATAGTTCTAAACTGCGAATCTGAATTAGGTAAGGGAAATTTTGTACAGACTAAAATAGAATTACTTTCTAATCTAGCTCAAGTTGAGGCTTGTCGTGTGGAGTTGTTTGATATTTTGGATGGGTTGAAGATGCGTTTGAGTGAGATGACATAGGTAGAGTAAGTTTTTTTAAGGAGAGGCTAAACAGGAAGAAAGTCCTTAAGACTGGAAGAGGAACAGGAAGAGTTTCAAAAAGGGGGGGGCTAGGGTAATTTAAAAATATATGGGTCTTATTCACAATCTGGGTTAGTGGCTTCTTTGGTGTTTTTTTATGATATTAAATTGGACAGGAAGCGTAGGAGGATAGGAGGGGTTTTAAAAAATATTTAATTTACAGCTACTTATACAAATGTATAAAAATGCGATTAAATGCTACTTAGCTAGTATTCCCAATCATAAGTGTGATGTGTAGAAGTGTTTAATTTGGCTATTTAATTCCTAAATAGCCAAAGTGGCTATGGGGTTTTTGTTTCGCGGGGTTTTTTGAATAGAAAGGAGGCTATTATGCCTCGAAGAAGTGAAGTTGATCGGTTTAAGAGGTTTCAGACAGCAGGGTATGACGATTTTACTGGGGTCTATCAAGGCTCCGAATCGGTCTTGAGGTCATGGAAAATGAATCCGAAGTTCTATGAGGCTGGACTGCAGTATGCGGAAATGCCAGCGGGCACTACTGATCCTCGTCACCTCAAAGATGCTCTTGATTTAATCAAGGGTCAAATTGAGAGCATCAGGGTAGGTAATCTATCTCTTCGTAAGATCGAGATAGATGAAGAACCCGATAACTGGAGTATGGATAACATGGATGGTTCGTTGTCCGGAGAGTTTTTCGCACCGCTTGAGTCCTTGGTGGTGTTTGAGATTCTTTTCAGAGGTGTTGATGCATACCAAAAAAAGTGTCGTTTAGAGAATTGTTTCTCAGAAGGGCCCGATTTAAATAAGAACGCTAAGCTAGGGAGTAATCTTCATAGCAGCAATCGAAAGTTATTGGACTTCATTGCGACAGTTGATCCTTTACTGCAAGAAGTTCGTCGGTTACTTGATGAGAAAAGGGATTCTCTTTTCGCTGCTTATCAAAAAGCGGTAGAGTTCTACCAAGATGAAGAAGATAGCCGTTCTGTACTTTCGGTGGCATGGCATGGATGGATGTACCCACAAGGTCTTCCTGAGGGTCACGCTGTTTTCGTCACTATTGATAAGTTTAAACAGCTTTTCTGTAAGAACGTAGCTACAGAATAGTTACGTTCAAAAAGTTTTTCACGCGAATAAGCACCTTTATATTTAAAAGTATAAGGGGCTTATTCGCAATCTGGGTTAATGGCTTCTTTGGTGATTTTCTATTTTTCTTCTATCCTCCTATCCTTCCTGTTTTTTTTATGATTTTAAAATGGACAGGAAGCGTAGGAGGATAGGAGGGGTTTCAAAAAATATTTAATTTACAGCTACTTATACAAATATACAAAAATGCGATTAAATGCTACTTAGCTAGTATTCCCAATCATAATAGGCATGTGTAGAAGTGTTTAATTTGGCTATTTAATTTCTAAATAGCCAAAGAGGCTATTTAGGTTTTTTTGTTTCGTGGCTTTTTTTGAATAGAAAGGAAGCTATTATGCTTCAAATTGAAACTGAAATTGAGAGAGTTAACAGACGTTTCGTGGAAATTGCTCGATGGCAAGATGACGACTTTATGGGAATTTTTGATGGTACCGATAGAGTTCTAACACCGCGGTATGATCATTTACAGTACTACTTAGATGGACTCAACTGCGCGAATTTTAATTTTCGTTTCAGTATTGATTGTGTACATACTGCTCTTGATTTTTTAATGAGTAAGGTCAACGATCGCGATTTGTTCGGCGGGGATCATCAGTCTGCTTTTGAGAGAGCGATTTCTAAAATAGCAGAAGATGATAGATCACCTAACGCAGATAACATGGATGGTTCTTTATCTGCTCAACTCTTTCGTGTACTTGAGAGTTATTTAGTTCTTGAAATAATGTCAATGGCGGTATTTAGCGGAATTGAGTACTTTCTTGAAGAAGAGAAAAGAAATTCAATACTTGATACCGCTCGTCTTGCTGAAATACCAATTAAGATGGAGATAGTTTGGAAATTGCTTGGAGAGAAAAGAGAGTATCTACTTCGGACTTATGCTGCCGCTGTCGAAAGCTACTGGTACGAAGACGTATCTCTACTCCCGATGGCTTGGAAACTTTGGCAGTATCAATATGGTCTACCTGTCGGACACTCTGTTTTCAAAACCATTAATAAGTTCGAACAACTTTTCTGTAAGAAGGTAGCTACAGAATAGTTACGTTCAAAAAATTTTTCACGCGAATAAGCACAAGTGCTTATTCGCAATCTGGGTTAGTGGCTTCTTTGGTATTTTTTATTTTTCTCCTATCCTCCTACGCTTCCTGTTCAATTTAAATAATAAAAAAACAGGAAGCATAGGAGGATAGGAGGGGTTTTAAAAAATACTTAATTTATAACTACTTATACAAGTATATAAAATTACGAATAAATGCTATTCACCTAGTATTTCCAATCATAAGTGTCGTGTGTAGAAGTGTTTAATTTGGCTATTTAATTCCTAAATAGCCAAAGGAGCTATGAGGTTTTTTGTTTCATGGGTTAAAAAAGAAAGGAGGCTATTATGCCTCTAAGTGAAATTAAGCGATTGTCGCTGATTCGGAACGAAGAGTCTCAAGATGCGGGGATCTATCAAGGAGCCAATCATATCTTGAGCTCATTGGCGTCTAGTTATACCGGATTCTATGAGGCGGGACTGAGATGTTCGAAACTTGAATCGGACACTGTTCTTTTTTATTATCTTAACGTCACGGTCGTTTTTGATTTTATCACGAGTCAATTAGCGAAAATTAGCGTATCTAATTTATCTCTATTGCTTGGTAACTTTAAGGAAGGTGAAGAAAACCTAGTTGCTTCGTTGTCTGCAGAGTTCTTTGCACCAGTCGAAAAATATCTGGTTCTTATGTTTCTCTCGAGAGGAGTTTCTTTATATGCTGATGAATGCCTTTCGAAGTTTACTGTTAGAGCTATTCGGCTCCAATCTAAAGTAAGAGCTCCTCGGGACGGGGAGCTTACAGCAGACGCGGGTCGTACAATATCATCTTACTATAACGAAATTGGGTATAGAAAGGTAGCAATTGACAGGTTGTTAAGAGAAAAAGAGATTTATCTTTTCGGCGCATATCAACATGCTTTACGGCACTACAAAGCAGAAGAATCTTGGCTTTCAATGGTATGGAATGGATGGCAGTACCCAAAAGGTCTTCCTGAGGGTCATCCTATTTTAGAGATCATTGATAAGTTCCGACAAATTTTCTGCAAGAGTGTAGCAGTAACATAGTTACGTTAAAAAAAATTTCACGCGAATAAGCACCGCTATATTTAAAAGTATACGGGGCTTATTCGCAATCTGGGTTAATGGCTTCTTTGGTATTTTTTATTTTTCTTCGTAAGCGGTTTTTAAAAGGCGTTGTATACAAATATAAATAAAATTATATCTCGTATATTGATCTACTAATCACTGCCTTAGTCATGTTTAATTTTATTTATGTGAGGTTATCATTTTT
>JAIYCX010000050.1 GCA_027487795.1 Pseudomonadota bacterium | reverse complement strand
CGGTGCACTTTTAACGGTGATATATTATGCATTCTTTGTCTCCTCTCTTAATACATTGGGGAGCTTTTAGAACTTTTCTTGCTTCTTGAATATAACGCCGTTTAGGAACCGCTTACTTTTCTTCTGTCCTTCTATCCTTCCTGTTTTTTTATAATTTAAATTGGACAGGAAGCGTAGGAGGATAGGAGGGGTTAGCTATTCTGCATACTTGATACTACAACCATAAGGTCGACCCTTCGTCACTTCAGGAGTTTGGCCTTGTAGTAATATATCTAAATTTTTCACTAAATAATTCTCTGCGTTTTTAGGATCTGTTTCTGTATCGATAACATCATCAACAGCACCAGCGTAAATTAAATTCTTGCCTTTAAAGATAAAAACATGCGGAGTAGTTTTTGCCCCTACTTTTTTTCCAAAAATACCCTTCTCGTCATAGAGCATTTCCGTACTTTTGACTTTTAATTCTTCCGCTAAAGCGGCTCGTTCTTCTACTTTAATAAAATCCGAATGACCTTCTTTAGTAGAATTAATTGTATACCAAGAAACACCTTTTTTCGTATACTTCTCTTGTAGTTCTTGCATGAAGCCAACTGAGTAGAACTTCTTTACAAAAGGGCAGCCTTTATTGAACCATTCTAGAACTGTAATCTCAGATTCTTTTGGGTCAATAGTTATTTGAGAATTTTTGCTGTTTGATAAAGTCGAAGGAAAAATTTCTTCTGCAAGTATGTCGTTACAAGTTAAAACTAGAGCCGAAAGAATTAAGTAGGAAAGTAAATTTTTCATTTAATTAAATAATATTGTGTGAATCTGAAAGCTCGAATCTCATAGATATTAATAGCTTAGCAAACAAGATATTAGGTTGTTAATTTGATTTACTATGAGATTTGACAAGATAGTTTAGCGCTGCTTAAACTGTAGCTCTGGAGTCGATTTTTAAGGTTTTTTAATAAGGAGGTTCTTATGAGCCTTGATCTAAAGTCAGAGGTTAGAAATTGGGTAGATGCAATTATAGAATCAGGCCATCTTGATAGCGTAAAAAAATCTCTTGTTTCTACTTGTGGAGATTTGATTGAAGCGGAAGATGGATTTTTTTATGTTTTAGCTTTTTATGGCGCATTGGGAGCTAATGTAACAAAAAAAATTTTCCTTGAGAGTCTTCAGCAATCCTCTTTAGTATTTCTTGAGGATATTTCTTTTGGAGTTATTTGGGGTCGGTATCCCGATGTCTTAAGAAGAAATTTTGGCACTTTAGAAGAGATGTTCTTTACAGGATTTTTTGTTCGAAAGTGTTTAAGGACAAGCGGTCAAAAACTGATTTGTCCTATTCAAAAGTCTGATAACGCTTTTCTTCCAAAATCTTTAGAGCGTTATACTGAGGTTGTGCATTCGCTACCTACTTGCGATTTTCGTTTTAGTGATCTCAATGGACTTCAGATGATAGTTATGGATGGTTTTGATAGTCTGGAAATTGCGAATCAAGCGATACGTAAGATCGGAGAACAGATGACAACTTTTAATCTTATAACTCTTTCAAACCCAAAATCATCAAGCATTTTTCTAGGAGAAGAAAGCAAGGGACCTTATACTGTTATTGCAACTACTATGGTTTTGAAGTTAGGTTAAAAGTTTTAATTAAATTACTCCAAACCCCGCGAGGAAACTCGCGGTTTTTTTACCTTATTCCCACCTAGCCAAAGAAAAAACATCAAAACTAAATAATAAGGCAGGGCAAAAGCAAAAGACGCAAATGCCGACAAACTACCATGTAAATCGTTAGAAAGTTTTTTACTAATCAAATCCTTCAAGGACATAGTCCCTGCGCAGAAAAGCGTTATGAAGATTCCAATGTTCAAGGTTTTTATTTATGTTGTAAGAGTTCAGAGTATTTTATTCTCCTTGTGCTCATTCTCGCACATTCCACCTGGAATGTAGCTCCGAGGTGCCCTAAATTTTTTCAGCTAAATATAGCTGAGGAAAAAAATTTACTCGAAGTCCGCACAATGAGAACAAAATACTCTGAACTCTTTATTTATATTTTTTATTTAGTTTTTATATTCTTAAATGATAAGTAATGAAAATACCACTAACAACAAAATAAAAGTTATGAACGTCTAGGTCTTATACGCCGGACTTTATTTCTAACTTGAGAAATATGACTTGTGAGTAATAGTAAGGGAAATAGTCCTTGCGTAGAAAAGTGTTATGAAGATGCCGATGTTTTAAGTTTTTATATCAATTAATAAAGTGTTTGTATGCTGTTGAATTTTTAAGTATAATAAGTGGATGAAACATACTAATCTGATACTTGATGAAGAACTTTTAAATACGGCTTCTAGGCTGTTTGGTGAGAAAACTCATTCAGCAACAGTCAATCGTGCTCTTAGTGAAGCTATTAAGGCATTTAAAGTTAGGGAACTTTCTGGTTTTTTAGGTAGTGGTATTTGGGAGGGTGATTTATCTATAACCAGAGATGATAAAATAAAACGAAGAAGCAAAAAATAAATCTAAGTACGAAGTACTTTATCTTTCCACTAACAACAAAAATAAGATTTCAGAACCTTTCTATTTTTATGTGCGGGCTTCGAGTAAATTTTTTTCCTCAGCTATATTTAGCTGGAAAAAATTTAGGGCACCTCGCAGCTACATTCCAGGTGGAATGTGCGAGAATGAGCACATAAAGATAGAAAGGTTCTGAAATCTTAACACTCAATCACATTGACCGCCAACCCCCCACGAGAAGTTTCCTTATACTTCTCCATCATATCTTTACCGGTCTCTTTCATTGTCTTAATTACTTTATCCAAGTGCACGAAGTGACTTCCGTCTCCTTGCAAAGCTAGTCTTGAAGCATTTATTGCTTTGACTGCACCCATAGCATTTCTTTCGATACATGGAACTTGAACTAGACCACCTATTGGATCACAGGTGAGTCCTAAATTGTGTTCCATTCCTATTTCAGCGGCGTTTTCTACTTGTTCGGGAGTGCCACCCATTACTTCTGTTAACCCAGCAGCGGCCATGGAACAGGCTACTCCTACTTCACCTTGACAGCCTACTTCGGCACCTGAAATTGAGGCGTTTAATTTAAATAATGAAGCGATAGCTGAAGCCGTAAGAAGAAACTTTATAATTCCGTCCTGATTTCCATTGCAAAAGTTTACGTAGTAACTAAGCACTGCTGGGATTATTCCAGCTGCCCCGTTTGTTGGGGCAGTGACAACTTTACCACCTGCTGCATTTTCTTCATTTACGGAGATCGCATAAAGGCTTACCCAATCTAGTATTTTTAGCGGATCTAGATTTTTTTTTGTTGTGTTGTCTTGATTTAGTTTGGAGTAGAGATCATGGGCTCTTCTTTTTACCTTTAGTCCTCCGGGTAGTATGCCAGAGGTTTGGTAACCTTTTTTTATGCAATTATCCATTGCGTACCATAGACTTAATACTTTTTCTTTGATTTCGGATTCTGGCCTAAGGGACTTTTCATTTTCTAGTACTAGTGAGCTAATGCTTAGATTGTTACTTTTACATTTTTCTAATAATTCACGACCACTTGTGAATGAGTACGGGAATGAAGTTTTAGTAACAGTAGTAATGCTGCCATCTACTGAATGAACAAAACCTCCGCCTACGGAGTAGTATGTTTTTTCTAAAATAAGATTATTGTCAGTATACGCAAAAAATTTCATTCCATTTGAATGAAGTGGCAATGTCTCTGTGCGGTTGAAAATTAAATCATTCGTTAGAGAAAAATTAATCTCTTTCTTTTTTAATAGATTTATTAAATTTTTCTCAGTGATTGTTTTTATCCGTTCTGGAATTTCATCTGGATCTAAATTTTCTGGATCTTCGCCTTCAAGTCCCATTAAAATTGCTTTTTCACTTCCGTGGGCCTTGCCAGTGAATCCAAGTGATCCATAAAGAATTATTTCTACTCTAGTGGCAGCAGATAGGAGATCATTTTTTTCTAGAGCTAGCGCAAATCTTTTAGCTGCTTTCATTGGTCCCACAGTATGAGAGCTAGAAGGACCGATGCCGATTGAGAAAAGATCGAAGATAGATAGTTCCATAGCTTATTTTAACATAGGGAATCGGCAAATAGGATACTATTATTGTGGCATGATATTAGAAACTTAGATACTTATTTTGTAATCCCTTGCTTGAAGGTGGCGGTTTATAGCATACTTCGTTAGTCTTATATTTTAGCTTGGGTAGATGTGAAAAAATGGACACTTACTAGTTGGCTTATTAATTAGCTGGCTAGTAAGTGTTCGTGAGTTACGAATGCATGTTCGTTAGTTTTTAAGTGGCGCAGCCACGGAGGTTTTGTGATGGAATCTGCAATCTCTGGTCCAGTTTTGATTACTCTTAGAAGTGGTCGAATGAAGTTGAAAAGGCCTAAAAAATTTAGTAATGGTCTAACCTACTGTCGTTTTGCAGAATTGTTTGCGAGGTATCTAAAGCTTGAGTTTTCTAAAGAAACAAGGAAAACTCAATTTGCTCCAGATCACAAAGTTCATACTTATTTAACAGATTCAATCGATTGGTATGCTTTGATTAGTTATTTTGAAGATAGACTAGGGTTGAGGGCGATTGATACTGAAACTTGGTATTTTTTGGGAGGTGGAACAGAAAAGATTAACAAGGGATTTTTTAATATTCACCTGACCTTAAGTGCTGTTTTTTTCATTCTACAAGAAAGCCCAACGAAAGATGGTAGGTGGTTAGGAAAGGAGAAGGCAGAGAAGGTGCCAAGAAAGCCTCACTATCGCTTCGACCCCGGTACTCCGATCGCTGAAAAGGTAAGATTTCTGGTGGCACAATACATACCGGCATTTAAGCAAGATTGGGAATCGCTGCCTAATTCTTTTAGACTTGAATTGGATTTATTTAGTCAAAACAAACTGTCGTTTGATTTGGAAAATTTAGCTAAGACGGATAATTTCGATTTTAGCGAAGTTGTCGAAGATGAGTATGATGCTATTTTTCGTAAGGCGAGTCCTGTTGTAGATGACCTGATTCGATTAATTAGGGGCTGTTACACTCGGGATATCGCATAGAAAAGTTAGTTCTTTACTCAATATAAAAGTAACCAAGAATCCCTTCTTGGTTACTTCAAATGCTAGTCGTGATATAAGGTTAAGACTCACGAACATTGAATTCTAAATAAAAATTCCTCATGACAGATAACTCTAGCCCAGATAATAATAACCCTACTAATGCTACCGCCGTATGGGGCAATCAGGAAACTCAATATTTTTTCGCATTAGATCCTGCAAAAGTTCTGAGTGTAGCAGAAAAGTTTGGGATTAAATGCACGGGTAGGGTGCTACAACTTAATAGTATGGAAAATAGAGTGTTTCAGCTTGAGATTTATCCTGAAGATGAAAGTCTAGCCGCCACTGATCCACGGCGCTATAGAATAATTAAATTTTATAGACCAGGAAGATGGAGTAAGGAGCAGATTCTTGAAGAGCATTCTTTTTTGCAAGAATTAGTGAAAGAAGAGTATCCGGTTGTAGCACCTGTTGCATTACCAGACGGCTCTACGATTTATCAAGATGAAGAAACTGAGTTACTAGCTAGTTTGTTTCCAAGAGTTGGTGGGCGTAATGTCGATGAACTTAGACCTGAGCAAATACAAATTGTAGGTCGTTTACTGGCTAGGCTTCATGTTGTGGGTAAAAGAAGTCCATTTGCACATCGTCTTACTTTAAATACTGAAAATTATGGTGATCAAAATCTAGATTTAATACTAGCCTCTAATTTAATGCCTCCTGATTTTGAAAATGTGTATGCAGATTTGGTGGGGGACTTGTTAGATATGATAGATCCCTTATTTGAAGGAGCGGTATATCAAAGAGTGCATGGGGATTGTCACTTGGGTAATTTGCTAGACGGGCAATCGGGTTTATTTTGGGTAGATTTTGATGATATTGTCATGGCTCCAGCAGTGCAAGATATTTGGTTAGTAGAATCAGGGCGGGATGATTATTCCAGAAGAAGGTTAGATGAGTTATTAGCTGCTTATGAAACTTTTAATACTTTTGATAATGGTAGTTTAAAATTAATAGAGCCTCTCAGGACTTTAAGACTGATTCATTTCTCTGCTTGGATCGGTAAGAGATACGGAGACCCAGCATTTAAAAAAGCATATCCTGAATATGGAAGCATAGATTATTGGTCAGAGCAAATAGAAACTTTAAGAGAACAGGCAGAAATAATTTCTGAGATTTAGAAGTTCATACAATTTGTTAATACTATTTAATAAATCTAAGTTAGTATAGGAAGATTCGATGAAGTATAGAAAAGGTATTCCAAATGGAGAGAAAAATTATATTACTCCAGCGGGATTAAAAAAATTCCAAGACGAGTTTCAACAATTGAAGTATAATGAGAGACCTCAGGTAGTAGAGGTTGTTTCTTGGGCTGCGGGTAATGGCGATCGGTCGGAGAATGGAGACTTTATATATGGTAAGAAGCGGCTACGTGAAATAGATAAACGATTAGAGTTTTTATGTAAGCGTTTAGATATTGCAGAAGTAGTTGATCCGCTTTTAATTACTGTAGATTATGTAGCAATCGGTGCGACAGTAACTATAGTAGATGACTCAGGACTTGAGAAAGTTTATCAAATAGTAGGAGCTGATGAATCAGATCCTAATGTTGGTAAAATTAGTTGGGTATCTCCTATCGCTAGGGCGTTACTTAAAACTAAAGAAGGTGACTACGTTACTTATAAATCTCCAGGTGGCGAAAGAGGGCTTGAAGTAATTAGTATTAAATATGTAGAAATTTTTTAAGTTTGAGATGCGACGTATGAGTGTTATCATACCGCAATAAGAAATTGAATTAATAGATTGAATAAATACGGAGAGAAAATTAATGGCATTTAAGAAATCCATTTTCCAAAAAATTATTTACGGAGCATTGGCGGCAGTCGGAACAATTTCAGCAAATATCGCTGATGTTAGTGCCGCACCTGGTGACTATGATGGAGATGGTATGTCAGATCTCTCCGTTGCTCTTGTTGATAGAGGTACTAACTCTACAGCTTGGCTTACAAGATTAACTAACGGAGCTAACCCTCTTTTCTGGGGATTTAATGTTCCTGCTGATGCGTTTGTTACTGGTAAGTTTTATAAAAATAGCAATAGAAATTTCCCAGGTGTGGTCTATGTTAGTAGTGCTAACGATCCATTAGAGTGGTACGTTAAGAAAGCCGATGGTACTGATACTTTCATTAGATACGGACTGCCAGGCGATACTATTACTAACCTAGGTGATTGGGATGGTGACGGTGTTACTGATATGCATGTAGTCAGAAGAAGAAGTGATGGACTACTTGAGTGGTATGTTGCTTTAACTGCAAATCCAAGAATAGTTCAGTTTGTTTTTGGACTAAATGGCGACCGTGTTGGGGTTTCTGATATCGACGGTGACGGTGTTGTTGAAATGGTTGCTCTTAGATCTGGATTTCAGTGGTTCACAAGAAAGCCTTCACAAACTACAATAACTCAAGTTCAATGGGGTCTTACTGGAGACTTCCCAATACTACCACGTGATCTTGATGGTGATAGTTTAGCAGATTTTATCGTAACAAGAAGAACTTCCAATGAAGTGCAAACTGCTTTCATCAGATATGGTAATGGACAAACTGCAACAGTCGCTCTTGGTTTAGGTAGTTCAGTTCCTCAAGCTGGTGAGTTTAATAATGGAATTAAGTTTGCTTGGTCTCAAAGAGATACTGGTTGGACAGCTATTGGTAATAACTCAGCTTCAGCGAATATTTTTAAATTTGGAATTCCAACAAACGTAATTATTGCGCCAGATGGTTCCGTTATTCAGCCTACTGAAACTGGAACATTTGGTGGTACTACTACAGTTGCTCCTCCTCCGACTACTCCTGATCCTACAGAGCCAGCTCCACCCACTGGTGGATCAACTAGCTTTTGTTCAGAAGTGCTTGATGTTAGAGGTGGTGGAAGGTTTATTTATAAACAATCGGCTCCTATGAGACAAGCTGGTATAGGTACTCCAATAGTTGGTTTTAGAAAACAGCCAACTCTTATTATGAATGTTAATATTTCTAATAGATCTACTTCTACTATTTTTGATACTAGAGGAAATGCTATCGGTAGATGTCCTTGGGCGACTGCTCATGGCCATAGTGGTGGAAGAATGAGGTGTACAATGGAGACTTCGTCACTCAGACAAACTGCAATTAGAAACACTGGAAGTGCTACTGTATTATTCAAAATAAATGATCGTCAGTGCGTAAGTGTTCCTGATGCTGGCCGTTGTAACGGTAGTGTCAAGGGCTTATGTGATAGACTAATTCAGTGATTTGTAACTGAGGTTAGTTACTGAATTATAATTTAAGGGCTTCTAGCTAAAACTAGAAGCCCTTTTTTATTAGCCAATCTTTCAGCACTAAAATATTCCAAAGTTTTGTATGGTGGTTATGGCTGCCACTTAGATGTTCTTGCCAAGTTTTTTTAATTAGCTTTTCTGAAAATCTGCCGTTAGAATCTTTTTCTTGAAAAATTAAATTTTCTGCCCATTCTTTTAATGGCCCCCTTAGCCAAGAATCCATTGGTACACTAAAGCCCATTTTAGGTCTTTCGATTAAGTTTTTTGGGACATATTTATATAAGATCTGCCTAAGAAGCCATTTAGTTTCAGACCCCCTGATTTTATATTCAAGAGGGAGCTTCCAGGCATATTCTACTATTCTATGATCCAAAAGTGGGACTCTAGTTTCTAATGATACTGCCATTGCTGCTCTATCTACTTTAGCTAATAAGTCCTCTGGTAGATAATTTAGAGTATCAAAAAACATAAGTTGATGTTCATGATCTAGGCTTTTTGATTCTTCAAGCACTGTTTTGAAGAAGTGATGGATAGAGAAATCACTTTTATAGATGTTTCTATCTTCGTTCCAGGTAGAAATTAGTTTTAGATATAATTCAAAAGAGTTTTTAGAATTAATTACTGAAGCAAGCTTGTGAAATTTATCTCCAGCAAGATTTATTTTTTTAGATGAGGGAAGAGCAGTATTCAATACTTTGAAGATGCCGTTTATAATCTTTGGAGAACTAATAGTAGAAAAAATTGAATTAGTAGCTGAGATAGTTTTTTTAGTTATTACGGGTAGGCCTAATATCTTCTTCGACCATCTATATCTATTATATCCACAAAATAGCTCATCTCCGCCATCACCTGATAGGCTAACGGTAACGTATTTTCTAGTAAGTTCTGATAATAGATATGTTGGTATCGAAGATGCGTTTGAATGTGGCTCGCAGTATATATCTAATATTTTTGGAATTGTATTAAGTAGAGTGCTCTCATCTAGGTATAATTCTGTATGCTCTGTGCCAAGATGTTTAGCTACTAATTTTGCATGCTTTGCTTCGTCATATCCTTCTTGATTAAAACCAATTGTAAAAGTCTTGATTTTATTAGTAGACTGATACTGCATAGCTGATACGATCAGCGATGAATCAATCCCACCTGATAGAAAAGCACCAAGTGGAACATCTGAGAGCTGCTGCATCTTTACAGATTTAAATAAAAGCTTTTCAAAGTCCTCTATGACTTCCTTATCAGACATATTAAACTCTGATTGACGAGTATAGCCATGAATCGCAACGGAAGAAAAATCCCAGTACTTTTTTATTTTTTCATTAAAAAAAGTCTTAGATGATAGTTCTAATAGTTCACCAGGAGATAATTTTTTTATTCCTTTATAAATAGAAAGCGGCTGCGGCACATATCCAAGTTGTAAGTAGCTCGATATAGCATCTTCTTCTAGTTTATTCTCAAATGAAGGATGACTTGTTATTGCACTAACTTCTGAGCCAAATAAGAAAATTCCAGATTGATAGCCGTAGTAAAGAGGTTTTTCACCAAGGCGGTCTCTAGTTAGGAAAAGTTTTTTTTCTTTTTGATCCCATATTGCGATAGCAAACATGCCTACAGTTTTTTTTATTGTTTCTTCTATGCCCCAAGCTTCAAAAGCTTCTAGTAGTGTTTCTGTGTCACTTGAGCTTTTAAAATTACTTCGATTTAGATCTGCTCTAATATCTAGGTGGTTATAAATTTCACCATTAAAGCAGATAATAAATCTTCCAGTTGATGAAGTCATTGGCTGATGACCAAGCGGTGATAGATCTAAGATAGCAAGTCTTCTATGACTAAAGCCGATACCGTCTTGTTTTTCTAGGTATGTTCCAAAACTATCTGGACCTCTTAGCTTTATAGCCTCGCCCATTTTTAGGAGTATGCTATTCCAGTCACTCGGCAGAGTTATATGTTTAGGATTAAAAAATCCTGCGATACCGCACATACTGTGAATTACCTTTTTTAGTTCCCTCTTAAGTAGCCCCAAGTATGTAGACGATCACTATCTTCTAGCCATCTGTCTCCGATATCTGTTCGGTAGTACATATTTGGTATTAAGATATTTTTAATTCTATTATATGCCTGAGATTGAGCTTGTTTCATAGTTGTTCCAGCGCCACAAACTATAATAGCAACTCCTGAACTACCTGTTATGATCCATTGGTCATTTTTAAGTTTAACATCTTCAATGTGAACACCTTCTTTAACTGGTTTTTGAAAGATTACAAGTGCATCTTTTGAGTAGGTGTTAAAAGTATCTTTGTCGTCAAAAGGATATGGTGGGACAAGTAGTCTAATGCCTATTTGAAATCCTTTTTTTACTTTTAACTTATTAGTTTCTCCTCTTGCTAGTTCATAGAAGAATTGCCCAACTGGTGTGTTGAATCCCTCGATCTGAATGCTTATTGAAGGGTATCCAAATCTAGAAGTAAACTCTAGTGGGTAAATTCCATTTCCATTTACTATGCAGTTAAGATCTATGTAGCCGACGTAGCCTTCTTCTTTTAGTTTAGGAGTCATCTTTGCTAGAGTTGCATTGAATATTTTATTAGGCTCACTCCAGTACATTGTGGTTCCCATTTCTCCGGTCGAAGGGCCTAGATTACCTGGTAATAACTTTTTATGCTCGAAGTTAATATTTATCGGCGTAATAAATTCTTTTCCATTAAAGAAAGCCCCAACAGCAACTTCAACACCTTTAATTCTTTTTTGTAATTGAAAAACTTTAATTTTTTCAGTCCAGATTCTTTTATAGGCTTCTAGAACTTGAAGTACATCCTTACCGTCTTCTTCTTCTCCTACAAAAAGTAATCTTTTAATATTTTGAGCCTCACCGCTTGGCTTTATTACATAAGCCGCGGGATTTTCTTTTACATATTCAATAGCGTCGCTAAAGTGATGAAATTCTTTATAGGGAGTTATTGAAATGCCATAGCGCTTTAGTTCTTCTTGACCAAAGGTGCGATCATCTTCTAACATGTCGGTGTAGGGAGTTCCTCCGATAACAGCTTTTCCAGCTTTTCTCAGTTCTTGAGCTCTCGCGCCTTGTCCAAGTACATCATCAAAAATTATAACATCCGCCCAATCAACTTCTTTTTCCCAAGAGTCTGTCTTTGGAACGAAGCCGTCTCCGATATCTTTTAGTGATTCATTTTCTATGAATAGTTTTACCTCATGACCTTCTTTATGAATGTGCCAAGCTAGATCACAAACAAGCCCATCGATAGATATGAATAAGAATTTATGCTGCATATAGTTTGTTCTGTATGTTCTTTACGTAGACTATGCTTTAGTAATCGATAAGTTACTAATATTTAATTAGCAATTATTTAAAGCCCAGTTAACGTAGTGTAATTATTGCATATTGAGGATTCTGGGCTAGTAATATCTTTAGATTTCCCTTATAAGAGCGAAACTTTTATTATATTATTTCAGTAACTGTCTTTGATGTCCAAAAAAAAATCACATTCTCAAGTGCAGAGTTCTCCTCAAGATAGTCACTCTGATAATCATGGAGTTTCGTTCTCCTTAGTCTTGGGAGCTTTGGGGGTGGTCTTTGGAGATATTGGAACTAGTCCTTTATATGCATTCAGAGAATGTTTTGGAATGCATAGTTATATCCCTTTAACAGAGTCAGCTATTATTGGAGTTCTTTCTTTAGTTACTTGGTCCTTAATTGGTATTATTTCAATTAAATATTTAGGCTTTGTAATGAAGGCCCATAATAAAGGAGAGGGGGGAGTCTTAGCATTAACTGCCTTAATCGGTCGTAAACTTAAAAAATCCAAAAAAAATAAATTTCTATTGCAAACTGTACCTGTAACTTTAGGAATATTAGGAGCAGCATTGTTGTATGCGGATGGTATTATAACTCCAGCTATTAGTGTTCTTGGAGCTATAGAGGGATTAGAAATTATTACTCCTGTATTTTCTAGTTTTCTTATACCCTTAGCTGTTATTATCTTGTGCGGCTTATTCTACGTGCAATCACGCGGGACTGGAACTATTGGAATTATATTTGGACCTTTAGTTACCATTTGGTTTGTTGTTATCGGATTGCTTGGTTTATTTAAGATTATCGAGTCGCCTTTTGTTCTTAAGGGATTAAATCCTATATATGCTATTCATCTTTTTAATGATTATGGTTTTAGTGCGTTTGCTTCGCTCGGATCTTTGTTTCTTGTGGTAACAGGAGCTGAGGCACTTTATGCAGACATGGGACATTTTGGTATTAAGCCAATAGCGAGAGGTTGGTTCTATGTAGTGTTTCCAAGTTTGCTATTAAATTATTTCGGTCAAGGTGCACTTCTAATAGCTGATCCATCTGCTATTTCTAATCCCTTTTATTTACTAGCTCCAAAAGCTTTTATAGTGCCACTTGTTGTCCTTGCGACTCTGACAAGTGCTGTGGCTTCGCAAGCTGTTATCTCAGGCGCTTTTTCACTTACTAGGCAGGCTATACAGCTGGGTTATTTTCCAAGAATGCAAATCGATTTTACTTCTAGTACTAATGAGGGCCAGATTTATGTACCTTCTATTAATAAATGGCTAGCTTTCGGTTCTATACTATTAGTGATCGTTTTTAAAACTTCTAGTAACTTAGCAGCTGCCTACGGAATCGCTGTCTCAAGTACTATGCTTCTTACTTCAATGTTGATGTTTATTCTTACTTTAAAGGTTTGGAAGTGGAAGTGGTATTATGCATTCATAACTTTCTTGATTCTTAGTGTTAGTGACCTAGCTTTTCTTGGAGCAAATTCCTTGAAACTTACTGAGGGTGGATATGTACCTGTTGTTATAGCGATAGCAATTTTTACCTTAATGACAACTTGGTATTCGGGACGAATATTACTTGGTCAGCGTTTAGTTGAGAAAGGTATTTCCTGGGAGAAGTTTATGGTTATGTTAGAAAAAGCTAATGTGACAAGAGTCCCTGGGGTTTCTGTTTTTATGACTAGAAGTAGTTCTATGACGCCAATTCCATTAGTGCATAATGTTGAGCATAATAGAGTGCTTCACGAAACTGTTATTTTACTTACTATTGAAACTGAAGGAGTGCCAACAATTCCTAGGGGAGAGAGGGTAGAGGTTGTTGATCTAGGGAATCGTATTTTTAGAATAATTGCTTCTATTGGATTTCAAGATGAGCCAGATATTGGTCAGATATTAGAGGAATGTTCACTTCATAATTTAACTTTAAATTCAAAGACTACTTTCTTTTTAGGTAGAGAAATTTTAATTCCATCTAGTAGACCTGGAATGGTGATCTGGAGAGAGAAGTTATTCTCTTTTATGTCAAGAAATGCAGAACGCGCTACGGCATTTTATAAGGTACCTTCTGAGCAGGTATTTGAAGTTGGTATTCAGGTTGAATTATAGCTAATGTTCTTTAAAAAGTATTTTTTAGCAGTACTTTTTCTCGCTATTTTAATTACCTTATTTGTACTTAGAGAAAATTTCTCTAAGTCTGTTTATACTTCCTATAGTTCTCTAAATTGGACTGAAAGCGAACTTTGCAAGAAGAGTTTATCAATTCCAGTTGATAATGCTTCTCGCGGTTTATTGACGGCTCCTGCTGTCAGTGAATACACTACGTGCAAAACAGATTTTCTTACAGCAAGTGATAGGTTCTTGAGTATCTCTTATTCAGCCGATTTTGCTAGGGAGGAAGGTGGAAAGCGACCGATATTAAAAATCTTTAAACAAAAAGCCGTAATAAATGAACAGCCACAGGAAATTTTTTCTAAAGATTTAGCTCCAACTAGTGGGATATGGAAGGATGTCGTAATCGATTTAGGAGAGCATGATAAAAATGTTCCTATATATATAGAGCTAACTAATAGGCTCAAAAAGAGCGACTCAATATTGTACGTAAGAGATAGAGTCGACTTTTTTAGTAGAGAGGTTAAGGCACCTTCAACATTTACTGAGATTGCATATGATCAATTAGTTGTTGCTTTTATAAAATTCTTTTTGTTATTGGTGGGTTCCGTATATTTGTTCTCTACTAAGCTTTCCTCGAAAGGCGACAGCCTGAAGTTATTTTTTATATTATTTGCTCTTTCTCTAGTTCAATTCTTTTCATCTGATTCATATTATTATTTTGATGAATGGCATGTACTTGAAAGATATCAAAAGTTAGGATTTCCTGGAGTTATTTATACTCATAATGAGCATTTTTTACCTTTGTTTTTCACTTGGTATTATTTAGTTACAAAAATAGCATCTTCTAACTATCAAGCGTTATTAGTTATTTCATCACTGCTTCATGCTACAGTCGCTTATTCTTTGATTCGTTTCTTAAATCTATTTAATGATAGGGAGCGAGCTTCTGAGAAATTATCGGTTTTAGCTGGTTTGTTTTTTCTATTAGGAGCAGTTCACGTAGAGACTATGGAGTGGGCATTTGAGCAGAGTATTTTACTTTGTATGTTATCTTGCATCTGGAGTTTTATATTTCAGGTTTACTATATGAGATCCAATAATTACTATTATTTATTAGCTTCGTTATTGTTCTTAGTCTTAACTCCGCTTCTCTTTGGAAACGGCTTAGTTTTTATGCCGCTGAGTTTAGTCTTTTCTGCGCTTTATTTTTTCTTGATTGAAAATAAAGGAAGCTTAAATTTTAGAATGTTATTAAGTAAAAAGTGGCTAAGTATTTGGATTCTAACTCCAGTATTTTCTTTGGTGCCAATTATTTTTTATCTCTACAATAAACCTGTTGGCGCTCAAGCGACAACAGGTTTTGATATTTTAGCGACCGTTAATTATTTAGTAGTGGGGGTAGGTTTAGCCTCTATTTTGCGAGGTATTGGAATTTATCCGTCGATGAATTTAATTACTAGTGAGCGTTTTTTTAGTTCATTTGGAGCGGATAGTATAAGTTTAATTATAGATTCCCTAAAACCCACTTTTATGACAGGGGATGAATTCTTAGGATATCTTGGTGTCCTCTTGGTGTTATTAGTAGTTTTCTATGTTTATATCACTAACAAAAGTAAACAAGTTTTGTTAGTTACTGTCTTTGGTTTGATATTTCTTGTTTCTAGCTTTTTATTACCAGCTCTTGCTCGTGCTAGCTTAGGAGAGACTCAATCTTTTGCTCTTCGTTATCAGTATTTTTCTCAGTTTGGGCTATCTCTAATTTTAGCTGGATTGTTTTACTCGGTATCACAAAAATTTGTTAGATCATTTATTATTTATTTTTGCTTTTCATTATGGTTATTTGAGCAGTCTGCATTAGTTTCTTTATTCTCTCACTTTAGTTCCCACGGATTACTTCATCATTCATATCTTGATCAATTAGTAGATTGGGAAGAGCAAACTAAAGGATTTAACTTCACTTCCTTTGAAGCAAATACAACAGATCAACAAGGATTATTTCCTCTAGCTAGACCATCAATAACGCCGGGAAGACATCCGAATGAACTTTTGAGGGTTTATAAAGGATTATGATAAGCATTCCTGTTTAGCCTCTTCAGATGACGGTGTTGAGATCCTTACAGCATCTCAACTGGATCAATATCCAAAACCATTCTAATATCCTCCGACCCTTTTATCTTCCAAGCGCTAGTATGAATTTCTTTTGCTAGTCTTGAGAGTTCTTTTGCAGATTCTGTTTTAATTAATGCGTGCCAACGGTAGCGGCCTCTTAGTTTTTCTATTGGGGCTTTTGTTGGGCCAAGAACTTTAAATTTTATTGTGCCTGTTGATTCGGTACTTTCTGTTTTGATATTCTGCGAGTTGATGAATTCAATAGCCTCTTTAATATATTTTTCAGCCTTCATATTACTTGGACTTGATACTATTAATCTGCCGAGTCTTCCGTGAGGTGGGTAGCTTAGTATTTTTCTGTATTCAAGTTCATATCTAGCGAAGGCTTGAAAACTGTTTTTAACAGCTGCAATAATTGTCGGATGATTAGGTTCGTTAGTTTGAAGAATTACTTTTCCTGGAATAAGACCGCGTCCTGCTCTTCCTGCCGCTTGAACTATTAATTGGTATGTTCGCTCACTTGCTCTGAAATCTGGAAAGTGTAGTCCTACATCTGAATCAATAAAACCAACTAAGGTAACATTTGGTATGTCGTGACCTTTTGCTATCATTTGAGTGCCTACTAGAATATCAGCTTTATGAGATTTCATTTCATCTAAGATAGTCTCTATAGAATCTTTGTATGTTGTCGACTCTCTGTCCATTCTGATTATTCTAGCATTTGGAAAAAGTACTTGTAGTTCGTCATGTACTTTTTCAGTTCCTGAACCGCGTGCAACTAGTTTAGCGACTTTTTTCTTTGACTCTATAACTGTTTGGGTTTCGTCGGTACATACCTGGCAAACATCGTCAGCTTTTTTAACTAAACCACAGTAATGACAGCTCAAGGTTTTATTATGTTGGTAGTAGGTGAGGGTAACTGAACAATTAGGGCAAGAACAGGTCCTTCCACAGGTCTCACATTGTAGGAAGCTAGCAAAGCCGCGCTTATTATAGAAAATTATTATTTGTTCTTTTTTATCTAAAGTTTCTTTAATGCTTTGGTATAGCTCTGGTGATATGTTGCTAGAAGCAAGACTTACTCTTCTATGCTTTGTCATGTCGACTATCTCTATTTTCGGTAGCTCTACTTTAGTTGCTCTTTCGGTGAGTTTTAAAACTTTATAATTCCCTTTACTACCATGAAGCAAGCTTTCAAAAGATGGAGTAGCTGAACCTAGAACTACAGGACAGTTATTAAACTTTGCTCTCATTATAGCGAGGTCGCGTGAGTTGTATCTTAGGCCATCTGATTGTTTATATGAATTTTCATGTTCTTCATCGACTACTATTAGAGATAGATTTGGTAGCGGACAAAATATAGCAGATCTTGCACCGATAATAATTTTAAGTTTGCCTTCTTTTGCCGCGTTCCAAGTAGCCCATCTTTCTCCCTGGCTAATTTTACTGTGAAGAACGCCAACTTCAGAACCTAGGCGAGCTTGAAATATTTGGAGTATCTGTGGAGTTAGTGCAATTTCTGGAACTATGAGTAGAGCGCTGTTACCATTCTTTATTATTTCTTTTATGCTGTTTAAATATACTTCTGTTTTTCCACTTCCTGTTATTCCGTAGAGTAGAAAGGGGATGAATGTTTTATTTTTTGCGGCCTTAGTTATTTCTTCGAAAGCGTTCCGTTGTTGTTGATTGAGAGTAGGTTCTATTGGTAAGGGGATGTCTGAGACTTCTTCAATTTCTTTATTATTTTTTTTAGCTGCTGTTTTTCTAGTGCCAGATTTTTGAGGTACTGCATTTTCTAAAACTTCAGAAATATTTGAACCGTAATATTCTGCAATCCAATTATAAAATTCCAAATCTTTTAAAGTAAATGCTGAATGAGCACTGAGAATTGGTTTTAAAATAGTGACGTTAACAATTTCGCTGTCTTGAATTAAGGAGAGCTGAGCAGTATTTTTTTTTAGTTCTTTTTGTGTGTCGTTCTTTTGATCAATATCGGATTCTGTTTCAAGAGAAATTACCCAGCCTCTCTCAGTTCTTCCTCTCAATTCTACTTCAACTTCGTAGCCGATCGCTATATCTGTAGTTTTATCTGTAATTCCATAGGTTAAAAGGTCGGGGTATCCCTTAACAGCAACTTTAGCGCATGAAAAGTTAGTAGAGCTCATATCTGAAACTCTATGATATTTGTTATCGTCTTAATCACTCAATATCTGCTATAAGCATATTTAAATTACATAAGTATAAATACCCTAGGGCGCTTTTTTATGCCAAATTTTAAAGACTTATTTTCATCCCAATCTACTAAGCCTGTTGTTGGTATTGATATAGGCTCGTATTACATAAAATACGCTGAATCTGACATGTCTTCAGGTCATCCAGCGCTTAAATCTTGTTCTGTGGCCAGAACCCCTGAAGGTGCTGTTAATTCGTCTGGAATATCTAAGCCAGAAATTGTCGGACAAGCAGTTTCAAGACTATTAAGTGATAAGAAAATTCAAACAAAGAAAATTTCTTTTTCACTTCCTTCTTCAGCAGTATTTATAAAGAAAATAAGCGTATCTCAAGCAGCTTTGGTAAATTTAGAAACTAATATTCACTTTGAAGCGAGTAATTATATTCCACATCGAATGGACGCTATAAGTCTTGATTATTATGTACTAGATTCTGGATCTGCCGATGTTTCAGTTCTTTTAGTTGCAGTAAAAAATGATATTTTAACAGCATATCGTAAAGTATTTGAAAGTGTTGGTTTAGAGCCTGCTATTGCTGATGTCGAAAGTTTTTCTCTTGGAAATATTATTGAATACATTCACCCTGAATATAAAAATGAAGTGGTCTTAGTTGTCGATATTGGCCATCGTCATACTACTTTAAGTATTATTGATAAGGGAGTTTATTTTTCTTCAGGTGATGTTGGAGTAGGAGGAAAGACTTATTCCGAGGCGCTACTTGAAAATTTAAAATTACCTCAGGATGAAATTGAAACCATAAAAATGGGCTTAAGAGATTCTGGTTTCGATCAGGAAGTATTTAATAGTACAATAGCGGAATGTAATGAGAGAGTTTCTTCAGATATAATAAGACAATTAGAGTATATAACTAATGGAGTTAGTACTTCTGGACCTATTTCTAAATGTATCTTTACTGGTGGAGGATCAGTTACTAAAGGACTTTCGGAGTTACTTTCATCTAAGTTAAATAATAGTCTGAAAATTAATACAGAGTCACTTTCATTTGATTCGTTGTTGGCAAAAGAAAATAGTAGTTTAAGTGAAGAATTTAAAAAGAATTCAAGTTGTTTAGCTAATGTAGTTTCACTTTCTTCTAGAAGGTTTGGGGATAAGGTAAAAAAGCTAAATAAGAAGAGTAGCTAAAAATGATTAAAATAAACTTATTAGGCGAGCAAAAAGATAGGTCTTCTGCGTATTTAACTCATTCTATAATTGGGGTTGTTATTATTTTTGTACTTTTTATTGGATCAGTTTCTATTTATACTTTACGAAGCTCTCTTAGTACTGAGCTTGAATTTGATAGAATGACCAAAGAAACTCAACTTGCAAAATTAAAAGAAAAAACAAAGTTAGTTGAGGGGTTGGAACAAAAGAAAAAAGTATTAGGAGAGAAACTTGCGACTATAGCGCTTTTAAAGAAGAGGAAGCAGGGTCCAGTTCGTATGCTTGATGCGGTGTCTCGATCTATTCCTGAAAAATCATGGATAACTACGATACACCAAAAAAATGAAATAGTAGAGTTAACAGGGGTTGCGGTTGATGGGCAAACTGTTTCTGATTTTATTGGAAATATTAGAAAGTCATCTTTGGTTGCTGATGCAGATGATGTTAAGACGCAGTTATTGATGCAGGATGGGGTAAAACTTCAACAGTTTACCTTCCCCTTTACTTTAGCAAATTATTCTTTACCAGTAATCGCAGAAGAGACTAAAGATGCAGCGCCTAAAAAGAATAAAAATAAGTCTAAGGATAAATCTTCTAAAGATGCAGCTAGTAAAGAGGGGGCGGAATAGTAATCATGAAGACTTATATAGATACATTTCTTGATTTTCCTTTAGCTAAGAGAATTTTAATAGCTCTTGGTGTTATTTCTTTAGTAGCTGCATGTTTTTACTATTTTTTTCTTAGTCCATTAGAAGAGACTATTACCAAAGAACAAGAATTAGTTGCTTCATTGCAGTCTGAAATACAGGGATTGAAATTTAAAGCTAGTCGGCTACAAGAGTTTGAGGAGGAAGTCGAAAGATTAGATGTGGAGCTATCAAGGGCTCTAAGAGAGTTACCAGATAGAAAAGAGATTGATACCTTACTAGCTAAGATTTTTGATAAGGCTAAGGAATCTGGACTTGATGTCGTTTTATTTAGACCCGAAGCACAACAAAGAAAAGATTTTTATGCAGAAGTGCCAGTTACTTTAGAGATGAGAGGCGGATTTCATCAGGTAGCTAGCTTTTTTGATGAAGTAGCTCACTTAGATAGAATAGTTAATATGAATCAGATAAAGCTTACAATATCGAAAGATAAACTTTCAGACGCAGCACAGATAGATAATCTTAGTACTTCAGTAGTTGCAACATCATATAGATTTCTTGATGAATCCGAGCGCCCGAAAGAAGAAGATCAAAAATCTTCCAAGCGAAGAAATAGTAAAACTAAAAAATAAAGCTTCATCTAACTTAAAACAAACTAAAAAAGCCTTATTTTGATGAGTGTTTTAAAGTATTGTAATTTATTGTTAATAAACTTTAACAAATAAAAACTTACATTACTTTGCTGATTTACTGTTTACCTAACACACTCAATTCAGCTAGCTTCTAATCATAAGATGTAGATAAGTGTTATAAATTTTGAATCCAAGTTCAAAATCAAAAGCATCTATCTATGCGTATACTGAATTTTTATTCGGGTAGATTAATTTTAGAGATAAATTTTTATTTATAACTTTTTATTTATAACTGTAGCGGGATAAAGCTGAAGTGCGATAGTCCTTAAGGAGCTAGGAAAAAATGAGATCAATTTCATTTTGTAGATTTTTAATAATAGCAGAAGTAATCCTTACTTGCTCTTGTGTGCCAACTAATAGTATTTGGGTTTCAAAAGAATCGACCACTAATCAAGCAACTCTGCCTGCTGTAGGTGAGGAAGTTGTGGCAGAGAATCCAGTTGAGTCTTCTGAGAATATACTTTCTCAAGTAAATTCAAATTCCTCAGATATAATGAAAGACTCTCTATCGGGTCTTTCAATAAGCAAAGAAGAAGGAGCTTCAGCTGATAAGTTTTCTATAAAGCTAGCATCTGGTGAGCCAGTTTCTAATGTTCTTAAATTAACTAACCCTCCAAGATTAGTTGTTGATGTTTTGGGTGTTAAGGGTATATCTAGTAAAGAATATTCTGTAGCAGATTCAAACACAGTTTCAGCTATAAGAGTTGGATCGCATAATGATAAGACAAGAATAGTATTTGATCTAAGTTCAGAAGAAGTTCTTAAGAATCATTTATTTGATTCAAGCGGGAATCAAATTGTTTTAACAATGCCTATTAGTGAAGAAGAAAAGTCCGTAAGACTAGCAAAGTTAAGTTCTCAAAGTATTAATTCGGAATCAAGAGCACAGCTAGGAACGGATGAAGCTAATAATGCTGAAAATAATGAATTTGATGCTAGTACGGATACCTCTACAGAAGTAAATCAAGAAGAGGCCAATTCTTCTAATGCTGCAATAGACTCTGCAAACAAACCTACTATAACCGCTGTGAATTTTGAAAAAACCTCAGGGTCAGCAGGTGAAGTCAAGATAACTTTAACTGATTCGGTTGCTTTTGAGGTATCGCAAACTTCACAAAGTGAATTCGTTTTAAGTTTACCAGGAGTTTCGGCTTCCGAAGATGCTAAAAAACCAATGGTTGCTGCTAAGGGTGAAGAGGGAATTAGAAGTGTTAGATTAACTGAATCTGAAGAAGGTACTCTAGTTAGAATGTTTGTTGATGCTGGTATATCGGTATCAGCACTTCCGAGAGGACAAGAGATTATCGTTAAAGCTGGACCTTTTTCTAAGAATAGTGCTAGAGGTCAGTTAGAAGGTGGTTCGGGAATATCAGCTGGTGATAAGACTGCTCAATCTAATCCAACAGGGTTGCGTTCTGCTGATGGATCAAAGACTTATGCTGGAAGACTTATTTCTTTAGATCTACAAGATACCGATATTGATAATGCTTTAAGAATTATAGCAGAAGTTTCTAATTTAAATATTATTGCAAGTGATGAAGTATCTGGAAAAGTTACACTTCGTTTAATAGATGTTCCTTGGGATCAGGCACTTGATGTTATTTTAAAAACAAACGGCCTTGATCAAGTAACTGAAGGTAACGTTATTAGAATTGCTCCTGTTGATAAACTAAGACAAGAAAGAGAATCTTTAAAGGAAGCTAAAAAAGCAGCTGAAAATTTAGAAGATCTAACAGTAAAGTATATCAGAGTAAGTTACGCTAGAGCTGAAGAAATTAAGCCTAAGGTAGAAGCTGTACTTAGTGAAAGAGGTACTATTACTGCTGATGAGAGAACAAATCAGTTAATTATAAAAGATATACAATCAGGTCAAAAACTAGCAGCTGAGATTTTAAAGAAATTAGATTTAAGAACTCCGCAAGTTTTACTTGAGACACAAATAGTAGAAGGCGGCAGAAGTATATTAAGAGATCTTGGATTTCAGTGGAACTTTTCTTATGTGCAAAGCCCAGCTACTGGAAATGCAACTGGTATAAACTTCCCGAACTCTGTTGCCCTTGGTGGTGGAGCTTCTGATGGTGCTAATAATTGGGCAGTGAATTTTCCAGCAGCAATTACTGCTAATGGTGGAACTGCAGTAACTGCGATACTTGATTCTGCTGATGGTAGTAGGTTGTTAGGTGCTAGACTTACGGCTCTTGAAACTGAAGGTAAGGTAAAAGTAGTCAGTAAACCACAAGTTGCAACAATCAATAATAAGCAAGCTAAGATTGGAAGTACTGAAGTTGTAAGAGTTAGGGTTCCAGCGGCGGGTGCTACTATTGGGGTTGGTGCTGGCGCAAATGCTCAAGGTGGTGGTGCTCAAGCATTCCAAGAATTTAGAGTGGGTATTGAGTTAGATGTAACTCCTCAAGCTTCCCCAGATTATTATGTTCTAATGGATGTTAAAGCTAAGTCTAGTACTTTCAGCGGAAGACCTCCAGTTGATGGAGTACCAAATACTTTAGAGAGAGAAGCAACTTCTACTATTCTAGTAAAGAGTGGACAGACATTTGCACTAGGTGGAGTATATAGAATTTCGGATCAGGATGCCGTAAATGGTGTTCCGTTCTTAAAGGATATTCCTTTCTTAGGACATTTCTTTAGAAGTACTTTTATTAATAAAACTGATGAAGAGTTAATTTTCTTTATCACTCCTCATATTGTTGAGGGAAGTTTTGATGCGGATGCAATGTAGTTAATTTAAACGGAGATATGTTTAGTATGTTTACTCAAAATTTAAAATTATTAACAACTGGTTCACTAGCTTTAGGAATTTTGTTGTCTTTGGGTTGTGGTGGTGGAGCAACGAATAATGACCAGGGAACATCTTTTTTAGCTACTGGCTATTTTAAAAGAAATAGTCCTACTGATGCTACTTTAGCTCCTTCTACGGGGGATGTTGCATTATTGAATTCAGATGTCGCGGTATCTAATATTGATGGATTGTTCACTACTGCGTACATAGAGTTACAAAATAGATTATCTCGTCAGTTTATTAGAACTGTAAGAATTGATTGCAAATATGAAATACCGGGTTCTAATATTGATGTACCTGATGATTCTTTTCAAGTTTCTCAAGTTTTGGGACCTGCGCAAGCTGCGGCTCCAGGTGTCGCTACGCCTACGGCTCCTGCAGCCCCAGGAGCTGGTGGTGGAGCAGCTGGTGGTGGAGCAGCTGGCGGAGTAGGTGCTCTTGCTAGTTCTAATAGATTAGAGTTTTTAGTCGTGTCACCTGATTTATACTCTTTTCTTAATTCATTTAGAGCCTCTTTGCCGGTAGCTCCATTTAGAATGATAGCAACTTGTTCAGCAACCGGCGTTTCTCAAGCGGGTGATGTTTTTACAACGAACAGCTTGAATTATTTGATTCAGTTTGTGGAAAATGCTGAGTGTTGTACTGGAACTGGCACTACTCCTGGTTTCCAAAATGGTCCTGGTACAGGTGGAGATTTAACTTCAACTACTACAGAACCGGCGACAACTACTAATTAAGTTTAAATTATTAAAGAAAATTTTAAAAGACAATCGGGGAGATAATATGATTACCAGAGCTAAAACAGCACAGATAATAGCTGTATTAACTGGACTAGGCTTACTTGTTGCTTCATGCGGTGGCGGAGGAGATACTGATGGTGGAGCTTCAACAGGAGATCAAGGCAACGGTCCAAATATAGTGTCTAATGGCGGCTTTGGTAGCAAGATGACTATCGAACTTGAGAATGATGATGGAATTGAAATTCCAACAGCTGGTCAAGCTAAGTTTCTAGTAAAAGCAACTGATCCAAATGGTCAGCCTTTAACTTTTATCAGAATATTTTGTGAGTCTGAAAAAGGTCTTGCGATACTAGAGCCTTCAAGTGGTGGAGTAGCTTTTGAAAATACAAATTCAAGAGGTGCTTTTAGTGGAGTTCTCGGTGGGGTGGCTCCTGGTAGCTTCATGTTAGAGTGTCGTGCGCCACAAGGATATAATCTTGTTGCAAGAAAGCATTTTAAAGTTACTGGTGATGTTCCTGAAGGATTTGACGGTTTTCCAGGTGCTGCCGGTGGAAACTTAGGCGGTGGGGTTATAGTTGATCCTCCCGCAGGTCAGGATGTTACTGTTACTCAGGTGACTTTTAGCGACATAACTGGTGATCAAGGAAGAGTAGCTAATATAGACAATAGTTTCGATACGGATTGTGACGATGATGCTGCAACCGTTGGTCCTATAGAGCCATTTGGTCCTGATAATTATACTATTGCTCTTAATAATCAACTTGAAGAGAGAGCGTTTGTTCAATCTATAAGATTTCAAGTTTACTCTGGTTCGACACTGGTGGCGACATCAGTACAGCAGCTTGGAGGACTTGTTATTGCTGCAAATACTTCTTCTGATTTAGTAGGAGTGTTTACAGACTCTCAAGGGTTAGGCGGTAAGGTATTTGCTGGTACTGGCGTGCGTACTGCTACTGGTACATACAACGTGGTATTTACTGTTACGATGACTACAGCAAACGGAACAGAGCTTGAAGTTGAACAAGCGGCTTCAATAATAATCGGTGGTTATAATAACTGCTAATTTAAATAACATAGGGAAGGACTTTTAGTTTTGTCTTTCCCTATTGGAACCTAAATGGAAGACCTTTCAGATCTAGTAAGTGTACTTAGAGAAATAGAAGACTCTGAAGAACCAGTCTCCAGAATACGACTTGCAAAGTTTTTCTACGATAAAAAATTATACAAGCTAGCTATCAGAGAGCTGATCGAACTACGAGGACAAACAAATTCAGTTGATAAATTAGTGGACTCTGCTATTCTTCTATTGGGAGGTGCTATTAGCTCTTCTGCTGATTTAAATGTTACTGATGCTAACAGCGCGGACTCCAACAAAACAAAAATAGTAGCAGAAATCAAAGTTTCTTAAATTTAATAATATGAAAGTACTTTTATTAAACGGCCCTAATTTAAATTTATTAGGAACAAGACAGCCTGAAATATATGGTACTATTACTTTATTAGAGATTACTAACGCAGTGTCAGCAAAGTTAAGTGCCTCTGGCAGAACTTTAGAAAGTTTTCAATCAAACAGCGAAGGGGCTTTAATAGATAAAATTCAGGAGTCTGTAGATAAGATATCAGGCCTTATAATTAATCCAGCTGGTCTATCTCATACCAGCGTTTCACTTCGGGATGCTCTCAGTTGTTTATCTTGTCCAAAGGTAGAAGTACATATCTCAAATATATACGCCAGAGAGGATTTTAGACATCACTCATATATTAGCCCAGTTGTAAACTGTGTCATTTCTGGTGCAGGAGTCTTCGGTTATCAGCTGGCAGCTGATTATTTGATTTCTTGTTAGGAGTTCGCTTTCTTTCTAGATTCTTCTCCGAGATATCCACCATGATGCCTTAGTGAAAACGAATCATTATCCATTCCTTTTAGTTCCATTAGTAGAACTGCAAGTGCATCTGAGATAGCGAGCATTACTGTAGTGCTTGATGTTGGAGTAAATCCAAGCGGACAAGCTTCTTTGATTTCACCAAGTTCTATTACGGTATTACTTAGTTCTGCTAGTGGGCTGTCTTTTGATCTAGTAATAGAGATAACAGTATTTGCTCCAAGTTTTTTACCAAATGAAATAGTTTCTAATACTTCTCTGTTTTTACCACTATTTGAGTAGGCAAGAATTAAGTCGTCTTTATGAAGTAGCCCTACATCACCATGCGAGGCGTCACCTGGATGAAGAAATACAGAGGGGGTTCCAGTAGTGCAAAAAGTGGAAGCAGCTTTTCTGGCGATGTAACCAGCTTTACCTATACCGATGGTAACAACTTTACCTTTTGTTTCTAGCATTAAGTTTATAGCTTCAGAAAAACTTGGAGTAAGTTTTATATTATTCAGTGCATTAATTTGAGTTTGAATTAGAGAATTTGCGCGGTTTACTATGTCTGACATTTTAATTTTATTTACCTTCTGTATTCACGTCTAACTTTGCGTCTTTTGTCTCAAGCACTGGTTTAAAACAATTATCACACTCTATTTGGGTTAAAGATCTTCTAATATATTTATCTTCAAATAATTTCCCAGAGAAAGTATACTCTTGAACTCCGTAAGGTTCTATAGTGTTCGGCCCTTCCAGTTCAAAAACTTCTCTTTTACCTGAGTTTTTTTCATTAATCACAAAAGTAATAGGTACTAATGCTTTTACTTTTACATTCAGGGCCTTAAGGCTACTTTCGTTTCTTACAGAGACTACAAGTTCCTGTAATTTAGGTTTGTTTAAGCCATTATTAAATTTAGGATCACTATATTTTATAGTTCCTATTAACTTAGTTTCTTTACAGACTTTGATAAAAACTTCTTCAGAATCTAAGCCCCCATCTGAACAGATTACACTTCCATCAATGTCTGTACCTGCTTCGCAGTTTACTCCACCTTTGTTTTGACAAGTTTTTTTAGCCTGTTCTTTTAGCTCTAAGATTTTTGTATTGATGTTTTCAGTTTCTATTTTTGGTAATTCAACTGGTGCAAATTTGCTATCTTTATTATCGCTTGAATAATGAGTAATGCCTGCTTCGTCTGTCCAAGTATAAATAGGTTCTGATACTGCTACGGAAAGTATTGTATTATAGAATAGACCGCTAAGAAGACTTAGTAAAAATAAATTATTCGGCTTCGAGTTCGTTCTGATCTTCGAGTCCGTATTCTTTGATCTTGTAAAGAAGTGTTCTGTGGCTAATCTCCAAAATTTTTGCAGCATGTGTTTTATTTCCTGAGGTCTTTTGAAGTGCAGCCTTAATTAATTTTTCTTCAAGTATGCTAGTGTTATGCTTTATGGATAGATTATCATTTAAGTTTTCATCAAATGCAAGTGAAGATCTTGAGTCTGATTTCTTAATTTTACTAGGTAAATCCTCTGCTTTAATACTATTAGTTTCTGAGATTATTAAAGCTCTTTCTATGTAGTTTTCTAGTTCTCTAATGTTCCCCGGCCAGCTATGATTTAGGAGTAGATCTACTGCGCTGATATCTAATTTTTTCTCTTTTATTCCTAGTTTGTCAGCTGTTTTTTTGATTAAATACTCAGCAAGTTCTGGAATATCTTCTCTTCTTTCTCTTAGTGCTGGAATTCTAAGACTGACTACATTAATGCGATATAGTAAGTCATCTCTAAAACGCCCAGATATGGCATCTTGTTCTAGATCGCGAAGAGTTGCAGCAATTACTCTTACATCTATTCTTATATCTTCTTCGCTTCCAACAGGTCTTATAGTCGACTCTTGTAGCACTCTAAGAAGTTTAGCCTGCAAGTGAATTGGAATTTCTCCTATTTCGTCTAGAAAAATAGTTCCTCCAGAAGCTTCTTCAAACAATCCTTTTTTATCTCTACTAGCATCAGTGAATGCTCCTTTTCTATGTCCGAATAATTCAGACTCAATCAAGTGTTCAGGTAGAGCTCCGCAGTTAATGCCTATAAAATTTGCGCCAGCTCTATTAGAGTTATTATGAATTGATCTAGCGAAAAGTTCTTTCCCCGTTCCGGATTCGCCAATTAAGAGAACTGTAGTTTTGAAATGAGAAACTTTTTCTAGGGATTGAAATAATTCTATCATCTTTTGTGATGATGTAATTTTCCCTGGAAATTTGAATTTCGTTTCGATTGTCATCTTTATCTTAAGCCAGTTTGTGTAAGCGTTTGGATAAGAATAACAGGATCAATATGAATCATATAAAGAAGCATACCTAAGGCAAGCCATGGACCAAAAGGAAGCTCAGTTCTAAGACCTGCTTTTTTAAATATCATTGCAAAGACTGCCGCACAAATTCCTGCAAGTGATCCTAAGATTAATGTAGGCATTATGGAACCAGCCCCAAGAAGAGCACCAGAAAATCCCATAAGTTTTATATCTCCTCCGCCTAAACCATCAAGCCCTGTCATTTTAAAGAAGAACCAAGCAATCAAATATAAAGTACCGTAGCCTAATATTAATCCACTTACTGAACTAAGTAATGATTGGCTGAATGGGAAAGATAGAAAATTGTAGTATTCATTAGCTGCGCCAAGAAGTAAGCCAATAATCATCCCAGGCTTATTAATTTTGTCAGGTATGATCATGTGCTCGAGGTCGATCATCGTAATAACTAAGAGTACAGATAAAAATATAAAGCAAAATAATCCAGTGAGAGTCGCGCCATAAAAATATAGTGAGAAGATAGCAAGTAATCCAGTTGCTGCTTCTATGATCGGGTAAGTAATAGAGATCTTTTCTTTACAGAAAGAACATTTCCCACCTTGAATTAGCCAACTAAAAAGAGGAATGTTGTTTGACCACTTCAGAGAGTTTGAGCACTTAGGACAAATTGATCTTCTTGGATTAACTAAAGAAATCTCTCTTGGCAGTCTATAAATAACTGCGTTTAGAAAGCTTCCAATAATAAGTCCCATTAGAGCAGCGTAGGAATAAAGAATGTATGTATTATCCATGAATTTTAGATTAAATATTATGTAGAAAGGTTTTAATTATTAAATTACCTATGTTTTAAGTCACAAAAGAGTAAAAATTTATTAATATTGAAATCTTATAATGCAGACTACATATCTAATATGTATAGTAAAATCTGACCAATTAATTTAGATAGCATTCGAAATATGGGAAAAGTAAAAAAAATAATTCCTGCACGAATTAGAAAAATCACGGGCGGCAAAGATCCAACAAGAATAGTAGAAGAATTCATGCTACGCCGCGGATTTGATCCTGAAGAATGCCTACAACAACGCTCCCAAGAAATAGCACAGTGGTTAGTTCCTTTATCTGAAGAAGAAGATATGGAAATTACATTAGAAGGACTAAACAGACCTCCTGAAACTACTCTATATATCGGGGTCAACGTTCTACCTGTTCCCTTAATAGATTCAAACGCATTCTTCTGCACTGCGCTCTCAGTAGCCGATACTCTAATCGGAGCTAAGCTTAGTTTAGTAAATTATGATTTAGTTCTAAGTGTTACAGCATACATTGCTAACATGGGTGTTGATGATATTGATTATTATTTTGAATTGATCACTCGCCAGAAAGTTGGGGTTCAGGAAGCGATTAGTCAGGAAATGGGGTTGGTTTAGGTTTATTTTAATAGCCCCGCCGCCCCGGAAGTATTAGATCAAACCTCTTCTTGTGTTGAACTGAAGCCACCGCTTGTTTCGGAACTTCCCTTGAAAAATAAGCTTCCCTGAAAAATAAGTACCACCCTCTTTTTTTACCTCTTTTTTTACCTAAGCTCCTACTTTTTCTACACCATATAATAAAAAACGAAAAAATCTACTAAATATGATTACCAAGAACTAATTTTTAAGATTTAGAGATAGAATTTGTTTATAGTTCAAAGTTTAGAGAATCATTTTGAGGTAAGATTCACCCAAAGATCAAAAAAATTAATTTCATTCAGATTGTAGGGAAGTAAAATTCAATAAAAGAACGATTTTTAACAATACTTAACCATGAGAATAAACTTTCTTTCAATCTCGATCAACAATTTTGAATTAATTAACGCTACAAAAATAATACTGAAGCAAATACAGCTCTCGCCGGAGGAAAAGCCCCCGGTGGCCAAACAACATGACCTCGAGTTAATCTAAATTCCTCCCAAGCCCGACGGCAAAGTCTAACAAACTCTTTATACTCTTCAATAAATGCTCTACGAAGTTCTGGGCATGTTGAAATACAAATAGATCTTCTACTATACTTTCTGCTAGTGTATCTCTTATGAAAGCACTGTCTGCTTAAATTGTATGCTCCATATACTGGCCTACCGTCTCGTCTCTTTTTTATTTTATCTTCTCCCTTCTCTATCATCTCTAGGATTTCTTTCTTTACTTCTTCATGAGTCTTATTTGAACCTTCACTAAAACAAGACATCCAAGCAAAAGGATCTATAACTAAAAAATGCTTATCTCTAAACGTAGTATTCTCATTCTTGGTTCTTAAGATTTTACAACTAAGTTTCTTGCTTATTGCACCAAATGGTAATCTAGTTAGTCCAGCACTACCTAAAAATCGATAGCTCCTCTTAATCCCTTTAGTAAAGAACTTCCAAGAGCTGACTCCAGGGTAATCCCTAATATAGCTTACTAAGCCGGCTGCAATTGGATTTAAATATAAGTAGACTATCTTTTCTATTACTGATTCGTAAGTTAACAAAACCTCAGCGTCATATGGTCGCACCCAGACATTATGTCCTGTTCTGCCACGAAATCTATTTATCACCTTGGCTATTTCTCCATCAAAGTAGTCCATGAAGTTCTTCAATGCATCTGGATCGCCCTTTAGTACGGCTATCATATGGTAATGATTACCCATAAATAAGAAGTGACATATTCTTACATGGGGCTGAAAGAAGTTAGCTCTGGCGAGTATGCCAAGTATAAACATGTTAATTAAAATAGTCGGGACAAATGGCAGTCCTTCTACTGTTCTATTTGAGATAAAGTAAACTCTATCTTTTTCGAATTTTCTTAATAGGCGCGGCATGGGTTTAGTGTTTTTAGTGCGTTAGTTAATTATAACTTAGTTTTATGTACTAGAATCTAAGTTACATTTTGTAATCGCAATTATTGAAAAAGATTTTCAGGGAAGGTTATGAAAAAAGAGGCTGGTACTTATTTTATTAATTTTGTACTTATTTTATTAATTTTTACTTATTTTATTAATTTTATTTATAAACTTACCTTATCCTTCACCACAGTCCAGTAACAGCAACTAGTATGACAGTTCTCTATCGTGCCATTAATTTTAAAATACCAGTAACCTTTTTTAAGTTCTACATCTTTTGCTGCTATTTCAAATCTTTCTTCTTTAAGGTTTGAATTTTTTTCGTTTATATTCTTACCGCTTGTACTCCAGCCCGAAATATTTATTGTATTTATTTTTAAGGCATTTGTTATCTCGGTATTAAGCTTTTGTTTTATAGTAAGGTTCCCTGAATTCTCTTCAATTTCAAAATATATTCCTAAATCTTTACTACATTTTTCTTCTTCTCTGATTGAGTTTAGTTTTAAAGAATCGTCATATGGACTGTTGCTAATAGGTGGGGAGCTTACTGATTGGGCAAAGCTAAAAACTAAATAATTAATAACTCCCATAAGATAGAGAGCGGATACTACGGCATATGGCCAAAAGTTTATTGATTTTTTAGTTTGTTGGTCCAAGGAATTTGCTCGTTTTAATTATTTTGTTACCGTTACTATCTTCTATCTCGAATTTGATTTCTTTTTGACCTTTTTCTAGCTGATCTTTTTCTAGACTTATAAAAATGGGAAGATTATCAATCATTTGTCCAGGCTGAACTTTCATATTATTTCTAGCTATAGTTACTGAGTAACTAGTATCTGGGGAATTTAAAACCTCGGCGGTTATTTTATAAGTTTGCTCAACTGTACTTTTATTTGAAACTTTTGCTCTAAATTGATTTATAATTCTTCCATCTGGACTTTCTTGATATACGGAACTTTGTGATTCTTTTAGCACGTCAAAATCAAATTCTGACCTATTAATTAAAAGGTAAATAAATAAAGTAGAATATAATAAGAGTATTGATAAATATACAAATAATCTTGGACGAATTATTTTTCTTTCTCCTCCTAGTAGCTTTCTTTCTGTATCATAGCGAATAAGTCCAGTAGCTCTACCGATTTTAGTCATTATAGAATCACAAGCATCGATACATTGCGCGCAGTTTATACATTCTAGTTGTAGGCCATTTCTAATATCGATACCAGTAGGGCAAACTCTGACACAAAGTTTACAGTCAATGCAGTCACCAGCATTGGGATCTGATTTTTTACCTCTTGGTTCACCTCTATTGTAGTCATAACCTATAACTAAAGAATCAGGATCCAACATTACTGATTGAAAACGTGCATATGGACATAAGACTGTGCAGAATTGCTCTCTAAACCAGCCAAACTCAAAGGCCATAATGAACATTAAAAATACCATTACGCTAAATAGTATGGGATTGTTTAATGGTGAGTTAGTGGCTATTTCTATTAGTTTGTCTGTGCCGATAAAATAAGCTAACGCAGTATTTGCTATTATGGAAGCGAAAATAGCGCATAATAAGTGCTTTGTTGCTTTCTTGAATATTTTTTCAATTCCCCACGGAGCAGTATCTAATTTTTTTCTTTTGTTAGCATCGCCTTCGATTAATCTCTCAATTGGTCTAAAAAGAAATTCTAAAAAAACTGTTTGTGGGCAGGCCCAACCACACCATAATCTTCCAAAAAGAGAGGTAACTAGAAATAAAGTAAGCCCTAGGGAAGCTAGGAGCAACATTAAAAATATACTATCTGTCGCCCAGAAAGTTTTTCCAAATATTACAAAGATTCTTTCTGGGAAATTTAGTAATAATATCGGTTTCTCATTTATTCTTAGCCATGGAGTAAGTAGGTATATCGCCATTAATAAATAAGCTACAACTGATCTTATCTTAAAAAACTTACCGTAAATTATTTCAGGATATACCCACTTACGTCTACCTTTCTTATCAATAGTATATAAACTATCTTTGTAGGATTTTTTTTCAGAATCTTCGTTATTTAAGATATTAGACAATTATTGTTACCTATTTACTAGCACACCTTCTTCTTTTTTAGGATTTGTAGGATTTGTTCCATTTAAGTTCCAAACATAAGCTACAACACTTTGTAGTTGATCCTTAGATAGTAAAGCCTTCCATGCTATCATCCCTTTTTCAACTACCCCATTTTCTATTGTGCTATGTATTTCTTTTATAGTGCCACCGTGTATCCAGTGATTGTCTGTTAGATTTGGTCCGATAATACCTTGACCTTGTGCTCCGTGACATGCCGCGCATTGTCCTTCAAATACTACTTTCCCTTTTTCTAAAGCACTTTTATTAGAAACTAACTGCATTAACTCTGCATTAATATCTTTTGGAGCATTGAGCTTTTCTTCGTCTGCTTTCCATTTAGCTATTTTTTCGGCTTGTTTAATTTCAAGTGCTAAAGTTTCTTCTTGGCTCAGACCGGGCCCTAGGTGGTAGTATATAGTATAAGTCAGCGCAAAAACTATAGTTAAAATAAACAGTTGTTTCCACCAATTTGGCAGATCGTTATCATACTCTTGAATGCCATCGTAGTCGTGGTTTAGTAACTCATCTTCTTTCTTTTTATCTGTCATAAATATCCTAGGGCTATATTTTAAAAAACTGTTTAATCTTCAAAGGGTAAATTGCTAGACTTCTCAAGTGATTTTTTTGGTATTCTAAAAGTAGTAAATAGGATCCACAAGAAAAATACAAATAATATTACAGTTACTAAAAAACCAATTGAAGAGGCGATTTCTGGAATTAAGAATCTCATAATGCTATCTCTTTATTTATTATTATCTTTCTTAGATGTTTCTGTCTTTGCCTTGATGTCTGTTCCTAATCTTTGTAAATAAGCAATTAGTGCTATTATTTCTGATTTCGCTTCTGTATCACTCACGGCTTCACCTTGAGATTTCAATTCTTCAACTATTTTATTTGCTTGTGCATCCATATTAATAGCAGCATTTGAAATGTCCTCATTAGAGTAGGGAACACCTAGAGTTTTCATTGCTTTAATTTTAGAACTGATACTTTCTAAATCATATTTATTTTCATATAACCAAGGATACCTAGGCATAATTGAGCCAGGACTAGTACTGATTGGCTCTCTCATATGCTTCCAATGCCAAGAGCTTGGATATTTACCACCTAGTCTGTGAAGGTCTGGTCCTGTTCTTTTTGAGCCAAACTGAAATGGATGATCATAAATAAATTCACCACTCTTTGAATATTCTCCGTACCTGAGTACTTCATCTCTAAACGGCCTAACCATTTGTGAGTGACAGTTGTAGCAACCTTCTTTTATATAAAGGTCTCTGCCTTCAAGTTCTAGCGGGGTGTAAGGATGAACTGAGGAGATTTGAGGTACGTTAGTTTTGATTAAAGCAAGTGGCACAAATTCAAAAGGTCCACCTATGAAAACTGCAACTAGTACTAAACATCCAAAAATTAAAGGCTTTCCTTCAAGTTTTCTGTGCCATGGAGTAGGATGAGAGTGCTTATCATCGTTTTCTTCCTCTTCCTTATCATGAGTAAGAGGCGCTGCCTGAAATGATGGATCAGTTAAATCTGCTTTTTGAGCTTTTGATACCGCAATTGTTTTGAAAACATTATAAACTAGCAGTATAGTTCCTGTTAGGTAGAGCACTCCCCCTAATAGTCTTGCAATATAAAATGGTTGTAGTTTTACAACTGTTTCAATGAAGTTTGGATATTTTAGAACTCCTTCGCTAGTTATTGCTCTCCACATTAGACCTTGGGTAATCCCCGCAGCCCACATTGCTGTGATGTAAATAACTATACCTATAGTCGCAGTCCAAAAGTGAGCAGTAACTAATTTTTGACTCCAAAAAGGAACCTTCCAAAGCTTAGGTACTAAATAATAGATAAGTCCAAAAGCAATAAAACCATTCCAACCTAAGGCACCACTATGAACATGTCCTATTGTATAGTCTGTGAAGTGGGTTAGGGCGTTTATAGATTTTATCGACATCATCGGACCTTCAAAGGTCGACATTCCGTAAAAGGTTATACCAACAACCATAAATTTAAGAACAGGATCTGTTCTTAGTTTATCCCAAGCACCTCTCAGTGTTAACAGTCCATTGATCATGCCACCCCAAGATGGCGCAATAAGAATAATTGAGAATACCGTCCCCATTGTTTGTGCCCAATTCGGTAGCGAAGAGTTTAGAAGGTGATGCGGTCCAGACCAGATGTATAAGAAGATTAGTGACCAGAAGTGTATTATTGACAGTCTGTAGGAGAATACTGGCCTTTCTGCTGCTTTGGGAACGAAGTAGTACATTAATCCTAAAAAGGGAGTAGTAAGAAAGAATGCTACGGCATTATGCCCGTACCACCACTGAACTAGGGCATCTTGTATTCCTGAGTAAATAGGGTAGCTCTTATAAAGTGAAACTGGAATGGCTAGTGAGTTTACAATGTGTAGCATTGCTACTGTAATTATAGTTGCAATGTAGAACCAGATAGCTACGTAGAGATGCTTTTCTCTCCTTTTAAAAATTGTACCAAAAAAGTTAACAGCAAATACAACCCATATTAATGTTATTGCTATATCAATGGGCCATTCTAGTTCTGCGTATTCTTTGGAAACTGTTATTCCAAGTGGTAGTGTAATTGCAGCAGATACTATTATTAATTGCCAGCCCCAAAAGTGAATATTGCTAAGTATGTCAGAAAACATTCTAGCTTTAAGTAGCCTCTGGGTAGAGTAGTATATTCCAGCAAAAATTGTATTTCCCGCAAAAGCAAAGATGACAGCGTTAGTGTGAAGTGGTCTTAGTCTACCGAAGGTAATCCACGGCAGATCAAAGTTTAATGCCGGGTAGGCAAGTTGAGCAGCAATAATAACACCGACGAGCATACCAACCGCTCCCCATATTATTGTAGCAAGTACAAATTTTCTAACAACTGAATCGTCGTAGCTGAATTTTTCTAACATGTCATTCATGAAATTAAATATTGATAATATGAATATTAACTATACCAAATAAATGATTTTGTGAAGTTTGAAAGTATTTGAATTTAAATGGGAAATAGTTCTAAGAAAAATTATTCATCATCTATCAAGATGCGATGAGCGGGAGTTTCGGTATCTTCGAATTGTCCACTTTTCGAAGCCCATAAAAAGCCAATAAGGCCGATTGTGGCTAAAATAATACTGCAGGGTATTAAAATGTATATTATCTCCATTTTTGATCTTTTGTACTTTGTTTTGGTGTTTCAGGATGGTCTTTAAATCTTGGCGCTACGAAGTTAGGAATTATACTAGACACGAGTATAACAAATCCACTACTGCCAGGCATTAGTATAGCGGCTAGTAGTGGATTTAAGTGTCCCATGGCAGCGATTGAGGTACCGAGTAAATTATATACTAATGAGAAGGAGAGGTTAATTCTGATTGCTTTTATAGTGCTTGTTGATCCATTTATTGCAGAATACAGTATCTCAGGTTTAAAATTAGTTATCGCAATTGTTCCTTCTTTTTGAAGAAGTCTAAGTCCACCAGAAATACTTATTCCGACTTCTGCAGAGCTCATAGCAAGTGTGTCGTTAATGCCATCGCCTACCATTACTTTTGGTTTTTTTCCGATTTCACTAATGAGTTTTAATTTATCTTTTGGCTTTAGTTCGGAATAAGAATTATTAATATTAATTCCTACATCTTTAGCAGTTTGCTGTACTACTTCTTCCTTGTCTCCGGAGAGAATATAAGTTTCTTTTTGATTTTTTGATAACCACTTAATTATTTCTGAAGTATTTTCCCTTATTTGATCTGATAGGCTGATTGTTAGGATATTAATATCATTTTCTGAGATCGTTATATTAGATAGTTTTAAATTCTCAGCTGAGTTGTTTGTTTTTGTAGATTTAACTTCCTTTCCTATTCTATATTTCTTTCCGTCAGAGAAGCTTGATATGATTCCTTCTCCCTGAATAATTGACCTTTCAACCAGTTTAAAATCATAAGTATAATCTTCTGATATTTGACTTGTCGCCCATTTGATAAGACCTGTAGCTATCGGGTGAGGGACTCCCATTTCTGAAAGTATAAGTTTTGTTAAAATTTCATCTTTATTAACAACACTTTCCTCCCAAATACTTTTACTAACTTCAATATTCCCTTCGGTTAAGGTTCCAGTTTTATCAAAAAAATAAGATTGTGCTTCTGCAAGTAGTTCAACTGATCTACTAGAGGAAAAAAAGATATTATTTTTTTTGGCTTTATAAAAGCATGAGGCAAAGGCTAGGGGAGCTGCGAGACTTAGAGCGCAGGGGCAGCTAACTACAACCACGGCTAGTAATACTTCAAGTGCTTTTTGTATGCTCTCAAAGTAAGCAAAGTATGAGAATGAAGTAGCCGCAATCAAAAATACATAAGCTACGAAATACTTACTTCTGTCATCTATCTTTTTACTGATCTCAGCAGAGTGTTCAATTCTTTCTTTTAGCGAAGAAAAAAGAAGATACATCTCTGAGTTTTCTTGTGTTTTGTTAGCGCGAATTATAATACTTCCACTTGTAACTAATGAACCACACAGTATCGTGAAACCCTCTTTTACACTTTGTGGAATAGATTCTCCAGTTAGGACCGCAGTATTTATAAATGCAGTTCCGCTAATTATTTCGCCATCAACAGGAACGTACTCTCCTTCCTTAATTTGGATTAGATCATTTGCCTTTACTTTTTTTGCATAAATAGTTTCTATTTTTTCAGTATCGTTATTACTAACAATTAAATTTGCTTCTTTGGCGAAAATATCATTATCAATTTTCAGCTTAGAGTTGAATTTTTCTAAACCAAAGTCTTGTAGAACTCTTGCTGCGGTAATTAGTAGTATAAGCATTGTTAGTGAGTCGAAATATACCTCACCTTGTCCTATTATAATGCAGTAGAAACTTAAGAAATAGCCAAATAAAATCCCTATTGATAAGGGTAAATCAAGATGAAATTGTCCTGCTCTGATTCCAGAATATGCTCTTTTGTAAAAAGGATTTGCTGAATAGAAGATAGCAGGAGTAGCCACTATCAAACTCATGATGTTAAAATATGCAAGATATTTTGTTTCCATTCCACTCCACCATCCTTCATAGATAGAGGATGATAACATCATGCAATTCATAGTGGAGAAAGCTGCAACTCCTAATCTAGTAATTTGATCTCTAAGGTGTGACTTCGAAGTATTAAATAATTTGTTCGTTTCGTTTATTTCTATAATTTCTGGTCGATAACCATATCTTTCAAAAGATAGAGCCACTTCTGATAGTTTAATTTTATCTTTATTGTAAGTGACCTTTGCTTCTTTTTTTTGTAATGATGCTTTAACATTAATGATATTGTCAGCCACTTGAGGTATCTTTTCTAAAAGCCAAAGACACGCCGCACAGTGCATATCTTTTAATGATAAAGTTACAGTAGCTTGTTGACCTTCAACTTTTAGATTGATATTTTGTTGATAGTCTGGATCATCTAGGTAGGAGTATTTAGTATTGCTAATTGTTGGTTTTAGGCCAGTTGCTATGAATTTGTCTCTAATGCTATAAAAATTATCAAGACCGCTAGCAGTAATAGCTTCGTAAACAAACTTACATCCGTAACAACAGAATACTTCCGCTACTTTATTAGAGCTGGTAATTTTTTCTTTACAATGTAAGCAGAGGTTTTGTTCCAAAATATTTACTAGTTTTAATTCTTAGTATCATAGCTTTTATCTTTAGTCCTGCCATGATATTTTATTTTTATATTGCACTTAATTTTTAGATACTGTTTCACTATCGAATTAATGGAAGAAATTTATAAATACATTCTTGTTTTTTTTGCTAGTTTGCTAGGTAGTTTGCACTGTGTCTCAATGTGCGGAGGTTTTTCCTGTTTGGTAGCAGCTTCTTGCTCTGCTAAAAAGAATGTTTTCACTTCGTCAATTTTTTCAATTTTAATTTATCATTTTGGTAGATTAGTTACTTATTGCTTCATGTCTTATTTATTTTTTACTTTTGGCGAATATCTTAAATATGTTTCAGGCTATTACTGGGCCTCTGGAATTATACTTTTGGTAATGATTATAGTCTTTATGTTATCATTTTTTAATGAGGTTTCTGTTAGCGCGACTGTTCCAAGCACTACTGCATCTATGATTGGGAAATTTAATTTATTGTCTTATACTAAGATTTTATTTGCTTCAGTACTAAAAAGAGCTTCTATTCAAACTTCTGCAATGAATTCTTTATCCATTGGTCTTTTATCTACAACGATACCATGTGGTTGGTTGTACCTTAATATTGCTTTGGCCGGAGCAGAGCCGAAAATAGAAAGGGTATTTATTCATATCTTCTCATTTTGGTTAGGCACTATACCTCTTTTGACTGCCACTGCTCTATTTGCAAGAGGACTACTGAGTAAGTTTTCTATTAGAAATAAATTAGTAGGTTATACTATCGTTAGTATGTTAAGTTTTTATTCTGTGTATTTACATTTTTCTGGGGGTACTCACGAGCACGGAGCAAACAATTTGGATACTGATAGTCAAGTTGTTTCTTGTCATTAAGTGTGCTCGAGCATTTTCTTTCTGTTTAGTCTCTTCTTAACAGATAAGTATGATTAATAATTTGAAGCCCAAGAATAGAAGGGAACTATTTTATAAGGACATTTTGCTTGAATAATCGCATCTTGTTCAAAATAACTTATAATCAGGCAATTTTCAGTTTTAATGGCAACTTTGGCCTTTTCGATTGTTATTAGGTTTAGAAAGAGGCATGTACTTAATTTGAGGGATATTTTACCTCTAATATATAAAAACAAGCATTTTTATATATTAGTAATATGTATAAACGCTAACTATCTGAAATTATTGCCTTTAAAGCCTCGTGAAAGCCCCCTTATTTTGCAATTTTGTCCTATTTTTTAAATATTTTATGTTTCAAAAGAGGCATGTACCTATTTTCATCAACTCCTTGGAAATTAATTTTGAAGAACTGTCTAAATTAAAAAGTATTTTTGAAGCTGACTTAGATATTAATAGGATAATTGATGAACTAACTTTCTATTCAGGCAAGTCAATAAAGAATGGGCAAGTATTAATATTTTTTGATGAAATCCAAGCCTGCCCTCAAGCAATAACTAGCCTTAGGTATTTTTACGAGAAAGCACCAAATATTCCTGTGATTGCTGCGGGATCGCTACTAGAGTTTGTTCTACAAGAAATTAGTTTTCCTGTTGGTAGAGTTAGTTCGATGTATGTTAGGCCAGTAAGTTTTCTAGAATATTTAAACTCGATTGAGAAATCACATGTGCGTGAATATCTTGAGAAACTAAATAAAGATGGTAGCATTCAAATTCCTGAATATTTACACAAAGAATTATTACATGAGCTTAAAAAGTATTTTTTAATTGGTGGTATGCCTAAAGCTGTGGCGGTATATGTTAAAAGTAGAGATCTTAGTAAGGTTAGTATAGTACATAGTGATATTTTAAATGGTTATTACGATGATTTCCCAAAGTATTCTAAGAAATCAGAATGGGAGGTGTTGAAAACAGTCTTTGAAAAAATACCATTTTTAATTGCTGGAACTAAAATAAAATACACACATATAGATAGAGACCTGCGCATAGAGAAAATTAAAAATGCTTTATCTTTATTAGAATATGCGGGACTATTTACTAAAGTTGTAAGTACTAATGCAAAACATTTACCACTTAATTCGGAGGCAAAAACTTCGACCTTCAAGTTATTATCACTGGATGTGGGATTGTTGCAGCACTCTTTGGGCTTTAATTGGAGCAGCGTATCTCCTCAATCTGACTTAACTGATACTTGTAAGGGGAAATTTGCTGAACAGTTTGTTGGGCAAGAAATTTTAGCAACGAGCTCTGCTAGTTTGAGAAATAATTTATATTATTGGTGTAGTACAAAATATCATTCGGATGCTGAAATAGATTATGTCACTGCATATAATAATGAAGTAGTACCTGTTGAAGTTAAAAGTGGAACAAGGGGTACCCTCAAGAGTCTTACAGAATATGAAAAGCAATTTGAACCTAAGCTTTCAATAGTTTTTTCTCAGAGAAATATAGAGAGAATGAAGAATACACTCTACCTACCTTTGTATCTAGCAGGGCTTTTTGATTTTAAAAAGACTATCTAGGTTTTTGATATCTATAGATTAATAACCTGGGTTATCTCCCTAAAGTAAATTTGAGCAGGCATAGTAAAATAGCTACCAGCCTCTTTCTAGAGTCTTATATGAAATTAAGTTATTAAATAATAAGAGATACTTATCTTTAGGATTTGTTAGGTTTAGAAAGAGGCATGTACCTATTTTGTTAAACCCCTTGAGTTTTGGCGAGAAGAAATAGATATAAATGTGCTTAAGTCATATTTATACGACTATATTGACTTGTTCTTAAATGATGGTTGCACGGAAATTTCTGTATGTGATTTTTTAAAGAATGAAGAGATTGGATTAGATGATCACAAATTGCTACTAATTTATTCCAGAGACGAAGAGAGAATAGCATCGTTTGAAAAAACTCTAATTCAGGAAGATGTTTACCCGAATGACGATATCAAATTGATAATCGACGGGGGGCATATTCATAGTGGTTCAAAACAATATAAAGAGAAATTCCATGAGTTCTGCTATGCTATTGGCGCACATAATTCAGATGATAACTCAGAAGATAGCACTAGCTTAGAGGTTTAAATTGATTAACATCCATGCTGAGTTCTTCACTGAACTCAGCTTTTATTTTCTGGACGTTGAGCTTCCTGTTCCTCTTCCCTTCTCAAGCATTTTCTTCCTGTTTAGTCTCTTCTTAAAAGATAAATATGATTAATAATTTGAAGCCCAAGAATAGAAGGGAACTATTTTATAAGGACATTTTGCTTGAGTAACAGCATCTTGTTCAAAATAACTTATAATCAAGCAATTTTCAGTTTTAATGGCAACCTTGGCTTTTTCGATTGCGCGTATTTCTCTTTTGTAAGTTTCGTCTTGTGATAAATCAACACAGACTTGGATAATTGTATCAATACCCTCTTTATCTCTAGCGATAAAATCTACTTCAAGTCCTTTGTAGGGATGCCAATATGATATTTCATATCCTCTTCTTGATAGCTCGTTAAAGACATGGTTTTCTAATTCCCAATAGAGAGTATCTCCGTAATATAGGCCAGTTTTTTTTGCTAATATCGGGTCTACTGCGTAGAATTTAGAATGACCTCTGGTTTGTTTTTTTGCAGATTTGGAATAAAGCTTTATTTCAGAATATAAAAAGGTTTCCTTAAAGTAGTTTATAAATTTATTCGTAGTTAATACGCTTTTTAATGAAAGGTCTTTGCTCACATTACTTTGGTTAAGCATTCTTCCATTTTGAGAAGCTAGAATTCTACCTAAGTTTTTTAGAGCTTTTATATTTCTTACTTTTTTTCTAAGCGCAATATCTCTTTCTACTATATCCTCATAGTAGTTTCCCAGTATGGTAGTGTCTTGGTAAAGAAGAGCTCGCGGAAATCCTCCAAATTTAAAGTATTCATCGCAAGACTTCTTCAAAAATAATTTATAATCTGTGGAATATTCTATGTTTTTTGTTTTATATTCTGGATATCTTTGTAAGGACTCTTTAAAAGAAAGTGGAGTTATGTGAAGATCAACATGTCTGCCTGTTATTAAACTTGATAGCTCAGAGCTTAGAAGACTTGAGTTTGAACCTGTTATGAATATTTTAATATTTTTTTTATTTGCAATACTAGAAATCCATTTTTCCCAAAGAGGTACATTTTGAATTTCATCATAGATTAGAATTTGCTTTTTATCTTGTATGACATTTGAAAGAAATTCCTCGTAAGCTATTCTAAAATCATCAACATCAAAAGAATCTAGTCGCTGTTCTTCAAAGTTTAAATAATGAATATTAAAATCTTCCTTAACTCTTCGAGCGAGCTGTCTTAGTAGAGTAGACTTTCCGCATCTTCTTACTCCAGTAATGACACTAACTTCTGGTACTCTTAAATGATATTCTAAATCTACTTCACGAACTAATTCTTCACTATCGGGCGTGAATAGTTCTTTTTGTTGGTCGATTAGGACATTTCTGATTGTTTCTAGGTTCATACGTATATTATATATTACTAATATATAAAAACAAGTATTTATATATATTAGTAATATATATAAACGCTAACTATTTGAGATTATTGCCTTTAAAGACTCGTGAAAGCCCCCTTATTTTGCCATTTAGTTCTATTTTTTAAATATTTTATGTTTGAATAGAGGCTAAACAGTAAGTAAGGCTTAAGACCTGAAGAGGAACTGGAAGAAGAGAGATAGGAAGGAGTAAAAGAGGCATGTACCTATTTTATTTTTATCTACAGTAAATACTCTAAGCCCTTACCCCAATCTCTCTTCCTGTTCCTCTTCCCTTCTCGAGCATTTTCTTCCTGTTTATTCTCTTTTTAAATTCATTGCCCCTTTATACTAGCCCAAGTCCTGAATGATTTAACCCCATACTCTCTGGAAGTCCACATTTTAAATTAATATTCTGAATAGCCTGACCTGCCATTCCTTTAATTAAGTTATCAAGGGCAGCTGTAACACAAATGATATTATCTTTTACTTCAATATAAATATCGCAAAAGTTTGATCCAGCGACTAGTCGTATTTCAGAAGGGTCTTGAACTAGTCTTATAAATGGGCAGTTTTTATAGGTGTTCGTATAGAGCTCTATTATCTCTTGTTTAGATTTACTCTCACTTAAAAATACATAACTACTAATTAACATTCCCCTACTAATTGGAATTACATGTGGCGTGAAGGCAAGATTTATTTTTTTATTTTCTATGCAATATTCTATAATTTCTGCTGAGTGTCGGTGTTTTAATACTGCATATGGAAAGCTTGATCCGCTAAGTTCGGGATGATGAAAGTTTTGTTTTAAACCTCTTCCTGCTCCTGATGATCCTGATTTCCCGTCTATTGCTATATTAAGAATATTTAAACTTTTCAGAGGATGAATAGATAATATAGCCCCAGTCGCAAAGCATCCAGGGTTTGAGATGTTTGTTGCTGACTTAATTTTATCGCTATTTATTTCTGTTAAGCCGTACTCGAAAGAGTTAATTATTTCTTCAGTTAATTCTTTTACTATAGGGCCGTAGTAATTTGATCTTTCAGTTTTATTTTTTAATCTAAAAGCTCCGCTAAGGTCTAGGATACAAATTTGTTTTGTTTGTAACTCTTGAAAGTTGTTAATAACAAATTTTTCACTTTCTTCATGAGGTAGTGCGAGAACAATAAATTTATGAGCAAATTGTGCTAAAACATCTAAATCTACAGTTTTTGAGAATTTTAAATTACAAAGAGAGTTTAGCTCTTTGTGGATTTTTGAAACTAACTCGCCACTGTTTGTGCTCGATATTATACTAGCAATTTCTAGCTCGGGATGGAGAATGGCGAGCCTTAAAAACTCTTTTGCCCCGTACCCGCTTCCGCCAAGTATAATTACACCTATAGATTTAAGGGTAGATTTTAAGGAATTGTTCATAATTTACAGTAATTTACCTAATTTTAGTTTTCTTAACTATTAACTATATCAATTCCTTGATTTATTTCATTAATTATTACAACTTTTGTTCTCGGATTTATTGAATTTTAGTTTTAATTTAATCATGCCTTTATTTTCTGAAAAGTTGTCTAAAGTAGTTCATGCCATTGTTGTGATGGGTGTTACCGGGTCAGGTAAGTCAACAATAGGATTAGATCTTGCTCACTCTCTTGGTTGGGAGTTCTATGATGCAGATGCTTTTCATCCAGAAGAAAATGTTACTAAAATGTCTAATGGTATTCCTCTAACAGATGAAGATAGAGTGCCTTGGTTAAAATGTCTTGGTTCTTTGATTACTTCTGCTAAAGAGAATGGAGAAAATTTAGTTCTTGCTTGTTCTGCTTTGAAACATAACTACCGAGATATGTTGAAGTGTAATCTTGATTCGGTTTGTTTTGTCTATTTGTCTGGCGATGTTGAGTTAATAGGAAATAGAATGAAAGCAAGAGTAGGGCACTTTATGCCTACTACACTACTTCATAGTCAGTTTGCGTTACTAGAAAAACCTAGTGAGGAAGAAGCATTACATGTTGATATCTCACCAAATCCAGAAAATATAATTAAAGATATTCTAGATAAGTTAGCTTTTAATTTCTCCAAAAATCAGAAAAGCTTGGAGTCTCTGACATAGGTTCTATTTCAGGGCGTACTACTTGAACTAGGAGAGGAAATGGAACGGCCACTCCTAGTATTACGCATTTCCCAGGTCTGAGAGTTGGTAGTATTCGTAATGTTCCTGAGTCGGATGAGCCAGATGCAGATTCAACTACTCTTCTATCGCTTTCGTTTGATAGTCTATGAATCAAGAAAGTTCCCATTTGGCTAAGTATACTTTCAGGTATATCTCTTGGTCTTTGAGTCGCTAAACAAATAGATAGCCCATATTTTCTACCTTCTTTTGCGATAAGAGCCATAGAGTCAATGTTTGGTGCGGAGGCATCATTCTCTAGATTTTCTTTTACGAAATGGTGCGCTTCATCAACTACTACAGTAATTGGACACTTTTTAAATTTATTAGCTCTAGCTAAATTTAAAATTTGTCTACCTATAGCGTTACAAACTATTTCTCTAGCATTATACATAAAAGGAAGACCTTCTAGAGAAATCCTAAATAACTTCTGCTGTGGATCTGCTAAAAATTCATCTACTTGATCTAGGAGTGAGGGTAGGTTTCCTGGATTAAAGATACAACTTAGTTCCGGTGAGCTAATGATGTCAGAAATTTTAACAACCAAAGTAGTACAATTTGCAAGTTCTACACTATTGATAGCTCCCCAAAAAAATGGTTCTGTTGGACTTCTTGTCGGACGAACACATTCGTTCTCTATTTGTTGGCAGAGCTTTGATATGTCAAAAATAGCCAATGGATTATCTATGGTCTTTGAGTGTCTAGCATATTCGGAATCATAGAATCTTCTATCTTTGTCTGCTTTAATAATGTTACCATCAAGGGCTAAGCTTGGAGATAGAATCGAAAGTTTTAAACTCTTCATTGCCGCTCTTAGCTTTGGAGTTTGGCCTTGGGAAGAAGAAGGTCTGAAGATAGTCATTAAATCAGATTCAGTCAGATGGTAATAGGGAACAGAAACTTCTACAGAATTCTTAGCTTTATCTGACTCTGATAACAGCTTACCAACATGGACATGTCTTACGCTTTTTCCTTTAAATCCTCTGTATTCACCAGTCGCATCGATTAAGATAATTTTTGATTTAAATTTAAGACATTCTTCTAGTGCTCTAGAAACAGTATTACTTTTACCTGATCCTGTGCTTCCTAGAATTGCGCAATGTCTTTGAAATAACATATCTGGAGAGAGACAAATTTTTATGCCTGATTCGGTATTTAAGTTCGCTAGATATATGAGCGGATCATCTGGTCTGCTAGTAGGCTCGAATAGTTCTTGAACTAGGCTTTCTGTAGCAGTATAAATTGTGGAACCTAGACTTGGTAACTGACTAACTCCAGGGACTAGACTGCAAGTTTCGAGATTTATTGTAGCAAGTAGTTCTACCTCGCCTGTTGAGACAGCATTCGCACTTCTTCCTAGGGCAAGTTTTGATATTTGACCAAGAATAGCTAGCTCTAGATGTTTTACTAGAACGTAATTACCAACTTCAAGTATGCTAGTGGTCGATTCATTTCCAGGTTCGATATAGAATAGAACTTTTTGACCAACTTCATAAACGGTTCCTATCTTTATTGGAGCTTCCATTTTAGAAAAATCATTAGACCTTGCTTTTGTTGAAGTGTGTCCATGATTTTCTTTTTCGTCTAAATTTTCGTCCATATTTACCCGCATATTTTCCCTAATATTATTTTAATAACGGGAACTTGATCTGTATGGAGTAACGAAACTTTCTTGATTAATCTTTAACTAGAAAAATAATAAACTATTGCGAGGCTCGGCTTAATTGGCTAAGTCCATATTATTGTTATTTATTTCTATATGGTGAGGATCCTAGTAGTTCCTCTATAATGCTTTCATCTGCAAGAGTTGAAGTATCTCCAAGTGAGGAGGTATCACCTTCTGCGATTTTTCTTAATATTCTACGCATTATTTTACCTGATCTAGTTTTAGGTAAACCGCTTGCAAAATGGATAGCTTCGGGAGCTGCTATCGGTCCTATTTCAGTTCTGATTTGTAGTATTAACTCAGCTGCTATTTCTTTACTTCCAGCAGCTCCATCAGTCTCTCTATGTTTCACTCCATTTTTAAGAGTAACAAAACAATAAATGCCTTGTCCTTTTACATCATGCGGAACTCCAACAACTGCGGCCTCTGCCACAGATGGGTGACTAACTAAGGCGCTTTCAATTTCTGCAGTAGAAAGTCTATGCGCAGAAACATTTATCACATCATCTATTCTTCCGAGTAGCCAGTAGTAAGCATCGCTATCTTTTCTTGCTCCGTCTGAGCTAAAATATTTCCCACTATAAGCGCTAAAGTAAACATTTTTAATAAGTTCGTTTTTTAAATCACCGTAGACCCCTCTGATCATTCCTGGCCAAGGTTTATCTATTACTAGTGAACCTCCTTCATCTATACCAACTTCGTGACCATCTTTATCCAGTATCTTTGGAGAAATTCCAAACATCGGCAGTCCTGCCGAACCTGGTTTTGTAGCATGAACTCCAGGTATTGTTGTGATCATTATTCCACCGGTTTCGGTCTGCCACCAAGTATCTACTACGGGGCATTTGGTTTTACCGATTACTTCATAATACCACATCCACGCTTCAGGGTTTATTGGTTCACCTACTGAGCCAAGTAATCTTAGTGAGCTTAGATCGTATTTATTAGGGATCTCTTCACCTAGTTTCATTAGTGAGCGTATTAGAGTAGGGGCAGTGTAGAAAGTATTAACTTTTAGATCTTCAATAATTTCCCAGCATTTACTACCGTCTGGATAAGTGGGATTCCCTTCAAACATAACAGTTGTGACACCGTTTAGTAGTGGTCCGTAAACTACGTAGCTATGACCTGTGATCCATCCAATATCAGCAGTGCACCAATAAATATCTTTATCTTTAAAATCAAATACTATTTGACTAGTCATCGCAGCATAAAGAAGATAGCCTGCGGAGGTGTGCATTACTCCTTTTGGTTTTCCAGTGCTGCCGCTAGTATAGAGAATAAAAAGTGGTTGCTCGGCGGGGAATGAATTAACTGTTTTATTGGTATCGATTGATCTATTTGTTATTAGTTCAGACCAGAGTATATCTCTACCTTCAGTTAGTTTTAAGTCTTGTCCTGTTCTTTTTAGTATTATAACTTTTTTAACACTGCTACAGTCGTGAGCAGTTGAAGATAGTGCAGTATCTACTTTTTCTTTTATATTTAAAGTTCTGCCCGAATGAAAACTAACATCTGAAGTGATGATTAAAGAAGACTTGCAGTCTTCTATTCTACTCGCTAGGGCTTCGCTACTGAAGGCAGAAAATACAACGGAATGAATTGCTCCAATTCTTGCGCATGCTAACATGGAGATAGTAAGCTCTGGAATCATCGGCATGAATAGAGTTACTCTGTCTCCTGCTGTAATGCCAAGTTCTGTTAATGCATCTGCTGCTTTACAAACTTCTTTATGAAGTTCTTGGTAGGTGATTTCTTTTTTTTCGCCTTTCGTTTCCCCGCGCCAGATAATTGCTGTTTTATCTTTGGTTGCAGTGTTTAAGTGTCGATCAAGACAATTATGTGAAACATTTAAGGTTCCACCATTAAAAAAACTTACGTATGGGCCTTCTTTATCCCCAATTGAAGACCAATCGTGAGTTAGTACGGTATCCCACTGCTTATCCCAGATAAGATATTTTTCACTTTGTGAAGCCCAGAATGCTTCTGGATCTTCGATAGATTTTTTATAAGTTTCGACATACTCTTTTGTGTTCGAGTTTTCTTTGAATTCACTGCTTGGTTCAAATACTCGTTTTTCCTTTAAAAGAGATAGCATTATGCCCCCAGATCTGATTTCTCAAGATAGTTATTAACATAGTCCTTAGCGCCATCTTCAAGAGATGTGAATTCTTGATCGTATCCACTAGCTCTTAGTTTTTGCATATCGGCTTCTGTGAAGTATTGATACTTGCCTTTTAAGTTATCTGGAAGTTCTATGAACTCTATATTTGATGGAATATTCATTGCAGCAAATACAGCATTAGCTAGGTCTTTCCAGGTTCTTGCTTGCCCTGTTCCTAGATTATATAGGCCTGATACTTGAGGGTTGTTTAGAAGCCAAATAATTACTTTGGAAATATCTTTTACATAGATAAAATCTCTTTTTTGCTCTCCGTGTCCGTAGTCTTCTCTATCACTTTTAAAAAGTCTTACCTGCTTCTCTTTCAGTATTTGATAATAAGAGTTGTAGATTACGCTTTTCATTGAGCCTTTATGGTACTCATTTGGGCCATAAACATTGAAAAATTTAAGGCCGACAACCTGATTTGAATGTCTAGTAGAGTTTACATATTGATCAAATAAATGCTTGGAGTAGCCATAGATATTTAATGGAAGAAGTTTATCTAGCTCTAATACATTATCAGAGAATCCTTGATTTCCATCACCGTAAGTTGCTGCACTTGAGGCATAAATAAAAGGAATATCCCTGCTTACTGAAAAATCAAATAGGTGTTTTGAGAATAAAAAGTTATTTCTCATGACATAATCAGCATTTGTTTCAGTAGTGGAAGAGCATGCTCCCATATGAATTATCGCTTCTATCTTTTTTTTACCTAGAGATTCTAGTTCTGGAAGGAAGTCATTTTTGTGAGAGAAGTTATTATAGTTTTTTTGTCTTAGGTTTTTCCACTTTTCATTATTGCCAAGTGAGTCTACTACCCAAATATCAGTTTTGCCCAGTTTGTTAAGCGCTGAAAGAATTACACTTCCAATGAAACCAGCTCCGCCTGTCAGAATGATCATATTCAAATACCTATTAAATTATTTATTGGCTCCAGTATGCTCGTACTATTTAGATCTGTATTATTAATACTGGCCGCTTCTTTTACTTCTTGTAAGACTATCAGAATTTCCCCTTCTTCTCTAGGGAAGTCTATGATTTTAACATAATCCTTTGATGTGCATAGGATTGGTTTTTTTAAGGTTTTTATTGATTTTTCCCATTCTTCCCAGCTGATTTGCTGGTGGTCGTTATATATTTTAGTTTCAACTATCTGAATACCGAGGTTTTTTATTGTTTTGATTAAATCGCCTGGCTTAGCAATTGTAGTAAATAGTGAAGCTAGCGCAGGTTTTTTAGGGATTTGATTGAAGGTTAGGCTATCAACAATCTGTGAGCCTATTATTTCTAAGATGCAATATTTATTAATATTGTATTGTGTAATTATTTGCTGAATTTTATCTAGTGAATTTTCTTCAATTTTTTCTCTGGAGATAAAAATAATATAATCAGCTCGATTAAATGATAAAGCTGGATCTTCTCTTAATCTGCCGTTTGGGATTATTTGTGTTAGTAGTGGTTTGCAGTAGGCATTTGATTCGCTAATATCTACCAAACAAAAAGATAGAGTTGGTTTTACTTTGAGATGCTGTAAGCCGTCATCCATTATTATGATATCAACACCTAGTTCTTCTAGTTTTTTAATGCCAGATGTCCTAGATTTGCAAATGACAATTTCTGTATTGTCTTTAAGAAACTTTTTATACATTCTAGCTTCGTCACCTATTTCTAGAACTGTATGTTGATCTGTAACTACAAGTGGAATATTTGAACTTAGGGATCCTTTATATCCTCTTAAGATTAGTCCAACTTTTTTTTTGTTTTCAGCAAGGTAATTAGCAAGAAAGATACAAGTAGGAGTTTTTCCATTTCCACCAGCGGAGCAATTTCCAACGCAGATTACAGGGACGCTACTACGGTACCTTGAACTATCGAAAATTAGGCTTAATTTATGCCTAGTAGTCGTAATACCAAGCCAAATAAGGCTTGGTATTAATAGCAATGTAGTTTTGATATTCAAGTATGGAATACGTTTCTAATGACTAATCAAAGCTAAGCATTTGCATAACTTTAGCCACGTCTTTTTCATCGACTACGACCATCACGTCCTTCCAGCAACTCATCTCTTCTCTAATATTCACATCGTATTCTGAGAACATTCTATAAATAAAAGATAGTACCCCGGGAGTCATTTCTAAGTTGTCACCAAATACTAATGTGATTTGAGCTAGGCCTGTGCTGGTTTTAATAATTCCCATGCCAAAGGTTTTTTTAATGATCGGGATATACTCCACATTTGTAATCATGGTGATAACATCTTCACCTTCGATTAGATTAAAGTCACCTTTTTCTTTTTTTACAAAGTTTTGAATCTCGAGCGCCTTATCTAAGCCTTTGCCTTTTTCGATTGTCGCTACTGCAATTTTATTTCTAACTCTAACTTTTGATTTCTTCATTAGAGCAATAATTTTTTGCTCTCTAGAAACGTGAGACTTTTTTTTCTGGTAATATCTTCTGCATGCAACTAGAACTGCATCAAAGGATTCGCTATCAGTAGTTTTGCAAATTTCTCTGGCTAAAGCGGAGTAGTTTATTAGACCTCTTTCTAAGCAGTCTTGGACGCTTGGATGTTCTCTAATATATTTATGAGTTATTCTACTTACGCTCATGAATTATCCTTATGTTTTATGCCGCAGTTTACTCTGCAAATTTAAGCTTGTTTGATATAGAACAGTTTGAGGTAAAAATAAACTTTTAAAGTGAAATCGAGCAGAAAATTAAGAAGACTTAATAATTTCAAGGCCTTGGCGCTCTGTTAGAGAGAGGACGCTTAGTCTATTTCCGGTTCTTGTCAGAGGTGAGTCTTTCATCCAAGAATACTGTCTCAGAGTTTCCAAGGAAATATTGGGAATTGTTTTTTTATATTTAATAGTAGGGCTGAACCATCTCGGACTTTCTTTTGTGGATTTTGGATCGTAGTAATCACTAGATGCCACAAATTGTAATGGGTCAGGGATTGCTTCTTTACTTATTTCACCAAGTCCGACTATTCCTGGTTCTTTACAGTTTGAGTGATATATAAAAACAATATCACCTTTCTTCATTTGCTTTAAGTAATTTCTAGCTTGATAATTTCTTACCCCGTCCCAAAGAGTTTCTTTGTCGCTCTTTAATTTATCGATTGGATAAACATCTTCTTCTGTTTTTACTAGCCAGTAGTTTATGGTCATTTATAGAACCTCTCTTAGTAGCTTAACACCTAGTTCAAGTTCTTTCATCGGAGGACCAAAACTAAATCTTGCATACTTATCAAAAAGTGCAGCTTTCTTTGGTCTTCTCTTTCCTGGATTTATATCAAAAAATTCACCAGGAACTATAATTATTTTATTCTGAACCGCTCTTTCAAAAAGCTTTTTTCCAGAAGAATTTCCATTTTTTAAATTAGATAAATCTCCCCAACAGTAAAACGCTCCTTTTGGAGCATTCGCTATAATGCCCATATCTCCTAGGGCTTTAACTAGATATTCTCTTTTAACTAGAAATTCATTTTTTATGGCGGCAGCTTCTTGATCTGCGATTTCTTTTGAAACAAGGGGAATGACAGCTTCTTGAGTAGGATGGTTCGCCCCGCCGTCTAGAAAACTTCCTGCGGATATGCAAGCGTCGATTAATTCTTTAGGCCCCAATGTCCATGAAATTCTTAAGCCTGGGTATCTCCAATTTTTAGTAAGACCGTCTAGTATAATAATTGGATCTTTATTTACGTCTTCAACGTATTCCGCTGCGGAAATAGAAACTTTATCAAGGTCGTAAATATAATTACTGTAGAATTCATCAAAGATAGTCGCGCATTCTAATTCTCTACTTAAGGAGACCCAATTTTTTAGTGCTTCACCATGTATTACATTACCTGTTGGGTTACTTGGATTGGAAATTAAAACAGCTGAAAGTCCTTTGCTTAGGATTTCTTTTTCTAGGTCATTAGCAGAGAAGTTGTAGTTCTCTTTAATTGGTAAGGAAATCGGAATGGGAACAAAAGTGCCAAATGTTCCAAGTAGCTCTTCGTATGCTGTGTAGTCTGGCAAGAAATGGCCTATGTGCGATACGCCTAGAGTAGAGGCAACTCTAGTAAGGGCTAGTCTTCCTCCTGAGCCAATTGCTACGTTTTCTTCTGTGTACTGACTTTTTTTACCTACTCGGTAACGGTCATTGTACATTTTAGCGACTGCTTTTCTTAGCTCGCTCAGTCCACCTACAGGGGCGTATTCGTAGGCATCGTCTGATATGCTTATGTTTTTTAATCTAGCAGGCCCACCTTTTAGTGGACCTGTTTCAGGAGCGCCTTGGCCAAGGTTTGACCATTCTGATCGGTTCTCATTGAAGCCAAGCTTTGCAGCTTCGCTCATGACGTATATTACGCCAGTTTTTGGTACTTGCCTAAAGGATGGGAACAGTTCTGACACAAGGTTAAATTTCTAAGGTACTTTTAGTAAGAGCTTTGCTCTCTTCTATTATTCCTTTGGTTGCCGTTTCTACCTTGGTTATAACCTCTGGAGTCTCTTCGGTCGTTATTGTAATTTCTATTACCGCCGTTTCGATTGCCCCCGTTCCTGTTACCACCGTTCCTGTTTCCGCCATTTCGGTTACCACTGCCGCGTCTATTATTATTTCTGTTGTTTCTGTCGTCATCTACTGGCCCTAAGATCTCAGCGATATCAGTGTTGATTAGTCTTCCTCTGATTTGGATATTCTCAGTGCACTGTATTAAAAGATCTAGGTCTGATGAGTCGATATCGACAAAAGAGTAATTATCTCTAATGTGTACTCTGTTGATTCTAGCTGAGTCTGGAAGATATTCGTATAGAACAGCTCTTAGGTTAGGAACGTTTAGTTCGTCTAGTTCACCAGCTCCGAAGTAAGTTCTGTATCTAATAACAGTTTGTGAGTACTTTTCTTGATTAGGCTCGTCGTATGAAGATCTAGCTGCCCTTCTATCTGAGCTTCTATCTTCCTGTCTATTATCTTGTCTTCTGTCCTCTTGTCTTGGTCTATTTTCAGAGTTTGATCTTCTATCTGAGTTACCTCTGGTGTCTTCTCTAGAATCTCTATCTCTAGAGCCACTTTCTCTTCTATCTTCTCTTTTATCATCTCTTCTGTGAGAACTTTCTCTACTGTCTTCTGAATTTGATTCAGAGAATTTTTCGTTCTTTACAGTTGTTAGTCCTAGATCTTCATCGATTGAAGCTGCATTACTGCTAGTGCTGTTTTCAACGAAGAAACTAAGAAGTTTTGAAATTATTTCTTCAGGTGTGCCGATTTTTTGCTCTAAGGTAGTGCCACTAAGTAATGAACTAATCTCAGAATTTTTTATCGCAGCAGCAATCTCTTGGATTGGCATTTGTGAAGAGATTTTTGTTTTTGAAAGTTTTGTATTTAAAAGTTCAAAGGTCTTTTTTGTTACTAATGGTTTTTTAACTTCAAAAGAAGTGAATTCTTTATTATAGCTTTTGCAGCTTATTAGGAAAGCTGGAAGTTCTTGAGGAGATACAAGAGCTACTATAGGCATGCTAGTGCCAGAAGACTTCTTTTCTTTGTTGATTTCTGAAAGCCCTTCTGTGCATGTCGGGTTGTATAGAACTAGCATTTGAGTTGGTACTAGTTTGCAGATTGTTTCTGCAACAGTTAGGTGACAAACTATATTTGCTTCATTTTTACCCTCAAACCAGCTAGCAACTGATTTTATGCTACCCTCATCGATGATAGGTGAGACTCTTCTTATTTCTAGACCACGTCTGATAAGTATAGATTCTACGAATCTTATGTCGTTTGGATTTTCACAGGCAATAATAACTCTGCCAGTAGCGTATGATGTTATTAAATCTCCTAGAACTCCTGGCTTATCAAATACGCCATTTCCTAGTTCGATCATTGCTAGTTCAGGTATTAAAAGTTCTTGTGCTTTAGTATTGTTTTCTTGATCCACGTTTTAGTATTCTTTATGTTGTAAGTAATATATGAAAATTGGGGAAAATTTGAATTTTCCTCTAGTGATTGGACTCTAACAGCTCTTAAAGATTTATGATAGTAATCAGAAATGCTAGAAATAAAGAAAAATAATGAATAAATTAATCACCTTTTGCCTATTGGTTTTTTCTTCCTGTACTATTTTCCCTAAATCAGTGAGGAATTTAGTGTACTTTCCAAATCAAATCCGTTCGGCAGATTTAAGAGTTTCTGAAGAGGGACCTAAGAAATTACAAGACCTAGAGAATAAAGCTGATTTTTTAGCCCTTTCTAGTGAGGCTTTGTTAGGTGAGGAGGCTACCTCGAGCGGGGCTCCTAATTTATTTAATGCTTATGATGTGGGGATAAGGGGAGATGTTAATGCAATCGCTTTAGATCCTAGCGGAAAAAAATCTGATGTTTTTGTTGGTGGTCAAGATGGAAGCCTAGTTAAGGTTTCTCCTAAGAATGGCAGCTATAAACTTATTGCGCGTGGTGAAAAACCTATTATATCATTGTCTGTTTCGCCTGATGGGAAGTATTTAGCGGTTTCGCAGTTTTCTCTAGTTTCCTTAGTGGATTTAGGCACACTTAATATAATAGCTCAGTTGACCCAAGTTAAGGGTAGGATTTTATCTTTAGCTTGGCACCCTAAATCTGAGTACTTACTGATTGGTAGAGCGGATGGTAGTGTGATGGCTTGGAATTTACCTGAGGATAAGCGCTATGCGGAAAATTCTACTGATTCTTTAGAGATCTATGAAACGGAGTCTTCTCCGGTAACTCATGTGCGGTTCCACCCTTCGGGTCGGGCATTTTTTGCAGCGAATCAATTAGGGGGGGTGTTCTTAGTAAGATTAAGAAAAACTGAGAAGGAACTTGGAATAGATGAGGTTAGAAGCACTTTTGCTTTTATGGATGAGGGGACTTATGTGGTGAAAATTGCAAAAACTGCAGGCCCTATTAATGAATTCTTTCTCACCTCAGATGGAGAGAAGTTTTTCACTATTTCTAATGACGGTAGCGTAGAGTCTTGGCTGGTGAGGGGGTTACAGCCACAGCCTGTAATTTTGTTAGATAAGGATTCGGCACTTTCGTTAAATTATTTTAAAGGTGCGCAGGATAAGATAGGTCATATTATTACCACTGGTAGGGCGCTTAAGGTAAAGATTTGGTGCTCGAGGGGGGATGTTTATACGCCCTTAAAACCTACTGACCAAGTGGTGAATGATACCGCCGCAAGTGATTCTCAATTTGATTCTACTAACTTATCAGAAGATGATTTAATTAAGTTTTTAGAGCAAAAAACTAAGACGGTATCTGAGCAGTTCTTGATTAAAACTAGGGAGAATGGAGATAAGGGATTATTGTTCTCTAGTACGGCTTTAAAGGAGTCTATTTCCGAGGTAGAAGTCTCTGATTCTACTGGTTTAATGTGGATTGGAGAAAAAACTGGAAAAATCGTGAGCTTTGACGTAAAAGGCCTGCTCGCAACTAGAGAGTTTAGTGTTAAAGTTAATACAATTTGTGGTTAGGCCAATTTCATGAAGCCAGTATCCCCCGATGTTTCGTTCCCTTCTTTAGAAGAGGAAATTTTAGAATCTTGGAAAAAGAATAAAACGTTTGAGCGTTCTTCTGATCCTTTTGCGTCTCATGGATTAAATTCTCCTAAGGACTCAGGTGATCAACAAAGACCTGCTTATGTTTTTTATGACGGCCCGCCGTTTGCGACTGGTCTGCCTCATTACGGGCATCTTCTAGCTGGGACTATAAAAGATGTTGTCGGGCGTTTCTTTACGATGAAAGGTTATCATGTTGAGCGAAGATTCGGATGGGATTGTCACGGAGTGCCGGTTGAATTTGAAATCCAGAAAACATTAGATCTTAAAGGCTCAAAAGAAATTAGAGAGTTTGGTGTAGCAAACTTTAATGAAGAATGTAGAGCGATAGTGCAGCGCTACACTGAGGAGTGGAAAAGATTCATTGATCGCTCCGGACGTTGGGTTGATTTTAACAAGCAGTACAAAACCATGGATAAGGAATTCATGGAGTCTGTTTGGTGGGCTTTTAGTGCTCTATATGAGAAAGGCCTAGTTTATGAAAGTTTTAAGTGCGTGGCCTATTCACCTGGAATTAGTACGCCGCTAAGTAATTTTGAAGCTAACTTAAACTATAAAGACGTTCAAGATCCAGCAGTTGCTGTAAGGGCAAATGTTATAGATTTTGCAGCAAATACTGAGTTTAAAGACCTAGATAAAAGTTTAAAATTATCATTATGTGTTTGGACTACTACTCCTTGGACACTTCCAAGTAATACTGCGATCGGTGTAAATAATGAACTAGATTATGCCATAGTAAAAGCTGAAAATCCTTCAGAGTATGTCATAGTTGCAGAAGCTCAGATGAGTTTCTTATTTCCGGAACTAGATCCAAAGAAAAAATTAGAAGCTACAAGAAAGCCAGAAGTTGTTAAAGTTATAAAGGGCTCTTCCTTAGTTGGACTTTCATATAGTCCTTTTTACTCAGACTTCGAAGAGAAGAGAAAAGAAGGTGCCTTTAGAGTATTTCATGGAGATTTTGTTTCAAGCTCAGAAGGAACTGGATTAGTTCATTTAGCTTCTTTTGGTGAAGATGACTTATCAGTTTTTCTTGCAAATAATTTACCGATAATAGATCCAATTGATCCAGATGGAAATTTCACTTCATTGATTCCATCTCTTGAAGGAAAGTATTTTAAAGATGCGGATCCTATAATTATAGCCAACTTAAAAGAAAAAGGTTTGCTACTTTCTAGTCAGACTATAAACCATTCTTATCCTTTCTGTTGGAGAACTGACAAGCCGCTAATGTATAAAGCGATATCTTCTTGGTTTATACGAGTAGAAGAAATTAAAGAAAGATTAATTGCTTCAAATGAAAGAATCAATTGGATTCCGGAGCATGTTAAAACGGGTCGTTTTGGAAAATGGTTAGAGAACGCCAGAGACTGGGCAATTTCTAGAAATAGATTTTGGGGCACGCCGATTCCAATTTGGAGAGCGGAAACTGGAGAAATTAGATGCATAGGTTCTATAAAAGAACTTGAAGAGCTAACTGGTAAAAAAATCGATGATCTTCATACACATAAAATCGACGATCTTGATTTTATTTGCCCTAATACTAAAAAATTAATGAAGAGAATTCCAGAAGTTCTAGATTGCTGGTTTGAAAGTGGTGCTATGCCTTATGCTCAAGCTCACTATCCTTTTGAAAATAAAGAAAAGTTTGAAGGAAATTTCCCGGCTGATTTTATTGCAGAAGGATTGGATCAGACTAGAGGTTGGTTTTATACATTATTAGTACTTTCAACTGCCTTATTTAACAGACCAGCATTTCAGAACGTAGTCGTTAACGGAATTATTCTTGCAGAAGACGGGCGAAAAATGTCCAAGTCTTTAAAGAATTATCCTCCTGCTGATGAAGTAATGAATAAGTACGGAGCTGATGCACTAAGAATGTACATGCTTTCAAGCCCTGCATCAAAAGCAGAAGAGCTTAGATTTAGTGAGGCTGGAGTTAAGGATGTTATCAGGCAGACATTGATTCCTTTTTGGAATGCGTATAACTTTTTTGTTACTTATGCAGTTATTGATCAGTGGACAGTAGAGAAGGGAGCGACTACTCCTTCACCTAACTTGTTAGATAAGTGGATTTTATCAAGACTTGCAACTACAGCAAAACAAGTTGATGGTATTCTTTCTTCTTACAGACTATATTTAGCGGCTCCACCAATATTAACCTTCATTGATGAACTTACTAATTGGTATATTCGTTTAAATAGAAGACGTTTTTGGCAAGGAGGTGCACTACGCCTTGATGCTAATAGTCCAGAGTGTATAGATAAGAATCATGCGTATACTACTCTGTATACTGTGCTCTCTACTTTTTCCAGAATCATCGCACCTTTAATGCCTTTTGTAAGTGAAAGTATTTTTAAGAATCTTACCGAGAATGACCCACGTGTAACTAGAGACAGCGTGCATTTAACACCGTTTCCTACTTTAGAAGAGTTGTCGCAGCTTGAGGTAGATGAAGAGCTTGAAATAGCAATGGAATTATTTGAAGAAATAATAGTCCTAGGCCGCGCCCTAAGAAATGAGCATGAAGTAAAGCTTAGACAACCTTTGTCGAAGTTAACGATAGTTCACGGCGATCCGCTAAAAGTAAAAGCTTTAAAGCGACTTGATCACTACTTAAAAGATGAGCTGAATATAAAAGTCATTGTTTATGAAGCAAATGAGGAAAGTTACGTTACTTTGTCTGCTAGGCTAAATACGATTAAGCTAGGTAAAACCTTGGGACCAAAGCTAGGCAAGCAAAAAATGTCAGAGCTTACAGCAATTGTAATGAAATTATCTACTTCAGAAATTCGAAGAATTGAATCAGGTGGAGAACTAGTATTTGAAGAAGAGAAGTTATCTAGAGATGATATCTTAATTTCAAGAAAGCCAAAGGAGTCTTTGACTACCGCTGCTTCTTCAGGTGCTGTTACTATTATTCTTGATACAAGCTTATCTCCGGAGTTAAGATTGGAGGGACTTGCTAGGGAATTTGTAAACAGAGTTCAAAAGCTAAGAAAAGAATTGCAGTTTGATATAGCAGATAGAATAGTAGTGAAGTTTCTAACTTCTAGCCCGCAGATTTCTATGGCTGTGAAGGATTATGATACCTACATTAAGCAAGAAACCTTAGCAGTTATGATAGAAGAAATGACTCATAGCCCTAGTGAAGATGATATGGATCATGATGAATTATCTCCTCAGGATATAGACGGTGATTCAGTAATTTTTAATTTAAGTAGAATACAGTCCTAATTATGATTAAGCTCTGGATGATTTTGGTGATGTGCGTAGTCGTAGCTTTAGATCAGCTGACTAAGATTTCTATTTTAGATCATTTAGAGCTTGGCGAGTCGATTAACGTCATTCCTAATTTTTTTGATTTAACCTTGGTGATGAATCCTGGAGCTGCTTTTGGAATGTTCTCTAAGATGGAGCCAGGGATAAGAAGGGTAGTTCTTGGGATGGTGACTCTTTTAGCGATCGGGCTGGTGTTGGTACTTTTAAAGAAAGAAGCTAAGAATGATAGAATTTCACAATTTGCTCTTTTTCTTGTTCTCGGTGGAGCAGTCGGTAATATAATAGACAGATTTCGTTTCGATGCAGTAGTCGATTTTTTAGACGTATATTACGGCACCTACCACTGGCCAGCATTTAATGTAGCAGATTCAGCTATTTGCGTAGGTGTTTTTGTGGTTATCATTAGGCAGACTTTCTTTCCGGAAGTGAAAAAAGAGGAAGGAGCTGAGAATAAGACTGCCGTGGAAACGGGCTGCCCTATGCATAAGTCCTCGTAAGAATTTGCTTGTGTAACATAAGTTAATAATTCGATAATAACTTATACAAATTATTCTTTTTTCTAGGGCCCATGTATATTAAATTATCTTCTAAGCTTTTTGTATTATTGATAGTTTCTGCATGTTCTTCTGACATGTCCCAGACTTCTAGGGGAGCTCTTACGGGAGCTGCTATTGGGGGTGGCGCCGGAGCTATAGTTGGGTCATCAACAGGTGATTTAGGTGCCGCTACTGCAATTGGAGTAGGAGCTGGAGCTTTAGGAGGTGCCCTTGTCGGAAGTACCGCAGAAGCAATGGACGCTAAGGAAAAACGCGAAGAGGCAGATAGATTTAAAAACGCTCAAGAAGCGGAAAAACAAGAAAGAGAATTAGAACAAATTAGACGTCAGCAAAGATATGATGACGCATTTCAAAGGTACTAAATCTAGCCGCAATTTAAAATACTAACTGGCGCGATTTTTCAAAAACTGCTTAAATTCAGCTCAGGGTAAAATTCCACCTAATCTGAATATATATAATAAGTAGTATGAAAAAGTTTTTGTTAAATTCATTCACAGTGTCCTTAGTGGCAAGTACAATTGCTTGTTCTAATAATGGTGCTGAAGCGCCGGATCTAAATAATGCTGAGAAGGGTGTTGCCACTGGAGCCGTCATCGGCGCAGGCCTTGGAGCATTAGTTGGTTCTACTGCTGGTGAGCCTGCTGCGGGGTTAGTTTTAGGTTCAGTAGCTGGAGCGACAAGTGGTGGCATTATCGGATCTTCTTTCGACGATCAAGATAGAAGATTAGATGCTCACGATAAAAATTCAGGAATAAATACTAGAAAGTCTAGTGCTAAAAAATCAAATGCTAGATCTAGCTTGAAATCAAATTCTTATGCTGATTCGGATTCAACAGACTCTTCCGACTCTTCGAGCACCTCCCCATTATCAAGTTTTGCTGATAATTTTTGGATTTCAAAAAATAGTAATGCAAATTCAAATAATAGCGCCTTAGAAGAAGGATACCCAAATAATCGCCCAAGTAGCTTATCAGGTAAAGCATCTAGTAGAACAAGATCTTCTTTAGGTTCTAAGGTAGCTTCTTCTGATATTGATATTTCCGAAGAGGATCTTCCAAAACCAAATCCTAAGTCAAGAATTTCTCAAATTAGAGAAGAGTCCAGAAGTAGACTGGATGAAGTGCCAACAACTAAGCCAACAATTGATTTAACAAATCCAAAGACTAACAGTCGTGTTTCTTCGCGCGATAAGTCCAATGAGCCATTAAGTTCAGGCTTACCAAGTGCCGCAACTTCAAAAAAGGAAGAATTTGCTAAAATTGAGCCACCAAGAATAGAACTTCAAAAACCAAAAGCAGAGCTTCCAGCCGCTAAGCTTTCGAAGGTAGTTCCTGAAGCTCCACTAAAGTCTTCAGCTACAAAGTCTATATCTTCAGCTGTTTCAAAATCTACAACAGCAGTTGCTCCTGCAGCAGCAGTAAAATTACCAGCTGAGTTACCTTCAGCAAAAAAAGAATTAGCAAAAGCTGATCAAGTAGTTGAAAAATCTACTGAAAAAGTTGAAGAGATTAAACAAGAAGCAGTTAAGCAAGCTGATACTGCTCAGGAAGTAGCTAAGGCTAAGACAGATATTAAGTCACTGAATTCAAAAGCTCCAAAGTGTGAACAGGGGCAAAAAGAGGCAGATAGAGCAATGAGCTCTACTTCGGACTCTGATAAGGTATTCTACCTAAGAAGAGCATTGCAGTCTTGTCCTAAGGAGACTTCCCTAAGAGTTGAACTCGGCAAAGTATATAGAAGACTTGGCCTAAAAGAAGATGCTAGAAAGGAATTTAACTCTGCCCTAGAATCTGACCCTGCAAATGACTCAGCTGAGGAAGAATTAAGCATAATGATGTTAGAAGGTAAATAATACCTATATATAAATCCTTTATTGTAATGGATTATGATAAATAAACATCAAGCATTCGGACTAATATGTTTAGTGAGTATTAGTGGTTGTTCTTTTAGTAGCCCTGAGCCACAAGCCCCAGATTTAATGTTTCCTGAAGCTGGAGTCTCTGCTGATGGTAGTCCCATTTCTATACATGCAGATCGCTCCGGCAGCTACCCTCAAGTTGCAGCTTCTTCAATCGAGCAAAATCAAAGAGAGGAAGATTCTTTTAATGAAGTAACAAAACTTGCAAAAAAAAGAAGAGATGAAAATAGCGCTCTTGTAAAAGATTTAAATCTTAGAGGTGCAGATGTTAGAGCAACAAGAAGGGGAGTAGTTATAAATATTCCTGATGCCTACTTTGAATTTGATAAGTACGTGTTAACGGAAGCAGCTATAAGAGCCATATCTGAAATCACAGACGTTCTGAAATCCATTAAAGACAGACAAATTTCAGTAGAAGGTCATGCAGATTCAATCGGCAGAGTGTCTTATAACAAAAAACTTTCCCAAAGCCGAGCAAATGCAGTAGCTTCAGAGCTAAGATCAAAAGGGCTAAGCTCATTAAAAGTAATAGGTTACGGAGAAGGTTATCCGATTGCTACCAATAATACCGAAAAAGGTCAGGAAGTAAATCGCCGGGTTGAAATAGTCATCGAGAATTAAAGTAAGCGTTCAATATTTCCCGCACTCTGCGTTTTCTAAGCGTCTAAAAATGCTCATGTACTAAATGTACACTCCGCTTTTTAGCTACTTAGAAAGCCTTAATTGCGGAACAATATTGAACGCTTAGGAAGTTTGAACTTCTTAATTAGACTTAATAAAAGGCACTAGCTAGCTTTAGTTCAGCATAAGCATGATATATAAATAGCATCGGGTAGAAGAATTCATTTCAAATACGGCTTTTTTCTTTTCTATATTTGAATAAGAACAGAGCCGTGTTTGGGACTGAAAATTTGGTTTTGCATGTAAATGTCCTAGCGTGGGATGTGCATGTAAAAAGGTTTTTTTCTAAAGGAGATAGTAATGTCAAAAAGATTTAGCATTGATTTCATTAGGTCTTTTGAACTTCCTAGTTGGGTCAGAGATTTTGTTGATGATATTCCTGATCAACTACCCGGAGATGATATTGGCTTCATGGGCATCGCAGTTGATCTATTGAATCGACAGCTGGATGAGAAAGCGGGAGGGCCTTTTGCGGCGCTTCTAGTTGATACTAAAAGCGGAAAATTGCTGAGTGTCGGTGTGAATCGAGTAGTTGCATCATTTGATCCAACATCTCATGCAGAGGTCACGGCTATTCGTCTTGCAAGTAGCCTTCTTGGACGATTTGATCATGGAGGAAGTGCGACTCTTTACACTACTGCACAGCCTTGTGGGATGTGCCTTAATGCTCTTATCTGGGCAGGAATTGGTAAAGTTGTCATCGGTGCGACCGCTGAGGACACAGAGAGAATCACTGGCTTTGATGAGGGGATTATTTCTGACGACTGGAGATTTGAATTAAAAAGAAGAAAAATCATGTTAGTCGAAGACGTTTTTAGAGATGAGGTTTGTACGGCTTTTGAACGTTATGTCGCTGAGGGTGGTTTTGTTTATAATGGAACAAGAGCCTAAGACGTTCTAATCCGTTAAGTTAAAAAATTAAAGAGAGTTGAATATTCAACTCTCTCTTTTCAGTTTCAAATATTTTATTTTTTATTCTTGATGTTTTTTTCATTGTAAAGATTAGAAAAACAGGAAGAAAGGAAGACTGGAAGAGGAACAGGAAGTATAAATTGGTTCAAAAGGCACTAGCTGACTTTAGTTAGGCATAAGCTTACTGTATAATAAATAAACAATATATCTCGGGTAGAAGATTTTTTCTCAAATACGGCTTTTTTCTTTTCTATATTGAATAAGGACAGAGCCGTATTTGGGACTGAAAAATTTGGTTTTGGTCTCAATGGTTTTATCTTTTTACTCTTTCCGTTAAGGAGAAAATAATGGGAATAGTTGGGCAGAATTTGACGGAGCAAGATGTCAAAGTAGTCGCTGAGCAAAGTGCTGAGACTCCTGAAAAGTATTTTGATTCTACTATTTTTAAGGGCTATGGTGATCGTGTTAGGGTAGGAGAGTCGGGACCTGGCTATGGAGTCCGCAAATCCGGAGGTTATGGTTCGGAAACAATTTATAATCCTTCTGTATTTGCTGAGAAGTCAAATGTTCCGGATATCTCTTTTATGGACACCACGCTAATAATAACAATGTTACTCTTTATTGGTGGTTGGTGTCTTTTAAAGATTTTGAAGTTTAAAAAAATGACTAAGACATAAATGTTGATAATCAAATTAGAGGGGCCGTAGCGATAGCTAGCCCCAAATGTTCAAAAAGTCACAAGAGTTTTTTTCGGGATAATTGAAATGAATACTCGGTACTCTGATTCCTTGAAAGATGACGGAGCATTAGTTGCGATCGAAGATATCAACTTAGTAATTGAAGCCTTCCCTCGGCAAAAACATTATGATGTTAATGCTGCGGGTGACTTTAATGATGTCTTTTCCATCATTATCACCGCCCTTTATCTTTTATTGCTAGGAGGTTTAACTGTATTTGCCTGTTACATTAACAGCAAGCTGCCAAACAAATGAGGTAGTACTAAAAAACGAAGGGGCCATAGCGAAAGCTAGCCCCTTCAAAAAAGTTACAAGAGTTTTCTAGAGCGTTTTCTTTTTCAGTTTCAAGTACTTTTCTTTTTTCTTATTCTTCCTGTTCGTCTTCCCATCTTCTATCCTTCCTGTTTTTTTAATTATTCAAATAAAAGAACAAACAGGAAGCAGCTCTGGAGGAGGGAAGGGTGAAGTTCTCTTAAGTATTTCACTTTTTTATATTCTGAACTGCTAACTTTTCTTTTGATTTTAAATAATCGCAACCTGCTTTATGAGCAAATTCAAGAGCTTCCCAGACAAATTTCATCCGTTCTTCAGCAGTTGTTTCGAATGCCCATCTTTTAGTTTGTTCTTCCCGATGCTTTTGAAACCCCTCTTTTTGAAAATCATTCATAATTATTTATTAGCCTTAATGAAAGAAAGGTTGGCAATATCTTCTAAGTCTTTTGGACGGCCAGCCATTTTCTTTAGAGTAATTAGGTCATCGATAGAAACAGCTCTAATTTTAATATCTTCTATTTGGAAGATTTGTGAATTCTTCCATAAATCCTCAAACGGTAAGGGTTCTTCAACAAACAAATCAACTTCAATTAAAGGTAACATTGGAGAGTGCAAAGAAAATACTTTCATGCTCTTTTCTGCAATCCATGATTTTCGAATCTCATTCTTTGTAAAGTCAAATAGATCCACCGGCATTCTGGGTCTCATCCCTATGTTATGTAAACTTTTTAAAGCAAATATAACATTGTCCTCATTCGATAAGTCCAGAACAATATCAATGTCTCCGGTTAACCTTGGAAAGCCATTTAAAACAGTAGCGATACCACCTACGGTAACGTAACGAATATCCCTCTCTAGTGCTTTAAAAACTGGTAAAAATTGATTCATTACAGTCGTTATGTGATTTTAGTGCTAAAATTACTATATATTTTCATGCAGTCAAAGTAAATTAATTAATCGTCCCATCAATAAATTCTGCGTTGAGATAATTATTGAGAACTGGGGGACAAAAAGCACTAACTCGCTTTAGTTAGTCATAAGCTTAATGTATAATAAATAAACAATAAATCTCGGGTAGAAGATTTTTTCTCAAATACAGCCTTTTTCTTTTCTATATTGAATAAGGACAAAGCCGTATTTGGGACTGAAAAATTTGGTTTTGGTTCTTAAGGGTTTAGTTTTTTACTTTTTCCATTAAGGAGAAGATAATGGGTCTAATACTTCAAGATAATTCAAAGGAGTATGTAGAGATCGGACGTCAATATGAAAGAGAAGTTATAGGAGCAAAGAGTAAATCGGAAGATTTGATTGTTGACGATTTTCTAATGGTTTTTGCTTTTTTAATCTTCGTTTCATCGGTCAGTTATGTGGCGTTTTCAATGGGTGCTAATTGGCGGGAAAATAAACTATCTCAGAAAAAGTAAGTTTTATTTTCTATATCAAAGGGGCCGTAGCGAAAGCTAGCCCCTGTGTCAAAAAAGTAATAAAAGTTTTTTCTCTGGCGTTTTCTTTTTCAGTTCCTAGTACTTTTCTTTTTTCTTATTCTTCCTGTTCTTCTTCCCATCTTCCGTCCTTCCTGTTTTTTTAATTAATCAAAGAAAAATAAACAGGAAGCAGCTCTGGAGGAGGGAAGGGTGAAAAAAGTTATCTTTTTTAAAATCACTCTCCTCTAACAATAAACCCTTCTTTCCTCGCAATATTTCCCAACTGTTTATCCAAAGTTATAAATTCAAAATTATTAGTAACATCTTTGCTAACAATAAAAGCAGAAGCTAGCTGGATTGCATCTAAAGATTTGAGACTATGAGACCTTAAAGCTCTGATAGCTCTGTCTGATAATTTTTCACTTGGGTGAACTATGCAACAGGATTGAATTAGCATATCAACTCTTCTCAGTAGAGTATCAAGCTCAATTTCGCTAATATGGCCTTCTCGCTCTAATCTACAAATTGCAGAACTTAGTTCTACTTTACTTATCCAAGAAGTTGATATTGCCTTATCTTCCTTAATAATTTCTCTAATATTTTCCGAACATCTTTGTTTTAACATCAAGGGTAGTAACGCTGAAGTATCCCAGTATCTCATGAGCTTTGCGTCCTGCTTTCTTCTCTATCTTCAAGCAGAATTTCTAATGATCTTTCATTCTTGTCGGTAATGTCTGGCTCTAAAAGAAAAATTTTATTTAATGGCGCTGCTGGTAGTTGTACTAAGTCAGAATTGACTAGATCCATCATATGCTCGTAGCTATTAATCGGCGCTTCAACTGGCACTAGCATAGCAACTGGCAGCCCTCTGTCTGTGATAGTAAAGCTTTGGCCCGATTTAACTTTTCTTATGTATTCACTAAGAAGAGCTTTGATTTCAGTAATAGGAGTTGTTTTCATGATTCTATATTAACATTTTCTATTAGCGCGGTCTAGTTAAATTTAAATGACTAGATAAACTAGTTATTTGCGACCAAATTTGACAAAAATAATCACTAACTGTTAACTTCCCGCAGTGCTAAAAGCACAGTTTTGGGTAGAAGAGGCGCTTGTGCTCCAAGTAGGAGCAGCGTTTGAAAATGGGTTTTTGTTTTCGAGGAAGGTTTTGTTATGAAAATTAGTGACAAGTTTGAAGCGGTTTTACAAGTCAGAAGTTTTGAACTTAAGAAGATTGAAGAACATCTTCCAGATTTCCTAAAGCTTGGAAGAAAATATATTCCTATGGCTAGTGACGGATGTTGTCCAACTCTAGCTCAGATTCATGGAATTTTCCCAATAGATTTTTCGAGGCTGTTATATATTTGTGGAAGATCTGAGTTTAAATGGTCAATTACTAAGCCTTTCAGAGAGAACATACTGCAAATGGAAGAGCTTCAAAGTCAGTTTGAACTTCAAAGAAAAGATCATCTGGGCAATTTAGTAAATGACTACTGGGGTACCATGAATCCAGAAAATCTTTTTGTGCTCGGCACTCTGATTGATTCCTTTAATGGTATTAGAGATCTTAATCATTTAAAGGGTCTTTTTCTTGGAACTGGTTATGGCTTTCCTGAAAAAATGGCTGTTGATATCTTAGGAGAACATGAGATTGATACAGTTGATTTTCGTAGTGATGAAGATGAGAGTAGGGAAGAAGTCGAAGTCGTCTACGATCTTGATGGAAGAAATATAACTTACGGACCATCTCAACTTGCTTACGTGAAATCTTTACCCCAGAAGATTGGCCAGTTTTTGCCAGAGTGCGCAACGTTTCATCATTCAGATTCGTATCGTTTTCTATCTGGAAAAAGTGGTCAACTATACGACTATATAGTCATCGACGGTAATCATCTTTTTGAAGCAGTGAAGAGTGATTTAGATCTTGCTTTTCCGTTACTCAAAGATGGTGGATTCTTGTTTCTGGATGACTACGGCGGAAACAAAATGGCAACTAACCCTGGTGTCTCCGTTGCAGCATTTTACTATGCATATGAAAATGATCTCACCGGTTACTGGGTCTCTAGCCCAAACGACCCCTTTCAAACAAACAGCGCCTTTTTCATTAAGTAAGGTTCTTTTTGCTATTTTCAGGTCTTCCAAATTTTTTGGGAGACCTGCATCTTAATTCGCTTTTTTATTGCCTACGTAATTCTTTCATTGTTATTTTATAACCAATGAAAATTATTAAATTAAACGTATCAATTTTTTTCTTACTAAATTTTATATTTACTTATTCGGGACTCGCATTCGCAGAAGAATCCAGCTCAAGAAAAGTCATACTTCTCCTCGGCGATGGAATGGGCCCTGGTCAGCTTGGCTTATTAAAAACTGCTTGGGACTATGGAAGAAAACATAACTTAGTCCCTGATAGAGAAAGTTCTTATGATAAATTACTAAGTCAGGGTGACGTATCTTTATTATCTGTAAAGCCAGCTGGATACCTAGTAGCTGATTCAGCTTGTGCTGCTTCAAGTATTTCAACAGCAAATGATTGTCTACCAGAAACTCTTGGCTTAAATGAGCGGGGCGAAGAAGTAGAAATTTTTTCAGAATTTGCAAAAAAATATAATATATCCGTCGGACTAGTCTCAGACACTAGATTGACTCACGCTACACCAGCAGCTTTTTATGGACGTTCTAAGAATAGAACAGATGAGCGATTATTAGCAGAACAGTTCATGCAATCTGGAGTTGATGTTGCTTTTTCTGGAGGAAAGAAATTCTTCGAAAATATTAAATTTATAGACAATGCAAAAGCATTAAATGAATTAGACTCAATACCTGCACTAGGATTATTTACCGAATCAGGAATGCCAGATGCACTTTTAGAAAAAAGCAATGAAAGTATAACAAGTCAAAGTGTTCCAATTCAAAGTGTCCCAAGTCTGAGGCAAATGTCTAAAAAGGCATTAGAACTAATATCAAAAAAAGATTCATACTTTTTAATGATAGAATCCGGACAAATAGACTGGGCCGCACACAGCAATGACGCAGGCTTAATGCTTCGCGAGATGTTAAGATTTGAAGAAGTATTATTTGATCTTTTAGAGTTTATTAAAATTAATCCTGATGTGACCTTAATGGTTCTGAGTGACCATGAAACAGGTGGATTTGCTTTTAGTTATAAAAGATTTGCTTCCCATAAAAATCCAACTGCTAATAATCAAGCAGCAGCAAGTTTTCCCGGTTATCAAGCACGTTATGATTTTATTCCAGAGCAGGCGCTAGAAGTTCTCTTCTCTCAAAAAGTTTCCCTTTATCGATTATCAGAAGAAATGAAAGCCTTAAACTATGATTTTACTAAAACAAAAAAATTACTTTCTTCTAGTCTAGGAATTTCACTTTCAAAAGATTTTGAAAATGCTCTACGCTCATTATCTACTAGAGATTTTAAGAAAATATATTCCAAAGAGTTTGGATATAAAAAAATGTACTACTTAGATGAAGACTCTCTAGATCAAGCAGTGATAGGTAAATATTTATCAGATCACCAACAAGTTAATTGGAGTACCGGAAGCCACACTGTGCCATTAATTCCTTTTGTGGTTGCTGGTGGTTTACAGAAAGAGGAATATAAAAAGCCGTTGAGCCTAGTTCAAGTTGGTAAGTTGCTTAGGGATATTTTTATTGATTAATTAAATGAAAAGCTTTTTAGTAACTATCAAATTTACTTATGCTATGATATTATATAATGATGAATAAAAACTTTCACTATGGATTACTAGAAGGGGACTCTGATAGTCTTGATATGTCATACTGGAAAGTTGCAAGTGATATAGATAAATTTAAAGAAGCCTGGAGACTTGTCGAACTAGCCTTCGAGCTACAAGGGAAAAGTAAAGATGAACTCAGATTTCAAAGATCTACTTTTACATTTCAACAACAAAAATATTAGATATCTAGTTGTTGGTGGTTATGCTGTAATAAAGCATGGAGCGCCAAGGTTTACTGGTGATATTGATATTTGGGTTGATACAGAAGAACAAAACGCAAAAAAAGTCTATCAAGCATTAGTTGATTTTGGTGGACCAGTAAGTACACTTACATATAAAGATTTTATGGCAGAAGGCTTCTTTTTTCAGATGGGCATACCGCCTAATAGAATAGATATACTTATGTCACTTAAAGAAATGTCGTTTAAGGAATGTTTTGAAAATAAAGTATTTTCAAAGTTAGACATAGGAGAGGTGCCATTTATTTCAAAACCAGATTTGATTAAAGCAAAAAAAATTGCTGGCCGTCCTAAAGATATTGCCGATGTGTATGAGTTAGAAAAGAGTACGTATTAGTTTAGGCCTTGGCTTTTTTCTAGTTATTACCCCTTACTACATATAACCCTTACTATTACCCACAATTCTATTTATCCATAAATCAACTTCTTCTTCAATGTCTCATAAATCTGTGAGCGTGAGCCAATAATGCTCGTTTTTGCCCTAGCAAGCTCCCCGCGCATTAGTCTGCAAAGAACATTTTTTGCAAAGCAAAAAATTTTCCAGCCTAATTGCTCCACCACCAACAATCCCAACCCCTACGGGTCTGCAAACGAGCATTATTGGCTCACGCTCACTCTTCATCTCAACTTACTATTTATAATTTTAAGGAATCAACTCTAAATTTTTATAATGATATTAATATATTGCAAAATGCCCATATGTATAAAAATACAATCAATGAGTTTTTGTTAATTGACCAAGGCCTGGCAGCGAGGTTCCTAGAATATTAAATCAAATAGAGTAAGTATTTTCAAAAATATACTTATGCCAATAATTATGATAATTTTACTCGCAAAGGTTTTAAGTTCTTTTTTGAAAGGAATGGGTAGATGGGGAGTAATAAGAGTCGCTCTGACGAGCTGAAAAGTCGTAGACGAAAAATAGATAAAAATCGTGCTAAGCAAGAAGAAAAAAGACCACGATATTATCAAAGTCCATACTTAGAGGCCATGCTCTGCAGTTGGGAAATTTATCTTGAAACCATTAGGATTGTGGAGAGTGTTAAGGAACAAGCTAAGTTAGGAAGCTACCTCAGTAGAGATTGGGAAGCTGATGGAGCGTTAATCAATTCAGGAATTTTCAGAAAATACCTGCTAACTTTACATCAAAATGATTTTAATTTGCTTGAACTCTCTAAGTTTAAATGGCCGAGACCAGTCAGTAATGCCGGAGTCGCTGATTTTGAAAAGGGCACTGCTATATATACAGTTCCAAATCATTTAGCGAACTGGACTAGATCATCGAGACGTATTTTTAGGACTTCGGCGGAACTTCAATCAAGTTTGGAGAACCTAGAATTTGGTAATCTTACCTTTGAGGATTTAAAGAGGCCGTTTGATTGTTATGGAATTGAGTTTAGTAGGCCAATTCAATCTGGCTTAGGCATCGATTTAGAATTCGTATTGGTTAGCTTTGAAATGGACGGTCAATTAACCTTGAAGTTTTTAGGGAAGGAGGCTAGGCAATTTTTGAAATGTTACTCTAAAGATCAAAGCGAGGCAAGGGAACTTGCTGCTAAGAGTGAGTTTTTGAAACTGGGTAATGTCCTAATAGCGATGCAAAAAAAATGCGAGCTGGCTCACCAAGGTTTGATTTTTATTATACCTAAGGATGATAGTAGAATGTCTATAGAAGACTTTTTTAAAGCCAAAGATGGTAGTGGAATTCTAGGTGAAGTAAAAGATCCTGCAGTGTATTCTGATAATCTGGATAGAGAGCTTATTAATAGCCATTCGCCTATTCGAAAGGCCATCAATATTGCATTGGGATTAGGTCACTATTTTAAAACTTTGCCAGCAGATGATAGCGTAAATCAAAAATGGACTGGCTATAATGAAGGGATACCTTCAAAAACGCCCTTTGTAGATGAATCACAAGTCTGTACGGTAAGACATCGTTTTACTTTAGATATAGTCACTCGAGAACTACTCGGCCTAGAAGGGGAAGAAAAAAGAGTAGCTAGGATGAAAGAGCAGCATTGGGAGCTAGTCAGATCTTACTTTAGGCGACCTAATGGAATGGGAAAAATTCCTGATGCGGAAAGATCAATTTTTGTAAATTCTTACTGTCGGGGTTTGCAAGCAATGCCACCCGTAGGACTCCCCAGCTAGAAGCGTTTTTAACAAAAATTTTGATAGCAAGGTCGAGAAAATTCGACCTTGCTATTTTTTTATACTGCTCTCCATGCCATGCGTATGCTAACTTTTAGAAATGGAAAACTAAACTTTGAGCACTGTAAAATTAAGAAAACTATGGCAACACTAGTACCAGAACTATCAGTAAAAGATCTCGATAAAAGCTTACATTTCTATCGAGATATCATTGGCTTTGAAATATTATTTGAGCGTCCCGAAAATCGCTTCGTCTATATGAAGTTTTATGGCAGCGAGTTTATGATTGAAGAAGACAGACCCCGAGAAGGCACTTCTGCTCTTTGGATTATTGAACCGCTCGATTATCCAAGAGGTCGGGGTTTGAATATTTCAATTGATTGCCCTGATGCCGAGGAGCTTTCCGAAAGAATAACTAGTCATAATATTCCATTACGTAAGCCCTTAGAAGAAAATTGGTACCGAGAAAATCAAATAGCTCATGGTGAGAGAAACTTTTTAGTCCAAGACCCTGATGGTTATCTTCTTAGATTTACGCAAAAGCTTGGTACTAAACCCTTAGAATATTAATTACGATCAGTACTTGCAAATCTTAAACTAGTGTGAGATCAAAATTGAAAGGTTTTTGTCAGGTTTCCTTGTATTTTAGGGAGTTGAATTGTGGATATAACTGTTTCTGGCATTCAGCTAGGGGAAGAAGAAAGAAAATTATTGCTAGATCTCGTGAAGCATTATTCAGGGAAGGAGGTTTCCGGATTTAGGACTATTTCATATCGAAAAATTTTTCCTGCTCGTGAACTAAGTTTGTTTGTTACTACAATTCAGAAGTTGAGTAAAAATATGACCGAGGATGACATACCGATCTGTCGTAACCTTTTACTTCTGATTGGACAAATTGATAAATATGCTTTCGTATATTCAGACAAAGTATCAAGAGAAGAAAAAATAATAGATCTTAAGCGTTCTCTTTCTTGTATTTTGGAGTGGTTTTCATACCCAGAATTGCGTACTGAGATCACGAATAGACATTATGATTACAAGTTTCCCGGTGCTGCTGGTAGACTAATGCCAGTAAACTGATAACTCTTTAAGTTTGCAAAATGATAAAGGTTCTTCTGTGTTGGGCTATTGATAAACAATAGCCCAAATTTGCTAGTTTTAGTAACGACTTATTGAAAATGTGATCTGTTTATATATAATATAAACAGTATGTTACGATCTAAATCCGTATTCTTAACCCCCACTTAATAAATCTCGCCTTATTTTTGTACTTAGGCTAAAATATAAGGAATTGTAATAATATCCCATCTAATGAAAAGATACTTAGAAGAGCAAATAGTTAAAGATTTGAATAGCAAAATGCTGTTTCTTGCTGGTCCTAGGCAGTGCGGAAAAACTACTTTAGCAAAGCAAATTTTACATAATCAAACTGAAAATAAACTTAAAACAAATATAGTGCCCACAAAATAGGGAGTCCGATAGGACGTCAACTCAAGTAAAACCTGAGCTGTCAGTACTCCGTACTGCTATTATTTTTTACGAGCAGTATATTTTTATTAGAGCTCGCTTTAATAAGGCTTCGCATAGTGCCACACTCATGATAACTTTAAAGAACGGAAAACTCATGTGTGGGCACTATATAATTAAAGAGAAATGACAGGAAGAAACTCTGGAGAAAGGAAGAGGAACTTGAAGGGTTTCTAGGGGGAGGTATCGAGCAAAAAAGTTTCTGCTTACCTAAAAGTTATACGACAATCACAAGCCGCTCTAAATTTTCTATACTTCTTCTTCCTGTTCCGCTTCCCTCCTCGAGCATTTTCTTCCTGTTTAGCTTCTTAGATAAAATGAATGTAGAGCTTTTTATTAGTTTCTGGAACGGGGTCGGATTAAACCAATCACAACTCCTCCACCTTTCCACCAACAGTCTTCTTAATCAAAAATGGAATCCCCAGAATATCCCCATTCTTATCAAACTTCCAATTACCAAAGACCCCAGAAAAGTTAGCAGACTCTAAGTACTCTTTAGGATTACTAGATTTTGTAAGTGCTTCTGTTACCGCTCTTACTGCTTCCCAGTTAACTGCGACTAATATAGCAGAATAATTAGGTTCCCCGTATTTTTCACGAAACTTTTTTAAAAGTATTTTACCGTCTGCATTTAGGACTTTATCTTCAGTAGCCGCATCAACCGAAATAATCCCATCACCTAATGCTCCTGATTCCTTTACGAACCAACTAGAACTACCCCAATATGCGCTAAAAATTGGAAGACCTATATTTAATTGTTTTATTTGCTTTAACGTTCTTAAGAATTCTTTATCGGATTGAGAATTAACAAATAAAGAATCAATTTTTTTGGTCTTTAGTTTTAAAAGTAGAGGCTTTAGATCATGCTCATCTTGTAGTACGTTTTCATATATAATTTTAATTTTATCATCTTGATTAGAAAGCTTGAATTGATTTGCAAATTCTTGACTATATTCAGTTTCGGTCGAAATTATTCCAAGAGTCTTATGTTGTTTTGAGATATAATTATAAAGTTCCCTTGCCGCAAATGCATCACTTGGAAAGGTTCTAAAAATATATTGCCCAGCCTCAGAAATTTTAGCAGCTGATGCACTTGAAGAGACAACAGGAATTTTAGCTTTTTCATAAAGAGGCGCCGCGGCAAGTAATGGCCCGCTACAAGTATAGCCAATCACAGCATCGACTTTATCTATAGTAATAAATTTATTTGCTATTGCAACCGCTGTTTTAGGCTCACATTTATCATCTTCAAAAATCAGCTCAAAACCTTCTTTTAGAAATTCTTCCTTAGCTAATAAAATAGTATTCTTCATATCTTGCCCCCAAGTAGAAGCATCGCCACTTAAAGCTAGGGAGATTCCGATTTTATATTGTCTTACTTTATTAATATTCTCTGATTTAGAGTGAGAAGGTGTAGCTAAGATAGAAATAAAGACAGAAACTAAAATTAACTTAAAGCTGTTCATCATGTCAGATCCCATTGGATAATAAATTTTCCTTAATAAAATTAACCAATTAAAACTTTAAATGCAAATTGAAAATAGATTCATTTTTTTAAGATTAGCGTTTTAAAAGCTGCTACTCTTAAAAAGGCCCTTCTTATGAACTTTCAACTATAAAGAGGTGAAAAATGTCAACAGTAAGAGAAATTTTAGACTTAAAATCAAAAAATAAAGTATGGACGATAAATGAATATGCTGCGGTGATTGATGCAATAAGTTTGATGGCATTAAAAAACGTTGGAGCACTTGTTGTAACTAATTTGGATGGAGATTTAGTTGGATTAGTAACTGAGCGAGATTACGCTAGAAAAGTAATTTTAAAGAATAAATCTTCAAAATTACTTTTAGTTAAAGAGATAATGAATGATAGTGTTGCAACGGTTAATGAGGATCAAACAAGTGAAACTTGTATGGATCTCATGACGAAGTATCGCATTAGACATCTTCCAGTACTTCAAGAAGAAAAAATAATTGGCTTAGTTTCAATGGGAGATATAGTAAAAAAAGTTATAAATGATCGAGAGTTTTTATTAGATCAGTTTATTTATTATATAACGGGAAGTGAGCATACTGATACTAATTCGTTTTATTCTCATACGCACCTGAGTTAATGTTATTTAAGTGCAGATGTCCTTGGCGGCTATGAGCTATTCCTGCTAAGGGCATTATTTTATGCACCTTCTTGCTTTTAGATTAAGTTTAATCTAAATTAATATAGTTACAGATTATTTAGATCTCCAAGATCTTTAAATAATCTTTGTTCTTTTACATTTTAGATATTATTTTTCTCTCATAGCTGTGTTACTAATAAGTATTAACAGAGTTATGAGAGAGCATATTTAAAGGTTTTTATAGTTGATAATTCTGAACTCCTCTGGCTTTTCCTTATTTGTTTTTAGTGATTTGTATTAAGCAGTATCTATAGAGCATAATAAGGGATGGCCAGAGGCGTAGAAATTTTGTGAAGTGTTTCACAGTCTAGGCAAGTGGTCGAACTTTGTTCGGAGAGATGTTATGAACAAGCTGCGCAGGATGTTTTTTGTTTTTGTAATTCTTGTAATGGGTAAGGAGTCATTGGCGGAAAGCCCTTGGAGTGAAATCAAGACTCGGCTTAAAGTGTACCAACCAACAGCGGTTCACGAAAGTGAATATAGCTATGGAGGTATGGCGATTCGTTTATTCGATGCGAACATTGAAAATGAGGAGCAGAGTATTCTTTTTTCCTCGACTCTTGAGGAAGTTCAAAAAGAGATACCGCTAAGAGAACTGCACTTACTTCATTTCGAAGGTAAGGCTTTAAGTAGCTTTAGCTTTATTAAGGCTACGCCTAAGTTGAGATTGCTTAGCTTGGGTGGAGCTAATTATCCAAAAACAGAACTCAGAAAACTTAAGGAGTTGAAATCTCTGGAGGCTTTGTTTATCTCGGGCGATGGTTGGGATAAAGAGGCTTTTGTTGCACTTGGTGAAGCTCAGTCGATTACAGAATTGGGTGGACAATGTTTGAAATCTGAAAATTGGGATAATTTTCCTAGGCTAGAAAATCTTGTTGAAATCGACTTAGGTAACAGCAACTTTGATGATGCGGGAGCTTCTGCTCTAACAAAGTGCCTAAAGATTTCAAGAATTCATGCCTACGAAACTCAACTTACGGATGCCGGCTTAATGGAGGTTGCAAAACTTGAGAACCTTTCATTTATTGGTATTACTCTTCCAGGGGATGGGGATTCGACAGTTACAGAAAAAGGTCTTGAAGCCTTTAGAAAAGCTCGTCCCAAAGTTGAGGTGCGTACCAATAGACCAAAAACTCCTCATCCTCCAAAGGCGCCAGCTCCATTTTTGCCAGGACAACCTGGATCAGTAACTTGATCACAAGTTGATGGAAATTTAAATGTATCGGATTTTTTTATATGTCTGATACATAGAAGGTCATATATATGCTTTCTCGTGATCTATAAATTTGAAGCTTTATAAAGTGTATTGTTTACTAACTCTACATGTCGGAGAGAATATGTTCAGAAACGTGAGATAAATACCCGAAGTTAAATTAAAAAGATACGAAACTTAAATTTTATTGTAACCTTTATTTATCGGCAGCAAGGAGATCATCAAACCTTGCTGCCTATCTTTTATAACCTTAATCTATAAATCCAATAAAATGTTGAGCTCTAGAGGGTTGTTGAAGTTTTCTAATTGCTTTTGCTTCAATCTGTCTTATCCTCTCTCTGGTGACACGGAAAATATGACCTGTTTCTTCTAGAGTGTAGCAATATCCATCTCCCAGTCCATATCTAAGTTTAATGACTTCTCTTTCTCTGTAACTGAGAGTTTTAAGTAGTTCATTAATTTTACTCCTTAGTTCTTTTATCTGAGTTGATGAAAGTCCTGTTGTTTTATCAATTGGTTCTGAATTTGGATCTTCAAGAAGATCACCTAGGGTAGTATCATCTTCACCAATTGGCCTGTCTGATGAAAGTGGTTGCTTCATGTAGGAAATAATTATCCGAACATTATCCGTAGTAAAGCTCATACTTTCAGCGATTTCTTCAATCTTGGCTTCTCTTCCTAGATTTTGAAGTAATTCTCTTTGAATAGCTCTAACTTTTACAATTACTTCATTCATATGAACGGGAATTCTTATAGCTCTAGATTGATCAGCAATCGCCCTAGTTATCGCTTGCCTTACCCACCAAGTAGCATATGTACAAAACTTAAATCCTCTTCGATATTCATATTTTTCAACTGCACGCATTAGTCCATGATTTCCTTCGCCTATCAAATCTAAAAAAGAAAGTCCTCTGTTGCGGTACTTCTTCGCTATTGAAACGACTAGTCTAAGATTGCCTTCAGAGAGCCTCTTCTTTGCATTGGTATACTCTTCATAGTGAAACTTGATTTTTTTAAGCTCTTTTTTCAAACCAGAAGCTGTAATTTGGTATCCCGTCATTAGTTTTCTTAATTCTTGAATACAAAATTTAGGTGATTTGCTTTTTTCGCTTTTTAAGTATTCGAGGTCTTCAAGCAAGGAAGTTAATCTGGGTATCCATTGATCAAGATATCTATCGCCTCTTAGGCCCATTCTAATTAGCAGTTCTGAAATTTTATCTCGATTTCTTGATAGAGATACCCAAGCTTCTTTTCTTTTAACTTCCTCAATGCTCTTAGATAGAGCTCTCTTCCAAAGCATCAAATCTTCCTCTAATAGTCTGTTGACTTTAGGAAGATCTTTTTTCATTCTCTTGCGAATCAACTCCTCAGTTCGACCATCTGTTAAAGAAGTTTCAATAGAACGATCAAATTTTATTTCATTGTTAGCAACTCTTTTAAGAGTTTGGAATGCAAAGTAGCTTATCGGAGCAATTTTTAAAATGTATTGTTGATACTTCGCACGATGAATTTCAATAGCTTTGGCAAGGGCGATCTCTTCTACTCGTTTCAAAAGGGGTATATTGCCCATTTGAATTAGGTACAACGTTATTGGATCGTCATGCCACTTTTCATTTGTAGATTCAAGCTCTAGAAATTCTGTATCCAAAGAATATTCTTTTTCTTCAACATTGTTTTCCTTCTCGACCTCTAAAAACTCATAAAACTCTTGTTCAAGATCACTAAGATCAAATTCATCAGGTAAGGACATCTTAACCCCCTTTAAAAAACCTTGTTAAGTCTCGTATCTGGAAGCATCCAGACCCGATAAATATCTCTTCGCGAAATTATATTAAATTCGCGATTCCCAGATTCTAATTTGACTAAAGTTTACTAACTAAATTGATGGATTTTATCAATAAAATAGATCTATACAATTTTGTTAGTTTGTCTATTATCCATTTCTTCTCATTACTGTAAGTAAGTACTTTTAAGAACTTTAAGGTACATGCCTCTTTTTGTAATACAAATAATGAGTTTTTATGGTAACTTACTCCACTCTCCTCACTTTGCTAGTTTTAGCTCGTAAAAATACTAGTTGCATGTAGCAAGACTAAATACCGTGCTTAATTAGTACATTCCGCCTGGAATGTAGCCTCAGTATTACCTAGGGGTCTATATGTCTATTTAAGAAGCTAAACAGGAAGAAAATGCTCGAGGAAGGAAGAGGAACAGGAAGTGCAGATTAGCGAAAAGGTACATGCCTGAGATGTTTCTTATTATAACTTCGCCTTATCCCTAAACTTAATTTGTATCCCAGCAAGAAAATTCCTAAGAACCTGATCTTTGCATTCTCTATAATGTTGATGATCCGGCTTTCTAAAAAACGCACTGAGCTCGTGTTTGCTAAATTTAAAATCTACTAATTTGAGAATTTCTAAAACATCTTCAGCTTTTAGATTAAAGGCAATTTTTAGTTTGTTAAAGATCATATTGTTATTCAAGCGCAGTTCGTTCTGAATTTGAACATCTTCTTTTTTGCCGCGCTTTTCTATGATCAGCCCATTTAAGAAAGTAGCTAAATGAATATCTTCGCAAATATATATCTCTGGTTCGGCATCCTGTTCTTCTGCCATTTCTTGGCTTATGATTTTATTAGATTTTAACCATGAGCTCAGCTCTTCAAGCGTCACTGCTGTGCCTTCGTCTGAAGCTAAGTTATATACTTCAAACATCTTTTGATCGTTAAAGTTTAGAACGTATCTGAGACGTCGAAGTATGTCGTTATTGGTCATTTGTATGTATTTCTATGTGCGGCTTAATTTTATAACTTAATAGCCCATCTTAGCAGGAGGTGCAAACGGAACAGCCTTATCGCCTTCTATTAAATCGAATACTTTTTTATAAGTATCTTTAAGAGCTGACTTTATAATTTTATCTTTATCAGCAACTGATAATGGAGAACGCTCCACTGATTGTCTAAAATCTCCCTTTGGATCACTTAAACTTTTTGCTACTTCAAAAACTGCCTTTGCTTGTTCTATATTAGAAGGAGAGAGAGCAAGGGCTGGTTCTTTAGCTCTATTTGTTTGTTGGTCCTGAAATCCTTTTAGGGAATCTAGAAACCTAGGATCTGAAACATCTAGATTCTGTACTTGTGAGTGTAAGTCATCCATTTGAGCTTTTATATCCTTAGCAGGAGCTTTGGATTCTACGCCTAGTATTTTACTAATTTCTTTTATTACAGGATCTTTATCTGTGCCCAAATTATGTAGTGGCATTTTATCGAGATCTTTATTGATTTTGTTTGCTAGCTCAGATTTTTTATCTTGTTGTTTATCTTGATAAGCGACAAGAGATATATTTGCTTTTTCTTTAATATTTGGATGTGTCAGTTCTTCTTGAGATATATTGTCTTGAGCTAAATCAGATAATTTCACTTTTTTTAGGTCTATTTTTGCGAAGTTTTGCATATATTTTATGTTGTTTAGTCTATTATCTATAAGTTATGTTTCCTCTTCATTATAGTGTTTCTTAAGTAAATATTACGGAGTGTCTTTTCGAAGTTGATATCAGTACTTTCAGTAACTTAGCTAAGCTACTTTTATATTACTAGCTTATAATATAATTAGTTATCAAAAATAGGGTAGAAGTAATTTCAAGCAGAGAGATTTGGTTTAAGCAAATCAGGCGTCTCTGTTTTTTAGGTTTTGTTTTCGTTGTTAAGGAAGGTTTATTATGAAAATAATTCAAGACTTGCGAGATTTGACTGTCGGTTGTGAAATTAACGATAAAACTTTAAGCTGGCCAGATTTGTTGAGCAGGAAAAAGTCCCTGCAAGATGATCCGATGCTGTTATTGACTCCGACAGTTGTCTGGAATTTTTCCATTCGCTTAGATGTCTGTACTTTAGGCTTTTCCTATGTAGAAACAATGCGTTTTACTGAGTCTAATATTGAACCAGAAAATGCAGAGTATATTAACACAATACGAGCCGCTAAATCTGAATTTCCAGAAATAGTTCGTTACTCTGAGCTTGTAGAGCCTTCCCCTAGGTATCAATTCGAGGATCCTACATTGCCTGAGAGTAGAGAAGCCGCAGAGCAAATAATCCAGGAGACATTTCCGGAAAATTTTGTTTGTCCTTTGTTGGTAAGTAGACTTTTTAGTATAGAGAATATAGAACATGATACTAAATCTGTTAGGCGGTTAGCTTTCGCTCATATTGCTTATCTTAGTCGAGATGGAATAAGCATAAAAGCTGAATATTGTGATCGAAAAAGAAAGTTTAACGCAGAATATAAAATCGTGCGTAAGGATTCCTCTTTTTCTGTCCCCATAGGCGAACTGGAACGCATAGCGAGAAATTTGTCGGACCCTAAAAGCATACACGGTCTTGAGTTACTGTCTAAAGCCCTTGAATCAGTTAGAACTAATAGCGGTGAGGTTTACTATAAAGCAATCGTTGCAGATTTCCTGCTACTAGGTAGTTCGCTATTACCTATCGGAAAGTTCATAACAGAAATGCTTAAAGAAGTGAGTGATGCAGACAGGATTCTTATTGAAAATGAACAGAAAAATACGAAAGCAGAAATTAGAAGATTTCGTATCGCAGAACTAGATAGAGAATTGAAACGCCTTGAATTAAAGGAAGAAAAGTTTCTTAAGTCTCAGCAAGTCGCGACTTAAATAGGTTTTTTTGCAGTAGTTCTTAGCAGAGCGTAGGCGGTAATTCTTTACCGCCTTTTTTATTTAATACTCTCTAATAATCTCTACTCAGAATTAGAACTTCTAGCCGCGTCTCGCCCCGTACTAGAATTCCCATCATATACCCTCATCGGCTGTTCACCTCCGATAATAACATTCTCAGAGACAAGCACCTCTCTTACGGAAGAATCTGCTGGTACTTCATACATAGTATCTAGCATAGTTTTTTCTATGATAGATCTTAAACCTCTTGCACCTGTTTTCTTTTCTATCGCTTTTTTTGCAATTGCTTCAAGTGCAGTTTCTGTGAATTTTAATAGAACATCATTCAGTCTAAAAAGTTCTTGATACTGTTTAATTAAAGCATTTTGAGGCTCTGATAAAACTCTAACTAAATCTTTCTGACTTAATTCTTGCAGAGATACTGTTATGGGAAGTCTTCCTATGAATTCTGGAATAAGTCCAAAGCCTATTAAGTCCTTAGGCTCAATATCTAAGCTAACAATTTCACCATTTTTAGTAGAACCAACTGTTGTGCTGTTATCGCCAAATCCAATAGAAGATTTTGAAGTTCTTCTTTTGATGATTTGATCTATGCCATCAAACGCTCCACCGCAGATAAATAAAATATTTGAAGTATCAATTTGAAGCATATCTTGTTGAGGATGCTTTCTGCCACCTTTCGGGGGAACATTTGCAATAGTTCCTTCAAGTATTTTAAGTAATGCCTGCTGAACACCTTCTCCAGATACATCTCTTGTTACTGATGGACTATCTGACTTTCTTGAAATCTTATCTATTTCGTCGATATAGACAATACCGCGTTCAGCTTTTTCAACGTCATAATCTGCTGCTTGAAGTAAGCTAACAATAATATTTTCTACATCTTCTCCTACGTAGCCAGCCTCAGTTAAGTTCGTTGCATCAGCTATAGTAAAAGGAACGTTTAAAAACTTAGCTAGAGTTTGAGCAAGTAAAGTTTTACCACAACCAGTAGGTCCGACTAGTAGTATATTTGATTTTTGTAATTCTACACCGTTACTGGCTTTACTTCCTAGTGTATGAATTCTTTTATAATGATTATGTACTGCTACACTTAAAGATTTTTTTGCTTGATCTTGACCAATAACAAATTTATCTAAATGCTCTTTTATTTCTGGAGGATTTGGGATCTGAGCAAGACCTTCGGTTGATGTTAGTTCATCAAGTTCTTCAGTTAGAATGTCATTACAAAGATGAATGCACTCATCACAGATATAGACACTAGGTCCTGCAACAAGTTTTCTAACATCGTCCTGAGACTTAGAACAAAATGAACAGTTTAAGCTGTTAGACTTAGAGTTTTTATCATTCTTTCCAATCACGCTATACCCCTTAATCTTTTAGGATTAGTTTAGCCTAATCCTTATCTAATATTAGATGAGGGAATTTCTATAGGGATGCAGATTTGAGATAAGTTGAGGTAATTGATAAGTAATTAGCTAATACTTTATAGATTTACTTCCCACTAACCTCTCAATATTATATCCTTCAACACTCTTAGTGACATCTAAAAATTATTAGATAAACACTTAAAAAAGTATAAATTATTAGACTAAATATATGATCGAACTAGACGAACTTAACATTAAGCAAGGTAATAGAGTTTTAAGAACTGGAACTACAGGACCTAAGGGGACTGTAAAACAAATCCGAGTTGAAAGTATCAGACAGACAATGAGAACTGGAGAAGGTGATCCACTAGGAGTTACTGTTACTGTACTTTGGGACAATGGCACTTTAGGACATTTTGTTCCTGATGGTTTAGAAGTAGCTGAGTAGTTAGTCATACTAAGAGGCACTTCATTGAAAATAGCACCATCTATACTTGCCGCTGATTGGTTAAATCTTTCAGAAGAGGTTAGTAAAGTAGAAGCAGCAGGGGCAGATCTTCTTCATCTTGATGTCATGGATGGAAGTTTTGTTCCTGCAATATCTTACGGTCAAGATATAATAAAAGCTATAAAAAAAGTGGCCACAACACCGTTAGACGTTCACCTCATGGTTAATAATCCTGAGAGTTTAGTGGATTCATTTGTTGATGCTGGTGCTTCAATATTAACATTTCATGTGGAAGCTACGAAGCATCCTCATAGACTTTTACAGTATATCCGAAGTAAGGGTGTTAGTGCAGGCCTTGCTTTAAATCCTGGTACAAATATAGATTGTATAGAAGATTTACTAGACGAAATGGATCTTCTTTTAATTATGACAGTAAACCCTGGCTGGGGCGGACAAAAGTTTATTCAAAACTCAATCCTAAAAATAGACAAGGCAAAAGCGCTTATTGGAAAACGCCAAATTGAAATAGAAGTAGATGGCGGTATAAATGAAAATACTGGAAAAATCTGCGCACAACACGGTGCCAGTGTGCTAGTGGCAGGGACTTATGTTTTCGGATCGAAGAATTATGCAGAGTCTATTGGTTCTTTGAGGTAGTTACTCGTAAGCTTCTTTTCTATGAGCAATCCTTTGTATTGTTATGGAGCTTAAGTCCTGCTCGATAATATAAATAACTCTATAGTCACCAATTCTAATCCTATATGTTTTATCAGATCCAACTAGTTTTCTAGAACCTATTGGGATTGGATTGTCAGAAAGAGACTCGATCGCGTTTAGTATCTTAGGTATTTGAATACGAGCTATAGATTTTAAATCTTTTTCTACAGATTTTTTAAGTAACCGTTCACTGAAAATCTCTAAAATTTCTAACCCCTTAAGTCTTCCTCGACTCATTCTCAAACGTTCCACCTGGAGCGTATTTCCGAGGTGTCCCAAATTTTTCTAGCTAAATTTAGCTAAGGAAAAAAATTTGCTCGAAGTCCGTCGATTAAGACTTAAGGGGCTAGAAATTTTTTATCATATATAAGTTTGTACGTTTCATGAAATAATTTCTCAAATTAACCTATAGCATAAAACATAAGAAAGCTTTATCAATTAATCATGTCTTCAACTTCATTAGAGATACCACCAATACTAGAATCAGAAAGTAGTTCTTGGGAGGTGTTTCTGAATTTAGTTAATACTAAGTACTGTAGTTCTACAAAACCTTGTCTTTTGTTACAGCGTATTTAGTAAAATAAAAAATAGTTGGGGTTGAAACTTTGGTGGGGGGTAGTGAACGGTTACTTTTTTAAATATAATACTATATAAGCCCATCTATTTTAAGATTCTTTTTTAGCGCTTCTATTGTAATGTTACTTTCACTTTTTCTTTCTGCTATTGTGACCAGATCCTCTATATCTTTAAGCATCTCTTGGTAGTCCTCTACGGGGATGACCACTGAATGCCTTTTACCTTCCTCGTCGGTTAAGAACTTAATTTTTATACTCATAATGATTACCTTTTATTGTCTTAATTTTATTCTAAAGTAAAAGTAGTGATCTATAACTTATATTACTCTGCTTTCTTTAGCCTTGCTTACTTTCGCCTAGCTTAATATCACTCCGCACTAACTTTTCTAATATCCCAAGCCTTTCTTTCAGTTGTACTTCCGTGCACTGATTTTGACTTTTTAGTCCTTGTGTCCTGTTAAGTAGCGCATGGATATGAGAATGCGGCTGTCCAGAGTTTCTGTGGTATCTGGTGACTAGTGTTCTTATTTCTTTTGCGATTTCTTCTTTTAGTTCTGCTTTAGAGAGACTTGCTTCTGGGGCGCTTGCTTCGTTTTTTACATCATTCTCTTTATCAATAACAATCTGCTCTAGTGAACTTGTTAACTTGGTATTAGAATCTCCATTATCGTCCCAAAAAGAAAGTTGCCCGCCACTACTGATAACTGATTCTAAACCACTATTTGTACTTCTTAGCGCACGCCAAGAAAATTCATTATCTTCTTCTTTTTTATTCTCTCTTGTGCCCTCATCTAGAGGCGCAAATTCATATTCATTATCTATATTTTTTAAAAAATGTCTCTGTTCTAATTCTATCTCTTCCGCGAGTTTTTTTAACCAAGGATCTGCCGGAAGATAGAAAAAGGCAGTTTGTACGCCTTTTGGTGTTTTTGTTTTTCTTACAATTCTCCCTAAGAACTGCCTAAAATACATTTTTGTTCTAGTAGTAGTCGCAAAAACTCCTACTCTAAGTCTAGGAATATCGACCCCTTCACTCACCATATTGCAAGCAATTAACCAGCGACTATCTCCCGCACTGTATTCTTTCAGTTTTTTATTAGCAGTAGGATCTTCAGATAATATAGTAACTGCTTTTTCTCCAGTTACAGCTCTTAAAATCTTTGCAAATTCTTTAGCATGTTTTTGATTAGAAGCTACTAATAAAGCACCTGCTTGTGGGTGTTCTTCTCTCACCGCAGTTAGCATTGTATCTGCTTCTTTTAACATCGGCTCTATCCAACCTGAGGCGGGGTCAAGTGCAGCCCGTAGTCGTTTAGTCTTTCCCGTTTTCTCTAAAGCATCTGTAAAAGTTACATTTACTTCCGTTCCATTTTCTTGCCAAGCTACTTCACCGCCGTATGTAAAAAACACCGTTGGTCTACAAACTCTATCTGATACTGCTGATGAGTAGGTATATGCATAGTCAGGCTCACTTACACCAGTTTCTGTATACTTGATAAAAGGAATGGGATTAGCATCACTTCTAAAAGCCGTGCCTGAAAGGCATAGAATAAAAGAGGCATTTTTTAAGATTAATTTAAGCGAATTCCCCCAAGTTAAACCATCTCCGGCATGGTGAACTTCGTCTAGTACTGTTACTGCGTTATTCGCTAGACTTTTAAAGTTACTAGGATTGCTTCCGATTTGTTGATAAGTAAGAATAGCTCCGTGATAATCTTTTGATAGTGACTTTTGTTTGCCTTCATAGTTTATGTCTAAATGTATATCAAATTCTGCAGCAGCTCTTGCCCATTGAAGTTTTAAATGAGTAGTGGGTACGACTATTATAATTCTACTAGCTTGATGCTCTGTTTTTTCTTTCAGGCAAAGATTCATAGCTGCAAAAGTTTTTCCGGCTCCTGGTGTCGCTTCCCAAAGAATTGATTTTTTATTATTTAACTTTGCTTGAACATACACTTCGAGAGCTTCTTTTTGCCAGCTTCTAAAGGACTTACTGCTGAAAGACTTGCTGTTTGAAGATTTACTACTTGAAGATTGAGTCATTAATAAAAATAAATTTACATTTTTTGCGCTTTGTTACTATAGTAACTGAAGTGAATTTGGAAAGGTAAATTTAAAAAAAGAATGAAGCTAGATGAAAAAGAAAGAAGAGTTTTAGGGTATGTTCACCTAAAAGCTGATGCGACACTTGCGGAAATTAGTTCTGCATGTAGTTTAAAAAGTCATACAGTTCGTTATATTTTAGATTCACTACTTAAACATGATATTTTAAAACCTAATGTAATAATAAATAAACGTGCGTTAGGATTTTTTACCGCTTGCGGATATTTTAATTTTAATCCAGCCTTTAACTCTAAAAGAGAAGAAATTTTAAAAGCAATGGAAAAGTCTTTACTTTGTTCTTGGCTTTGTCCGGTAGTGGGTGATTATGAATATGGATTTGCCCTTGGAATAAAATCTTTTGATCAGATAAACTATTTTTTTCAAGGGCTATGTAATGAGTTTGGTTCTTTTTTAAAAGATAGAACATTCGCAGTAGATAATAAGTGGTATTATTTTGGAAAAAAATATTTACTATTATTAGACAAGGATCAGGAACCAATTGTAATTGACGGAAGTTTAGAAGACTTAAAAATAGATAAGATAGATGAGCAAATTTTAAATCTTATAATTAAAAATCCATTAGCATCAGAGTCTCTTATCTGTAAGGAGTTAGATATGCCGACTTCTACAATAAACTCTAGAATTGCTAGAATGAAAAAGCAGAAGATAATTGCTGGTTGTATTTATACGCTAAATTATGCAAAAGCTAACATTTCCGCTTACCGTATAATTGTCGATTTAGGTGGTCCTAGTGTTAAAATATTGGATCAGGTAGTTAAATTTGCGACTGCTCATCCTAATGTTATTTCAATGGATACTTGTAGTGGGAATTATGATCTTGAAATGAGTGTTGAATATCAGGACTCTCATTCAATAAAGTATTTTCTAGAAGAATTTAGAGGAATTTTCAAAGACGAAATACAAAGTTTGAAAGTTTTAAATAGATTAGATGATAGAAAGTCTTATATTCTTTCACCTTTAGCTTTTAGTGAATCCTGATTTATTATGGCGGGAGCACAAACCTATATAGCTCATGGCACAGAATTATTAAAACAAGGAAATAGTCTTGAAGCTATAAGATATCTAAAAGAAGCTACTAATATTTTACCTTCATCTGATGCAGCTCATGCTACCCTAGCCGAGGCTTATCTTGCTGTTGGTAATAAAGGCGACGCAAGGTCTCATTTAAATTTAGCACTGAAGTTATGCCCAAGTAATTCAGAAATTATTCTTTCCTGTGTCAGGACTCTTAATCTTATCAATAGACAAGATCTATCTCTAAAGCTGTTATATGAAAATTTAAATCTCTCAACTCCAAACAAAGAAATTCTAAGAGCTATTAAATCATTGAGGCAAATTAATATTAATATATTAAGTAATATAAATATGGATAATCACTTAGACCACTCTCCTTCTTATCTTGAGCAGGAACTTACTACTAGAACGGATATTATTAATTATTGTATCGAAAAGTACAATTTCGAAAAATATCTAGAGATAGGTTGTCATGATAATGAGACTTTTGATCAAATAAAATGCCGTTATAAAGTAGGAGTTGACCCTGTTCAAGGTGGCACTCTTCGCATGACTAGTGATGATTATTTTAGGTTATCACAGGATAAATTCGATATTATTTTTATCGATGGGCTACATTTTTGTGAGCAAGTTTATAAGGATGTAAGAAGTTCTTTAAAATGTCTAAATCCAAATGGTATAATTGTACTTCACGATTGTATGCCAAAAGAAGAAGCCCATCAGATGAGAAATCCAGTTGACTATATTTGGAATGGTGATGTCTGGAAGGCTTATGTACTTTTCCGTAAGGACTTAAATCTAGATGCAGTAGTCGCTAGCTTTGACCACGGAGTTGGAATAATAAAATCTAGAACTAATACACAGCCTATTACTTTTTCTACTCCTTATCAGGAGCTTAGTTGGAGCGAGTATGTTCAAAATAAGGATACTTGGCTTAGGCTTAAAACTGCGGAAGAGTTGAAGAGTTGGATTTAGACTTATTTTAAATGATTTCATTCTGTATGAGACTAATCCCTAGTCTCATACTTTCTATTAAATTCGGTCTTGAATATCTATTAATTAGATTAAGTTATAATTACTTAAGTCCTAATCACTTTTGGTCGATAGTTCTTTTTATCATTTTATAAGGATCTTAATGGCATTATTGTTAATAGCACTTCTTTTTTTATTTAGTCTTTTATTAATGTTGTTCGTATTGCAGCCTTTCTGGGCGATTATCGATTGTGCGATTTCTGAAAAAACTACTGGTCAGAAAACTGTTTGGATAATTTCCATGCTGCTACTTTGGTCAGTAGCTGGGATTGTTTATGGTATGACTAGCGCTAAGTCTAAAAAGCTAAGAATATTTTCTTTTATTGTTGGAATACCTTGTGAGCTGATTTTGTTATTGGGTGTTTCTTTGTACGTTCAAGATCCTTCAAGTTTTGATAAATATAAATCATCAATAAATGATAAAGCGACTAGCTCTGGTGAGTTGCAAAGTGATACTACTAAAAATGAATCTAAAAATGATTTAGAAACAAATTTAAATGACTCTTCTTTTAGGGCAATAAAAATAGGTTTATTGATTTCCAAAAAAAATTATAGTGAAGCTTTAGAGGAGCTAAATAAAGAATTAGCGACTGATCCAAATAGTAGTATCTTTTTAAGTATGAGAGGGAAGGCTTATGCTGAATTAAATGATATAGAAAATAGTAAAAAAGACTTCTCTAAAGCTATAAGTATAATAAATGAAGCTATCTCTAAGGAACCAAATTCAGCAGAGTTGTTATTTGAGAGATCGGGCATTTACATGAAGATGAAAGAATACGATCTAGCCATAAATGATCTTAAAGCGTCTTTAAAAATAGACCCTAGTTCTGAAATTAGAAAAATAACTTTAAGTACTGCTGAATCACTAAAGTCTGTAATAGAACTTTCTAAGTAATATAAAATTCGCTAATTTAGTTATCATGAAAATGATTAATATTTACAGTAGCTAAGCGTGAATTTCAAGGTTAACAATACTAAATGCAACCTTATAGAATACAATAATCACAACAGAATATAATTTATTATATGAATAAATTATATTATTCGTATTTTAGTATGGGTAGAAGTTAGGATTCTTGTCTCTGAAATATTAATCTAAAACCTATTAATATTTTCGAGACAAGCTTCGCAAAAAAAGGTTTTTTACTTCGCATATTATTGAAGTTTCTTTAATTTAGAAAATTAGAGAAACTTCAAGCAACGTGCGTGAAGTAACCGGCAAAAACAAGATCTAGGTTTGTGAGTAATATTGTCACATCTGGTTGTATCTTGTCTTGCCTTCCTCTATCGCTTTTAGCGAGGAGAATTTATTGTGGCTGATATAAAAAGGATGCCTTTTGTTTTTTTTGATGAAGGCGATGTCTGGGTTCAGGAAGGGGACCTCAGGATGGCTAGAAAGCGAATACGAGAGTTTACAGGAAATGGCCCAAATCTTGTTTACGAGAGCTCGATGAGAGTTGTCAAAAAAACACGTAGAGGTAAGACTATTTTTACCATTACCAGCGAGGGTGGCTTTATGTATAAGGGTAATCCAGGGACGCAGCCCGGGTCCTTTACAGAAAATTGCAAGAGACTGCAAGTTCAAAGCGTCATAGTTGAAATCAGACATGTCGACGGCAAAGAGCCTGAGTTAGGTAAGATTGGTGAAGATTACAAGATTTCCTATACGGAAGTTCCGAAAGAGGAAGAGATTATCGTAGTAAAAAGGGAACACGGAGGTCATTTTTGCGATTTGTGCCTTTGTCTTCAACCTCAAAACAGTTTACTCAGTGAGTCGATCTTGGATGAAATGATTACTAGGTATTTGGTTGATGTCCCTCTTCTCGGCTATGTGGAATTTGACTTTGGTCCGCATACGCTTCGACTCAGTGAGATCTCCCGTATTAGAGGTGCGGATTCTTTGCTATGCGTAAATTTCGACCAGTATGTCATTAGTGTTGTAAGTGGAAAAAAATCTCTAGAACTATCCGACGGTTCGAGGCATCGTGCTGTATCAATTAAAACAGTATCGGTAGTAGATGGCAACTCGCTACTTTCGAAATTTTTGAATAAGGTAAGTCTTCAAACTTGGGCAATTCAACCCGTGATTGAAGAAGAGAAAACTTTGCCAACTGCGTAGGCCTAGTTTTAAGAAGTGATTTTCCTTACAAGCCTCGCTTCAGGTTTTTTCCTTAAACGGTTAAACGCGAAGCATGTTTTCTTTTTCATTTAATACATTATTTATTACCGACTGCTATAACTGGTAAAATCCCATTGAGTGTTGTATAGTTGCTGAATGTTTTTTCTGTTTCCGATTTATCTTTTAATTAAGAAAGGAGTACGTGCAGAAATGATGAAACGTTTTTTGCAAAATGAAGAAAAGAGAGTTTAGAGTCCTCTTCCTCAAAGGTTAGTTTAAATCTTAAGGTTTAATCATTAAAGCTAAGAATTCGTTCTTAGCTTTTTTTAATCAAAGTCCTTTATGTCATCCACTTATAAATCCTTTATTCCTCGCAGACTAATTAGGCTCATCCTAACTAGTCTGCTTTTGAGTTTTAACCTTTTAATTACGCAGATGCTGTTGAGTACATCTTTCTGCGACTTTCATGTGTAGTGAAGAATTCATTATATTGTGCTGCAAAAGTCAAACCTTCACTTATAGCTCTTTGTCCGTGAGTCTCTCTGAAGTGAGTTACTATTTTATCAAAATACTTAAACACTTCAGGTGAAAGAACACCTTGTTTGCCGATTTCTACCAAGATGGTACTTTTTCAAATAAAAAGCAACACCTAAGAAGAATAATCATCTTAGGTGTTTATGAAAAAAAACGTAACTCACTTAACGCTAGAGGAGCGTCAAGAGATTTATAAGATGCGTG
>JAIYCX010000068.1 GCA_027487795.1 Pseudomonadota bacterium | reverse complement strand
TTTGATGTTACTTTCTTAGATATTCGCGGATGTCTTGATAAAGTTGAAACAGAATTTACATTAGTAAAAGAAAATGTAACTGAAATGACTACAGTTACAAATGATTTATCTAGTAGGTTACATCAGGCTAGTTTTTAATTAGTTATTTTTAACTTTTCAAACGTTAACTTCAAATCATCGGTAAGAGTGGGATAATTATTCTTGTTTTTGCCCTTGCAAGCTCCCCGCGCATTAGTCTGCAAAGAACTTTTTCTGCAAAGCAAAAAAATTTCCAGCCTAATTGCTCCACCGCATCAACCCAAGCCCCGACGGGACTGCAAACAAGAATAATTATCCCACTCTTACTTTTGTATATGTTGTATTGAAATATGGTTTTAAACTTATTATCAGTATTGAAGCAGCGTAATGACTTAAAATAACTACTAAAAAGACCGTTCACTATACTATTATTTCAACCTGTAACATAACATACGTTATATTCGAATCTGGGTAGAAGGGAGATATTGCTGTTTCCAAGGTAAGCATAATTGTACTTATCTCTGAAACAGCAATGGCGCATAAATATGGTTTTATTAGGTTTTCCTTTTTAATTTAAAAAGTACCTGTTTTATAAATGCGCCAATATGAATTTTAATAGTTTAAAGTAATTTTTTCTTGATCGCTTCTTAGTTGAGTAAATAAGCATTTACTCTTGAGAGGGTAACTTTGGTTTTCATTTTTTAAGTTTAATTTTTTAAAATGATAAGCGATGTTACCCTTTCGGGTTTTTTGTTTGTTTTTAACCCTGTCCCAGCTAACGGATAGGGTGCTCACGGCTAAAGGAGCTTTCGGATGAATCTTTCTTTCAATGGTAATGTTTGGGTCAATGCGGTTACTCTTCTTCATGACGAAGGCGGCTCACCCCGTCAGACGTCTATTTCTAAGGGTCAGAAAATGACCTGGCCAGAATTCATCGCTAAATACAATAGCGGCGAACTCTGGGAAGATGAGCCTTGCAACATCGACTTGAACGGAGAGAGGCTAGAATCGGGTTGGACTGAGTATCCGCACGGTGCGTTGGTTATGCCTGAAAGGGATAACCATAGTAGTCAGCCAGTAACAAAAGAACAAGTCTACATCGTTGGACATGGCTTGTGGCAAGTCAGAGGTAACTCTGACCCAAGCTATTTTCTTTGGGCATACACAACGGGAAGCAACCCAAGCTACCCAATCAACCGAAAAGAATTCGAAAACGTAGTAGAAGAACTGGACTCTGCTCCAGTCAATCTACCACTCGTTTAGTTTTTTTCAGTATTGAACTCAGAGACTAAGGACCAATAATATGATCAGAATGACTACAGTTATGGATGGTAACGACTTATTCGTAACCATAAATCAAGGCACTGAAAAGTGCCAATTTGGTTTTGAAAAAGGAGTAAATAACGAAAGAGCAGTTGAGAGCCTGGAAAGGTTCTTAGCTGATAATTTTCGACAACTCCTCGAAAAGGAAGAAAGAGAAGTTCGAACAGCCCTTCTATGGGTTCAAAGCTTTGAACCGAATTTCTTTTTTCAAAAGAAGCTGACAGTTACTCCTATCAGCTACTTTTGGTATAAAAACAAAACCAAAGGATTCGCGGTACCTTTGGAAAAGGTGAAAATGACCTGGGAAGAGGTCAAAAGTAACTTCTATTCGTTTTCGTTTTGGCCTAGAGGCGAAAACGGTTACGAAATCGAAGATGATGAAGGAAAAGTTTTTTTTCCACTCGGACTAGAAATCTCTGATTCCGATAGAAAAATCCTTCTCTTACCACAAGGTAGATGGAAGGAAGTTTCATTGAAGACTTATTTGATGTCGGGTCACTTCAATGATTCCTGGCATCAGATCGGAGAGATGATGGATATGCTCTACTTTGCTTGTCCATTCTAGCATACGAACGAAATTCAATTGGCGCAATGAGGGATTTTCCTCTTTGCGCCGTTGCGTTTCTTCATTTTATGAAAGAAGAGATCACACTGGTATCAAAAACACTTCTCTTACTCAATTCCGCAATAATTATAGCTCTTGCCTGATCAATTGAAGAGTCTAGATCTTTATTAACTATGACATAATTTGAGAAATTAGGAGCTATTGACTCTGCTATTTCTTGTTCTGCTATGATTAACCGCTCATTAATACGCTCAGGGCTATCTGCTCCTCTTGCTTTAAAGCGTTTTACTAGTTCTTCTTTTGTTGGCGGGCATATAAAAATAACAACTAGTTCACAGTCCATTTCTTTTAATAAACTGCTCTCTTTTAATTTCTTAACACCCTGTATTTCAATCTCTAGAATAACATGTTTATTTTCTGCGAAAGATGTTTTAATTGTAGAAATACTAGTTCCATACATATTCCCAGCAAACTCTGCATATTCAATGAAGTTATTTTTATCGATCTCTTGAGTAAAAGAATCCTTAGAAACAAAGAAATAATCTCTTCCTTCAATTTCATAAGGTCTGGGAGCTCTTGTGGTAGTAGAAATAGATAAAGTAATAGGAAGATCTGTTTTAGACAAGGCAGTGCAAATTGAGCTCTTGCCGCTTGCTCCTGGTCCTATAAAACAAAAAAGTTTCTTGCTAAATTTCATTTAAACTTTCTCTTACTCTATATTCTGTATTTGCTCTCTGATCCTTTCTAGAACAGCTTTTGCTTCGACTACTAAGTGGGAAATTTCTATAATAGAAGACTTTGATCCAATAGTATTAATTTCTCGGCCAATTTCTTGAGTAATAAATTCTAGCTTTTTACCTACTTCGGCATTATTTTCTAAAGTTGATGTAAATAAATTTAAATGCGCTGACAGCCTTACTAATTCCTCTGTAATATCTATTTTATCTACTATTATACAGATTTCTTGAGCTAATCTATCTTCTGAAATAGTTATATCTTTATTCAGATCTTGCAGTCTCTCTGTAAGTGACTTCCTGACATTATCTTGCTGCGTATTAGTATGAGCTGTTATTGTTTTTGTGATCTCGCCTAAAAGCTCTATTTGTTTTACTAATTCTGCTTTTAGAGAAGCGCCCTCTACTAGTCTTGAATTTATTAAAGAATT
>JAIYCX010000043.1 GCA_027487795.1 Pseudomonadota bacterium | reverse complement strand
ATAGATAAATACTTACCCGATGATAAAGTTAAGGAATCTGTTGATTCACCAAAACCGGTCATACTTTTTAATGTCATAATGGCCTTAGAATTCCTTACCCCAAAATTCAACTACAGCCTTAAGTTCATCTGGCTCTAAAGTCGCATTTCCTATCTCTCTTATTACTCTAGCAGCTGCACAATTCGCTAAAATCGCCGCTTCTTCTGGGCTAGCCCCCACTGATAAAGATAAAGTAAATACAGCTGATACTGTATCCCCTGCTCCCGTTACGTCAAAAACTTCCTGAGCTATGGTATCAAGCTCAGTTGTTTTATTGTTATCTTCTAACAAGATAAGTCCTAGTTCTCCGAGAGTTACCATTACAACATCATAGCTACCTTGAGACTTAATAAAATTTGCGGCTTCACAAGCATCGTGCTTTGTTTTTATTCTAATGCCGCTTATTTCAGTAGCTTCTTTTTTATTTGGCTTAATAGCAGTTGCGCCAATATACTTTGAATAATTGTACCCTTTTGGATCGACTACTATTGGGCAAATGTTCAAACCAATTTCTTTTGTAGACTTTAAGGATGACAATAATGGGCTAAGTCTGTTATCAACAACTCCCTTACCGTAGTCAGAAATAACTCCGCCCTTTGAATGTTTTATAACTTTTGAAAATTCTTGTAGTGACTTACTCATCACTTCTTCAGAGATTGAATCAGTGCTCTCTCTATCAACTCTGACAATTTGTTGCGAGCTGGCGATAACTCTAGTTTTTTTTGTCGTTGGTCTTTCTGCATCAGACACTAAACCAAGTGGGTCAATTCCTTCAGAAGCGAGAAGATCTAAGCAAGTACTGCCAATTTTATCTTCTCCAATAACCCCACAAATAGTTACATCCGCTCCAAGCTTAGACATATTGTTAGCCACGTTAGCAGCTCCACCTAATCTAAGCGTTTCTGATTTAACATTAACTACAACAATCGGTGCTTCAGGAGATACTCTTTCTACGGAACCCCATACATACTCATCTAATATAAGGTCTCCAAAAACTACTTGCCGAACACCCTTAAATTTATCGATATAAGAGCATAACTTTGAAACATCTATCAGAGCACTCATATTTTTTGATCTTCTTTTTTGTCTTCTATCTTATTTTCTGTTTTATTTTTACGCTCTATCTCTAAAAGCTGTGCATACTTTAAAAAAGTATAATACGCCTCTAAGATTCCCATAACGAGACCAGGTGTGCCCTCTAGAAAGCCTTTCTTTAATATATAAAACTTTACAAATCTAAGTATAGGCCGAATTACTATATCAAATAGATTTACTCTTCTGCCAAGATTATATTCTTCTTTTGCCCTTAGAGATGAGTGAGAAAGTAATTTCTTAACTTGATCATTTAATGAATCATAAGAAAAATGTTCTAGTTCCCCAGCTAAGTTTCCAACTTGACCGTCTATTATTACTTTCTCGTGCGGATCTATTCCACCCCAAGTAACCGAATTCTTTTTAAATAATCTTAACTTTTTTTCAGGATACCAACCGCCTTTTTTCCACCACTTATCCATGTGAAACATTACACGACCAACAAAGAAGCCATTATAATTGCTAATCTTTAAATTGTGTCGATTTTCCAGCAAACTTAAAATTTCCTGTCTTAGTCCGTCTGAAACAACCTCATCGGAATCTACAAGAAAAACCCAATCATTTGTAGCAAGTGAACAAGCGTATTCCTTTTGCGCCCTATACCCAGGCCAATCTCTTTGGTAAAAAGTCACTCCATAAGACTTGCATATTTCAGGTGTTCTATCCGTTGAAAACGAGTCGACGACAACTATCTCATCACAGAATGATAGGCTCTTTAAGCAGCTTTCTATATGAGACTCTTCATTTTTACAGACTAAAAAAGCCGATAAAGGTATTTTATTTGCTATATGCTTGGGCACAACACTATTAATTACAGTTTTCTCGGGTACTGTCTGTTTACTTTGATTATCAATTTTAAGTAAGGCCTGTGGCACTTTATCTATGAAATTATCTCTATACACATTAATATTGAATAGGAGCAGTTTTTTAGCACTAAGTCCCACGAAACTGCACTTTGTTCAACCTTTCTTTCTTAAAAAAAACATATCTCGTTTATTAAATAGTTAATAATTAGAGGATCTTAACTAAAATTGCACGGTTTTCTCTATTTTACCAATAACTTAAGCATATAGTTTCATCGTGGTTGGATAGAGCGGGTTATGAATAATTCATATAAGAAGTATTTATTTATATTACATACAGCCTTCTTTTCACTCTCCAATATTAACTTATCTCATGCCGTAGAACCTCCAAAGCAACCAGGTTTAGTAAAGAAAAAGTATATTCATTCATGCCCAGCTGGCACCGAAAAAATTGGAGATGCTCCTCCTAAAAGTACAGTAATATTTTGTAGGCAAGAATTATCAGACGGGCAAAGATTACAAGGAGATTTTACTGCTTTTTATAGAAACGGTAATAAAAAAAGAGAGGGAGAATACAACTCTGGGAAAAAAGAAGGCTCTTGGAGGGACTATTATAGAACGGGAGAAATAGCCGCTGAAAGAGAATACTCAGAAGGAAAAATTAAAAAATCAAAAGTGTTTGATAAAAAAGGGCGGGCTTTAGAAAAAGATAAGAAACGAAAAGAAATAATTAAGGCTGAAACTGCTTATCAGGAATTAAGTAAGTCTAGCAGATATGCTAATGCAAGCGTAAAACAAGCGAAGATATCACAATCCTGGCCTTCGAAAGGTAAGGTTAAATCATCAAGTACTAAATCATCAAAAGCCAGCAGGAAGAGAAATGTACTTTTTTAGACTTTCAATATTGTTAACACTTATTTCACTCTCTTCATTCGCGAATGCGGAAGTATTAAGTATGTCTGTTAATCCATTAATAACTTATCAAGAACAGCTTAAACAAATAAGAAAAGAATGTAGAGCTGCTGGATTTCCCCCAGAATGTGAAAAAAGAATTGCCGACTTAGAAAAAGAACAAGAAAAACTACAAGACTTTTGTGCTAAAAATTCTAGAGACTCCCGCTGTGATTCAATAAAAAGAAAATCGGCAAGTAATCCAAATGCTCAAGAAGAGTTTTGCTCAGAGAATCCTGACTCTAGTCAATGTGTTAGAAGAAAAGAAAGAAAAAGAATTACACAAAGATATATGCTAAGATTCTGTAGAATAAATCCAGAAAACTTAAAATGCAAACCTAAGATAGCTTATCGAAAAAAAGAATCTTATATAGAAAAATTTTGCAAAGAAAATCCAACTGAAAAGAAATGTGTTATATTCTTCGAACGATCTGGTAGAGCCATTAAAAAAGACGATAGTGGTCAGCCTAATACGTTTTAAATAATTCTTATTGACCATACTATCTCAATATGAGATAGTATGGTTGTGAGAATAATTTCCAAGCAAAAGATTATAGAATTCAAAAAGTCCCATTCCAACGACCTTTCGTCATTGGAATCCTGGTATAAAATAGTAAGGTTTTCTAGTTTTAAATCTTTTCAGGAACTGAGACAAACATTTCCTAGCGTAGATAAGGTTAATCTAGGTAAAGGAAAAGTTTTAACTATTTTTAACATAAATGGTAACAATATAAGACTTATTGCTGCCATACATTATAATAGTCAGATGGTTTTTATTAGATACATACTAACTCATGCAGAGTATGACAAAGGTAAATGGAAGAACTAAGATATGAAAACTTTAGATATAGATATAGAAGATATAAAAAAGAAATGGCCTTCGATAAATAAAGTCTTAAATGTATATCGAACACAAAAAGACTATCATCGAGCAATATCAGTTCTTAATTTCCTACTTGACGAAATAGGTCAAAATGAAAAGCATCCGCTTAGTTCGTTAATTGATACAATTGGAGTGCTTATAGAAGATTATGAAAATAAAAATATAGTCATAAAGAACTCTACGCCTATCGAGATTATTAAATTTCTGATGGAAGAACACTCACTAACACAGAGTGAACTACCGGAAATAGGAACTCAAGGAGTAGTTTCAGAAGTACTAGGTGGAAAAAGAGAGCTCAATATAAGACAAATAAGCTTACTTGCAAAAAGATTTAAAGTCTCTCCTCTAGTTTTTTTTGAAGAAATAGAAGAAGAAACTGTAGCCGCATAAATTTAACAACTTAATTAATTAATCAAATGTCTAAAAAAAATATAGCCGTTATCTTCGGCGGAAGATCTACTGAGCATGAAATATCTGTAATCTCTGCTACTCAAGCAATGGATTCTATAGATGTAACAAAATATAATGTATTACCTGTTTATATAGCCCAGACTGGTAAATGGTATACTGGGAATGCATTAAGAGATAAAAAATTTTACAAAACTCTTCCTAATGGACTAGATAGTTTAAAGAATGTATTTCTCAAACCTGAACCAAATGTCGGTGGTCTATCTTATTTAACTAAAGGATTTCCATTTGGAACTAAAGAAGAAATAATTCTAGTTGATATGATAGTTCCTGTGTTTCATGGATCATTCGGGGAAGATGGTTGCATTCAAGGATTATTCGAAATGGCGAATATTCCATATGCTAGCTCTGGAGTTCTAGGATCAAGTGTTGCTATGAGCAAGTATGTTTGTAAAAAATACTTAGAAGTTCATGGAGT
>JAIYCX010000020.1 GCA_027487795.1 Pseudomonadota bacterium | reverse complement strand
TCTATAGCATTATCATTACTAAGAGGTTAGAAGTAATAAAAAGATCTCCCAAGAGCCCATACTAGATAGTACCCCCTGAGCCGTAAAAAGCTCAGGGTTTTGGAAAGCTACTAGTTTAATAAAACCTAATAAGCCTTGGCAAAGATCGCCTCTATTTTAGCTGGTCTACCTGTAAGTATACACTTCCCTATTCTCTCTTCCTGACCATCAGGAATACAACGAATAGTAACCTTAAGAGGATCTAAAATCTTAGCAGTTTCTTCTTCATCCTCACACCAAAGACCCCTAACGAAACCACCGTGTATTTCAGGTTTGTTTGGATTCTTCGCGGTAAAAAAGTTTTGAAAATCTTCTAAGCAATTAATATTAGTTACTGTATACGTATCAAGTCTATTTTTTGCTTCCTGAAAAAGTCCATTTTGTATTTCTTCTAGCATTCCAGGTAAAAGTTCTGCTAAAGAATCTAATGAAAGCTGTATTTTTTCTTTTACTCCCCTGTCTCTTCGGCACAACATTACTTGCCTACCTTCAATATCTCTTGGTCCAATTTCTATTCTAATAGGAACCCCTTTTTTAACCCACTGCCAAGTTTTATCACCACCCTTCAAATCACGTTTATCAACATGATACCTTAATGGTTGATCAGCATAGCTTACTTTAGATAATAAACTAGTAACTTCTTTCGAATAAGCAAGAACTTGTTCTTCCAATTCCTGCTTAGGAATTACAGGAATAATTACAAGCTGTTTAGGCGCCACCTTTGGAGGAACCCTCATTCCGTCATCATCCCCATGTGTCATTATTAAACCACCAACTAATCTCGTAGAAACACCCCAAGAAGTTGTATGCGCATAAACTTGCTCACCGCAGTTATTTAAAAACTTAATTTCTTGAGATTTAGCAAAATTTTGTCCTAAATAATGAGAAGTTCCAGCCTGAAGTGCTTTTCTATCCTGCATCATAGCCTCTAAGCATTTAGTAACTACCGCCCCTGGAAATCTTTCAGAAGGTGGCTTTTCTCCAACGATCACTGGAATCGCAAGATAATCTTCAATCAAGGACTTATACATACCAACTGCAACATTAACTTCCTTCATTGCATCTTCTTCATCAACATGCGCTGTGTGACCTTCTTGCCACAAGAACTCAGCAGTTCTCAAGAAAAGTCTTGTTCTCATTTCCCATCTTACAACATTAGCCCATTGATTAATCAACAAAGGTAAATCTCTATAGCTTTTAACCCACTTAGAAAACATTTCACCGATAATAGCCTCAGAAGTAGGTCTAACAATAAGTGGCTCTTCTAATTCCCCTGCCGGAACTAACTTTCCATTCCTCTCTTCTAAACGGTGATGAGTAACTACCGCACACTCTTTTGCAAAGCCCTGTACATGCTTTGCTTCCTTTTCTAAAAAACTAAGCGGTATAAAAAGTGGGAAATAGGCATTTTCATGACCTGTATCTTTAATTTTCTTGTCTAGGATAGCTTGTATATTCTCCCAGACACCATAACCCCATGGTTTTATAACCATACATCCTCTAACAGGGGAGTTTTCAGCAAAGTCAGCAGCTTTTACTACCTGCTGATACCATTCAGGATAATCTTGTTCACGAGTTGGAGTGATCGCAGTTTGAATTGGTTTTGTAGTATTCATTTTTTACCGGCTGACTATCTTACTTACTAAATTAATGTCTTACTTACTTAAAACTCTTACCATATTCAGATTTTAGATGCGAGAGAGGTCGCTTTTCTTTTTCTCAACACTAACTTGATAAAACACCAAGCTTAAGATTACTAAGGCAATTCCTAAATATTGCATAGGCAGTAACTTATCTCCTAGAATTAGATAGGAAAATAAAGCTGTAAATACAGGTTCTAACTTAATTAATAAACTGAAACGAAATGGACCTAATAAAGAAATTCCATAGAACATTCCAAATGTACCAAGTATTAGCGATAAGCTAGCAATAAGAAACCAAAGCTGCCCCTCAACAGAATTTGGAGGGACAGGAAAACGAAAGGCTGCAAGCAATAAAGTAAAAAGAAAGGTAACTGAAAAGATTCTAGCTCCTACTAATGCAGGATTGGTATTTTGAACTTGTTTACCAAAAACATAAAGTCGACTCGCCGTTGCAATCGCCGCTAAAAATGCAAGCATTACTCCCGTTATCTCAAGAGTACCAGAACCAACGCCCCAAACATCAACGACTAGAGAAACACCTATCAAAGCTGAAATCGTAGAAATAATATTAAGTAGATTAAATTTTTGCTCTCCTATTATAGCTAAGAATATCAAGAGCATTAAAGTATGCGTAAACATAACGACAATCGTAACCGGCCCTGGAATGTACGCCAGGGACCCTAAGATACCAAAAATTGAAATCGCTTGAAAAAAACCACCGCGAACAAAACTACTAATCTCATGTCTCTCAGGAGTAATTCGAAAACCCCTCCACTTACAAAACAAAACTAAACCTAATGCTCTAAAAAAGGTAGAAACTATGATTATAAAACTAGAATTTGCTCCATCTCGCAGCGCAACTTGAGTCGCCGGAGGATATAAGCCAAATACTATTGCTGAAGCAATAGTGATGATGAGTCCTGACTTGATACTCCGATTCACTTTATATTAAATACTTGCTCTACTTTCCACTACCTCACAACTCTGAGTAGAAACACCGCACTCATTTTCAATTTCCAACTTCTTAAAACTCATCCCTAACTTCTTTATCAACCTTGTATCCTCTTCAACTTCAGGATTAGGTGTAGTTAAAAGCTTCTCTCCAGCAAAAATCGAATTTGCACCAGCTACAAAACATAAAGCCTGCAGCTCTTCGGTCATAGAAAGTCTTCCAGCAGAAAGTCTTACATAAGAAGTAGGCATTATTATTCTTGCAGTTGCTACAGTTCTCACAAAATCTAAAGGATCAACATCACCTTCTTTTTCAAGTGGTGTTCCTTCTACCTTAACTAATAAATTTATTGGCACACTTTCAGGATGTGGATTTTGAGTTGCAAGTTCTTTTAAGAGCCCTAGTCTGTCATCTAAAGATTCACCCATTCCAAGAATTCCGCCGCAACAAACTGTCATTCCTGATGCGCGAACATTTTTTAAAGTATTTAATCTATCATCATAAGTTCTAGTAGAGATGATTTCTTTATAAAACTCAGGGGAAGTATCTAGATTATGATTGTAAGCATGACAGCCAGCATCTTTTAGTTTTTCAGCTTGCTCTTTTGTTAACATCCCGAGAGTACAACAAACTTCTAAACCAGAATTAGAAACTTCTCGTACGACGTCTAAGATTTGATCAAATTGTTTGCCGTCCTTAACTTCTCTCCAAGCAGCTCCCATACAAAATCTACTTGAGCCATCTGCCTTAGCTTTTTTGGCAGCTACTAGTATTTCTTCTGTATCTAATAATCCCTTAGCTTTAACATTAGTTTCGTAATGGGCACTTTGTGGGCAATACTTACAATTCTCAGTGCATCCACCTGTCTTAATAGATAACAAAGTAGAGCGTTGAATTTCAGTTGGAAGAAAATTTGCTCTATGAATTGTTTGAGCTTGAAAAATAAGATCAGGAAAAGGCTGATTATAAATTTGCTGTAATTCTTTTAGTGACCAATTATATTTTAAGTTATCAGCTATCATAAATTATTTCTTTAACACTTCTTTTTTAAACTCTTCCCCTCTTTCCTCAAAGTTTTTAAATAAATTAAAACTTGGAGATGCCGGAGAAAGTAAACATACACTATTTGGTAGAGAAACAGATTTAGCAATTTTTACTGCATCTGCCATATTATCTACATTTAAAAATTTAACGATTCCTAATCTATCACTACTAAGATGAGATTCAATAAAATTAGCAATTTTTTGTCCAGAAACAGGAAATAAAATAAAATTACTAATATTAGTAGCAGCTAAGTATCTGCCAAACATACTAAAATCGACTCCCCTATCAACTCCACCTAGTATAATTGTAGATATATTATCCCGATAAGCTTCTATGGCATTTATGCTAGCTTGGGGAACTGTAGAAATAGAATCATTTATAAAAGTAACGTTACCAACTTCGGCTACAAATTCTAAACGATGAGGTAAAGGTTTAAATTCTAAAATAGATTTAATTAATATATCTGTATCAATATTTAAACTAACAGCTAAAGAAATGACGGCTAAAATATTTTGCTGATTACCACCACCTTTTAAGTTAGTATCGTTCACACCAAATAATCTCTTAACTACTCCACTTTCAGATCTAGAGTAAAAATAATCCTGCTCTATCCACGAAGAATATTTAGTATCACCAAATAAATTAACATTAGAAGGTAAATCTTTAATGCATTCTGTTATAGTACTACCATGAGAAAGAAATAAACTATCGTTTATTTTCTGATTTGAAAATATTTTCGCTTTTGCATTTAAATAATTTTCAAAACTTTCGTGATAATCTAAGTGTTCCTCAAATATATTTAAAAATACAGCTATATGTGGACTGACTTTTAAATCATCAAGTTGAAAGCTAGAAAGTTCATAAACAAAATAATCAACTTCACTATAATATTTATCTATTGCAGGAAGACCAATATTCCCGACCAACTCTACTTTATATCCTGCATTTTTTAGTAACAGGGCTATTAAACTACTAGTAGTCGACTTACCTTTAGTACCCGTTATTCCAATAGTCTTATCACGATGCTTCTCGAGGAACATCTCGGTTGAAGAACTTAATATGATATTAGGAAATTTCTCTAAATATAAATGCAGTTTTTGTTTTGGAAATCCTGGAGATCTTATTATAACGTCTACCTCAGGGACATTTAAAATATTGCTGTCTCCAAAATATACTGGGAGCTTTAAAAACTCTTCTTCAAGCGTAACTTTTTTAGAATCAAAAATAAAAATCTCTTCTTCTTTTACATTAGTTTTAATAAATCTGATTACGGATTTAGCTTCTCTACCAAAGCCTGCTATCAAAACTTTTCGTTTTTTACCTGATAGTATTTGTGCTATTTCGTTATTCACAAGAAACAAGACCTATTTTACTTTTTAAAATATTTTCTAAATTTTCAGGAATAAAATTTGAACTATCCCAGTATGATAAAATTTTAGATCTACTAGATCCGCCCTCTATTTTTATTTTTTCTGAAATAACTTCAAGCTCAGAAAAAATCTTCTTATCGATTCTTATACCTTTAATCTCTAGTTTTTCAAAAAAGTTTAAAAACGCCGCTCTTGATTCTTCGAAAGAACCCACACATTCAAATGATTTATGCTCAGACAAGCCAACTAACTCCATAATAGTTTTAACCAAATTCTGACTACTTAAAATACTAGGTCCGATAATACCTTGACATCTTTCAATATTCAAAAAATAAGTTAAACATAGAAAAGTAAAAATACACTTAGGGCACTCTCCGCACCATAAAAATTTACCTTCTTGCTTAGCTACTATAGTTTGAGCTCTGTTGCAGCTAAGAAAAATATCTAAAAGCCTATCATCTGTTGCTAATATTCCTGTTATTTGTAATTCGTTCAATCCACGAAGCAGGCTATAATATGTAACCGGACAATTATTTAGTTTTAAAATTTCAGAAAACATTTGTTCATATTCAAATGTTTTGGAAAATTGATGATTAATATCTACACCATGATAACTAACATTACCTTCATTAGCAGTAGACTCATTTGAAGTAACTATCTCAGTTTGACCATTCAAAAGTGCAGTTATTAGACCATAAAAACTTAATATTGCTGAAAAAGGCGTATGGCCGTTTAAATATCCTTGCTTATTAAGCACTATTAAATTTGGAGAGATTTTTCTTTCAAGAACTAGCTTTTTAGAAAAACCAAATAGATCAAATCCACTTATCGCACTTGGTATTGGATTTAGAAAAAAGCCGGCGCAATCATAACCCAACTCATTTAAAATCTTTAAACTAACTAAAGAATCTTTTCCCCCACCGATCATGACAAGTGGTAATTTTTTTTGATTTAAGGATTCACCTTGTGAATATGAAAAAGTACTTTCATTTACTTCAAACTCAAAACTAATATTAGGATCTAAATTATTAAGATAAAAAAACTCACCAAGGCCTTTTTTATATAGTTTTTTAAACCAAGCTATTTCCTCACGTGATAAGTCCCCTGCTTTTATTTCTATAATTTCAGGGCAAGCGAGTTTCCAATATGAAAGTAACTCAACAATACCAGTTAAAAATATAAACCTATCAAGTAACTTAGTAGTATTAGTATTTTCGGCAGGTATCCTAACTATAGGATTAAAAAGAATCCCTGGTACTAATTCAAAGTTATATTTTATTTCACAAACATTTTCAGAAAAGAACACTTCATAAGAATGATAAATAATTTTCTTATGTTTGTCTCTAAGTAGATCTATTTTTTCAACTTCCATAAAATCTTAAATATGAAGTTTGCAGTGCCAATTGTTTATAGTGTCAATTCAAGCGATATCGGACAGTGATCAGAACCTAGAAAATCAGTGTGGACTTCACTGTATAACTTATTTTTATCAAAATTATTAGAAACTAGAAAATAATCAATTCTCCATCCTAAATTTTTCTCCCTTGAGTTAGCACGGTATGACCACCAAGTATAAATCTTCTTTTCTGGATTAATTTCTCTAATAATATCAGTAAGCCCCAGTTCTAAAAGTTCAGAAAACTCTAATCTTTCATCTTTTCTAAAGCCAGAAAAGTTTTTCTTTTCTGCAATTTGTGGATGATGAATATCATTCTCTTTGTGACAGATATTAAAATCTCCACATATAATAATTTTTGATAAGTCTGCTTTACTTAAATTACTTCTAAGTTCTCTCATAAACAAGAGTTTTGCATCATGTCTTTCTTCAGAGCTAGTTCCTGAAGGAACATATAAATTTAAAAGTTTAAACTCTCCGAAATCCACAAAAAGAGACCGACCTTCATTTTTGTAAGCATCATGCAATAAATCAAAAGGTAGTAACTCTGCCTTAAGCAAATTTCTCCACGCTACCAAAACGCCAGAGTAGCCTTTCTTAACAGCGCAGTTTACATAATAAGAATACCCTAGCTCAGTAAAAATTTGATTCAAGATTGTCAGATCATCACACTTTACTTCTTGTAAAGCTAAGATATCTGGCTTTAATTGATCAATATATTCTGTAAAATTCTTTTTAAGAATTGCTCTGATGCCATTTACATTCCAAGTAATTATTTTAGCCTTAGACATTTTAGAGATATTAGAAAAAACGAGCCAACGATTGCGAAAGTCTAGCAACTCTCTCATAAAGAGACTCTAAAGCATCATCAATCATAGAGTCTTTAGCGTCTTGTGATAAGGGATCTATTCTTCGAAGTATAACCCCAGGAAGTTCATCCGCTCTAACAAATATATCTTTTGAAGAAAGTCCAAAGTTAAAAAACTTTCCCTTATCTAAGAAAACTAAATTTTGCTCAGTATTTTCTTCTTTAGGTTGCATCTCTAAAGTATCCTCAGTAGATGATAAATCAGAAATATGTTTTCTAAGTAACTCTACTAACTCTTCTCTCGACTTCCCTCTGAGCAGAAACAAAGTCATTGGCTCTTGTAGTACTTGAGTTATAAACTTCTCAATAATACCTATAACTTTATAATCTTTAAATTCTGCTTCAACATCATCTATTTCTACTTTTATAAGAGAAAAATCAGGTATTAAAGAAATATTAACTGTATTTGAAATAGCTTTAATTTTCTCATTACACTTGCCATTAATAAGCTGAGATACAACATAAAAGTTTCTTGATATCTCACGTAGTAATTTATCCCATTCATCTTCAAGAAATAATGGTACAAATAGTACAACTCTTACGCTCTTCTTCTCTTCTAATTGTATACGACTAGAGATCCTTCCCTTTTCAACAAAAATATCTGACTCAAGTCCCTTAGGAAAAGATTTTGAAGCTTCATCTACTAGCTCCTGACTACATAGAGAATATATTTGATCATATAATTCTTCTGCTAACCAACTTAATCTTGTAGACATAAAATCTCCTTTACTTTCCTAACTGAACTAGCTTTGTAAAGTTAGTAGCTCTTCTAAAGCTTCAGTACTTAATTCAGTTATTGAATTCTTTGTTGTTTCAACGATACTATTCGTTAACTCTATCTTCTTTTTATGCATTTCATTAATCTTTTCTTCTAAGGTTCCCTTAGAGATTACAGTTCTCACTTGAACATTACTTTTTTGACCAATTCTATAAGCTCTGTCCGTTGCCTGTGCTTGTACAGCAGGATTCCACCACTGATCTAAGTGAACTACCTGATTTGCGGCAGTTAAATTTAGTCCAAATCCACCCGCTTTAAGAGATAACATCAAAATAGGAGGACCGTTTGGCTCTTGAAATTCTTTAATAATTTTTTCTCTATCGGGTCTAGCTAAACCACCGTGGAAAAACGGAATTGGAGTAGAAAGTTTTTTCGCTAAATAAGGAGAAAGTAAACTCCCCCACTTCGCGAACTGACTAAAAATAAGAACTCTATCACCTTCAGCTAATACTGTTTCTAGTATTTCCTCTAAAAACTCTAGCTTTCCAGATCTTCCAAGTAAATCACCGCCCGTTCCTAGAACTAATTCTGGGTGCACGCATATTTGCTTAAGTCTAGTAATAGTAGAGAGAACAATTCCCTTTCTATGTAAACCTTCTGCAGACTTCACTCTAGGCAACATCTCATCTAAAGTATCTCTATATAATTTTGCCTGTTCTGGTGTTAGGTGAACAATGCTTTCGATTTCAATTTTTTCAGGTAAATCTGCTACGATTTCAGGATCTAACTTAGTACGTCTTAGTATAAAAGGTTTGATTAAGTTACTAAGCTTTTTTGCCTGCTCGGAATCTCTGTTCTTTTCAATTTGATTTACAAATCTTCTCTTAAAATCTTCTATCCCGCCTAGTAATCCAGGATTTAAGAAATCTAAAATTGACCAAAGCTCAATTAATCTATTTTCTAATGGAGTACCTGTAAGCGCTAATCTTCTCGGTAGAACATCTAATTTGTTATCACCAAGATTTTTATATGAGTAGTCTTCAAGCAAAGCCCTAACAGCTTTAGTCTGCTTAGCATCGATATTTTTTATATTCTGAGCTTCATCTAAAATAACGCGGTGCCAAGAATGTTTTCTAAACAATCTATAATCTCTATAGAGTAAGCTATAAGTAGTAATGATTAAATCACAAGATAAAATAGTATCAGAAAAAGAAGTACCAGATTCTCTAGTATTCCCGTGATGCACATAAACTTTAAGTTCAGGAACAAACTTTTTAGCCTCAGCTTCCCAGTTTCCAAGAATAGACATTGGAACAACTAATAAGTTTGGAGATAGACTTTTCTTACCTTGCTCTAATTTTTTATCTTCAAATTCAAGCGCTAGAAGTGCCAAAACTTGTACTGTTTTTCCAAGACCCATATCATCAGCAAGACATCCACCGATATGAATTTTAGAAATCAAATTTAACCAAGATAATCCGACTAATTGATAGGGTCGAAGCTGTCCCTTAAAGGAATCAGGTAATCTTTCTTCTACCTTAGAAGTATCTGCAAAATTTAAAATTTCTCTTATCCAGCCTTCTGCATCAATTCTTAAAATTTCTAAAGGATTAGAAGAGTCCACACCACCAAGGCCGAGTCTTAGAGCTTCAAATAAACTCAACTTTCGCTGAGGGATAAGAGATTTTATTTCCTCTAATTTAGTTTTAAAAGAAGATACATCTACAGAAATCCATCGACCGTCCTTATAGAATACAGACTGCCCACCTTCAACAATACTCTTAACTTCTTCAGCCGTTAACTCAGTACCATCTACTGCAATATCCCAAGAAAAATTAACTAAACTTTGTAGCGAGAAAGTAGATGGGTCCTGAGTAGATAATAATTCTTGATCATCAGGACTAACTTTTAATATAACCTTCAAGTCTGTTTTCAACTCTCTCCAATCAAATGGAGGAATAACGGAAACACCAATACGCTCAAGTTGTTGCTTGTCTCTTGTAATTAACTGATAAGCTAACTCTACTGAAGTCGAAAGACTAGTAGAAAAACTTTTTTGAACTATAGTATCTAAAATTCGACTAACTTCTATCGCCTTACCTAGCTCTCTAAGAAATAAATAAGTCCAATCACCTTTAGTAAGGTTACTATTTGGAAGTAACTCAGATCCATCTTTTAATATTAAACTCAGCTGTACTTCCCAATCCTTATCAAATGCTTCTCCAGGAGAATTAAGTTCAGGCGCAATTACACGAATTGTTAACTGCGCATCTTCCTTAGAAACATCGCTTCTTAAATTCTTATTCCAGTCCTCTATTCTCTGAAAAATTAAACTTTGCTCAATTAAGGAAAAATCTAAGGCTTTTTCTTGAGTAATCAAAGACTTTGCCCAAGTATGGACCAACAAATCCATTCTTCTGCTTCTATTACTTCGGACTAAACTTCCACTCTCCGAGCCTGTTTCAAATTCAAAAATATCCGCCCCATTAAGAAAAGATCTAATAAGTGGGTCGACTGCTTCGTTTAAGAACTTCTCTACAAGTCTCTCTACATATTTATTTAGATGTCTAGCACCAGAGTCAGGTGTTATTACTAAAGAAACATATGGCATTTCTTTAGCTAGTACTGAAACTTCTTCTTTTACTTCATCAGATTTCCAATATAGCTTCCAGACAGATTCTACAATTGAAGATTTTCTGATTATTGAAGGGAAATATAAGCCCCTAGATAAAAATCTTAATATAAGCTTCGATACGCTATTCCAGAATAAAAACGAAGGTTGTAACGTGAAATGCTCTTCTAATTCATCCCGAAAGGAAGAACATAAGTCAACAAATGCCGCAGGGCTCATAATAATAGCCTTTGGAACCTCAAAGTAATTTAATTTACCTGCAACCGGAAGGCTGACATAAAAACTAGAAATACTATAAGTGACTAAAGTACTGTCAGATAAAATAGAGTTAAATTTTTCTTCTATTTGATTAGAGAGTTCATCGATAGAATTCTTGAATAAACTAGAAGTATGAGCATCCTGAGCAGCAAGAGCTTCTATAGTTTCTAAAGATTCTAGGTTTTCAAGCGGTTCTTTACTGCACCACAGATATATAAAGTCACCCGAGAAGGTGGCGTGAAGGCAAGTCATCTAAATAAGCCGATTTTTGATTTGTTTAGAAATTAATAAAGTCTTAAAGATCTACACTAATTTTAGAATAAATTCAAAATTAAGACCAAAGAATGTCAAAAGTACTATCTAAAGAACTGATACGACTAGAGGAGCAAAAGATATTAGAGCCCCTAGATGAGTTACTAGAGACAATAACCCATCTTCTAAGAAATAGCTTAAATGTTTCTTTTGCTAATTTAACCGACCTAAAAGAATCTTTAGATGAAGAAAACCTGATACTAGTAGAAGACTCAATAAACTCACTTTCCAGAATAATAGACTTAGTAAAAAGCTTAGAAAGCTTTCTTGAGTTAAAAATAGTAGATCAAACGATAGAAATAAATTCACTTAATTCCGAAGTGCTTGAAAATAATTCAGCAAACAAAGTTATAAGATTTTTAAAAGAAGTCTTTGAAAGTATTTATACAACAAATAACAATTTCGATGCTAATATAAATAGCCAAACTAAAGTAATAGTAGAACTTTCAGGAAATATCGTTTTAGAAAAAATTATAGATTGTGAAGAAAGCTTAATTAAAGATTTTCTTAATGACAAACTCGTAGTAGCGAAAGAGTTAGGAGATATTTTAAAACTAAAAATTTTAAAAGTTTTATTAAAGCAGCTTTCTTTAGCTGGTCTAACAATTAAGACATCAGATAAGATATCAAGTTGATAGTATTAAATAAAAAAAATATTATTCGTATTCTTACGACGACACTGTCAGCGTTTGTTATATTTATACTTTATAAATTTTTATCTCTTGAAAATTCTATAAAAATATTTAAATCAATAAATATAACAGTTATAATTGGCTTTTCTTTACTATCCTTAATTAGTCTGTTGTTAAGAACTTATAGACTTAAAATCCTAATACGCTCAGCTAAAGACTCTATAGATCCAACTTTTCTAGATCTACTATTTGCTACTGCTCTTAGAAATTTCCTAATGGATTTCATTCCTTTTCGCTTAGCGGAAGGAGGAATCGTTGCATTCCTAAAAACTCGTGGAGTGAAAGTAACTCAATCTGCTAGTGCTGTTGCTTTTGGAATAATTCTAGATTTTATTATCTTAGCTTCTCTACTACTTCCGGTCTTAGTATATTTTTATAAAACTTTTTTATCTCACTTCCCACAAATAGATTTGATTTTAATATTATTAATACTATTCACTGCTATTGGTTCTTATATTTTGTACAACTTTAGTAAAAGTGAATCTCAAGCTAACACAGATAATCAAGACGCAGGAGTAAGCAATAAATTTACACTAAAAGTTTTGAGAATCAAAAGAGATTTTATTGAAGAATTAAAAGAAGTAACTAGTTCACAGATATTCAAAGGAATATTTATTACGCTGTTACTTAGAGTAACTAAATATTTATCCTTAACTGTTCTATTCATTGACTTGATTCCAGAGATTACTAATTTAGAAACGACTGTTTCTTACTTAGTAATTTCTCCTATTTGCTTTGTGATAGCTGAAGGTTTTTCCAGCTTACCTGGATCTGGTGTTTTAGGATTTGGTGGATACGAGCTCTCATTTACGTATTGTTTTAGTATCTTTTTTGGCTCTTCTCTAGATATTACGTCTACTATATTTGTAGTTCACGTTGTTAATCAGCTAGTATCTTTAACTATAGGGCTACTATTCCTATCAATTTGGCCGTTTATTAAGAAAAAAATATAACTTTAAAGCTTATTCGAAGTCTTTTTCATCTATAATGTATAACAATTATTATACATTATAGTAGAAGACAGCATGAATAACTCCTCTGAGAATATCTCAAATGAGAAGCCCTCAAAGACTTTAAGCATAACTGATGCGATCTCAGAAGCTGAAAGTATTCTAAATGCTGCAAGAACTGAAGCAGAGCAACTTAAGCTCGCTGGATTTAATGAAGGCTTAGAAGCTGGAAAAAAAGAAGCGGCCAATACTGCTATAAAAAAAATTCAAGATGTTAAAGAGTTAAATATATTATTAGAAAAAGCATCTGGTGAATTAGCTTACGAAATTGTTAAAAAAATATTTTCATCCGAATATCTAAACTTACTTGATCCAATTTGTGAGATAGCAAAAAATATTATTGGAAATGGTTCTGGAGCAAGATCAATAACAATAATAACGAATACTGGAAATCGTAATAGATTAAATAACCTAGAAGAATATATTAAAAACTTAGGCAGACTTACTTACGATATTCAAGAATCTGAACAAATAAAAGAAAATACAATTATTATTAAAAATGATTTTGGTGAGATCGAAGTAGATCTTAACTATATGCTTGAAGAATTAAATCAACATTTGCATCTAAATACTACGCTTCTGAAGAATGGATAATACCCAAACTAAACCAGAAATAAATATATCGAACTTTTTACTTCGTCTTAAATATTTTGAACCAAGTAAGGGTAGTCGTAAAGGTTTTGTAAAAGCTTTAAAAGCTTCTATGATAATAGAAGTTACCTTGCCTGATGCGAAAATCGGGGAAAGATGCATCATCAGAAATAAAAGTGGCAAAGAAATTAGAGGTCAAGTTATAGGGTTTGATGAACATAGTGTTTATGTAACACCACTGGATCCAGTAATGGATCTTAGTCCTGGTTCTCTAGTACTGGCTGAAGGTTGCGGAGCAAGTATAAAAGTAGGCAATGAACTTTTAGGTAACATAGTTGATTGCTTTGGAAGAACATTAGAACATAATACCGAACTTTCTACTGAAAGCACTCCACTAAATAAACCAATCATAAATCCCTTAAAAAGAAAAAGAATAACAAATCAGCTTTCAGTGGGAGTAAAAGCGCTAGATTTATTCACTCCAGTAGGAGAAGGACAGCGATTAGGAATATTCTCTACAGCAGGACAAGGTAAGTCAACATTACTTGGAATGCTCGCACAATCTAGTGAAGCTAATGTTAATGTTATTGCTCTTATAGGAGAGCGAGGCCGAGAAGTTCTAGATTTTATAGAAGATAACTTAGGGCCAGAAGGACTTAAAAAATCTATTGTAGTAGTCTCTACTAGTGACGAGCTTCCAATGAGAAGAATACTAGCAGCCTATACCGCTACAGCAATTGCAGAACATTTTAGAGATCAAGGAAAAAAAGTTCTCTTAATAATGGATTCCATAACTAGATTTGCAAGAGCACTAAGAGAACTAGCTCTAGCACTAGGAGAAGCGCCTGCTAGACAAGGGTATCCCCCTTCAGTATTTTCAGTAATCCCAGAATTACTAGAGCGCGCCGGACAAACTGAAAAAGGTAGCATTACAGCTTTCTATTCGGTACTTTTAAATTCAGAAAAAATAGAAGATCCACTTGCAGAAGAAGTTCGAGCGATTTTAGATGGTCATATTAATCTTAGCTCTGAAATGTACAACCTAGGAGTATACCCTGCTATAGATGTACTAAGAAGCAACAGCAGACTAGCTCTCCAAGTCACAAACAAAGAAGAACAAGAAACCAGCGCGAAATTAAGACTACTTCTTTCTACCTATGAAAATAACAAAGACTTAGTTAGTCTAGGAGCATACAAAAAAGGCTCAGATAAATTGATAGACGAAGCTTTAGAAAAGCGTGCTAAAATTTTAGAATTTTTAAAACAAGATCCTAAAGTTAAGACGACTAAGGAAGATGCGTTTATTGAGGCTGGTAGGATTGTTGATTCGTAAATATTTACAGCCGCCCCAGTGGAATAATATTAGGCCTCTTCTTGTGCCGAACTGAAGCCACCGCTTGTTTCGGAACTTCCCCTGCAGAGCAACGGAATTTCCGAAATCAAGCCCTCGCAACTTCCCCCCTCGTCATCTGCGAAGAGGCCTAATATCATTCCACTTACCCCTCCAGCATCATCTTAGTATATTCAGTATTGTTTTAATAATTTTTTTCAACTGTAACCCCGTACCCAAGGCTAAGTAACTTTTTGCGTTCATTAAAAAACAGGCCATTATAAAACCACCTTGACTTTGTAAGAAAAATAGGGTAGTTTTTCTTACATGGCGACACAAAAACAAATACCAAAAAGCATAGAATCACAGATACTTACGAGTATTAAGCTTCGTGGGCGTGGGTCGGTTTTTGTTCCAACCGATTTTCTGGAATTTGGGAGTCGTGAGGCCATAGATATAGTCATGCACCGACTTACAAAAAAAGGAACTATTCGAAGGCTTACTCGCGGGATATACGACTATCCCAAGATGCATCCGCAGCTTGGTCAGCTATCACCGTCAGCAGAAGTTATAGCTACTGCTATTTCTAGTCGCGATCGAATACGTATCCAACCTGCGGGGGCATATGCATCAAACTTACTTGGCTTATCAGAGCAAGTTCCTGCAAAAATAGCCTTCCTCACTGATGGTCCAAGTCGAACAGTTAAAATAGGTTCGATGACAATTCAACTTCGCCAAACTACCTTAAAAAACATGGAAACAGCAGGTCGTTTAAGTGGGCTCCTCATTCAAGCATTTAAGGAACTTGGAAAAGAAAATATCACTGCATCTCGTTGCGAGCATTTAAAGCGAACATTACCTGCAAAAAAGCGTCGGGAAGTCCTGAAAGATATAAGATTTGCTCCAGAGTGGATGCACTCTATTTTTCAAAAACTTGCGGAGGATGAAATATGAAACTCAAATTTCTTGAGTTACCTGCCGAAGAGAGAAAGCTCTACTTTGAACAATCAGCCTTGCGCCGCAATATTTCTCCAATCGTACTTGAGAAGGATTTTTGGGTTTGCTGGTTACTTGGTATTTTGTTTGAGTCTGAATTCGCAGATAAATTGGTCTTCAAAGGTGGCACATCGCTTTCTAAAGTATTTGGTGTAATTAATCGTTTTTCTGAAGATATTGATCTCTCATTATCACCTACATTTTTAAAACTTCCTGACACCAGTACTAGCAGGAATCAAGCAAACAAATGGATGCTGAAGGCAGAGCTTGCCTGTCAAGAAGCAGTAATAAATATTATCGCACCAGTATTAGAAGTTATAGTAGGAAGTATTCTTGGAAAAGCAAACAATCCTTGGTTTGAGTACCAACTTGACTCTCATTCTAATTCACCAGTCCTACTTTTTCATTACCCAACGTTACAACCATCTGGATTTGAATACCTAAAACGATCGGTCAAGCTTGAATTTGGATCTCTTACAGATCAACAACCCGTTGGTCGTCATCCTATTAGTCCTTGGATCGCCGAAACTCTCCCCGAAGCTTTTTCCGATTGGAGCTCTGATGTAATTGCTTTAGAGTTAGAGCGTAGTTTTTGGGAGAAACTTACTATTCTTCATGCAGAGTTTCATCGACCAGAAGAGAAGTCTATGCCAGATCGTTACTCAAGGCACTACGCTGATGCAGCGGCACTAGCCAAGCATCCAATTGCAAAGAAAGCTTTATTACAGCACGAACTTAGAAATCAAGTAGTTTTATGGAAACGTCAATTTTTTGGTAGTGCATGGGCAAATTATGATGAGGCAGTTCCGGGAACATTTCATCTTGTTCCACCTGAACACCGACAGCTAGTACTTCGTCGCGATTATCAAGCAATGCGAGACATGTACATAGTTGAACCAGATAGCTTTGATCTAATTCTTGCTACACTTAGTGATTTAGAAGATAAAATTAATCAACCAGAAAATATCTAATAATAAACATATTCGTACAAAGATCATTCCAATGACACAAGATAACTTAAAAGATAATGATTCAAAGAAGAAAAATAACTCGCGTATTATCTACTTGATTATTGGAGTACTTTTTAGCGATTTTTTATTTGTATTATCATATCTCGCATACTCATATGACTATCTAAGTCCTTCAATAATATTGGCACTCTTTGGTATTATTATTTTATTGCAGTCCGTATTAATGCTTAAAGGTAATAGTCTAGCTAGAATCTTCAACGTGGATAATTCTAAACTTCCTGATAAATGTCCGATATGCAAAACTTCACTCAGAGCAACAAATAGTGCATTATTTATTAATAGAATTGTAGCTGGCGGTAGTAGTCGAGCGATGTTAATCAAGTGTCCTAAATGTGGGCATGAAATTGTTCCAGTTGGTCAGAATAAATTATAAAACTTATTCATAAATCCTCCAATATACTCTTGAATATAAATTTTTTAAATCCTGTAGAAGTAGAAAAGTTTGTTCTAGTTGAACTAGTATCTCAACAAGATAGGCTTGATCACATTTTAGTTATTGCAAAAAAAGTAAAAGAAACTTGTTTGCAGATTATAAAATTGCATAAAAATATAGTTATCGATTCAAAACTCGCGATTTGCGCAGCGTTACTTCACGATATTGGCTATGCAGATAACATTAACATAACAGGATTTCATCCTATTGATGGAAGTAATTTTTTAACTAAACTTGGATATTCAACATTAGCAGAATTAATAATTGGTCATAGCTGCTCACCGGAGGAAGCAGAACTGAAAGGCTTACAAAAGATTACTCCTAGCAATGCACTTGAGGCAAAACTTATTTCCTATTGGGATATGCGCGTGATGCAAGGTGGTAGAATTGTAACCTATGATCAGAGGTTAAACGATATTATAAAAAGATATGGTAAAGATAGCATAATAGGCAAGGCTAACTTACAGGCAAAGGAAAGATTAATAAAAGAATTTAATGAGATTGAGCTTTTATTAAAGTAAAAGTGATTTTAATAACTCAACTGTAGCCCCCCCCCCCCCATGAGTAGCTGCTAATTATAGGAGTTTTTCTAGCTCATTAAAAACTTCATCCTGTAATTGAAAAGGCAACATCGATGTTTTAGCTGGGCACCAGTTGTTCTCGATTGGTCCGAGTCGATAGTTAGAACTATTTTTCCAAATTTCTATTAGCCTTTCGGGCTCAAGAATATTTTTCTCATTGTATAAGCTTCCGTAGATATGAGAACTTTTTGATGAGCCAGGGCAAATTTTAACTTGTCCATTAAGCCTAATCATTAATCCGTTTGCCACTTGATTACAACCCTCCGTTCCAATGTAAGCAGAAAGTCCTTTCTTTTTGAGTTCTTTAAGGTCGGTTATGTTCATCTTAAATGCAGCTTCATATACTAATCTGTAAACTTCCTTTAACCAATTATTGTTGGGGTCTGTATTTTGGTGTTTATGTGCTAGCTTTAAAGACTTTGGTCCTGATTCCATTGTTGGGGTAATAATCAAAGGGATATTTCTTCTTGCTGCCCATTCAAATATAATCGCAACTTCGTCTATTTGATTCTTTAAAATCGGGGCCATAACTAAAGTTAGTCTTTGGCCTTTTAACGGATCGTTAAAACCTGCTTCGACCAAATTTACTAGCGCTTGATCTCTCTTCTCCGTATATTTGGAAATACCACGATTTTCGAAAATACCATTTAAATTAGAATAGCTTGTGCTTAGAGAATTTGATCCAACCATTGAATCTTGTCTATTAGAAAAAAAAGAATTGAATCCTAAAAGAATTCTGACACAAGAGTAATTGGATATTTTATTAACTAATTCTTTTGCTGAGTTAATGCCTAGATGTCCATAGTTTTTTATGGCTAATTCGTTATCACCAAGTTCGGCGCCTTTGGTAAAAATTGAAATAGGAAGCTTGCGTGACTCAAACTCATCTAGAATATTAAATAGATCTGGGTTCTGAAAAAGTTCACCTGGACCTAAGAATTTTACAGACTTTAGGCCAATTGATATTGCGACATCAATCACTGAAATAACTTCTTCGAATAGCAATAGTTTCTGAGATTCACCAAATATAGATTCTTCTGAAAAGCAACCAGGACACTTTAAGCCACAGGGATAGTTTTTTACTAAATCAACTTTATTATTTCTAGCTTTTAAAACTATGTCATTTGATAAGATCTCAATATCTAAAGTACTGAGCGGTCGAATTTGCATTTCTGCATTTTTTAGTAATAGTTTAATTTGCGGACGTGTAATGTCATCTGAACTAACAATCCAATCTAACGGCATTAGCTTAAAATTGCGGGGAAACGATTGTGGATAAAGTACTGGAATTAAATTTTGGTAATAAGAATGGCGTTCTTCTAATGTTTCTCTTTTCATTGCTTGATCTAATAAAATGAATTTGTCTTTTCTTAATTTGGAATAATATTGACCAAAAATTTTATTGCAACTATAACTGACGGGCAAAAACCGTCAGCAGGAGAGAGTATGTTAAGCAAAGTAATGGATGCCTTTCACTTATCTGGGAATGAAAGGTTTGTTTTTGAACAACTTGTTCAAGTTGAATCTTCCTCCGCCTCTGAATTGGCTAGAAGATCAGAGATTCCAAGAAATACAACGAGAGGTGTTTTAGATAAGTTAGTAGGGCTTGGATTAGTTTCAAAAACTACTTCGGGGATTACTCAAATTTATTCTTTAGAGCTACCAGAAAATATTATCGCATCCTTGGATTTACAAAAAAAATCAGTATTAGAAGAAATAGAGGAGCAGAAAAAAGTTGTAAAAAGATTTGGGGAATTAGCATGGAAGTCTGAAAAAGGAACTAAGCCAAAGATTGTTTTATACGAAGGATATAAAGGTCTTGAAAGAGTTTATGAGGATTCTTTAACAGCAAAAGGAGGTATCCTTGCATGGGCATCTTTTGATGCTAATCGTAAAGCAATGCCAAGATATTTCAAAAACTATTATGAACGTCGCGCCAAGAAAAAAATAGCAATGAGGTCAATTCATCCAGCTACGCCATTAGCTAAGGCCCATTTGCCGTTAAACAAAAAGCAACTTAGAACTGTTATGCTGGTACCCGAGACTGAGTTTTCAATAAACCCAGAAATACAAATTTATAATAATAAAGTAAGTATAGTTTCTTGGAAGGAAAAAATTGCGGTCTTGATTGAAAGTGAGGAGATTGCAAGTGCGCTGAGGTCAATATTTGAGTTATCGTGGAAAGGAGCTAATAGGAATCGTGAGACTTAGAAACTTAGTAGTCTAGGTAAGTTCAACTGCAACCCATAACAGCAACTAAATTAAGAAGAATCATAAATGATTTACTAAGTATTATAAAAGAATTGTAAAACAAATAAAAAAGTAAGAGTGGGATAATTATTCTTGTTTGCAGTCCCGTATGGGTTGGGGTTGTTGGTGGTGGAGCAATTAGGCTGGAAATTTTTTTGCGACTGCAAAAAAAGTTCTTTGCAGACTAATGCGTGGGGAGCTTGCAAGGGCAAAAACAAGAATAATTATCCCACTCTTACAGATTATTTAATTGAGTAAATAACTAGGTAAGGACTTTTCTACTGGTACAGGGTTAGTTTTTCAAATCGATAAAAATCTTTCGTATTAGATAATTCAAATACTTATAGAATAATAACTAACGCAGCTCTTCAAGCGCAAAAACATCCACAACTACTCCCTGCGACACAATGACATGATCAGGTTTGTGGTAAGCTTTCTTAAAGCCTGCTAGCTCTAGAGTTCCTTCGGAGATAATTTCCACGTTTGACTCATAAAGTTGATAGGGTTCGTGATATACTTGTCCTGAATATAAAGTTTTGTTCCTGTCCACTGTAAAAAGTAAATATCTTTCGACAAGAAAAAACTCTAAAGAATCTAAACTAAATTCAGGAAGTAAATTTCCTTGGTCGTAGACTATTTCAGTATCATATTTTAAGTCCACTCCTTTTCTTTGAACTTTATAATGTACAGAATCTTTTTTTTCGGTTGCCTGTATCCGAGCATTAAAATAGGGAAGATTAAAAAATGTTTTAGCGCAATGTACAGCTAACCATTGGTTCGCATCTAATGAGTAAAACCACACACCAGGTCTACCTTGCTTATCATAAACATAAGTTCTTAAATTCATCTCTAAAAAATTAGAAATTCCCCATACAGCAGGCAGAAATCTAGGTCTAATGTTACGCATATAAAAAGGAACAAGCCCAAGGTAAGCACTTCCATTAAATGTATCTACAAAAAGACCATCAGGTAATGTTTTTTGAATTTCTTCTGCATTCCATTTCCAGTGCAGAAATAATAGCTTTTCCCAATTTTGATACATTACGGGACTACGATTGTTTGGTCTTTGCCTAACAGACAATCGATGTTCAGATGTTGGAACTATCATAAACAGCTCCAAGTAGGTGTAGACTTCCTAGCAAAATAAACCAAGTAGATACTAAGATGTCTCCTCGTCTTCTTCCCAAATAAAATTGACAAGCAGCTCTCAAAAACCACCAGACTGCTATCCATAAAAATATGATTGTACTAAATTCACTAAAAATCCATTTTCCGATACTAAGATCTATTAAGCCAATAGTAACTAATGTGTAACTAACGGCGTAATTCATGACCCAAGCTAAGCCATAGACATCAGATCTAGTAGTATCGTAGCGATAAAAAAATAAATTTATTGGTTGAAGTGCCTCACCTTTTAAGGGGATAGCAGACTTGAAATCAAGAATAATTGGCATAAAAAAATGAACTACGCCTAATATAAGCGTGAAGATGCCCGACAAATAAAATAGATAAATCATAACATTGATAGTGCCAACACTTTTGTTTTCTCTTATCTAAAGTTAACATAAGTGTGGTACTATGCGAAACCACATTGTAATATTGTTATTTTAGTATCACCCACTTCAACCGTTCAACTGCAACCCCGTTCCAGTAGCTGAGTATTGGCTGAGAATTTATCAAACTTGTAGCTTGGTTTTGAACACAAAAGCAGAGGATTTTTAGTTCCTCTGCTTATAAAACTATTTTGTATACTGTTATTTCGATAACATTGCTTGGTGCATAGTTGATAATCCGATGGCTGTTAAACCATTGTCTACAGTAATTGTTTGAGCATTAAAAAAAGGCATAAATGCTGCTATTATCAATGCATTAACAATATCTCCCGGCGTACATAAAAGCTCTCCATTTGGTATGGCTGTAGCAAGAGCTTCCAAATATTTATCAGAAAGATTTTTAGTCATCGGAGTTTTTACAAATCCAGGCGCTACAGCATTTACTACAATCCCCTTACGAGAACACTCTGCCGCAAGTTGTAGAGTTAAATTTGCCAAAGCTGCCTTAGATGCCGCATACGCAGATTGACCGAATAAATGTAATGCTGGACTTACGCTAGTTATGTTGACGATAGCACCTCGGTTTACTTCTGATTTACCTTTCCATATTTCTCTTACACAAGCTGTAGCAAGTAAGAAAGGTGCAAATGCATTCACTTCGAAGATAGATTTGATGTCCTCTAGAGTTACTTTCACCGCAAATGCATCACGAACCACTCCGGCGCAATTAAAAAGTACCACAGGTGGCATACTATCTTTTTTAAAGAATATTGCTGCATTCTTTGCAATAGCATCAGGTGCCTCTTTTAAAGTAATGTCGATGTCTTGAATTTGTATTCTTCTAGAAAAATTTGGAAATTCTTCTTTCAGGCTTAATAGTCCCGGAAGATCTCTGTCAACAAGATATAGGGCTGCAATATCGTTTTCAAGTAAACGTTTTGCTAACTCCCTTCCTATACCTGAAGCAGCTCCAGTAATAATTGCACAGTGTGTATCAATTCGGCGAAAATTTGGAAACAACATACAAAACCTCGTATCTTAAAAAAAACATTAGTAACCAAGCCACAAGAACACTTGATTTACTTTAAAAAGAAGCAAATCAAGTGTTCACATGGCTAAAAAAATCTACACTAATTAAAATATAAAGAACAAAAGATATGTTGTATCAACACTTTAGTTATTTACTACTATCTTCATTAAATTACAAACTCATAGTCTAGCCCAACAATAAAAGGAAGTTAACTTAATTTTTCCAACTCAAACAACTCTAAGTTGTGATTTCATAGTCATATTTTCAATACTTTAAATCTATCTCTAAAATCTTTTTATCACTTTTAATCAGGGTAGATGAAAAATAACTAGCTATAATTGTTAGTTGAGGCATATTAATGGTTTTTATCTTTTTTAGTTAAGGAATTTTTTGATGAGCTCATACATTTATGGGATTGATCTAGGTGGTACTAAGATTGAGATGATTGTTCTTGATCGCACAGATACTAGTAAAGAAATATTTAGAAAGCGCATCTCAACCAATCAAGAAGAGGGCTATGATTCTATTTTAAAGAGAATAGGAAGCTTAATTGATGAGGTTAGTAGCGAAGTAGGACAAGTGCCTACTCGTATTGGTATTGGAACGCCAGGAATTATCGATACTGTAACTGGTCTACTTAGAGGAAGTAATACGCAGTGCCTAAATAAAAAGCCGCTGAAAAACGATTTAGAAGAATTAACAAAGTTTAATTTTGTAATGGACAATGATGCCAATTGTTTTGCGTTAGCTGAGGCCACTATGGGAGCAGGACGAGATGCAAATACTGTCTTTGGCGTTATTCTAGGTACTGGAGTTGGTGCTGGTATTGTTATAAACAAACAGGTGCTAAAAGGTAAACAAGGCATTGCAGGAGAATGGGGTCATAATATAGTAGAACATAACGGAACTGCTTGTTACTGTGGCAAAAGCGGTTGTGTTGAAGCTACAATTTCTGGTCCAGCTTTAGCAAACTTTTATTATTCTTTGGATCAAAAAGAAAAAATATCCTTTAATCAGGTCTATCAAAGAGCACTTGATAACGATACTTCTGCAAAAAAAACAGTTGATAGATTACTTAACTACTTCGGACAAGGAATTGCCGTAATAGTAAATATTCTAGATCCAGATGTCATAGTAATTGGAGGAGGTCTAAGTAAAGTTCAAGAGCTTTATCATCAAGGTGCAAATCAAGCAAAAAGCTTTATTTTTAATCCCAATCCACAAATTAGCATTGTCGAAAATCAGCTAGGAGATAGCGCAGGAGTGATTGGAGCTGCAATGTTAACGATCTAGTTTTTATTGATAATGATTTCGAAAAAATATCCAACACCAGCTACTAAAAATATTAGTAGCTGGTTAAATGTTTTTATAAATATGTCTCACCTAGTTATTATTAACAGTACAGTCTGAAACTTTTTCTAGTTTTAGTACAGAATATGATTCTATATTTGAAATATCGATAGAAAATTCTTCAACAAAATTATCAGTAAACTCAATACTTTCTGCGGCGCTACTATAATGACATTCGATAAGAAAGTCCCAGGCTCCTAGAAAAACTCTAAGGCAGTGAACTGATTTTTCTTTTCTAACATAGTTTAATACTCTTTCTCTTAATTCTGGATGAAAGCCTTTCATCGAGATCGCATGATAATATGTATGAAAGCCCATATTGAATAGATTTGGAAAATACCTAGCTCCTAACAGAACTCCATCTTTTCTCATTCTTTTTACGTGATAATCAAAAGTTGAAACAGGAATATTTAATCTTTTTGATATCTGGGTATTCGGCTCCTCCCAACTTTTTGAAAGTTCTTGAAGTATTTGATAATCAATCTTATCAAGCTTAGCTATTTTATCAGAAACAGAGGTCGCAAATTCTCTTAGATTTAATCTTTCTGAAAGATTAGCAAAAACTGGCAAATCATACATTGCGGTAAGTGAAAGAATTTCTTTCTTAGAAAAAATATTTCCACATTCAAGAGATAATTGGTCTAGAAAGTTTTGTATTTGATGAGTCGAAGTAAATCTCGCTTCTATAAACAAATTAAATCTACCAGAAACATGAGCCACATAAGAGACTTCTGGTCTTTTAATAAGATAGCTATCTAGTTTTTTTTGAATTTTACGCCCATCAGGATTAAGTGCAAATCCAATAAGGAAAGGTATTGTTCCAACTAGAAAAGAATTCATATACGCTCTTCTATGAATTACTCCTTGTTGTGAAAGTAGTTGCAGTACTCTCTGTACTACGTGCTCCGGTGAGCCAGTACGCTTAGCTATCATAGCGATAGACAAATCTGCCTCAGTTTCACAAGCAGCTAATATTTTTAATTCTTTAGGAGTTAATTTCATGTATTAAACTTTAGTCTACAATTAATATGTCTACAATTAACTAAAACAACTCGTTTAGCCTATGTTTAACAAATCTGTGTCTTATATTTCAAGATTTATAGAAAAATCTTGTTAAAAATAAGAAAGTATTTTCACCTTCTCAAGTAAAAGCGGAAAAGTTTTGTAACCAAATTCCGCATTAAGATGACCTCCATCTTCAATAATAATTGGTACTACTTCTAGATAATTAGCCAATTCTATCCCTTGATCTTTAGGTACGTAAGGATCATTATCTCCAGTAAGACCTAAAATAGAAAAAGACGGCAGTGTTGTGCCGTCTTAACATAAAACCTTTAAATCCATTGTCTAGTATCAGATCATAAGTAGTGAATTTTCTTCAGCGCGCGCTATCGCTCTTCTGAGTGCTTGAGTAGCGAATTCTATTGTTGAATCCTTTTCATCGCTGAACTGTAATGTCACTGGATGTTTTCCACAGAGAAATGATCTACTAGCACCGTCATGCACGCGGCCAAATACGTAGCCAGACAGCATCGGCCCAAATGTCTGTATTTCTCCTTCAAGACAATTCTCAATGGAATATTCTAAATTGCATCTCTCTGTGGCTCCTTCTTCTTTGGGAGCTTCGATACAAATACAATTTGATATACTCGTACATTGAGTATTCCTGATTATAATTGACATCGATGTTTCAGTAATGCTGATTGTACATTTCGTATCTGCAAGTTCTTCAGTGAGTCGGTTTGCAAATGCTTGCGCTCTACAACCCAGCTCAATAGTTAGCCATTCTTGATCCAACCAGTGCTGAAGAAGATTCTCAGAATCTTTCTGAAGCGGACTATCAGGATGGACAAAATGACTACGCCGGTCATTTAAAAAAGATGCTCTTCTTATATACAAGCAAAGCAAAATTTTCATAAACTCCTCTTCATTACTATCAGTCAATAAACTAGACTCCCTTAGCAATTCAATTATTGCACCAGAGGAAACCTTTTCAATACGCAAAAAACCTTTCATACAACCTCCTAAGAAAAACTAAGTAAACAATCTAACTCAAACAAAAGGTACAAAACCTTACGTTTAAGGAAACTACTAAATTTGATTTTTAATCGCTATAAAACTAGTCAATGTCCCATTTTAATGTTACATAATGGGACATGGTTAAGTTAAATGAACAGGACAGGAAGATTCTTGCTACACTAGAGTTTCGTGCGCATGAACCCTTAGCTAATATTGCTCGCCTTTGTAAACTTCGAGAGTCTACCGTAAGGGCCACACTTCAACGGTTTATTTCTGAAAAATTAATTATAACTCGAAGACTTTATATAAATCCTTATTTACTCGGATGGACAAATTACGCTATATTTATCTCTTTTGGCCAAGAAGGTACTAAAGAAGAAGTTAGGTTTAAAGCTTATTTGTCAAAACAATCTAATGTTACATGGATAGCTGATTTGGGTGGAGAATATCAGATGTCTATCAGTGTTGCAGCTAGGCACATTTCTGAAGTTGCAGATTTCATCTCCAAACTAACAGAGAACTTTCCTGGGTTAATTTTAGCCAAAACAATCTCAACTCGAGTCAAACTTAAAACCTTTCCTAGAAAATATTTATCTGAAAATACGCACAAAGGTTTGGAATTTATACAAGGAGGCTTAGGAAACTACTCACTTGATGAGATAGATAAAAAGATTTTTAAAGCATTTTCACTTCCTGGCTTCGATTCCTTTCGTCGTCTTTCGGAACGAATGGGAATACCAAAGAGCACCTTCGATCGACGAGTAAAAAACTTGATCGAAAAAGGTGTCATTCAGGGACTATATTATATACTAGAGCCTTCTTTGATACAGATTCAAGAGTATCGTTTACTAATTAAAGTAACTAAACCTCAAGAAAAATTTTCTGAACGATTACTAGCCGAAGTTAAAACTCTACCTCAAGTTAGAAAATGGATTCATTGTGTTGGCGAATGGGACTTTGAACTAGAAATAAACGTGCGCACAGGTAGAGAAGTTACTATATTTATCTCAGAACTAAAAAGTAGGTTTGCAAATGAAATAACTACAGTTAATGCGATACCGTTATTTGGAGAAATCAGCGTGCCTGCTACAAAAGCTTTTTTTAATTGAGATATTTTATAAATTAACTGTTTACTGTAAACAGTTACCTATAAGATGCTGTTACTTATTTTATCCGCTCTTACTTCCCCCTTCCCTTCTTCCACTCTTGTATGTTGAAAAAGATCTTTTTTAGTTAGATAAGAAAGGTCCCCTTGGTGTAGGATTTCGTTCCACCCCGTTACTTAAAAAGTACGTCAGGAAGCATGA
>JAIYCX010000052.1 GCA_027487795.1 Pseudomonadota bacterium | reverse complement strand
TGTTTATCTCTCAGGAAATATAATTGAAATTCCAACAATGAGACTGATGGTTGAAGAGGCTTGCAGCGGAATGAGATCGGTAATGGCGCTGATCACTATTGCCTTCACTATCATGCTCCTAAAACCACTAAATATCTTAGGTAAATTAATTCTTATACTAATCGCACTTGCCCTAGCAGTTTCATTAAATGTATTTAGAGTTTCACTCACAGGAGTCTTAGCCCACTTTTACGACCCAAAAGCAGCAACTGGATTCTTTCATACCTTCTCAGGATTTTTAGTCTTTTTAATAGGTCTACCAGCATTATTCTTTATTAGCTCTCTAATAGAAAAATATTTCTTAAAAAAGAAAACTCACTCTTCTTATGGATCTAGTTTCTCCTTTGAGAGAAATATGAACTCAGTTGGACTAAAAAGTATGGCCTTATGGTTAGTACTAATTTCATCATGCTACTACGTAAACTTTCAGTACCTAGCCTCAAGAGTAAATAATAACTTTCCTAGTATCAATCTAAAAGACATCCCCTACCAAATTGGCTCATGGAAAGGCGAAGACTCAGCTGGCTTAGATCTTAGATCATTAGATATTCTAAAATTGTCTTCTTACGCTAGAAGAAAATACACTTCTGAATCCGGTCAAGTTGTATACCTATACATAGGCTACTGGGCGCATCAAACAGGAGAGCATCAAGCAGCAAAACACTCCCCAAGCCTCTGCCTACCATCAAATGGCTGGATCACAGATAGCTTAGAAAATTATCAACTAACAGACCCCACCCTAGGACAAGTTCCAATTAGAAGGATAGAAGGTGAGAAAAGAAGAGATAAAGAACTTTTCTACTACTGGTTTTTTTCAGGAAATTCTTTTTACTCTAAAGAGTGGTACGCACTACTAGAACTAGCAGTTCAAAGTTTTGTTACTGGCAGAAACGATGGTGGGATTATTGAAATTAATTCAGAAATCAAAGGTAACTCCGAAGACTCAAGAGCCGAAACGGATAAAATTATACAAGAATTCATCGGACAGCTATTTCCGATAATTAAAAATAACATTATGAAAGATAAAGACGTAGTAGCTGACTCTACTCCGGCAACCTAAACGTTCACTATACCCCCAACCAAGTTCCAAACTCTTAAACTTTCCTAGTCTCATTCTCGCACATTCCGCCGGAATGTAGCTGCGAGGTGCCCTAAATTTTTTCAGCTAAATATAGCTAAGGAAAAAAATTTACTCGAAGTCCGACTAGTAAAATTCAAGAGTTCGGAACCCCCTCCTTTCCTTAAATATCTTATTAAATACTCCAAAAAAGAAGATCAACTAATCAAGTTCTCTTTAATTATAAGATTGATAGTATCTCTGTCGGAGTTGAGGACTTTGTTGAAAGATATTTATAAAAATTTAGATGATAAAATAAGTTTAGCCCCCATAAGTCTTAATCGGCGGACTTCGAGTAAATTTTTTTCCTCAGCTATATTTAACTGAAAAAATTTGCGGCAGCTCGGAACTTGAGTTCCAGCGGAACTCGTGAGAATCAGCCGATTAGGACTTATGGGGGCTAAAATTATCGAAATCTTAGTTAGCGGTTATCTCACAATATCACAAAATGACTAACTCCCTAAAATTACTACCTTTTTAGCAGTAAGTATTAGCACTTTTCATAGTCTTATATACATGAGAATCTATAAAACTCTTATATATAATTTTTTAAACTTTTATGTCTGAAAATAATCAAGAAGCTTACGTTACTACAACACTAGATGCAGCAATCGGCTGGTGTAGAAAGTATTCACTTTTCTCATATCCTTTTGTTACAGCATGTTGCGGGATGGAATTCATGTCAGTTAGTTGTTCGCATTATGACACTGATAGATTTGGAGCAGCACTTCCTAGATTCACTCCTAGGCAGGCAGATTTACTTTGGGTTGTTGGTACGATCACTCACAAACAAGCTCCTGTTTTAAAAAGAGTCTACGAACAAATGGCAGATCCAAAATGGGTAATTGCTTTTGGAGCTTGCGCTTCAACTGGTGGGTTTTATGATAACTACTCAACAGTCGCCGGTGTTGATAAAATCATTCCTGTAGATATGTATATTCCAGGCTGCCCTCCTAGACCAGAAACTATTCTTGATGCCTTGATTACTTTACAAAGAGACATTCAAAAAAGTCATCAACCAGTAATTGATGGAGATGATGTTACGAGACAAGATATCTTATCTCAGTATGCACCAAGACCTGGGGTAGAATAAAAAAGCCTAGAACGAGGCGTGAAGCATAATAGCTAATGGAAGAATTCAACTACTGGCTTTTTACCTGGTTACTTCTTCCACTAGCGCTAATCATTATTACAATTATAAATCTATCTGATAAAAAATTCAGAGAGACAAAGGGGAATATAAAGTTTCTCTACAACCAACTAGTATTCTCAATCATCATAGCAATAATCAGCTACGGCATAGTTCATTTCGAAATTCCAAATATAGCTTTTGATTTACTACAAGGATTTGTAAGCCTATGGTTTATTCAATGGGCGGTTTATCCTTTAGTATTACTTATCACGGCAACTTTCTTAGAACCTAAGAAGAAGTAGTAGATATACTAATATTTTCATCTTCTGTGAGCGTGAGATAATAATACTCGTTTTTGCCCTTGCAAGCACCCCGCGCATTAGGCTGCAAAGAACTTTTTCTGCATAGCAAAAAAATTTGTGTGCCACGAGGCTGTTGTCGTGATGAGGGTAGGTCCCTCGAAGTCGTCCTTAGGGGGAAGGCTTCAAACCACCTTAAGCTGCTGCATTAAAGAGATGTGGTAGTGAGCGTTAAGGAAAAGGCAGAGGAAGATCTGTCAGGTAAGATTCAAGGAGACGAATGTAAATGAACCTCTTAAGAGCTATCGAAAGTTGTTAGATGATGTCAAAACCTAAGTATCAAATTTTATGTAGGGATAAGCATAGGGGATACCCTGTTACTGCCTATGCGGCATCCGGTGGAGAGGAGGCGTGACCTTGAATCAGGCACAACAACGGAACGTGGGAACCTGTCGTTCTGATGATAAGCGAGAAATTCAAGGAGGTAATAACTCTAAGAATGAGAGTAGCAAAGCAGAGCACAGGGACGGAGTGATTCGTAGTAGTGATGAAGGTGCTGTAATGGCAGTGGAGCGAAGGGATCACCCGATTCAGCCTGATCTGGAGCAACAACCATGTAATAGTGGGATGAAAGCACCAGCGAAGGCAAAGTCGTATGAGATAAGCAAGCATGAAGTTTATAATGCTTGGAAAAGAGTAAGAGCGAATCGTGGAGCAGCAGGGATAGATAATGAGAGCATAGCTAATTTTGAAGTGAAGCTCAAAGAGAATCTCTACAAGCTCTGGAATCGCATGTCATCGGGAACCTACTTTCCAAAAGCAGTAAGGAGAGTGGAGATTCCAAAGAAAGACGGGAGTAAACGACCGTTGGGAATCCCAACTGTTTATGACCGCATTGCACAAGAAGTTGTACGAGCACGGATGGAGCCAGCATTAGAGTCTTGCTTCCATGAAGACTCCTATGGTTACAGACCAGGAAAATCTGCGATAGAAGCATTAGAAGTCTGTCGCAGAAGGAACTGGAAATCCGACTGGGTTCTGGATGTCGACATTCAGAAATTCTTCGATACCATAGACCATGAACTTCTACTAAAAGCAGTGCGCAAGCACTGTAGTGAGAAGTGGATGGTGTTATATATCGAAAGATGGCTTAAGGCACCAGTGCAATATCCCGATGGCAAAGAGGAAGTGTTAGGTATGGGAACACCTCAGGGAGGAGTCATTAGTCCACTCTTGGCAAACCTCTACCTTCACTATGCGTTTGATAAATGGATGGAAAGAGAATACCCGTCCATTAAATTTGAACGCTACGCTGATGATGTTGTCATTCACTGTGGTAGTCTTCTTGAATCACAAAAGATAAAAGAATCACTAGAGCAGCGTTTTGAGGAATGTAAACTCAGCTTGCACCCAGATAAAACCAAGGTAGTATACTGTAGGGATTTGAGGAGGCAAATTAATTACCCAAATGTGAGTTATACATTTCTCGGCTATACATTCAAGCCTCGTAAGGCACGAAGTCGTTGGTCAGAAGATAATTTTACTAGCTTCCTACCCGCAGTAAGTAAGGAAGCTAAGAAACAACTACTTAGTAAATTACGAGAAAAGCAAACAAGAAGATGGATAACCTCAACTATAGAGGAAGTTGCAGAATCACTTAATCCAATGTTGAGAGGGTGGTTTAATTACTTTAGCCAATTCTATCGTAGTGCTTTAATGCAAATAGCAAATAACATTGATCATCGACTCGTAAAATGGGCACGTAGTAAATATGGGTGGTTTAAACTGAAAGCGTGGGAGTGGTTAAAACTTCTTAAGCAACAGCAACCAAAACTATTTGCTCATTGGGAACTACTCAAATTCTCAAAAGACCGAATCGGAAGAGCCGTATGACGGGAGACTGTCACGTACGGTTCTGTGAGGAACTTGGGGTGAAATTCCCCAGGTTTACTCGACCCAGCCTAATTGCTCCACCACCAC
>JAIYCX010000051.1 GCA_027487795.1 Pseudomonadota bacterium | reverse complement strand
TGATTGCATGTAATTATGCATTTTAAGTCATTCAAAACCTAATGTTTTGATAGCCGATAAATGATGACAGATTATTTGTCACATTAGTATTTAATAAAACAATAACTCTTCAAGTAATCCGGGTAGATGTATTAAGTATCTGATAGAAAATATTAATATATTTTCTATCAGATGCGATATTAAAGGTTTTAAATAGTCTCTTTTAAAACATCTGCCACGGTTCAGGAATCCTTATTTTAGGAATTTTGAACCGTGGTACGTGTTTTTAAGTTTCACACACAGAGAGAAGAGGTTGTATTATGACTCATAACGATTCTTTTAAACTTGCAGGGAAATTATTGCAATTGTTTCGTAACTGGTCGGACGTCGATGTAGAAAGTTTTTTCAAAAGTCCACTACTATGGCAAATCGAGAATTGTGATCGGATGGCTCTTGGCTATGGAAACACTTGGCAAGGACTAGTTCAAGAGGGAAAACTTGAGGAGATCTCAATCACGATCCCTAAAGTACTATGTCGTAGAAATGGAAGCGAGGGGTATCAAGTTCGATGTTGGAACAGTAAAGACCGTACAGATAGCAGGGATGGATATATAGATTCTGCTGGTCAGGATATGTTGTTTGAGTTTCGTATAGATTCAATTACTCAACTGCTTTCTGACTTCGAGAAATTTGGTATTTGCATTCCAACTGAATATCAAGTTGTGAGGGATGAGATACGTACTTTTCATGACACTGTGATCAGATTTACATTTGTCAAGAAGAGCTAGCTTTAAGAAATGGTTAAAACACAAGGGGCTTTAAACCTAATAAGCCCCTTGTGTCCTATCGGTTCCAATATCGCAACTGATAAATTTCATCAAACTTCCTGACTTCGAAACCCTTTCAGCTAGTAACCTGCCTAACACTTCTAGGGCAAATTTCTGCTTGTCTCTATGGTACTCACCCCCTAACAAAATAATAATCCAAATAAGTGACTTCCCTTTTATTAGGATTTAAAGCAGCAATATTACAGAAAAAAATATTCCCTTTATTTTCTATAATATTAAAATCTTCCTCCATTTCTAAGTCTTTATAAGAACTTTCATTTAAACTTGAAAGACAACAGTGCCTACCTTCACACATAGCATTCATCATCATAATAGGTACTGCTTGTTTTAGGTCTCCAGTTGGACACTGTAGGGTTTCATTAAATAATATTTCGTTAGATTCCTCAAATGCCTCTAATTCATCGTCATCTAGAAGAGTATCTGCAAGAGGAAATTCTGAGTAATAATTTTTTGCTTCTTCCAGGTCGTAATAGAATTCTGCAATTTGAATACTATTACTTTTGTTACTCATTAGCTCAACACATACATAAACAAAGTTATGCTGATCATCAAAACCGTTGGAAATATTCACAATATTATGGTTATTTGCCTTTATCCATGTCATTATCAATTCGTCTAGTGAATTTGTGCTGTTAAGAAGATTCTCAATATTTTGATTATCTCTATAAATTTTTTGTTCTTTTGGTTTCATTCTTATATTTAGTCGTTACTTCTTTTAATACTAAAGCCATATTCTTAGTGTTATAGCTCTATGTGTTATCGCTAAATAAAAAAATATTTTCCTTGAATTTAAGAGTTAGTTAATTTTAAGTAGTCGTTTATAAAAAGAGCCTCAGGAATTTAAAAAAACCTAAGGCAAAACCATTATTTTTTTGAGATAAATCTTTCTACAGACTTCAATCTACAAAAGGAGAGGTAAATTCAAATTTTACTCCGTCAAAAAGCCCACTACAATTACTTCCTTCAGATAAATCGCTGATCTTTAGATCTTTAATAACCAAGAGAGCTAGGAAAGAAATTGTCATAAAAGGTGCAGGAAGTTTTGAGCCTAATACTTGCTTTGCAGCTCTATCAAGTTCTTCATATTGCTTTGTAACTTCCATAGGATCTTGATCAGACATAAGACCTGCAATTGGTAATGGCAAAATACTTAGCTTGCCTCCATTAGGTTCCACTAAGCATAGACCACCCTGATGTTCGATAATAGCATTTATCGCACGACAAATACTCTCATCATCAATGCCAACTGCAATAATATTATGGCTATCATGAGCAACACTTGAAGCCATCGCACCGATTATCCCCATTCCTCTTACGAATGCTACTGAAGGATGTTGAGACGCTTCCAGATCGTAACGGTTAACAACAACGATTTTTAATATATCGTTATCTGTATCAGCTACGACTGTAGAACCTTCCTTTTTTGCCTCAGCGATATGACATTTGGTGATTAGTTGTTCTGGTATTATGTCTATAACTCTTATTTGCTCTGGCCCATCACCTTTTTCACCCATAACACTAATGCTATCCGTGGAAACGGCTTTAGCATTAAAGTTATTAATTAGACTTGGCCTTGGCACTTCAAGTAAACACTTACCATTCTCTGCGACTAGCTTACCTTGGACATATGTTTGTACTACATTAAGGCTTTCAATCCCATCAAGAACAATCAAGTCTGCACTTGAGCCAACTTCTAATCTTCCGACTGGAATATTGTAGTGATTAATAATATCACTTGAAGCAGCCTGCAATACTCGCATATACGGGACACCTTTACGTATCGCACGCCTAACCATGTTATCAATGTACCCATCTCTCAAATAATCTGGGTGTATGTCATCCGAACAAAATAAGACTTTTCCTTTTGTTTCCTCTTTCAGAAGTAACCGATAGAGAGCTTCAAAGTTTTTTGCAGCACTACCTTCTCGTATTGAGATAGTAGCCCCATAACCTAGTTTCTCTAATGCTTCTGCTAGAGAAGTACATTCATGATCAGCAGCACCTCTAATGTTTTTATCAAAGCCAAGTTTTTGAAAGTATTTCCAACAATCATGGCCAATTATCTCTGGAAGGTGAGCATCAACTTGTTTTCCTAAAGATCTAGCAACACTGATCATTTCTAATAAATCATGGTCACCAGAAAGTACTCCTGGAAAATTCATGACTTCTGATAAATGAGTTATTCTCGAATCTTTCAGTAGATCGGCAACTGCTTTTAGATTAAGTTTTCCACCACTTGTTTCAAATTGCGTAGCTGGTACGCAGCTAGGTGCCCCCCAACAGAAATAGAATGGGAAATGTTCTCCTTCCTCCATCATGTATTCTACACCTTTGATTCCGCAAACATTTGCAATCTCATGAGGGTCAGAAATTGAGCCGATTACTCCTCGAGCTAATGCTAAAGAAGCGTAGCCTTTAGGAGTTAGCAGCGACGACTCGATATGATTATGAGCATCGATATAGCCGGTTGTGATAACTAATGGAGAATTATTGGGTTTCCTAATAATTCCAGAAATCAATCCATTATCAATATTCACTTCACCTGAGAATATCTCTTCAGTGAATGGATTAATGATAGTTCCTGTGAGAATAATTCTTTTTGAATTCATTTTTAATCTATCCTTTATCTAAAAACCTTTAAAAATTCCGAAGGCGAGACATTAATATAATCTACCGCCTTAAGATTTTAATTAAATTACCCAAATAGATTAACAAAGAGCTGCTTTTGTAATATCATTTAACGAAAATAGTCTCAATTACGAGCTAAATGATTAAGTTTATAGTTTACTATTATTAATGAATACAAATATCATACAAGCAAAAGGAAGACTTAAGAAAATTGCTCTTGGGCAATTATCCTTAGCTGGTGGCCGAATTAAAGAAAATACCAATAAAATATTGTCTTCTATTAAAGAGGCTAAGGCATCTGGTGCGGACTTAATCATATTTCCAGAGTTGAGTATTCCGGGATACTGCCATATGGACCTTGCATATGATTCTGATTTTGTTGCAGAAAATAAAGCAGCGCTGCAATTAATAGCTGCTTCTACAACAGGTATTAGTGTCTTAGTTGGTTTTATCGATCAAGACCTAACAAAGTCTGCACCTGATGCTAAAAATTGGTTATATAATAGTCTAGCTTTTATCCAGGACCAGGAAATTCTTTATACTCAAAATAAAGAACTACTTCCAAATTATGGAATTTTTAACGAGAAGAGATATTTTCAAGCTAATACAGAGTCCGATTCGCCTAAGAAAATTTTAGAATTTGAGGATGGTCAAAAAGTAGGATTATTGATTTGTGAAGATCTTTGGAGTGAAGAATATTCAAGAGATATAGTTCAGGATTTATACTCTAAGGGAGCTAATTTCCTAATTACTTTGAATGCTTCACCGTTTTATATTGGTAGATTTCAGTCCAGATTAGATATTTTAACCAAAGCTTCTAAGGCTCAGCAATTGCCGCTAGTTTATGTTAATTCAGTAGGATCTTATGATGCTTATGATGGAGAGTTAGTTTTTGATGGTAGAAGCTTAGTTCTAAATAAAGAAGGCAATATAATCTTTTGCGCTCCAGCATTTAAAGAAAGTATTTCTTACTTTGATAATTCAAGTGTTAATTCAAATGAATGCAAAGAAGAACTAGATGATGTTAAAAATATATCATTTTTACATGATGCGCTTGTTCTAGCTATTCGTGAGTTTTTTAAAAGAAAGTCTTTTTCTAAAGCATATATTGGACTCAGTGGGGGAATTGATTCGGCTTTAGTTGCAGCGTTGGCTGTTAGTGCACTAGGTGCTGATAATGTTATTGGCATTACAATGCCTTCACATATTACTAGTGATGAGACTAAATCTGATGCTTATTTACTAGCGAAATCTTTGAAAATTAAAATTTTTGAGCGGCCAATAACAGCTGAATATAAAGCTTGGATAGATCAATTTAAAGAGCAGAAATTAAATAGAATTACTAAACAAAATAAACAGGCAAGAATCAGACAGTCTATATTAATGGAATATACTAATGAGGATCCCGGTTCTGCGCTCCTGAATACGGGCAATAAAACAGAAATTGCACTGGGTTATTTTACATTAGGAGGGGACTCGGCGGGAGCCTTGTCAGTGATTGGAGATGTTAATAAGCTTCAAGTTTATGAGCTTTCTAAGTATATAAATAGTATAAATAAATCGATCATTATTCCAGAAACTACTATAACTAGACCTCCAACGGCAGAACTTGAAGAAGGTCAAACAGATGAAGCAAGTCTACCAGCAGCATATAGTATTTTAGTTCCATTAGTTGAAGATATTATTGTAAATAATCTTACTAAGAGTGAGTTAATAGAGCGATATGATGTAACTGTAGTAGATCAAGTTTTCAGATTAATTAGAATAAGTGAAGGGAAGAGAAGACAATTACCTCCAGCAATAAGAGTAAGTAAAAAAGCCTTTGGATTGGAGCGTAGAATACCCATGGATCATACTTTTTTAGCTTAGATTTCCATAGAAAAAAGAAGGGTCTAGGCAAGAGCCTAAACCTTTATTGGATTTTTTAGATCCTAATTTACCTCATTATCTGCCATAATAATGGTAATAGCGATTTTGAGGCTGGATAGTATATGAGGGATACACGTTTCTTGTATATGTTCGAACTCCGCCACCACTGTAAGGATTGTTAAATCCAGCTACGGGAACTTGGTAGGTTGGAATTGTAACAGGGACACCACCTCTTCCAATCACTACAGGGTTGAAATGTTGGCCTCCGTAGTTGTAACCTTGGAAATCTGGGTGAAATCCTCCGCCAAATGTTTGAAACCCACCGCCGAACTGGCCAAACCCACCACCAAATTGGGCATTTTGGAGAACACCTAAAGCAATCGCAGCTCCTACTTGACGGTTGTTACCGCCTAGATTGGTATTCGACAACGCCAGACTCACAATTTGACCGCCGCCTCCGAACCTGCCCCATTGATTACCCCATTGGGCCTCAGCTACGTTCCCAGAGAAAAAACTCACCACCAAAACCATCAAACCGCTACAAAAAAGTCTCATTACAAGACCCTCCATTAAGAAAAAACTAGGCCAAAATGGCCGAAACCTTCGATAGGGCTCTTACCCTATACCCATATAAAATTGTCATATATTATTTGTACATATAATAGATCTGAATAAAAAGAAAAGATTTTATGCAGAAAAGTAGCATTTTTTTATCAAGAACTGTAAGTAATAGAGACTAAATAGTAAATATCAGGAAGTTTTTTTCATGCGAGTTACAAGACTTGAGATTTTTGGATTTAAGTCCTTTGTTGAACGATTTGTTCTGAATTTTGACAAGGATATGATTGGTATTGTCGGGCCGAACGGCTGCGGTAAGTCTAATGTTGTTGATGCCTTACGTTGGGTGCTTGGGGAAACTCATGCTAAGCAATTAAGAGGTGGCAGCTTCGAAGACCTTATATTTAACGGCTCAGATACTAGACGACCTCTAGGTATGGCCGAAGTGTCTTTAACTATTCAACCAAATGAAAATTGGTTTTCTAATAATGTTAAAGAAGAAAATGAAAATATTGATACTGACTTAATGTCAGATACAGATGTAGTAGTATCAGAAGAAGTAACTTCAGAAGTAAAAACAGAAGAAACTGAAGAAGAAAAAGTAGATCTACTAGCTGAATCAGATAAAGTGTTAAAGGAGAGATTATCATCTATCCCTGGTTTATTTGATGCTGCAGAAATTCAAATGACCAGAAGACTTTATAGATCTGGAGAAAGTGAATATTTAATAAACCGAATTCCTTGTAGACTAAAAGATCTTTTAGAAGTCTATAGACTTATCGGATTAGGTGCTAGAGGACTAAGTATTGTTCAACAAGGTCAGATTGGACAATTTATTTCTAAAAAGCCAGCAGAAAGAAGAGAGCTAATTGAAGAAGCAGCTGGGATCTCAGGCTTTAGAGCGAAAATTGAAGCAGCAGAGAGAAGACTTGAGAAAACAACAGAGAACTTATCTAGAGTAAATGATCTTGTAACAGAGATTGATAAGCAAGTTAGAAGTTTAAGAAAACAAGCTCAAAGAGCTAGAGTTAGAAATCAGTTAAAAGAAGAACTATTTGAATCAGACAAAAGTATTTTTACAAATAAGTTTCGAAGACTTAAAAATTCTATTGTTGAAGTAGATCAAAATAAGCTTCTTATAGCAGCTGAGCTAGAAGAATTAGATGCTTCATACAACCAACTAGAAACTCAAATTAATAGTAAGGAAGCAGTTCTTCATGAACATGAAGTCGAATTACTTTCTGTAAGAAATAAGCGTGATTCTATAAGTCGTATTTTATTAGAACAGGAAGAGCGTCTTCGAAATGCTAGAAATCAAGTTTTAGAAGTAGAGAATAAAATTGCGGGTTCTAATAATAAAAAAACAGATCTTCAAGAAAGAAGACAAGCAATTTCAAAAGAACTAGAACAGAATGAAGAAGAATTAACTCTAATTAATGAAGAAAGTAGAGTTAAAAATTTAGAGTTAGAAGAGCTTATTCTTAAGCATGAAGAGTTGAAGAGTAGTAATCAAGATTCATTATTAGAATTCCAAAATAATAATCAAATAGCCTCAAGTCAGTTACTACCAAATTTAACCCTTAGTGTTTCTGAAATACAAAATAAAATTTTCTCATTAGAGACAGAAATTGCTGATGGATCAAATTTCCATAACAAAGCAGTAGAAATTTCTAAGTCTTTAAAACTTGCGGAGAGTCAGAGAAACGAACTGTATAAAAAAACTAATGGTATTAAAGCTGAAATAAATGCAATCGATGCACAACTTGATAGCTTAGCTACTTCTAGCGGTATAGTTTCTGAAGATAGTGAAAATTCTGAAGTTTTATTATCTTTGTTAAAGGTACAGGCTGGAAAAGAAAAAGTAGTTCACGCAGCTCTTGGAGATTATTCTAATTATTTAGTTAGCTCTAAGTCCGATAATCTTTTAGATTCATACGTTCAAAAAGGTTCAGATAGTAGAAAAAGAGTTGGTGTATTAGCAACTAATCAAATTAATAATTCTGCTAATTTTAGACAGGTAGCTGAGAAAGCCAGTGCGCTTGGAATATATAAAATTACAGATTTTATAACCTCTGAGACGGAGTATAATCAACTATTAAGTTCATTACTCTGTTATTCTTATTTTGCAGAAAATATATCTTCAGCACTAGAATTTAGAGATTATTTAATTAACTTATCTTCAGATATCTTTTTCCAAATTATTCTTGAAGGTGGGGAAGTTTTAACTTCTAGAGGATGGCATTCTACTGTTGGGGAAGGAATACACTTATCATTTACAAGAAATAGAAGTGTATTATCTGAAAAGTTAACTCATCTTGAAATAGAGTACCAAGAACATGAAGATAGAGTTATTTCTCTTGAAAAAGAATTATCACAAGTTCGAGCTGATATCGAAGCGCATAATACTAAGAGAGATCAACTTTCAAGATATCAAAAAGAATTATCCTCTGCTGTGCAAAGACAGAACGAACAAGAAAGAGCCTTATTAGAAGACTTTCATAAAAAAGAGAGAATATTCAGAGAGGATTTAAGAAGGTCAGAAGATGAGGTATTAAAAACTATTAGAAGTATACAAGATAATATTTTATCTTATTCTACTAAAATAGATTTACTATCAAAAAGATCAAAACAGATAGAAACAAGTTTTACTGAATTAGATAGCAAAGAAGAAGAAGTTGATGAGTTGATTA
>JAIYCX010000025.1 GCA_027487795.1 Pseudomonadota bacterium | reverse complement strand
TATGCTAATTTATTTCGATTTATGATTTTATTAAGTAGTCGAAGAAATTTAGATCAAAAATAATCTTCAAAACCTGTCCCAAATCAAACAAAAACGCCTTTCAGACAATACTTCACCAACGTTAGAATTTTAGTTCCTTATTTTTATAAAGTAGATTAGATTTTTTATCCCCTAGGAGGATCTAAGTAGGGTCGATACATTCCTGGCGGAAACACTACATTTAAATTTCCTGCTCTATACTCACATGATGCTCTGCGATATTTCAGTAAGCAATCAAAGTAAAAGTCTAATAACTGCTGCCTTCTTAATACACATACTGATAGTACTCTTGGTCTTCTACTATAGCGCTCGGATGTTTTACTATTATTTGGTAAGCTGCCCGGTTCTATTTGTTTAAGTCTATTCACTCCTAGAAAGCCCTCGCCTTTTTCTCTTTTAGCTTTTACTAAGGCATTTTGTCTTCTGTATAACTCCTGCTTCATTCTTTCTTTATACTGAGCCTGTGTTAAATGCTCATAGCCGGGGATTCTTTTATATTCTAGGGTATAAGTCTCTAGGTAGTCTTTAGGCTTTGCCTTAGGGTTCTTCTTCTTTGCTAGATTAAAAGCTTTCCAGTCCACTTCTTTAAATATCCTCTTTTTCCCAGATACCGCATCCATGAAACAGTTGTAGTCAGGATAATTAAAGATATTATCAACCAATCCATCTTTTACAGGCTGGAGTACCGTGTAGAAGAACCTATCCTCAAGATCTTGACCATTATCAAATACAAGCTCATTTGAAAACCTCCGCCCCCATAGCTTTCCTCCATTATAATTGGGAACATAATAAGGTACAGCTCTCGCGATAGTAGAGTTTTGATCCTGCATGTAGTCAGATCTGTTCAGATCAGGAGTATGAATTAATTGGTGTATATGATTACCTTCTATACAGAAAGCATATAAGGAAATATTATAGTGGTTACTATACTTAGCAACGGTAGCTAAGATCTTAGTCTCTAATTTCTTATTATTTACAAACCAAAGCTCAGAGTTCTTACAGCGGCTAGTTATATAAGAAAAATGCTCTCTGGTTTCTATTCTTGGATCGTAGGACATTTTGATAACAGGGGTAATGGTTCTTAACCTACCGTTATCGCGTTTTTAATAATAAATTTCAGGTTCTTTGAGGTAGAGATTTTAGATTAAATCCTATCTTTCTTAACTCAGAGACTTTTGAAAAGCTCGATCGTTTTTATTATTGATATTTTTAGTTTAGGTCAAACAGGTAGCTGTAAACTGATAACTACTTATTTTATTAACTCTTTTTGTGTTTAATTAACAAAACGAGTGTTTTAAGAAACCATGAGTTAGTTCACCCCACTCAACAGATACATAATTCTTTAGTTAAAAGAATATAGTGTCGAATCTTATTGATAATTTTTTTATCAAAATTAATTTAAAAAAAATCCATGAAAAATAAATCAACTCTACTTTTAATCTTTATTTCTTTTAGCTATCTATCTGCATGTGGAGATTCGGATGGTAACGAAGAGGGTGCAATCGGAGCTGAAGGATCACTTCATGAGGGAATTGAGTCTCTAATGATACATGAGATGACAACAATTGATAATAGAATTGCAGTTGAACAAGTAGAGCCTCAAATAGTTACTAGGGAGGCTGACACAGCTGATAGTAAATCAAATTCTAAGAGTAAAGATGAATCTACAGTTTCTATAGAGTTCTCTATGTTTGATTATTATCCTAATAAAAGTTACTCCGCTAGAAATTATAAATCTATGACACTTGTTACTAGAGATGATTGTTTAAATATATGCAAGGATGATGCAATCTGCGGATCTGTCTCTTATGTATCAATATCTAGCCTTTGTAAGTTACATGGCCCAAATATGCCTTGGTATGACTTTAGTGATGAGCCAGTACGATCTGATGCGGAAGCGGCAACTCAAGTCGATACATATATTTTTAGAGATAGGAACGGGGACTCTGTTGCTGATAATATCTATTTCGAAATTGATGGACAATTTGGTAAGCATGGATTAGAAAAGGGGGCTACTATGTATATTAAATTTCTATACGTTGATAAGACAGCTTCGCCCTGGATTGCATACCAAACTATAAAAGGTAGCTCACAACGTAAAGGCGATCTTTTTGGGGTTGCTCACCCTGTTGCATTTAAAGCAGCAGAAGCAATTGTTTATGCAAGTAACAGTAAAAAACTTTCATCCCTTAATACTATAAGCGGAAATTATAATAGTGCTGAATTCCATAGATATGATTCGGATTATATTAAAGAGCATAATTTTTTCTTTTCCGCTGTATTTCCTTTTCGTAGTAATTATGACGGCATCACTATAGATCCAAAATGTAAAAATGGATCATCCAATCAGTGCACTGACATAATAATACTACCGACAACAAAAGATTCAAATGTGTATACAGAAACAGGAACAGAAGCAACTCAATACACCCAAATGGCAAAATACCGACATGAGTATGCCTACTAAAAATAGATTGCCTGACCTTCTAAATTCTAAGAGACTTTTCTTTCCATTCTAAATTCTGTTATGTGAATAGTCAAGCGTAAGATAAAACTCTACAAACCCGATTAAAAGTCCTCAGAGACGTGGAGATCGATTATAACCCCACTCAAATATTTTTTCCCTCATTCTCTGACTTTTGAGATGCGGTACTTATAATTACCTTTTAATTTGGGACATATAGATGAAAAATTTAATAATTATAGATACTTTATCTTTTATCTCTCTTCTTATTTTAAGTCACAGGTAAAATACTAATAAACATAACTTTATTGATAATTTATTATTTGATATCTTTGTAGCTGGGTAGAAGAGAATTGCTGCCTAAGCCTTGAGAATTGTGATGTTTTCAGGGAGTAGGCAGAAGAAGGTTTTTCACTTTGGAGAGAAGTTATGAAGGTATTGAAGAGTTTTGTCGATCAAGTGCGGAAAGCATTGAAGAGTTTTGTCGATCAAGCGCGGCTTTTTAGGTCGGACTTATATGAATACGTTAATCAAACTCCATTGAGTCGCCTTAAGGCCTCAGAGAGGAATAATGAAGAAATAAGTCGAAGACTTAAGGAGGAGCGTGCGGAAGAAAAGAAAAAGGCTTTAGAGTTAAGGAAAGTAAATGCTGGTAAGGCATTACAGAAACTCATCACAACAGGTACCGTTTCAGATCTAGAGCTTCTCGTGTTGGCGGCACAGTCACAACTGTTAACTTTCGACGAGCGTGACCTTGCGTGGAATAAAGCTTTAGAGCTTAACGGTGGAGTAAGAAAAAATATTTTGGACTGGATTAAACCAGCGCCCCAAATTATTCTTCCTGTACTAACACCGAAAGGCAAACTGGATGTTGCCAATTGGATTTCTACAGCATCAGCTGAGGAGATTCAATCTTTATACGAGAAGGCGATTGATTATCTTTGCTTAAAGTCTAAAGCCGCTATGCGCTTAACTGAATTGAGAACGTTATCAGCAGAGGCTCTTTACGAACTGAGAGATTCTGTGGCGCCTGAGCACAGAGAAGCTTGGCTTCAGAAAATGAGTGAGTCAGGAATGGATTTGCCGCTGAAAAAACGTGTCGTCTGGTACTTTGCAGGCTCATCTCCCAAATTAGTTGCGGGGCTAGCAAGGCAGATACTAGAAGATACTGAAAAGGTGACCTCCGACTATAGTTTTCTATCAAGAGCTATGAGAATTAGCTCTATATGGGAGCAGCTAGCGACAAAGATAAAAGCAGAGGACGAAACACTCAGTGTCTTTATCCTTGCAATCGAGAAATTGATTGAGGAAAGCCCGGATTTGAAAGGCCAATTCTTATCCATGCTAGAAATGGATGACTACGATAAGGATGATAGGCCAACGCAAAGGGACGGATATTTAAATGTTCATCCCGAAGTAAGAGTACTTTCTTCTCTGGTTAACGTACTTTGCGATGTCGCTTATAACAGAAAAAGATACGAGACATGTACCACGGCACTCGTGAGTCAGTATCCAAGTCTCCAGAGGTTTTTTCCAGAAGAGTTTGAAGCTGTTAGAACACAAGAAATAGCTAAAGCATTCTGCTAGATTTCTCTGACTATTTTTGTAGGCGGAGAAAACTTAGTTTTTCTCCGCCTACTCTTTTATTCTCATATTTTCTGTTCGTTATTAAAAATCAAAGCTTTGTGGATATGAATAAATTGTTATTTGAATCAGTATGGTATTCAGATAAGTAGCAAATTTAAACTTATACTTCTACGACATTCAAAAGTCTCAGTGACTTTTAGAAGATTCTTGGTTGAACTATATACCTATAAGCCTTATTATAGGTATATATTAGATTATGAGAATATACAGCATTATGGCAAGAAGAAATATCGATCTAGATAATGTATTAGTAAAAAAGGTCTAAAGTTATCAGGCTTGAAAACTAAGAAAGAATTAGTTAATAAAGCACTTGAAGATTTTGTACTTAGAGAAGATCAAAAATAAATTCTTAATTTTTATGGTAAGCTTAATTGGGAAGGAGATTTGGTTGCAATTAGAAAACGAAAAACTTTCTAATACTTTTTTTGGCTGATTCAATCGCTGCAACTTCAATCTAAAATACTATGTTCTTACCACAATACGATAAAGATTTTGTAAATATTGCAAAGTTAACTGATTTAAAACTAGTTAGTACTAAGTCCAATTAGGCTCTAAATAAATGAAATATCACAGATTCAATTTAAGTCATTTTATACTAACGATAATTCTAACGTACCTAGTTTTATTAGATACTGCTTTTAGTCAACAACAAGTCTTTAAAATAGGCCTGAGTGCGCCTCTATCAGGTGATTTAGCTTCTGTAGGTCAGGAGATTATTAGAGGTTTAAACTTAGCTAGTAAAGATTTTTCTAATGATAAATTAAGTTTCCAAATAATTTCAGAAGACGACCAGTTTCAAAGAAAAAATGCCTCATCAGCCGCCAAAAAATTAATAGAAATAGACAAAGTACAGGCCATTATTAGTCTTTGGGATATGAGTGAAATAGTAGCTCCTATTGCTGAGCAACATAAAACCCCTCATTTTGCAATCCGCTGGAATCCTCATGTTGCGGAAAAGTATAATTATACTATGACCATAGAAAGTACTTACCGTTCTTGGATAGATTCGCTAGTAAAGTTATTACAATATCAAAATATAAAAAGCGTATCTTTAATTTTAGAAGAAGCAGAGGGCTGGATTCTAGGTGCTGAAAGATTAAAAAAATCATTAGAAACAAATCAAATCGATTTTGTATCAGAAATTAGATATGTAAGAGGAGATCTTGATTATAGAACATTAGTTCAAAAATCATTAAGGAAGAAGCCCGAAATGGTATTATTATTTTCAAATCCACCAAACTTAGAAATACTTATTAAAAAAATTAAAGAGTTTAAGTCTGATCAGAAATTTGGCGGTTATTTCGAGATTTTAGATACTCCAGCAATTGCGGACGGCATGCCGTTCGTTGCTCAGCTTCAACCAGAAAAATGGTTTATTGATAAGTATGAAACAGCCTACAAAATGCAAATAAAAAACCGTGCTCCTCAGAGCTACGATATAGTTTCACTTATTGCAGATGCCTTGAAGGATAAAAAGGAAATCCCAACTGGTCAACAAATCGTTACACATATTTCAAATATAAAAGATTTCCCCGGAGCTTCAGGAATATTAAATTCTAAAGGTACTCGTACAATTGAAATGAACTGTGTCTGGAAAGTATCTAAAAATGGGAAGTTTGAATTGTTTTGAATCCTAACTCATTTCTCTAAATTTTTTACGTCTAGTAAATCTTTATCTCTAGCGCTAGCTTTTTTGTTTTGAATTAAAAGCCTTTTACTTAGAAAGTTCACTTTTATTTCTTCAAGTAAATCTTCTTCTTTTTCTTTCCATGCTTCATCAAAAGAAACTCCGTCTATTTCTGATATTAAATCTATTCTATGAGGAGGTCTACCAAACATTAAAATCTTTTTTTCAAATAAAGATTTATCTTCATCCGGTAAAAATTGCGCCAATCCAAACTCGTTTAAAACTATTCGTATCTTTTTTTGATTTTCATTAGAAGTAGAAACAAAAAAATCGATATCTCCTGTGAATCTTGGTTCGAAAAATCTATTATACGCCCATCCACCTATCACTAGATACTGGACATTCTCCGAGATCAACAGCTCTATAAATTCTCTCAAGTCTTGGGAAAGTTTCATAATAAGGTACCATCATTTCTAAAAAAATATTTAATCTTTCTTGAGTAGAAAGTGAACGATAAAATTCAAAATTAGCTTTGTCTGCTTCTTCGTGAGAATCAAAACTTTGGAAGCATTTTTTATCCATTTGTTACTTTATCTATGTAGTAAGTTGTTAAATATTATTATAAATTAAAACATTAAATTTGTCTAAGTTTAATTGTAATTATCGTTATTGCCTTACTTTCTATTTTATTTTAACACTCGCATAAAGAAGACTTAGTTTAACTTAAACTCTTAGGATTAACTTTAACTAGCTACTTTCACGGGAAAACTTTGTTCTTGCTATTCATGTTAGCAGTATAGCTATGCCTCAGTCCCTGTTTTGAAACAGCCCCAGTGCATAATTTGAGAGACTAGATTTATGTGCTATAAATCACTATGGGTAGATTAAGGTTTTTACAGTTTTTACAAAGGAAGGACGAAAGTTCCCATGTTATTCTACGATCTTAAAACAGTCGCTGAACGCTTAATGGACTCAAATAATGTACGAGATTGCTTTGGGGAAGTAGATCATAAGAGCAGTTTGTATGGGTCATTTTTAATCAATGAGGGTCTTGCTTTCGCTGGATATTATATTAACGGAAGCAAGACAAGTAAAAGTTTTCACAGCAAACTTGTGGAATCACTCGGTATCATTGGTGGATTGAATTTGCAAGATGACGAACGAATTTCTATATCAGCTTTTTTTCATCTCTTTCCTCATCATCTTAGACCAAAATATTATAAGACGGTCGATTTGTGGCTGGTAGGATGTTTGGTGCATGCTTCGACACTACCATTTGAGCTTTTGCGTTTATTAGAGAGTTGCAGCAATCAAGATTTTTGTCTTGAGTCGCACAATGAACTTGAGGAAGTAGTCAGGAAGTTTCCAACTTGCCTAGTTAATGTTTTGTGGAATCTAGGAGAAGAAGGTCAAGCAGATATGAATGAACCAGTATTGGTGGTTCACGGACTAAAAAATCTCATGGATGCTAATCACGTAGCTAAGCAATTATCATTGAAACTACCAACTCATAATCGCATTACTATTTGCAGACCTCAAGCAATTGGCTCGATTTCGAATTTTAAAGTTGAAGGTAATTATGCAGTGAGTTCTCAAAGATTCACTCTAAGATTTGGTTAATAAAGGTTAACATTCTACTTTTAGGCAGCACCTAGTGCTGCCTTGTTTTCTTTATAGATACATTCAACACTCTATAATTACTAACATTATTAGCAAACAATTATAAGCTTTAGTGTCTAATAATTTCTTACGACTTATTTGAATTCAGTTCAAATAAATAAAATAAGAACTATATAGATAGGTAACCTTTTAAAGTGAATAATAAAAAGCTAAAATTTTTGATAGTTAATTCGATGGTTCTCTTTTCAGGAGCGTTTGTTTTCCTATCAGAAAACACACAGGCAGAATCATCCATTCAGGTTGGTGATAATAATTCAAATTCAGAAACAACAAAACAACCTCATGTTGTAGAACAAGAGACTGATATTAAAGCTCCTACAGTTACTGAGATTCCGCCTGGGTCTAGATTAATCAATATTTCAGTAGATAAAAAATCAGGTGTTGAAGATTGGGGAAAGCCAGGAAGTATAGTGGATGTATTGTTTACCTTCATGCAAAATGGTTCTAAGAAAATTTCTATAATTGCTAAATTTGCAAAAATAGTTTCAGTAGATAGGTACACTCAATATAGTCAAGATAAAGTAAAAGCATCAGATTCAGTAGCTGTAACTCTTTTAGTTAAAGAAAGGCAGGTTAGAGGAATAGAATTGGCTAGATCTTCTGGGGAGCTCAGTATAGTTCTCGTTAGTGATAGTGAAGAAGCGGGAAGAGACCTTGATGATTGGACTTCGTGTCTCTCTGACTCTGATTGTATATTATATGATAATTCTGATTCATGTAACATTGATTATATCGTATATTCAAAAAATCATACTACTGAATTCTTTTCTTGGCTTTCTGAAATGCAGCACATCAAAGAGATGTATAAACGGACATGTTCCTCGCATTATTTTAAAAATAATTCTGACTATATTGCTTGTAAAGATAAGACAAATCGATCTACGAAATGTGATAACGCTCTATGTCGTCTTATAGTTTCGGAAGCTGATGAATGTAAACGAGAAATGTTCGTTTTCGACCCAGCAACCGGAAAGCAAGTTAAATATGAACTAAGAAATAACAAATGGGTCAAAAGTCCAACAGAAGAAAAAAAGTAGAGAAAAGATTCTATATATTATATTCATTAAACAAATAACCATTTAAAGGCCCCCCATGAGCACTGGTTTAATTGCTTTATTAGATGATATTACAGCTATTGCTAAGTTAGCTGCTGCTTCAATAGATGATACCATTTCACAAGCATCTAAAGTCGGGTCTAAGGCAGTATCAAAAGCAGCGGGAATTGTGATTGACGATGCTGCGGTAACTCCTAGATATGTAGTGGGACTGGCATCTAAAAGAGAGTTACCGATTATTGCAAAAATAGCTTTTGGATCTATCAAGAACAAAATACTATTTTTGCTACCTGCTGCATTATTATTAAGTTTTTTCGCTTCTTGGTTAATTACACCTCTATTAATGATAGGTGGTACTTTTCTTTGCTATGAAGGCTGGCATAAAGTAGCGGATTTGTTGGGTCTACATCAGGTAGCAGTGGAAGAGAATAGCGCAGAATCAGGACTTAATTTAGAACAAATAGAAACGCAAAGAATTAAAGAAGCTATCAGAACAGATTTTATTTTATCTGCCGAAATAATGGCCATTACACTATCAACAGTTGCTGATTCTACTGTTTGGATACAAGGCGTTGTTTTAGCTTTGTCTGGATGTATTATGACATTTATTGTTTATACTGTAGTCGCACTTATCGTAAAAGCAGATGATTTCGGAGCTTATCTAGCTCTACAGAGAAACTCAATTATAAAAAGAATTGGCAGAATAATAGTTTTTGGTATGCCAATATTTCTTCAAATACTTAGCCAAATTGGAATGCTTGCCATGTTATGGGTAGGAGGCGGTATCCTAGTTCATGGTTTACATGAACTAGGAGTACATCAACCAGAATACTGGATTAATGAAATGGGGGCGTCTGTTAGTTTATCGGCAGGTGCTTTTATTGCTTGGATTAGTAAAGCTAGTATTGCCGCCATTATTGGAGTTGTTGTTGGAGCAGTTGTTGAAGTACTTACAACAAAAATCATATCTCCAATATTCTTTAAACTTAAGACTTCCACTTAATTTGAAATTCTATCTCTTCCTCATCTTTAGATCTTTCGTGTTCTATATTAACGATAGCTTCTTTAGGAACATTTATTCTTTCTCCTGCAATCTGAATCTGAAATTTCTTTCCAGATTCTAAAGCATCAGCAAGTCTTCTTAACTTTGCTATAAATTCTTTAGTTGAATATACTTTTTCTATATCTCTCTTTTTTGCTTTCATTACTTTTTAGCCTATAAAGTTTTTATTAAATAATATCCTATTATTGATATAAAAAACAATCTTTTTATGGAAAACGAAAACGCATTCAAAAATTGGATTAACAAAGACCTCGTTACTAAAATAGCATCTGAAATCTCTATTGTTTACCCAAGCTTTGAAAGTAAAAAATTTAAAGCAGTTTCTCTGAAACTTAATCCCCTAGAACTTAAAGCTAGAACTAAGATAGTAACTGAATATTTAAAAATATATCTTCCTTCAAACTATAAAACAGCACTAAATATTATATCTAAAGTTATAAAACGAAAAAAACTTAAAGGCTTTGAGCTTTGGCCATTCTCTGAGTATATAAGCCAGCACGGCCTTGATGAATTTGAAAAGTCTATTGAAGTTTTATATGAACTCACACAACTTTTTACCTCAGAGTTTGCAATCCGCCCTTTTATCGAAAAAGATCATAAGTTAGTTCTAAAGTATTTTAAAAAATGGCTTACAGATGAGAGTTCACACGTTAGAAGGTGGATATCTGAAGGTAGTAGACCACTGTTACCTTGGGGACAGAAGTTAAATATTATTACAGAAAATCCTGAATTAACAATTTCACTACTTGAAAGTCTTAAGTATGATGAAGAACTATACGTTAGAAAAAGTGTAGCAAATCATTTAAATGACATTTCAAAATTTAACCCTAAACTTGTTATTCAGACACTTTCAAAGTGGCAAAAAAATACTCCTACTGAACACGTAGATAAAATCAATTGGATAGTAAAACATGCATTAAGAACTTTGATTAAAAAGGGAGATACCAGTGCTTTAGAATTAATAGGAATTTCATCCAAACTTAAATTGAATGTTAGTCCTATAAAACTACTTAAATCTAAGATTAAAATCGGAGATAAATTACATTTTGAATTCTCTCTTGAATCTCAGTCCTCTAAAAGTCAGAAGTTAGTTATTGATTATAGAATACATTTTTTAAAATCTAACGGGACACTAGTTCCTAAGGTTTTTAAGTTAAAAAATTGTGTAATAGCCGCTAATGAAAAGATAATAATTAATAAATCTCATTCCTTAAAAAAAATTACTACTATGAAGTATTATAAAGGAAAGCAGGCTATATCTCTTCAGATTAATGGCCAGTCATTTGAGGCCGTATCTTGGGCTTTGTTAGATTAGTTTCAATATTTTTAATTAAAAGCGATATAACTTAATTTGATATTTCAATATCTCGATGATATTCTATCAAAATTAGAAGTGTTTTTGTAACATTTCGCTCATCAGGGTAGGGAAAGGTTTTTTTAAAGGAGTTTGCAATGTTGCGACAATTTTCTACTAGTATCAGCGTTCTTTTTGGAAAGTTGATTACTTTTTTGAGTTTTTTCCTAAAACTTCATTTAGTAATAGACATCCCAGTCTTAATTCATGAATTAGGACACTATTTAGCCTATAAGCATTTGGGAGTTGGGGTATCTAATTTTTCTATAGGATTAGGACCATCGGTCGAGATTTTCCATTTCAGGGAAACGTCTTTTGAGTTAGGTCTTTTACCCTTTGGAGGATATAATAAGCCGTACTCAAAAATGTTAGAAAATTCTGAAAATTGGGTAGGCCTATTAAGAATAGAAGATCTCAATCTATCTCAAAGTGCGTACGCAGCAGGATCTGGATTGATTGCTGGCTTACTACTATTGCCTGTTCTTTTTATTCCAGAAATTTTTGAAAGAAGATCATTAGGATTGTTGAATAGTCTTAAATTTCAGATTCAAAGATTGTTACTTTATTTTATAGCAATTATGATCGAGACTTTTACTTTTGCACGCTATCCAAGAAGAAGTAGTAAATTGTATTTTATTTCTTGTGAAGAAACTTGTGAAGTAAATAAACGTCCATTTCTTACATATCTTCGTTCTTGGAAATTTATTGTTGTATACCTATTTTTCCTAAATATTTTTCCTTTTGGAATGTTAGATGGAACAAAGGTTTGTCATAGTTTCTGCGGGCTATGCGGATTTAACTTTGATTTACAGTGGTACATAATTAGTACTTTGCCAATGATGGTTTTGGTCGTTGTTTTGAGAAATCCCAAATATAGATTGCATGCTAAAAAACAGACAACTATTCAATATAAATAGAAAAGTTGAGCAGTGTTAAATTAATAACTCAGGAAAATGGTTTTTAATACCTACCTGAGTTTTCTTTATTAATTCTAGTTGTAATAGTAGTTTTAAATTATTTCATCAAATGACAAAGTGACCAACGAATGGTCACTTTGTTTAGTAAAACCGATTATAAATGAGACTTCTCTGTCCCTATTTATGTCTTCCAAAGAAAATCAAAGTTATGTCCGCGTCTCATTAATTCAGAAATGGTAATACATAATGAGTCTACATCATGCATAGCATTATGAACCTGATTTGTGGGAAGAGAAAGTTCTAACAGTTCGTAAACCTTGCCTGAGGGATACTTTGATCGATCGTATTCTCCAACCTCTTTTGTCAGACAACTGTGCAATGCTATTCTCAAATTTTGAAACTTGATTGGGTTAAACGGAAGAACAAATCTTTGCAGTCCCGCAGTTTCTGCTATTGGATTAATATCATTACCATTTGACCAAGCTGCATTGCAAAATGGACTTGAGATTTCTAGTTTTTGATTGAAATAATAAAGTACATGTTCTGCCGTCGCTGCGCTATCAATATCTGATTGCTTAATTCCTGTTAGTTCTTTAAAAGAATCAGACAGATTTGGATTAAATACTGGACGACAAAACGAGTTGTATTGTCTGCTTTCTTCCCAATCTGTACCCTCTATCCACTTTCTACCTGCTATTTGCACCAGCTCTCTATGTTGATTTGGAAGTCCCCAATTAGATGGCTTCGCATCACTCCAAGTTGTGTATTCAGTGTCGAAGATAACAGCAAATCTACCGCTCATTTCAAATTCCTTTCAAAGACCTAAAAACTCAAAAAAACTACAAAGAACTTTACCATATTAGATAAAATTAAAGAAACATATATGAAAATATACTATAGAAAACCTATCTCTAATTATCTAAGTTTCTAAATTTTTTCATTATATTATAGCTTTAAATTAGTACTACTTGACATCTATTATATCAAATAGTATAATATTAGATATATTAGACAGGACTCCTATGAAAACATCTGTAGAACTAAATGATGAAAAATTATTATTAGCTAGATCTCTATCCGCTTCTAAGACTATAAAAGACGTTTTAGATGAAGCTTTGGATTGTCTTATCGCTCAGGGAAGAAGGAGAAATCTTGCTAATATTCTAGGTACTGATTTTTTTGAGGGAGATTTAGATAATATTCGTGAGAGAGGAAAGCGTGTTAGTAGATAGTTCTGTTTGGATCGAAGCTTCACGTACTAAAAGTAAAGAATCAAAGAAGTTAAAACAGATACTTTTTTCTCCAAAAGAAATTATTTATACATCTAAAATTATTCAATTAGAAGTTTCGCAAGGAGCAAAAACAAGAGAGCAGTTTTCTATAATCTGGGATGGATTTCTGGGGTTAGAATTTTTAGAAATTAATTCAACTCATTGGCAAAAGTGCGCACTAAATTTTTTCAAATGCAGAAGAGCAGGTATTACAGTATCAACTATAGATTGTTTAATTGGAACTCTGGCACAGCAGAATAATGTAAGTCTTTGTACTTTTGATAAGATTTTTAAGAAAATATCTCCAATACTTGGTATTGAGATTGTGGAATTATAATGCTTAAAAAAATTGAAGGAACATCATCAGCAAGTTTTCCTTCAATTAAATAATGCACGTGAAGAAGCGGCAATGACTAGAGAAAATTAAAAAAGTAACCGTTCTTTCTAATTTCGATAAGTTCTGCCCCCTTAAGTCTTAATCAGCTCATTCTCGCGAGTTCCTCTGGAACTCAGTCTTACTATTACCCACAAGTCTGTAAGTGCGATTCATAGGTTGTATAATTAAAGAGAACCAACAGGAAGAAATGCTTAAGACCTGAAGAGGAACAGGAAGGGGAGGTTAAATTAAGATAAGTTTTGTGTCTACCTAGAAGCCCTCGAGCAACAAGTAAGTATGAATTCCATCCCCACCCCCTCTTAAGAAACACTTCCTGTTCCTCTTCCCTCCTCGAGCATTTTCTTCCTGTTTAGCTTCTTAAATAAAAAATAGACTTGTGGGTAATAGTAAGGGAACTCAGTTCCGAGGTGCCACAAATTTTTTTAACTAAATATTGCTTATGAAAAAAATTTAGGGCACCTCGCAGCTATATTCCGGAGGAATATGACAGAATGAGACTAGGAAAGTTTAAGAGTTTGGAACTCGGTTGGGGGAATAGTGAACGGGTACCAAAAAATCATTAAATTTAACTAAGTATTCATTAAGATTAACTTATAATCCTTATAATTTTATAATTATATTTTCAGTAAGCTTCCATTTTGGGAGTATTTAAATTAAAATAAATAAGTATTTTGTTCTTTGTATTTTATATATGTGTAGTTCTGTTTTCTAAAGTTTTTTTGAAAGGTTTTCTGCATGTCTATGCGAATATGTGTATCTACCGTCACTGCGTTGCTTTATCAACAGCGCCCTGACGGATTGAAGTGGCTTGCTTTCACTTCTCCAGAAAAGTTTCCAGGAAAAATATTATTTCCTGGAGGTAAAAGAACGCCTATTCTTGATGGCTCAATTCCGTTTGATGATCCTTTGTATACTTTGCACAAAGAAGTTGCTGAAGAAGTTGGAGTCACTATTAAAGAGGATTCAATTATTTTATTTGGAGTTGCTACCGACCCTGCGCGCGATATTCGAAAAGTTAAGCTTTCAAAGGCTACGGACGGTGTTTGTCCCCAAGAACTTGCGAATTTAGAAGTGCTTGCAAGTTTTGGATGTCCGGATATTTTATTTGTCGCCGAGGCTATTGGTGAGCCAAAAGTTGATGAACTAGAAGCAACAAAAGCTGAATGGATTGATCCTCGATATATGATTAATCCAGACTTTTTTGGAGCAGGTCACGGTGTTATTGCTTTGCTGCTACATCGTTGGTATATGAATGATGGTATGAATTTGCAAGACAAATTTCTGCCTACTGCAAAGGAATTGAATGATTTTCAATATGCTAGATCTATTTTTGGCAAATAAATTATTCAAATTCTGTTAGTAAGCAAAAATAGATTATTATGCGAGTTCTATAAGGAGAAACAGAACTCGCATTCTTTTTTTCACTTCTTAACTAAAACAGATCTCATACTACGACACTTATCACTACAGTATTTGACATTTTCCCAGTCCTTACTCCATTTCTTTCTCCAAGTGAAAGGCTTCTGGCATGTAATACAAATCTTAGTAGGTAAATTTATCTTCTTATGAGCCAAGGGAGTAATCTATATATTAATCCTGCTCATGCTTTTTTCTCTTTTCCTTCATATCGTGCCACTTTTCTTTCATCATTTTCATTTCATTCTCATCTAAGCTACCGTTACTGTCTTTATCCATCTTTTTAAAATGCTCTTTTTTAGCTTCTAAAAATTCAGCCTCTGAGATCTGTCCATTTTTATCAGTATCTAGATGTTCCATCATACGATGCCCATCATGATGCTCTGCCATTAATGGGGTGGCCATGAATATTGAAGCCAAAAATACTGCTTTATCTAATATAATTTTCATTTCAAATCCTTAATATTTTTTAATATTATTAGTAATATTATAGCTTAGACGAAGTATGTTACGGTATATTTAATATATAATTAAGAAATGAACTAAGAAATGGAGTACCTAATTTTATGTTAGAATATCTAGATAGAATTCAGCATGAATTAATAGATTTTCGTCGTTTGCTTCACTCTGAGCCCGAACTTAGTTTTCAAGAAATAGAAACTACTAACAAAATAGCGTCATTACTTGATCAGGAGGGGATTGAGTATAAGCGTTTTCCAAGTACTACTGGTTTAGTAGTCGATATTAAAGGAGGAGAAAAAACAAATCTACCTTTAATATTACTTAGAGCTGATATTGATGCGTTGCCTATCACTGATCTAAAGACTTGCGAATATAAGTCAAAAAATAATGGCGTAATGCATGCTTGCGGGCATGATGTTCATATTACTATTGTTATTGGCGTATTAAGAATATTAAATAATTTAAAAAATAAACTAGACTTTAATCTAAGAGTGATCTTTCAACCTGCTGAAGAATTAGGCACAGGTGCAGCAGCTTTAATAAAAGAAGGAATCACTACCGGAGTAGATTATGCTCTAGCTTTACATGTAGATCCAATCGTACCACTTGGTAAAATCGCAATACGTCCAGGACCTATTAATGCGGCAGTTATAGAATTTGCAGTGAAGTTAAGTGGAAAAAGTTCTCATGTTGCTAGGATTCATCAGGGGATAGATACAATTGGGCCAGCATGCAATTTTATTAATACTTGTTATTCACAAATTCCTAAAAAGATAGATGCCAGAGAGCAGCATATATTATATTTTGGATTATTTAACAGTGGAACTGCTTCTAATATTGTCAGTAAAGAATGTAATCTGCTAGCCACTATTAGAACATTTAAATCTGAAACTGCAGCTAGTATTTTAGATGAAGTTAAAAAAATTGCTAATGGAATTACTGAATATTCAGGAGTCCAATTTGATTTTACTGAAAAGGTAAATCTTAAAGCAGTTATAAATAATAAAATAGTTTCAGATTACGTTGATCAAGCCGCTGAAGAAATAATAGGAAGAGATAATATCATTTCTGATTTAGCTACAAGTATGGGCGGGGAAGACTTTGGTGAAATAATGTCAATTGTTCCTGGAGCAATGATGAGACTTGGAGTGCAACCTGCTATTGGGATCGCGCATGGTCTTCATACCTCCGAATTTGACATCCCAGAATCCGCCATTTTGCTTGGTGCTAAGATATTAACTCAAACTATTTTGAAAATTAGTAATAATTTAAACTAAATATTAAGAGTATTATTTGTTGGTGACATTGTATTTAAACTATAAAACTGATAAATTATGCGCAATTAAATATTCATCAGAACGAGTTTAGTTGAAGTTATAACTAGAAATTTCTTATGGGTAGATAAAGAAATGGTAGGTTTTTCTCTTAATGGAGTACTCGTATGCCACAAGGCAGCTGTCAGGAAGTTGATAAGGATTTGATCAGTCGGAGTTTGGGTGATCGTCCAAATTTTCACGAAGAAAGTGTTGATCAGGAAAAAACTAATACTGAGATTCAATTAGAGATAGAGCAAGCTATATGGTCTGCTTCATTTGAAGTCGACTAACATTAGTCTGTTTTATCTTAAAATAAACTGTTCCTATTCTAGGACGTTAAAGAGGTTTTTATTTCTTTATCGTCCTTATGAATTATTAGTACAATCTTCTCCCACCCCGCAGTATAACTTTAGCCGATCCAAATCATAAGCCTTTATTTAATTATAAAGAACCACATAAGACATACAAACTTAATAATAACATCAATCCCGCAGGTAGAGCTTTTTGAATAGGATCTTTTATTTTTGCATGCATACTTACTGCTCCAAGCATAAGTACAGAGACTAGCCCTGACGCTGGCTGTACGAGAGAAGGAATCCATATTCCTAAAATCAACATTAGAGCAGAACTAATCTTTAAAAACCCAATTAGATAACAAAACCAAACAGGTAGACCGTATTCCTTAAACTCTTCGATAATAGTAGTGGCACACCCACCCCTATAAGCAGTCTGTTTCTTTGCCCTTACAATCCATACATTCAATAAACCGAAGGCAATAATTAATTGTGCTATTAATGTCATAATATATAGTTTTGTAATTTAATCTCTAGTTAACAATCTTTATAATATTAATTAATACACTATATTTAAAAATAATATAGCAGTTTTTTTACTTGCTAAATGTCTAATCTCTTTATCGTTTTATATCTCTTTTCTATGGTATCTTTCCTATTTTATGGACTTCTATGCCTTCTCACTAATAAACTTGATGAAGAATTCATACGTTATGGTTTTTCCCGTTTTCAAAAACTTATTGGAATACTTGAATTGCTTGGAGCAATCGGTCTTGCACTAGGATATTTCATCCCAGTGTTATTAAAAGCATCCGCACTCTCATTATCCTTACTCATGTTTGCTGCTGTGTTAGTGAGAATTAAAATCAAAGATCCTTTGATTTTATGGGGCCCTGCCGTGATCTTATTTTTGACTAATTTTTATTTGTTTCTCTATTTCTAGTTTCCTCTATTTCCAATTTGATAAGCATACTATGACGATGCTCATACCTTATCAATATTATTAAAGTTAAAAGACTTACCTTAAAAGATTTTAAAAAGGTAAGAATGAAGAGACGAATTATACATAACTTAGTTTTAGCTAGTTTGTTTTTAACATTGGGTCTAACCTCTTGTGGTAGTAAAAGCGGTAATGAAATCCGCTACGTTGCTATCGGTGCAAGTGATGCTACAGGTATCGGAGCTGATCCTATTACGAATGGTTATGTTTATCGTATAGAGGACGGAATAAAAGCTTCGACTGATAAAAAAGTTAAGTTAATAAATCTTGGAATACCAGGAGCTACTATTGATATAATTGAAAATATCGAACTACCTCTTGCAAAACAATCTACTGCTGATGTTGTTACTATCTTTATTGGAGGTAATGATATTAATAAGGGTGTGTCTGTAGAAAAATTCTCTAAAAACTTAAGAAGTATAGTGCTTGGTGTTACTACAAATACAAATGCTTTTACAGTAATTGCGAATCTTCCAGATATTTCAAAACTTCCAAGTTATATAGAAAAGCCTAAAGCTGATGTTACGACTGCTGTGGTATTGGCATATAATTCAGAAATCAAAAAAATCGCAAATGAATTTGGTATCCCTGTAGTTGATTTATATTCAGAACCATTAGCAGGTTATCTTATTAGTTCAGATGGCTTTCATCCTAACAATGAAGGTTACGATAAAATGGCTACAAAATTTCTTAATATAATTCTCCCTTTTCTTGGCAGTCAAACAACAACTACTAAATAACAACTATAAAATTATAAAACTAAAAAAGTAAAAATATGAAAGCAAATTTAGAAATATCAGAATCAAACTTAAAAGAAGTCGCTACTTTATTAAATCGTCTACTAGCAAATGAATTTTTATTATATGCTAAAACTAGAGGTGCTCACTGGAATATCGAAGGCTGTAGTTTTATCGGATTACATAAGTTCTTAGAAGATCAGTACAAGGAGCTAGACGTTATTATAGACGACACAGCAGAGCGTATTCGTTCTCTCGGCCATTTTGCCCTAGCTTCTTTAAAAGACTATTTGAAAATTACTGATATGCTTGAAAATGATAGTGATTTTGAGAGCCAAGGTCATGCTATACTTCAGTTAACACATGATCATGAGACAATAATAAAATTAATCAGAAATGAGATCTTTCCTATTTCAGATCAATATAAAGACTTAGGTACTGCTGATTTTGTTACCAGTATTATGAAACAGCATGAGAAAATGTCTTGGATGTTAAGAGCTCATTTAAATGAAGTTAAAAGCAGTACTATTTTATTGTAAAACCGCCACGTTTTGTGCGTCTTTATTTAATAATAGCTCCTTCAATCTCTAGTAGTTTTAACTTAGTATCAACACCGCCTGAAGCAGAAAAGCCTCCAAGTTTGCCACTAGTATTAATTATTCTGTGACAAGGTATTATTAGTAGAATTGGATTTTTCCCTAGTGCAGAACCTGCTGCTCTGCTAGCTTTGGGCCTTTTAACTAGCTCAGTAAGTCTTTTATAACTAATTACATTCCCAGCAGGTATTTTTTTTACTTCCTCATAAATTAAGTTTGTAAACAGCGATAAATGTTTTGTATCTGTTGGCACGGACGAAAAATCCTGTATTTTACCATCTAGATGTAGTTTTATTTTTTTTATTATTTCCCCGGCCCAGTAGGGGTAAGTTTTTACAAAGTAACAGTGAGGATTGATTTTTAGTTTCCTAATTAAGATCTCAACTGAGTTTTCTGGAAGTAGCAAACCTGTGATTGCACAATTATTCCAACGTATTCCACAAACGCCTATTTGAGTGTTAAATGTGGTAAAATATTCTTTCAACAAACTTAGTTCATTATTGAAGTTGATTACTCAGTACATTAAATCTAGCATATCTCACATACACAAGCTATAAAGATCATCAGTAACATATACTAAAAATAACTATAGAAATGAAAAATAAATCACAATCTACAAAAGTAAATACTCTTGCCATTCACGCGGGCATATCTCCAAATCCTCATACCGGTGCTATCGTAGATCCAATCTCTCAATGTTCTGTATATGCACAGTCTTATCCTGGAGAATTTAAGTACGACTACGGTCGTTCAATGAATCCAAATTATTATCCACTTGAAGAAGCACTTGCAGCCCTTGAAGGTGCAAAGTATGCAACTGTTACTTCTTCTGGAGTGGGGGCAATGAGTACAATCATTACTTTAGTTAAGGCTGGTGATACTGTAATTCTCCCTACAGATTTATATGGCGGAACTTATAGACTGTTTGTTCAGCTTTTTGGAACTTACGGTGTCAACTTTAAACAAGTTGATATGAGCGATTTAGATAAAGTTGAAAATGTTTTAAAAGAAAGTGCAAAAGAAAGTGCAAAAGGTACAGGTGCACTTATGCTTTATGCAGAGTCTCCGACTAATCCAATGTTGCAGATTTATGATCTTCAGGCTCTTGCGAGCCTTGCTAAGAAATACAGTGCAATTAGTGTCATGGATAATACATTTGCTACTCCCATATTTCAGAATCCTCTATCACTAGGCTTTGATGCCGTACTTCACAGCGCGTCAAAATATCTTGGTGGACACTCTGATATAGTCGGAGGTGCGGTAATGACTAATCTAGAGTCCATTAGAGAGAGAACAGATTTTGCAAGAAAGTCCATGGGAGTTCATCTCGATCCTTTGAGTATGTTCTTATTGCGACGAGGTTTAAAAACTCTTCCTCTAAGAATGGAAAGGCATGAAAAAAATGCAATGTTATTTGCGAAGCATTTTGAGGGGCATAAAGTAATTAAAAGAGTCATCTATCCAGGCTTAGAAAGTCATCCTCAACATGATATCGCTAAAAAACAAATGAAAGGCTTTAGCGGTATGGTTAGTATAGAGTTCGCACTAAAAGAAGAAGAATTAAAAAAATTAGTATCTAGTTTTAGTATAATTACTCTAGCAGAAAGTCTTGGTGCAGTAGAATCTTTAGTTCAAATACCTTCTTTTATGAGCAATAAGAAAATACCTGAGGAACTTAGGAAATCTCATGGACTTCATGATAATTTGGTTCGATTTTCTATTGGGATAGAAGATGTCGATGACATTATTGAAGACTTAGAAAGCGCCCTTAATAGAGTTTAAATGGAAGAAAATAAACATTATTATACATTTCACATGTTTTATTATCTTTTCTATTTTATCATTTTATTTAAGTTTGATTCGATTCATGCTCAGAATGCAGACACTAAAAATGAGGTATGCTCAAATGAAATTTCTTTAGAAGATTTCAAAGCATATTCTTTCAATAATAGTCATTTAGTCTCTGAAATAGATAAGGATTATGCATTAGAGTTATCAAAAGCAATTGATACTGAAACTTTAGCAAATCCAGACCTTTCATTCGAGCAGGTTTATACTGGAATGAAACTAGGTGGAGCTAATGATTCTCAGACTAACTTTGCTGTAAGTCAAAATATAAGGATTTCAAATTTTGGTGCACGCGGAAGAGTCGCTGACCTTATTAGAAAAGCTTCTGACTTAAATAAACGTGCGAGTTTAATAGAGTTAAACCAAAAACTAACAATGCAATATAATACCTTGTTAGTCTTAGAAAAAGTTAAATCCATAATTCTCGAGGCGGAAAAGTCTGCAAGTAAGAAAGTAGCTTTAATTAAGAAAGCTTTTAAAGAGGGCCTATTAACAGTAGGAGATGAAAAATTATTTGAAGCTGAGCAATACCGCCTTCAATCACAAGGTATGGGAATTGAAGCAAAAATAAATACATTAAGTGCTACTTTATCAAGAAGTATAGGAGCGCCTTGTATAAAAGTCATGAATAGGGAACTAAAATCAAATGAATTACCAACATTATCTAACTTAATAGAAAAAGCTAAGAATAATGAAATAGGAGAAAGTGCGAGAGTAGAGATCTTAAACAATTTAGCAGAAGAACAAATTAGACTTGCAGTATTGGATAGTATCCCACAATTATCACCACGTTTTGTATATCAACATACGAACGATGGCGGTGATTTTTTCGGCGCAGGAATTTCTATTCCACTTCCGCTTTGGAATAGAAATCAGAGTGAACGTTTAAGAGCTGATTCTGAACATAAATTAATAGCAGCAAAAAAATCTTTTTTAACTAATGATGGTCTAGAATCTCAAATAAGATACATAAGAGATTCTGCAACTTTATATAGTAAACAATCTGGGATGTATTCTGAAAAAGTGATACCAAGCTACGAAGCTGCTTTAAAATCACAGGAAAAATTATATGAGCAGGGTAAAGGAAGCATACTGCAAGTTTGGCAAGCGAGTAGAATACTAACTGAAGAGAGAATACAGGGAGTATATCTCTGGTTAGAAGCTGCTAGTGCAAGTATTCAACTATCTACGTTAATAGGAGAGGATATATAATGAGGATTTATAATGTTTTTTAAAGCAAATAACTATCAATTGGCTGTTTTGTTATTGTTAGTTACAGTTTTACCTTCTTGCGAAACAAATTTCCACGATAACTCACATGATCATAGTACTAGTCATGAGCATGCTGATAGCGCCCCTATAGTGAAGGGGCCACAAGGTGGTAGATTACTAACAAAAGATAGATTTTCTTTAGAGCTGAAAATTTTTGAAACGGGAGTACCACCACGTTTCAGAGTTTATGCGTATGATAATAACAAACCAATATCTCCAAATGAGTTCACTACTAGTGTAACTCTCACTAGAATTAGTGGTTTCGAGGCAGACTCTAATTCTAATCAAACAAAAGTTGAAGTCTTTGAACTCTTACCAGAATTCGAATATCTTACTAGTGAAAAAGAAGTAATAGAGCCACATTCGTTTGATGTAAAAATTAATGCAAAATACAAAAATCTGGATTTTGAATTCAGTTACCCTTCTTATGAAGGAAGAACAATAATAAGAGAAAAGATAGCAGCTGAATCTGGAATTGAAACTGAGTTGGCAACGTCCCGTAATATAAAGTCAACTATAGAGATAAGAGGTAAAATTACTCCTAGTGAACATAATATAGCCCATATAATACCCAGATTTCCTGGAGTAGTAAGAGAGGGGAGAAAGCATATCGGTGATAGCGTTCAGAAGGGAGAAGTATTAGCAATAGTTGAAAGTAATCAAAGTTTGCAACCTTTTGAAATTCGTTCACCCATAGCAGGTACAGTTTTAAATGGTCATTTAATTTTTGGTGAGTATGTTTCGGAGAATCAATTAGTTTATATAGTAGGTGATCTTTCGGTAGTTTGGGCTGATTTTATCTTACCTATTGTTTACAAGAATAAGGTTACTATTGGGCAAAATATATCTATAAAATCAGAAGAGAAAAATGCTAATCTTTCCAATATTAGTGCTACTATCTCATATCTTTCACCCTATGCAGATGAACAAACACAGTCAGTTATTGCACGAGCTATAATTGATAATAAGAATAAACTATTCCCTCCTGGTATGTTTGTAACGGCCAATCTAGTATTAGATGAGATATCCTCAGAAGTTTCAGTACTTAAATATGCAGTACAAACTTTTAATGATAAGAAAGTAGTTTTTATAAAGTCGGGTGACATTTATGAAATTAGACCAGTAATTTTAGGTCTGAGTGATTCTGAATATGTACAGATAGAATCAGGCATATCTAAGGGCGTCCGGTATGTTTCTAAAAATTCATTTCTAATAAAGGCGGATATTTTAAAATCCGAAGCCAGCCATGATCATTAGAAGCACTAAGGCATAAAAGATGTTTAATTTTATTCTTAAGCTTTCTATTCGTTATCGATATTTAGTAGTTTGTTTATCACTACTGTTTGGACTTGTAGGAGCTCTTTCTTATAATAAGCTTATTATTGATGCTGTCCCCGATATTACAAACATTCAAGTACAAATCAATACGGAAATTAAGGGATATTCTCCAGTAGAAGTTGAGCAGCGAGTTACTAGACCAATAGAATTATTTTTATCCGGACTACCATTTCTAGATTATACACGTTCACTATCACGTTACGGATTATCACAAGTAACAGTAATATTTAAAGATGGCACTGATATCTATTTTGCGAGACAGCTCATATCTCAAAGACTTCAAGAGTCTAAAGAACTTCTACCCGCTGGAACAACTCCAACTATGGGACCAATTAGTACAGGTCTTGGAGAGATTTTTATGTATACGATTTCAAATTCAAAAACATCTGCTTCTCCCAAAACTTTACAAGAACTAAGAGAAATTCAGGACTGGGTAGTCAAGCCTCAGTTAAGAACAGTACAAGGTGTAGTCGAAGTTAATTCTATTGGTGGTGCTGCTAAGCAAATTATTATTACTCCTGATCTTGCTAAACTTAGAGCATTTGAACTTGAGTTGAATGATATAGCACTAGCAGTTATGAAGAATAACACGAATAGGGGTGCTGGTTTTATAGAACAGAGCGGTGAGCAGTTTTTAATCAGAGTTCCAGCTCAGGTTTCGAACTTTCAAGAAATCAAAGATTTTGTTGTCGCTTTTAAAGGAGGTAATGCCATTCAGCTTGGACAAGTAGCATCAATTGAAATTGGTTCAGAACTTCGCACTGGAGCAGCAACAGAAGATGGAGAAGAAATAGTTCTTGGAACTGTTTTTATGTTAATAGGTGAAAATGGTAGAGATGTCTCAGAGAGAGTATCTAGTAAAATTCAAGAAATAGCTAAAACTCTTCCAGCAGGTGCCGAAATAAATGCAGTGTATAATAGATCTCATCTTATAAATACGGTAATCGAAACAGTTAAAAAGAATCTTTTTGAAGGAGCTATATTAGTAGTTATTATTCTTTTTCTAGCATTAGGGAATATAAAAGCTGCATTAATTACAGCAATGGTTATTCCACTTTCAATGCTAATAACTATTTTTGGAATGGTCCAGGGACGGCTTAGTGCAAATTTAATGAGTTTAGGTGCATTAGATTTTGGATTAATAGTAGATGGAGCAGTAATCCTTGTTGAAAACTGTATTAAAAGGTTTTCAGAAGCTGAAAAAAGACTATCAAGATCTATTACTAAAGAAGAGAGATTAGAGTTGGTTTATTTAGCTTCATCTGAAGTCAGGCAAGCAACTATGTTTGGTGAGCTTATTATTATGATTGTTTACGTCCCAATCTTAGCTCTCACTGGTATAGAAGGTAAAATGTATCATCCGATGGCTCTTACGGTTATACTAGCGTTAAGTTCAGCTTTTATTTTATCATTAACATTTGTTCCAGCGGCCATTTCAATTTTTATTACTGGAAATGTCGGTACTCATTCTAATGGCTTATTAAGAGTAGAGAATTTTTACAAAAATTTATTATTAAGAATATTAAAATTACCTTATTTAGTTATTAGTTTTGCTTCTTTAATATTTTTTGGCTCTATAATATTACTTACAACTCTTGGTTCCGAATTCATGCCAGCTTTAGACGAGGGTGATATCGCATTACATGCTTTGCGAATTCCAGGTACTAGCCTTAGTCAGTCTATTCATATGCAGCATCAACTTGAAAATAGAATTAAATTAATTCCAGAAGTAAGTCATGTTTTTGCTAAAATTGGTACAGCTGAAGTTGCAACTGATCCCATGCCTCCAAGTGTAGCGGATGGATATGTTATCTTAAAAGATAGATCTGAGTGGCCAGATAAAAAGAAACCAAAGTTACAAGTAGTTTCTGAAATCGAAGAAATAGTTTCAAATATTCCAGGAAATAATTATGAGTTTACGCAGCCTATTCAAATGAGATTTAATGAATTAATCGCTGGGGTACGTAGTGACTTGGCAGTTAAAGTATTTGGAGATGATTTTGAAGAGTTATTAAAGAACGGAAAAAAGATAGAGTCTATAATTAAAACTATAAGCGGTGCTGCTGATGTGAAAATAGAGCAAGTTACAGGTCTTCCCACTGTGACTATTACACCGAGAAGAGAAATGCTTACTCGCTATCATCTTGATGCATCTGACATTCAAGATACATTAGAAATTGCATACTCGGGTAAAGAACTAAGTAAGTTTTTTGAAGGAGATAGAAACTTTCCTATCATTCTTAGACTCAGTGAAGAGGATAGATCAAATGTAGAAAAGATTTCAGATCTTAAAATATCATTACCTAAAAACGATTTAAGTTATATTTCAGCATACGAGGTACGAAAGAATGAAATGAACATAGAAACTAAGGGACAGTCTTTTGTATCTATTGGAGAAATTTCAGATATTGATATTTCAAATGGTCCAAATCAAATAACTAGAGAAAACGGAAAAAGAAGGGTCGTTGTAACTGCTAATATTAGAAATAGAGATTTGGGATCTTTTGTAGAAGAAGTTCAAAGTAAAATTAGTAGTAGTTTAAATTTACCAGCTGGATATTGGGTAGGTTACGGTGGACAATATGAGAATTTGATATCTGCAAAGAGTCGTTTGTATTTTATAGTACCAATAGTCTTATTAAGTGTGTTCTGCTTGATAATGCTAACATTTAGATCACTAAAGTATTCTATCTTGGTTTTTAGTGGAATCCCTTTTGCGCTCTCTGGTGGAATCTTTGCATTATGGTTTACAGATATTCCATTTTCGATATCGGCTGCTGTCGGATTTATCGCACTATGCGGTGTGTCTGTATTAAATGCTTTGGTGCTAATTAGTTTTATAAGGAAACTAATTGAAGAGCAGCAAGATGAATACACGAATGAAACTGCGATAATCGAAGGAGCAGTTTCAAGATTAAGACCGGTACTAATGACCGCACTAGTAGCTTCACTTGGTTTTATTCCAATGGCAATATCTCAAGGTATTGGGTCCGAAGTTCAAAGGCCTCTTGCTACCGTAGTTATTGGTGGAGTGATATCTTCAACTATCTTAACTTTATTAGTTTTACCTGTTTTATGTAAGATTTTTTTGATTAGGAAAAGGTAGTTGAATATTATTAAGCCTCTAAAGTCCCACATGCCGCTCTAATATCCGCACCGCCTGAGTATCTTCTAACAACAGGTTGTTTCAAGTATTTAGCTAAATTATCTCTAAAATTTGTAAATTCTTGCTCACTTGGTTTTTTAAATTTGCCAGTATGATCAGTTACTTCAATTAAATCGAGTCTAACTTTTGTCTCTCCAATTAAGTTAGCTAGTTCTTGAGCATCTTCTTCGAACATATTTTCACCTGCCATACAAACGTAGGCTAGCATCACTCTATCATTTATTGCTTCAGCATGTCGTTTTGCTGCTTCTATAATTTTTCTAATTGGAGTTTTTGATGCTACAGGGACAAGTTTTGCTCTTTTATGATCAAAGGCAGAACCTAAGCTAATTGATAATCTAAAGGGACGTTTTTCTTCTGTGAAACGATCTATTTCATGTAGTATCCCAACTGTACTGATAGTAATGGATTTAGAGCTAATTGCATTAATGCTAGGAAAACAAAAATGTTCAGCTGCTATAATAACATTTTTATAGTTAAGAAAAGGCTCTCCCATTCCCATAAATACTGCACTAGTAATTTTTTTATTTTGAGAAGTTACTATTGATCTAGCATGTTGCATCTGATTAATAATTTCCCAACTTTTTAGATTACGTCTAGTAGGCATTCTAGCAGTAGCACAAAAGGCACATCCCATTACACAGCCGACTTGAGAGGAAAGACAAATACTAACAGTATTCTCTTTTAATAAGGGAATAATAACAGTTTCAATTTTTAAGTTATCTTCAGTTTTAAATATTAACTTCTGGAAGCCATCAATAGGGGAAGTGATAGATTCTAATAATTCTAAAGAGGGCAGGGGAGTAAGCTCTTCTCTAATTTTTTTTGGAATAATCTCCTTACTTACCCAAGAACTTGGTTCTAAGTCTCCATGTCCTACAATAGCGCCTAATAGTCGCCTAGAATTAACAGAGCTTATGCCAAAACTAGGGCAGCTATCTACAAATTCTTTTGGTGAAATATTTCTTGGATCGATGAAGTTCATTTGTTAAGGACGTAATTTTCAACAACATAATCAGCAAATGGCAAACTACAAGTAAATCCTGGAGAGATTGCATTTAGAATATGAACGCTAGTTTTATCTCCCTCAATGATAAAATCCATTATCATCTCTAAAGTCCTGGTATTAACTAATTGTGCTCTCATTCCTGGTCTTGAGAATTCAGTAAAACCATTCGGATCTAGATTTTTAACTATTTTGGAGGTCAGTGAAATTAAATATTTTTTTGAATATTTTTTCATTTCTTCAAAAGCAAGATCTCTAAAGCCAAAAGAATTTTTTAAGAATAGCTTGGATTCTAAAGAAAGTATTTGTGTTAACTCATTTAATTTAAAATTACTATTCCAAGTGTAGTTTCCTCGCCAAAAAGCTGGTGTTGCCGTTGGACCTATTTTAATAGTTCCATCTACTGTCTTTGTAAAATGAACACCTAAAAAAGTATGATTAAGATTTGGGACAGGATAAATATTTGTTTTAATATCTGTTTTATTTTTTGTATATTTTAAGTAAAGACCTTTAAAGGGTACTATTGAATAGTCTTGACTCCATCCATAGTCTTTAGCGATTTTATCTGAGTATAGGCCTGCTGTATTGATTAGTTTATTTGCTTCTATAATACCTATAGAAGTTTTTATGCTGGCACTATTCTTACTTTCTGAAGCTTTTTCTATGTAAGCACAATTATATATTATTTGAACACCTTTAGTGATCAGTTCATTAGCTAGTGATTTACATATCGCAATAGGATCTATGGTTGAAGTTTTCGGAGACCAAAGTGCTTTTTGAAATGTTTTAGCATTAGGGTCTATTTCAGATACTTCTTTTTCGTCTATTAACTGAACTGTGCAACCGTTTATTCTTCCTCTACGTTCTAATTCTTCTAGACCAGAAAGTTCAGTTTCATTTGTTGCAACTACTAATTTACCAATCTTAGAAATTGGTAAATTATTTTTTTCACAATACTCTGTTAGTGTTTTATTACCATCAACTGAAAATTTAGCTTTTAAGGAGTCTGCTGTGTAATAAAAACCAGCATGAAGCACACCGCTGCTTCTTCCTGAGCTATGTTTTGCCAGGTTGTCTTCTTTTTCAATTATAATAACTTTGGCATTAGGGATTTTAGCAATGATAGATCTAGCTATGCCAAGGCCAATTATCCCAGCGCCAATTATTAAGTATTCTGTTTGTATAGTAGTGCTCACGGTATAATTTTTTATTAGAAGAGGTTAACATGAGTGTTGAAATGACTAAACGTGCATTTTTCTTAATTCTTACGAAATAGTCTTAAAGTTTTTACTTTAAATTGCCGTATAATCATTTTTTAGCGTTACATACACTAGAATTGTAAGCTTAATGCTTATATCTTGTGTTCTTTTAGGTGGTTATATGCAGCAAGTTGGAAATTCTATTAAGAATAAGCGTATTCTATTAGCAGAAGACTGTGAGGATTCTAGAGAAATTCTAAAATTCTTATTTTCAAGATCAGGAGCTAGTGTTGAAGT
>JAIYCX010000011.1 GCA_027487795.1 Pseudomonadota bacterium | reverse complement strand
GCACGGATGGTAACTACTTAATACCAGATATTGGTGATGGGAATTATAATGTCACTATTTCAAAACCTGGCTATGTTCTAGTCGGAACTAACTTTACAAATCCAATTACAATAGCTGGCGAAAACAGAGATAATGTAAATTTCGAATTCGATTGTGCCCCTGGTTTTAAGCTGTCTGGACAAGAATGCCTTCCTGAGATATTAATTAATGCTACGGACGGAACAATCATACCACATGTTTTAGTTAGCTGGACTGGTAAACTTCCTAACTCAATTTGCGATTTAAGTAGAAAAAATAGCGATGGAAGTTCAGGATATTCCGTTATTGCAACTGGGTTAAATGGAACTAGCTATCAAGATACTAGCTCTGTACCAGGAGTAAGATATATTTACCAAGTAAAATGCGGGCCTGTAACGAGTGATGAAAACGAAGGGTTTAGAATACCTGAAACTTACAAGTTAAGTGGTAATGCAAAAATTAGAGGAACTAGCATACCGGTAATAGATGCAGAAGTAACTTCAAGCAGACAAGGAAGCGTCTTAAGTAAACAAACTGGGACGGATGGAAATTACTTATTTCCTGAGATTTTAAACGGTAGCTACAGTCTTACAATTTCAAAATCCGGTTATGTTTTAGTCGGTACTAATTTTACAAACCCAGTTACTATTGCTGGTCAAGATAGATTAAACGTAAATTTCGAATTTGATTGCGCGCCAGGCTTTAGTTTTACAGGGCAAGAATGCCTTCCTGCTATTGTCATAGACGCATCTGATGGAACATTTATTCCACATGTGCTAGTTAATTGGACTGCAAAGCCTGCAAATTCAACTTGTCAACTGAGTAGAAGACTTTCTGACGGAACAAATTCTTATTCTGTAATTGCTACAGGATTATCTGGAACTAGCTTCCTTGATACAACATCCGTACCAGGTACAAGATATATTTACCAAGTTTTATGTGGTGGTATTACTAGTAATGAAAACGAAGGATTTAGAAATCCAGTATTATTTAAACTAAGTGGAAATGCTAAGCTTAGAGGAACTAATATTCCAGTAGTCAATGCAGATGTTTCTGCGGCAAGACAAGGTACAAGCTTAAATAGAGCTACTGGAGTAGATGGTAATTATCTAATTACTGAAATTACAGATGGTAGTTACGTCGTAAATATAACCAAGGCTGGATACGTTCTAGTTAGTACTAACTTTACAAATCCTGTAACTATTGCAGGGCAAGACAGAGCCAATGTAAACTTTGAATTTGACTGCGCTCCTGGATTTAGTTTATCGGGGCAAGAGTGTCTTCCTGCTATAGTCATAGACGCATCAGATGGAACATTTGTTCCTCACGTTTTAGTCAGTTGGATTGGGAAGCCTAATAATTCCTCATGCCAGCTAAGTAGAAGGCTATCTGAAGCTAGTTCGATATATTCAGTTATTGCAACTGGAATAGCTGGAAATAGTTTTCTAGATACTACTGCGATACCTGGAACAAAATATATTTATCAAGTTTTGTGTGGAGGAGTAACAAGTAATGAAAACGAAGGTTTCAGATTACCGACTAATAACGAATGTCCAACAGGAACAGATTGCTTAGATCCTAATCTAGAACCAACTGCTTGTGCTAGTGCAAACGGATTCTTGAGTCAGATTAACATTGCAAGTGTTATAAATAAGGCTAGCAACATACTAGATGCTACCGTTGAATACAGAGACCTTGAGGGTATTGTTAGAGGAACTATTAAAACTAGACTAGAACCTTTCCAAAAGCAAGATTTCATTATTAATGATCTTGGACTAGCGAAAGATACCTACGGGACTGTTTGTGTAACAACAAATGCAAAATCAAACGGAGCTTGGGGAGGCGGTGTTACACTCTATAAAGCTGATTTTAGAGCTGCAAGTCAAGCCTTCGGGGATTCATTTGATTTCGTACTTTACTACCCTTACAGAAACACGCAAGTTGGAAGCTACACTCAACCTGTTAACACTACTCACTTTGGAGTTAGAAAAGATGGGACTGTTGCTAACTGGATTAGATTAACAGATGCTGTAAGAGGTGATGGTGAAAGATTAAAGGGAATACTTACTTACACAGATGCTAAGGGTAAAGTAATTCATCAAGATATCGTTAATATTCCAGATGGTGGGAGGTTTGATTATGCTGGGCATGAAGCGATAGGAACTTTTGCGAATTTAGATAATATAGCGATGGTAAGATTTGATCCAGTATCAAAATCAGACGGATCTGCTGCAAAGTATTATATGAATACTGGTAGATACTTCTATGATTGCATAGGGGCAACCTGCACTAACTTCTATACAGCATTTGCAATTCCTCATAGACCTTCTACTGACGTTGCAACCGCAGGTGGTATTAGCACAGTTGATGGAGAAACCACTATATTAGAATTGAATAACAACAGTGATACCTTGTCAACCGATGCACTAATAAGATCATTTAACGCAACAGGACTTGATACATCTTCAAGACAGTTAATAGTACCAAACGGAACTACTCATATAATGGTTAATAAAACAGGAAGTACTGGAATACTAGCAAGTAACACAGTTGGAAGCGCTGCTATCACATCATTAGCTGGGAAAGTCGCTGCTACAACTATCTTCTATAAGCTAGATCAGAAGGGAGTTCTACAATATGCATACGCTGCTGCACAAGCTGCCCCTGGTGGAAATGTACAGACTAGTGAGTTTAACAGCTTCATCGGAAACTTGAACTTTGCTGAAATATTCAATAGTGGAAATACCGATGTTACAGTTCAACTTCAAGCTAAAGATGCTAATAATGCTGTTGTAATAAATACAAGCATTGTTGTTAAAGCTCTATCTACTTCTAGAACACAACTTAATTTACCTAAGGATACTTACGGTACAGTTATTATTCAAAGTAACTCAGATAAGCTAGCCTTTAGAAATTATGTTAAAAGAGATGACTATGCTCTAACTTTTAGAGGAGAATAAGTTTACTAAATCGACTTATTCGTTATTGGCTAATAGAATCTTTTGATTCTATTAGCCTTATTCTTTTTATAGAACTTACTTTATTAGTTGTCGGATCAAAATCTAAACATACTCCGTTAATTTGAGATATTCCTCCAGCAACTTCAAACTTAGTTTGCCTAGCCGTCATGAACCTTTGAATAATAGTATCAGGAGAAACTCCAATCACACTATTATGAGGACCACACATTCCAACATCAGTAATAAACGCTGTCCCCTTTGGTAGAATTCTTTCATCCGCTGTTTGAACATGCGTATGAGTTCCGAGCACTGCCCCTACCCTACCATCTAAATGAAATCCCATAGATATTTTTTCACTAGTAGCTTCAGCATGAAAATCTAAAATACTATAATCTACTTTTGAAAAAATTTTTTCAGATAAAATACTATCAGCCTTTCTAAATGGACAATCTACTAAATCAGGAATGAAAACTCTCCCTAGTAAATTAAATATTCCAATTTTTTTCCCTGAAGGTAATTGAAAAATACAACTTCCATAACCAGGGGTACCTTCCGGGTAATTTGCAGGTCTAATTAAAGTGTCACTGTAGTCCTCTAAGAACTTCAAAAGGTCTTTTTTTTGCCATATGTGGTTTCCAGTTGTAATAATTTGCACACCAGATTTAATGATTTCAAGGTAGGCTTTAGCTTCTAAACCAAGACCGCCTGAGGCATTTTCACCATTGGCGATAACTAAGTCAGGTTTATATTCTTCAATTATTTCAGGTAGTTTAGCCTTAAGAAAGCGCCTTCCAGGCTTACCAAATATGTCTCCTAGAAAGATTATTCTATCCATTGATGTCGCACCTTAGTTCTCCTTAGCCAAATATTAGCCGAAAAAATTTCTCTTGATTCTTCTCTAATTACCTGTAACCATTAGTAGTAAGAAAGCATCCTATCAGAAGGATGCAAAAATTTCGAGAAGTCCGGTCAAAAAAGATCTCTCGAAATTCAGTGGATGATATAGCGGTAGGTTTTTGATGAATACTCTGGCTTATTAATATTCCGATCAGTAAGGAGAACCTTATACATGGCTTCCGAAACTAAAAACTCTTCCAGCTCTCAAGATGAATTCAGAGCTATTATCGATAAAGATAGAGAGACCAGAGTTAGAAATCACTGGAAAGGAACTCTGATTGAATATTTAGAGTTAGTAAAAAAGAATCCCGATCTAACACAACTATCCCATCAAAGAATTTATCAAATGTTAACGGATCAAGGCGTTGAAGAAATCGATGTCGAAGAAGATCCCAAATTATCTAGAATTTTTAAAAACAAAAAACTAAGACGCTATGGATTTTTCGCCGAAGACTTTTTCGGAATGGAAGAAACAGTTGCTAACGTTGTTAGATATTTTCACTCCGCCTCACTACGCGGAGAAGAAAGCAGACAAGTTTTATACTTAGTCGGCCCAGTAGGATCAGGAAAAAGTTCACTAGCTGAAAAATTAAAAAAAGGACTAGAACAACTTGCTCCGATTTATGTTATCGATGGTTGTCCTATGTTCGAAGATCCACTTCATCTTATTCCTAGACACCTAAGAAAAGAATTCGAAAAGATGTTAAATGTTCGAATCGAAGGAGATCTATGTCCAGTATGTCGTTACCGACTAAAAGAAGAGTTCAAAGGTAAATGGGAAGATTATCCAATCGTAACAAAAGAATTTAGTAGAAGAGGTAGAGTAGGCGTAGGAGTTGTACCTCCAGTAGATCCTAATAACCAAGACACATCAGTACTAATCGGCTCAGAAGATATTTCAAAGCTTGATAGATACTCTGAAGGTGATCCTAGAGTACTAGATCTAACGGGCGCTTTAAACGTTGGTAACCGAGGTATGGTTGAGTTTATCGAAGTATTTAAGAATGAAACTGAATACCTTCATGCGATGATCACCGCTACTCAAGAAAAATCTATCCCAGCTCCTGGCAGACACGGAATGATTTATGTTGATACTACGATAGTTGCACACTCAAACGAAGCAGAGTGGAAGAAGTTTAAATCTGATCATACAAATGAAGCGATTCTAGATAGAATAGTTGTAGTAAAAGTACCATACAACTTAAGACTATCAGAAGAAGTTAAAATTTATGATAAAATAATAAAGCAGTCTAACTTCAAAGCAGAAATTGCACCTCATACAATTGAATTAGCTTCAAAGTTTGCGATTCTTACTAGATTAGAACCTTCCAATAAGTGCGACTTACTTACAAAGTTAAAACTTTATAACGGTGAAGAAGTTATTGAGAAAGGTAAAACTAAGAAGATAGATATCACTGAGCTAAAAGAAGAAGCCAAGAGAGAAGGTATGGACGGTATCTCTACTCGCTTTATTATGAAAGCTCTTGATAACGCTCTTTCTGATAATATAGAAAACAACTGTATCCATCCTTTAAATGTTAGAGAATCTTTAATTAACATGGTTAAAGCTGGTGACTTACCAGAAGAAACTAAAAGGGCCTACCTTGAAATACTTAGAGATATAATACATAAAGATTATTTAGAGATACTAGAAAAAGAAATCACTAAAGCCTTTGTATATTCATATCAAGAGCAAGCTGAAACTTTATTCCAAAATTATCTGGATCATGCCGAAGCTTATGTCACTAAGAAAAAGCTTAAAGATAGAAGAACTGGTGAAGAACTAGAGCCAGATGAAGCTTTCCTTAAATCTATAGAAGAGCAAATAGCAATCATTGGCACTGCTGCTGATGGCTTCAGACAAGAAGTGATTGCTTACCTTTGGTCAATAGGTAGACGTGGTGAAAAAGTTGGGTACGAAAGCTACGAGCCATTAAAAGAAGCTGTTGAAAAGAAATTAATGACTAGCGTAAGAGATGTATCCCGTATTATCACTAAAGCTAGAACAAGAGATTCTGAACAACAGCAAAAATACGACACTATGGTGGAACAACTTATAGCAAATGGCTACCCTCCAGCATGTGTTGATATAGTTTTAAAGTATGCTGCAAATCACCTATGGAAAGATTAAGGGTGGAAAGATTAAAGGTGAAATATTAAGGGCGGAAAGACTAATTAAAGAATAAAACATATGACCGTCTTTAGACCACACTCGGGAGATGACAGAAGATCTGACCGGAGCGCAGGCGATAGAGCACGTCACAGACAAAAAATTAGGGAGTCTATCAGAGGTAACATCTCTGATATTCTCTCTGAAGAGTCTATCATTGGAAAAGACCGAGAAAAAATCATCAAAGTCCCTATAAGATCAATTAAAGAATATCGTTTTATATACGGCGAGAACTCCTCTGGAGTCGCTCAAGGGGACGGTAATGCTGAATCTGGTCAAGTAGTAGGTAAAGCTGAGGATGGACAACCTAATGCAACAGGGCCTGCTGGGGAGCAAGCAGGAGTGGATGCCATTGAAACAGATATTACTCTGGAAGAATTAATTGATATCATGTTTGAAGATCTAGAACTTCCAGAACTTCAAAAAAAATCTTTAAAAGCCATTAAGAGCGAAGATGCCTTTAAGCGCCACGGTGTAAGAAAAGAAGGAATTCGTGCAAGACTAGATAAAAGAAAAACGGCAAGAAATAGAATTAGAAGAAAGTTTGCTCTAGAAAGGCACAAACAAGAAAATAATGAAGAACAGCCAGAAGTAAAAATAGAAGAAGAACAACAAAGGTTTCCTTTTCACAAAGAAGATATGAGGTATTTTCATATCGTAGAGGATACTAAACTACAATCGAATGCTGTTGTATTATGCATAATGGACACTTCCGGTTCTATGGGAAGTACAAAAAAATATCTAGCTCGAAGTTTTTATTTCCTACTATACCAATTTATAAGATTAAAATATCAAGAAGTAGAAATTGTATTCATTGCACATCAGACAGAAGCAAAAGAAGTAAATGAAGAAGAATTCTTTCATAAGGTAGAGTCCGGTGGAACTTACATATCCTCAGGATATCAAAAGGCACTTGATATTATCGAAGAAAGATATCACCCTTCGCTTTGGAATGTTTATGCGTTTCACTGCTCTGATGGAGATAATTTTTATAGTGATAATGAAAAAGCACTAGAACTAGCTAATAATCTATGCGATGTATGTAATCTCTTCGGTTACGGTGAAATAAAACCTGCCGGAACTGCATATTATAGTGGTAGTATGTTGGAAGTTTTTTCTAAGATGACAAAAGAGAACTTCCAAACAATATTAATAGAGAAAAAAGAAGATCTTTGGAATGGATTTAGATCTTTTATGCTAAGAGATGCACAAGTTAGAGATACAGTTCAGTCAGCTAAAGAAGTAAATGCTTAAGAAAACTCTTAATTCTATAAAACTATGAATCTAAAAGAACTAGAAGAATGGGATGTAAGAATTAGAGAGCTCGTCACTCACTTTGGACTAAATTGCTACCCTCAAGAGTTTGAAATTTGTGATCACTTTGAAATGCTCGGCTACATGTCCTATTCTGGTATGCCAAGCAGATATCCACATTGGTCCTTTGGGAAATCTTACGAACGTGAGAAGACAATGTACGACTACGGAGTAGGAGGATTACCATACGAAATGGTCATCAACTCAAATCCATGTCTTGCATACTTAATGAGAGATAACACAGATCTATTGCAGATCCTAACTATCGCTCACGTATACGGCCACAATGATTTTTTTGCGAATAATTTTACTTTTACTTCTGGAATAGACGCAAAATATACTTTAGAGTTTTTTAAATCACATGCTAATAGAGTTCGCACTTACATGGAAGATCCATCCATAGGAGTCGAAAAAGTAGAGCGTATTTTAGATGCTGCACATGCACTAGGTCTACAAAGATCAAAAAATCTTGCGATAAAGAAACTCTCTAGAAGAGAAGAACAGATAAAAAAACTAGAAGCTTCTCAGCCTAAATCAGATGAGTTTGACAATCTTCACGAGCGCAAAGAATATAAACAACCAAACTTATCAAAACTTCCCCTAGAACCTGAAGAAAATATTCTTGAGTTTATAGCAAAGTACTCCCCTATTCTATCCGACTGGGAAAGAGATTTACTACTAATAGTAGATAAGGAATCCTCTTACTTTATCCCGCAAATAGAAACAAAAATTATGAATGAAGGATGGGCAAGTTATTGGCATTTTAAAATCCTAAATGAATTAAACTTACCTCAAGGACTTCATTTAGAATTTCTAGTTAAACATAATCAAGTACTCCGCCCCACCCCAGGTGGCTTAAATCCGTACCACTTAGGATTCGTGCTTTGGAAGGATATAGAGCGAAGATGGAACGAAGGAGACACCGGAGTAGAGTATAAAGAGCGAAAAGCAAAAGAAGATCATTCAACAAAACATGAAAACGATACTCCTGGAAGAAAGAAGATTTTCGAAGTACGCGAATCCGATAGAGATGTTTCATTTTTAAGAAGATTTTTAACCAGGGAAGTAATGGCCGAGCTTGATCTTTTCCAACATGAAAAACGCGGCAAAGAAAGAGTCATCACAAAAGTATCAGATGAAGATAGCTGGGAAGAAGTTAAAGAGACCTTACTAAAAAATATAGCAATGGGATCTAGACCAATTATTAAAATTACAGACGCTGATTTTGGTGCTGATAGAACTTTACTTCTAAAACATGAACATGAAGGTAGAGACTTACAACTTGAATACTGTGAAAGAACTCTAACCCATTTAGAAACTATCTGGGGTAGAAATGTAGCCCTAGAGACTATTGTAAATGGAAAAAAATCAAGATTGAAGCTTGTTGATGGTACTTTGAAGGTTGATAGGGTTTAATTAAATAAAATTAATTCTCAAGCATTATAGTAAAAACACTTCCTGTCCCAGGATTACTTTTCACTTCTACCCTACCCTCATGAAGATCTACTATTTGTTTTGTAATAAACAAACCAAGGCCGCTTCCATCGACGCTTGAATGTTCAGGCAAGCGACTGAACATATCAAATATTCTGTCTTGCTCATCATTGTTAATACCGTTTCCATTATCACTTACTCGAAACAATGCTCCTTTCTGCATTGATTCAACTTCAATATTAACTTCACCGCCGGCATTTGTATATTTCAGCGCATTTGAGACTAAGTTAGTAAAAGCTCTCTTAATTGCCATAGCATCTACCATACAATTTACAGAACCATCCGGTTTTAGAAGTGAGAATGATATATTTTTACTCTTTGAGACCGGCTTAAAGTCATCAAAAATATCCTGTGCTATTGAATTTAAATCATTCCATTCCTTATTTACTTTCAATAAGCCATCATGAATAGTTCTAGCACTTAAGAGTTCATCAACGATATTGATACAAGTTCTTGCACAAGAAGCTACTCTAGTAAGCATCTGCTCCGCGGTAGGATCTTCTGCACCTTCTACATCCTCTATCATCATTTCGGTACTCGTAAGTATTGCCCCTAGTGGACCCTTTAAATCATGTGAAGTAGTCGCTAGAATATCTCTATCTAGTTGATTTTTTCTCTTTTCGTCTGTAACATCTTTTGTCCAAAGTATATGATACTTAGAAAGACTATTTGATGAATTTTTTTCTAATGCTAAATCCTCGTCAACTATAGTACTTAATCGTAAATTATAATATTTTAAACGATTATACTCTGATTTATGATCGGCTTTATTTAGCACCAGATCAGAAGTCCAAAGAGAATCATCTCTAACAAATATTTGACTAAAAATCTCTTGAGAAAGTTCAAAATCATGAAGTGATATTAACTTAACAAGAGTAAGTTCCTCATCAGAAATTTCTTTTTGAAACCCAAGTTCCAGATCTTTTAGAAATAATTTAAATGCTTGATTAGAAAAAAGTATTTCGCCTGCAGTATCTAAAATAGCGACTCCGCCTTCTGACATATTTACAGCAGTCCAAAAAGCATTTCTTTCAGAAGACGCAATCTTTTCTCTTCTTTTAACTTCAGCTCGTGACCAAGCTCTAGAAATAACTACTTCTAACTGTGCAGGGAAAGATGCAGTAAATCTTTTTGTAACAAAGTCCCAAGCTCCCTCTCTCATAGCTCTAACTGCTTCGTCTAAATTTGATGAACTAGTTAAAACTATAATTGGTAAAGTATCAGATACACTAAGCTTGTTAATTAACTCAAAACCAGATGAAGTAACTAAATTTAAATCTGTAAGAACAATATCAACAACATTGTTATCAACATAATTTAGTGCTTCTTCAATTGTCTCAACATGTGTCACATCTGGAATAATTGTTTTGATCGCACGCTTAATTAGCTGCGAATGAGCTTTGTCATCTTCGACTAAAAGAAGCTTAATTGGAAGTAACCCAGAATTTGTATATTCAGGGACAATATTTTCTAATTGATTCTGTGACATAGGAATAATTTAATAAATTCACTAATTTAGATGCATGTAGTTCGTACATAGTTATGAAAAAATATTTACTATGATTATAGTAAGTTACGTGGCTATCCTAAGCACCAAACTTGAGGTAAAACAACAATCAATTAACTAGGTAAATTTAAGAAATATTAAAAAATGGTAAAACCAGATCATTGGATAACTAAATGGGGAGAAGAAGGAGGATCAACACCTTTTTATCCTGAACACGTAAACCCTGCTAGCTATGATGTTACTCTAGGAAATCATTGGATTTGTCCTACTAGAGAACCAGAGGAGTTTATTGCTGATCAAATAATACTATTCCCTGGCGAGGTAATACTAGCGACAACTTCAGAAAATATAAAGATGCCAAGAGATGTCGTAGGCGATTTAAAATTAAAAAGCTCTTTAGGCAGATTATGGCTTAATCATAGTCTAAGTGGATGGATAGATTGTAATTTTCATGGCCAAGTTACTCTAGAATTACAAAATTTAGGACCATATCCTAGACAGCTAAGTAAAGGAATGCGAGTAGCTCAAATAGTATTCTTCCAGATGGAGTCTCCTCCAACCGTAGCTTATGGTGAGGGTAAGGTCGGAAATTATCAAGGTCAAAAAGGGACTACAGTTTCTTGGACGGCAGACTTTTTCCCAACGGTTTCAGAACAGGAAAAGAAAAAGTAGATAACTGAAATTCATGAAAAAGAATAAACTCCGTATACTAATTACAAATGACGATGGAGCAAACTGCCCTCTTTTTTATTCACTTGTAGATAGCATAGCTAAAACGGATTTTTGTGAAGATATACTAATAGTAGTTCCAGCCTTTGAACAAAGCTGGATATCGAATGCGATCACTAGAGATAAAGAAATTCTTCATACTAAAGAAGTATACGGAAGTTATGAATATAACATAATTGACGGCACACCTGCTGATTGTACCGCGATAGGATTATGTCATCTTGCACAGAAAAAATGGACACAGGAAAAATGGGCTCAAGAAAATCACGCGGATATAAATCTTACAAATAAAAATGTCGTTGATCTAGTTATTAGCGGTATTAACATGGGAACAAATGCAGGAGATGCATTTACCCAAAGTTCAGGTACTATTGCGGCAGTTAAAACTGGCTCCTTATTTGGCATTCCAGGAATTGCTTGTTCTGCAACGCTGCCTCCTGAGATGAGGAAAGCTTGGACGAATAGAGACTTTGATTATTTAAAACAGACGGAATCTACAATCGCGGAAATTACTAATTATCATGTAAGAAGTATTAGCAGCTTAATTAACTCAAAAATACTAGAAATAGATACAGTAGACTATGTCTCTATCAATACGCCAGTTCAAATTAATCAAGATATAGCTCCTGTTATTTGTAAAACTAAACAAAATTTATTCAAAGAAATGTTTACAGAAATTAGAGAAAATATTTATTCTCATAAATTTTCAGGATTCATAGATAAACCTGATAGAGATTCAACAGGTAGAGATCTAGACCTTTTAGCAAAAGGTCTAGCTACTATTAGTTGTTTTTCTTCAAGTTTGTCTGAAGATTTCACTCTTCAGACTAGTGATATAGAAAGCTTACAAGAAAAGATATCAAATAATTTTAAATCTTAACGCTAGTTTTTCTTTAAAATATTGACATACCATTCACAAGTAATAACTGCTGCTTCTACTTCAATTGGAATATCTAATGTAGAATGCAACCTATATTCCTTACCACTTTCTAAATACATTTCAGTAGAATTTAGCCAATTATCTTTCGGCAAACTGGAATGATACATAGGGTTAGCACCAGGTAGCTTACTATTTAGTTCAATTATATCTCTCAGAGAGTAATGTATTCCAAGTAAGGAACAATTTTTGCCTCCTCTTGCTATTGTTACTTCATATCTGCCAGTAGAATTAACTTTAAGTACACCCTTTGGTAATCTTCCATATCCTCTTAAGTTTATTCTATCTGTACTTTCAAAAACTATGTCTTGAGAACTTTCAGAAGCAATAAATCCTTTTCTCTTAGCCTCTCTGACAGAAGAGAAGCACATATGATTTCCCTTAGCAGGCACATAAGTACCATCAGAAAGTTTACCTATTAACCTAGGACATCTAGTTTCTCTAGTTTGAGCTGAAGCCGAATCTACTGCTAATAAAAATAAACTTAGAACAATAAACTTTGATAATATTTTCATTTTTACAAACTCCATGAAACATTTGATATTTGTTAAGTTATGCTAAATCAGGGTAAGTTAGTGACATTAATAAAATTTCTTAGATAGTACACGTAAAAAGTGAGTAAAATCAAACTTTCATTTAAAGAATCCTATTCAAAGCTTCCATCTGAGTTCTTCACAAAAGTACAACCTGAAGGATTTGCTCTAAATCCTAATATTATTTCATCTAGTAAAGAATCTGGTAGTTTGATTGGATTAACAGATGATGACTTTCAGAATCCTGATTTTGCTAACTATTTCTCTGGTAACAAATTATTAGAAGGTAGCGATCCAATTGCAAAGGTATATTCTGGTCATCAGTTTGGAGTATGGGCTGGTCAGCTTGGTGATGGTCGAGCATTACTACTTGGACAAGTGTTAAATAGTGAAGACGAGCTCTGGGATGTAGAGCTGAAGGGTGCGGGGAAGACTCCGTATTCGAGATTTGGAGATGGAAGGGCAGTTCTTAGATCCTGTATAAGAGAATTTTTATGTTCTGAACATATGCATGCGCTTGGAATTCCGACTTCGAGAGCACTGAGCATAATTGGTACTAATGAAACTGTGACAAGAGAAAAAAAAGAACCAGGTGCTATTCTTACAAGACTAGCTAAATCGCATATTAGATTTGGCCACTTTGAGCATTTTCACTATCGTAAAGAATACGAAAATGTAAAAATTTTAGCGGACTACTGCATTGAAAATTACCATACTGATATAAAAAAAGAAGATTATAACTCTTGGTTTTTTGAGATAGTAAAATCTACCGCAGAGCTTATTGCTAAATGGCAAGCAATAGGTTTTTGCCATGGCGTATTAAATACAGACAATATGTCTATTATTGGTATCACTCTTGATTACGGCCCTTTTGGGTTTCTAGATAATTTTGATCCTTACTATATCTGCAATCACTCTGATCATAGCGGTAGATATTCCTACGACCAGCAGCCTGGTATAGGGCTTTGGAATTTAAATGCACTTCTGAATGCACTCTCATCAATTATTGACATACAAGAAGCTAGGAATGTCCTAGCTCAATATGAGAGTATCTTTGTAGAGTCCTATTATAAAGAAATGTATAAAAAACTAGCACTTGATGAAACCGATTTGAGTGAAGATAAAATGAAAGAACATATTGATTCTTTCTTATCAATTTTAATTGAAAATAATTTAGATTATACAAGTTCGTTAAGAGCTCTTTCCTATACCCAAACTAATAGTGAGGAATTATTAATAAAACTTGGAAGTACCGAAGCGTCTCATATTTGGATCGAAAATTACAAACTCTATACAAAAGACATTCCAAATCTAGAAAATATAATAAATACAAGAAACCCCAAATATATATTGAGAAACTGGGTGGCTGAATCAATTATCAGAGCAGTAGAAGATAATAAAAATCTAACTTTCATGGAGGAGCTACAGAAAGTTCTAGTAGCTCCTTTTGACGAACATAGTCAATTTACTGAATACTCAGAGCTAGCACCAGATAAATATAAAGATATTTCTGTTTCTTGCTCTTCATAATTTATTAACTACATTACTCGAATATTATTATTTACAACTTTTACGCCTTTAATATCCTTAGTTATCTCTCCAGCTAATTCCTTGTCTGACCTGGAATGAGCTACTCCACTAAGCGTAATCACCCCGTTCTTACAATTAACATCAAGTCCATCAACATTTAAGCTTCTAGTAAAGTTTAAACTGGTACTAACCTTTGCATGAATCCATGCATCACTTATAGTATCCCCTGCCCCGTCAATTGCTTGACCAGCGTTCTTTTCTACTTTAGTTATGTCAACTGATCCAACTTTTACATGTGGGTCATTAGTTACTACTATCTGATTATCAACTTTATAAACTCCATGTGTATTTTCAGCTAGTTTTTGAGCTAAAGCTTTTTCAGACGCTAATTTAACATTACCACTAAGAGTAGTAACACCTGCTTTAGTAGTTACACCAACATTAAGTCCCGGGACACCGCTACTCCAAAGTAATCTAGATTTAACCTTCGCTGTAGTAGTTGCATCATAATAAAACATGTTAGAGGCAGACTTTCTATCAAGACATTTAGCTGGATAAATATCTTGATCTACTACGATCATATTATCTACTGAACTAATCCCACCAACATCCATAGAGATCTCACCAGCAAGTTCTTTCTCTACTTCATTATTAACGATACCCTTAATACGAGCGACTCCACCTTGTACTTCTGCGTTTAAATCATAACAATTTAACACATCGTTTAATCGAAAATAAGAATTGATTGACCCTCTTTTCCAATCATCTGAATACATATCCTCTGCCCAAACAAAATTACTACCAACAAAATTACTCCCATAATTTAGACTTGTTATTACTGTTGCTAAAACTAATTTACTAATATTTCTTTTCATTATTTTTATACCTTCTTATTACTTAAATACTAAACTACCGTCACTATTTCTTAGGCATAGTTTCATCGATCACATTATCAGATTGATCCTTAATAATATTACCATTAGCATCTCTAATTATTGTTTCATCTATTATCTTTTTTGAACTATTATTTAGTCCTTTAGGATCATTAATAATTTTTTCCTTATAAACTGATTTTGAAGTACCATCTGAATTTCTAATATATTCTTTTTCTTCTTTCTTTGAATGCGAAGTACCTTGTGCATCAACGGAAGATATATCTACCTCATCTTGGTACGATCCTTTACCATCTTCTTTGGTTCTAATTTTACTATTCATAGAAGTCTTATTACCTAATCCTTTAGGATCTTTTGTAGACTCTACTATAGTAGAAGATTCCAAACTTCCGTCTGAAACAGTTTTTGTAGATTTATACAATTTAGCTTTACTCTCAGTACCTTCAGAATCTATAGTTTCCTGAACTCCTTCTGTCTTAACGATATTTACTTTTTGAGTATTCGTAGTCTCAGTTTTTGCTAAATCTTCAGCATTTGCTGTTCCTGCAATTGCTAGACATAATATTTTACTTATTTTTTTTATATTCATAATTACTTTATTTAATTTATTTTTGGTTAACTGAAATATCTTCTCTGAATTTATTACTTTCAAAAAACTCTTTAAACTCTACTCTTCTTCCAGAATAGTTATCCCATCCTATGTAACATTTCTCTTTTTCTTGTTTTAAAGATTCTATCATTAAGTCTAATTCAGATAATGAAAAATCATAGATTTCATACTCACTTCTATTACCATAACTTTTAAATAGAAATTTTTTATAATTCTCTCTTTGCATATAGCTCCTCATTTTAATTAACCTTTATAAAGTTTAAACTAATGGTCTTCGTCTGTTTGTAACAAATGAAATAGCGAACATTACTAAAAAAACTAAAAACAATATTCTAGCGATTCCTGCCATTTCCCCAGCGATACCACCAAAACCTAAAATTCCAGCTACGATGGCCATAATAAAAAAAGTGACTACCCAATTTAACATAACATATCTCCCTAAATTAAAATTAACTTAACTCATCGTGACATAGGTAAAAAAATATAAGTATGATTGCTATCATCATACATTTTTCCGCTTTCGTTTATTTTATTCTTCTTAATTACTTTGCTACTAGTAAAGTCAGATCACAATTGTACTTACTAATAAAACTTACTAAAATTATTTATTCACTGAGCACTTTCCAATATTATCTTCAATGAAAGCATGACGATACACATACTGCGAGTATGATTAGCATCAAGACAGAGAGCATGATCTTAATCATATGACGAAGATCATGCCCCATTTTTAATTTCCATTTTAAATTTAGTTGTGCCACTCTTACTCATGGCTCAAGAAGATAATAATGACTTAATGAATTTTCAAATATCTACAGAAGTTGAAAGAAATTCTAATACACTTTCAAAACCTAATAATTTAACACTTCTGAGTAAGACAAATAATACTGATAACTATAAATTTTTAACAAGTTTAGTTGAACTAAAAAATATTTCCGAAATTGAAATAAAAGAGCTAGCAGATAGTTCTAATCAAATAACTTATAATCAAGGAGACTTGGTTTTAATTGAAGGTGAGGAAGAAAGTACTAATGGTTTTATTGTAATATCAGGATCATTTTCTATCTTCAAAACATCCGCAAGTGGTAAAGAGTTAATTGTAGAGTTATTACAAGCAAAAGATATGTTTGGATTAATAATTCTTCTTAATAAAGATCGTTTAATCTCTCAACTTTCAGCTAGAGCACTACAAAAAACTGTCGTACTAAGTGTTCCAATAAAAAGATTTGCACAATTACTTTTAAAAAATCCTATAATTTATAAAGAATTTACAAGTCATCTTCTATTATGTTTACATTCCTCTTATCAGCTTTCTAGAGGATTAGCGCATGACAAAGTAGAAGTTAGAATAGCTTCTGTATTAATTTCCTTAGCACTAAAATTTTCGACTTCTCATCCAAATGTAGTACCTATGATAAGATTCACAAGACAACAACTAGCAGATTTAACAGGTACAACACCAGAGACTGCTATCAGGACAACTCGATCTATGCAGGCAGAAGGACTTATAGATATTTCACGCCCCGGTATTATTAAAATTACTAACATGGAAGGCATTAGTGAATTAGCCGATAGGCACTTTTTAAGATAATCGACGAATAATAATATAATTAAAACAAGTAAACTATAAATATAGTTTACAACATAAAGTTTAACATGAATTTAAATAACGAAATACTTGCTCAACAAATCAGCGAACAAATAGCTTTAGAAGAACATCTGTCATACATATTAGAAGATCAAATAGATAATCTAAGTGAATTAGATTATTCTGATGCCAGATCTACTTTAGTTAATATAAAAGAAAAATTAGATACTCATTATGTTAGTTTAAATAAATTATTAAATGAAGTAGAGGCTAACTCTGACATAAAGTCTTTAACCAAAAATGGTATAAGTCATTCTAAGTCTTTTGAAAAAGATCAGTTCCATAGTAAAATTTCCAGAATGTTACGCGATGATTATACGGCATTAAATCAAATAACAATGTGCAACTCTTATCTTCATACTACAGGACTTGCACTTAATTCTTCTAACGTAGCTTCTATCGCGTTATCACACCTTCAAGATCTCGCCCCATTTGTAGTCAAGATCGGAGAACTAGTCCCTAACATTATAACTAAAGAACTAAAATTAGAATATCCGGAGTGTGATCAAACTATTGCCGAAATAGCTTTAAAAAATATCAAAGAAGCTTGGAAAAAGAAAACTATTTTAGAAGTTCAAAAGCTTGAATAGCCATTTCTAAATTCTCGTTAGCTTCTATTACCCAAACGGGGATACTTTTTGTATTACTCATAGTAATACAAAAAGGAGTTTTTATTTCTTCATTAGCAATATTATCTAATTCTATTCCTAAACAATTTAATTTTTTACAAATTCGAGCCCTCATATTTATTGAGTTTTCTCCAATACCTCCAGAAAATACGATAGCATCAACACCACCGAGAGCTATGTAGTAAGATCCTATATACTTTGAAACCTTATAAGCAAACATATCTAATGCTAATTCTGCATTGATCTCTAATTGCTCCGCTGCTAATTCAAGATTACGTACATCACTGCTTAAAGCAGAAACTCCAAGAAGTCCGCTTTTATGATAAAGTATTGTTTCTAGTTCCTTAGAGCTAACCTCACAGTAATTCAGCAAATAGAGTATAAGACCAGGATCGATATCTCCACATCTTGTCCCCATTATAAGTCCCTCTAGTGGCGTTAACCCCATACTAGTATCAAAACTTTTCCCATCTTTTATAGCACAGATACTTGCACCATTACCTAAGTGACATGTTATTATCTGAGTTCCACTAACTTCTCTATTTATACACTCATATAAAGCTTTTGATACATGTTGATGTGCTATACCATGAAAACCGTATCGCTTAAGACTATATTTTTTAGAAAGTTCAGAAGGAAGTGCATACGTGGATGTTAGCTGCAGCAATGTCTGATGAAAAGTCGTATCAAACACTAGTAAAATTGGAATACTAGGATAAATTCTAAAAATAGTCTCTAAAATAGTAGCATCTATATCATTATGAAGAGGGGCTAGATCTCTAAGCTTTCGTATCTCATTAAGTACGGCGTAATCTAATAGAACAGATGAGTTAAATTTAGGCCCTCCGTGAACAACACGACAAGAAATGGCGTCAATCTTACGCCCATTCATTTCTTCCGAATTATTAATTTCATCGACTACTCTGTTAACTAATGCAGAGTAGTCTCCTTGATTTTCAGACTCTTCTATTATCCTCTCAGATTTTCCTTCTATAATAAGAAACCATGAATTAGCAGAAAAATCATATACCTTATATCTTAAACTAGAACTACCAGGGTTAAGAGTAAGAATTATCACTAATTATCCCATTTCCAATTCAAAACCTCTTCCATATCCTGCCCATGAATACGTATATACTGATGATGTTTTATTAACTTATCCCGCATAGCCTGTTTTAAATACGAAGCTTTAGCTTGTAGTCCAGGAACACGATCAATCACATCAATCACAAGATGAAATCTGTCTAAATCATTTAATACAACCATATCAAAAGGAGTTGTTGTCGTTCCCTCTTCCTTATAACCTCGAACATGAAGATTTTGATGATTTTTTCTTCGATAAGCAAGCCTATGAATTAGCCATGGATAACCATGATAAGCAAAAATAATTGGCTTATCAGTAGTAAAAATAGAATCAAAATCAAAATCTGTCATACCATGAGGGTGTTCAGTTTGTGGCTGAAGTTTCATTAAATCTACTACATTTACTACTCTTACTTTTAATTCAGGAAGTTCTTTACGTAAGATTGAAACAGCTGCTATTATTTCAAGCGTCGGCACATCTCCTGCACATGCCATTATAACATCTGGCTCACTACCTTTATCAGTACTCGCCCACTCCCAAATTCCTATACCAGAAGCACAATGACTTACGGCTTCTTCCATTGTTAGCCATTGGAGAGAAGGTTGTTTGCCACAAACAATAACATTAATATAATTTAAACTTCTTAAGCAGTGATCCGTTACACTTAAAAGACAATTTGCATCAGGTGGTAAATATACTCTTATTACATCAGCCTTTTTATTCATTACCAGATCTATAAATCCTGGATCTTGATGACTAAGTCCGTTATGATCCTGTCTCCAAACATGAGAAGATAGTAAATAATTTAATGATGCAATAGGTTTACGCCAAGGAATATGATGAGTTGAGCTTAGCCACTTTGCATGCTGATTAAACATAGAATCAACAATGTGAATGAATGCTTCATAACAACTAAAAACTCCGTGACCACCTGTTAAAAGATATCCTTCTAGCCAGCCCTGACACTGATGCTCACTTAGCATTTCCATAACTCTGCCGTCTGATGCTACATGATCATCTGTGGGGAGAATTTCAGCAACAGACATTCTATTTGTTACTTCAAATACAGCCCCTAGGCGATTAGAAGCAGTTTCATCAGGACTAAAAATACGAAAATTCTTCTCTTCGCTATTTAACCTCATTACATCACGTAAAAATTGTCCCTGTACTCTTGTAGCCTCTCCATAATCAATACCAGGTGACTGAACCGTCAAAGCATAATAAGTAAAATCTGGAAGTTTTAATGGCTTGAGCTTTATACCTCCATTTGCATTGAGATTAGAGCCCATTCTCTTTTCACCTTTTGGTGCTAAGTCTCTTAATTCTGCATTAAGTCGTCCATTAACATCAAAAAGTTCTTCTGGTTTATAACTCTTCATCCAAGTTTCTAACATTAAAACATGCTCTGGCTTTTCAAAAAGCTCAGATAGTGGTACTTGATGAGAACGAAAACTACCTTCAATTTGTAAGCCATCTACCACCTTAGGACATGTCCAACCTTTAGGTGAACACAGAATGATCATTGGCCAACTAGGTCTAATTTTAAATCCGTTACTACGTATTTTAGTTTGAATACCTTTTATCTCTTCAATAATTGTTTTTAGTATCTCAAACATTTGTTCATGCATGAGGCGTGGATCATCTCCTCCTACATAATAAGGATTATATCCATATCCTCTAAACAATTGATCCAATTCTGCAGGAGGTATTCGTGCAAGAACAGTGGGTCCTGCTATTTTGTAACCATTTAAATGTAAAATTGGCAGTACCGCACCATCATAAACAGGATTAATAAATTTATTCGAATGCCAACTCGTTGCAAGAGGTCCTGTTTCTGCTTCTCCGTCTCCAACAACACATGCCACTAATAGATCTGGATTATCAAAAACTGCTCCATATGCATGAGAAAGTGAATAACCTAACTCTCCTCCTTCATGAATAGACCCTGGAGTCTCTGGAGCAGTATGGCTAGGTATCCCCCCAGGAAAGGAAAATTGTTTAAATAATTTTTTCATCCCTTCTTCATCTTCAGATATTTCGGGATATACTTCGCTGTAAGTACCTTCCAAATATGTATTGGCTACTATTCCAGGTCCACCGTGGCCAGGTCCACAAATAAACATCGCGTTTAAATTATAATCTTTAATTGCTTGATTAAGATGGGCATAAATAAAATTTAAACCTGGAGTGGTTCCAAAATGACCTAGCAAACGTGGCTTGATATGTTTTAATTCTAAAGGATCTTTTAAAAGTGGATTATCCATTAAATATATCTGCCCAACGGAAAGATAGTTTGCAGCACGCCAGTAAGAATCGATTTTTGTAAGTAGTTCACTGGACATAGATTTATTTAATTTTTTAGTAAAGATTATAGAAATAAGATCATATAGACTAAGCACTAAAGGATATATGAGCTATGTCATATAAAAAATTATGAATCCGTTAAACACTCTCATCTAGAAAATATTCACATTAGATTAAGTTAAATTAGGAAATATAATGATACCACAAACAAATTCGAAAATGGACCAAGCAGATGGTCTTATTAAGTCTGCTATTAATTCAGTTAAAAATGAATCAGAGTGCTTAATGCATGAAGCACAGAATCTTTCAAATAAAGGAGTAGAAGCAGCAAAAGGAAAAATTAATGACATAGAAGATTCAGTAATGAATCAGACTGATGCTTTAGCGGAATATATAAAAAATCAGCCTATCAAAAGTATATTAATAGCATTAGGAACAGGCTATGCATTAAGTTATTTATCTAAAAAATCATAATTTACTAGCTTATAAAAATTAAAGAGAAAGGTTTTTTTAGTTTAAAGACTAAACTAGCCTACTCTTTAATATCGATATGAACAAAGACTTTACAGCTTTATTTTCGGATCTGAACGAAACTATAACGTCATATAGTAAAATATTTTTTGTAGACATCAGAAATTTATTATTATCTAAAGCCTCAGACTTTATTAGATCAATATTATTAACTATAATAAGCTATTTTCTTATTATAGTTTCGAGTATTTACTTACTGATCTGCGGTATTAATTCTATTGCTAATTATTTTAACTTATCAGATTTTAACTTCTATTTAATCTATGCTCTTACAGCGTTAGTGATAGGAGTTAGTTATCAAATTTATTATAATTATAAGCACTCACTTCAAACTACAGATAGAAATAATGATTTAAAAGTTATCGCAAATTTTCGTCAAAACTTAAGTAATTTTAATAAACAAACCTCACTACTTCCTTCTATTACTAACTATAAATTAATAAAAAAATATAAAAGTCTAATTGTATTAGTAGCAATGGTAACAATTATTTATGTTATCAAATCTTTATTTAGTAAAACTAATGATACTATCAAAGATTTGCGTAATAATACTTTTTCTCTAAAAATAGATTCGATTTGGGATTCAGTTAAAGTATTATTATTTGCGGTAACAACCGCTGTAGTCAAACAATTAGTAGATGAGTTTTTAATTAATCTAAAGAAGCCTGCGACTAAAATAGATTAAATTTTATCTATTTTTATAATGTGATTAGTAAGACTTTCAAACTGAAATTATTTTATTGACATATAATATTACTTAAGTTAGAAATGTGCATATTACACATTTTGATCCATATGAGTTCTATTATACTAAAATTAGTAAAATCCGTAGTAAAAATCAGCATACTTAGCGGTATTAAGTATCAAGAACTGTCTAAAGAACTAAAGAAAGCATTTATAAATGAAGCTAGCGAAGAGTTAGAATCTCTATCTGAAAAAGTTAATTCTAGTAGGTTAAGTGTAATTACAGGACTTCAAAGAAGAGAAATAGATTCTATTCTATCTGCTGTTGTAGAAACAAATACACTATCAACAAGAATGAGCCTAATATCTAAAGTGGTAGGTCAGTGGCAATTTCATCCAAACTACTCGAAGGCACCGAGTAAACCCAAATCTCTCACATTTATCGGGGTTGATTCTGAATTTTCTAGTTTAATCAAATCTATTAGTTCAGACCTACATGCAGGCACTATACTGTTTGAATTAGAACGCTTAAATTTAGTAGAAAAATCTAAAGAAAAAATAAAACTAAAATCTAAAGTTAGTAAGTTCAGTTCTTTAGAAGAATCTTTAGTCTTACTTTCAAATGATATTGAAACTTTAACTAGTGCAGTAATAGATAATATAAAATCCAGTAAAGAAAAAATAGAAAAGATTCCAAACCTTCACGCTACTACTGAATTTAATAAAATCAGTAAAAGTGAAGAAGTAGAAATTAGATCTTGGTTGCTTAAAGAAGGGTCCAGTTTTCATAAAAAAATTAGAAATTACTTGGCTTCTAAAGACCTTGATATACGAGGCATAAAAGCAAAAGAATCAAGCTGTATAAAAGTCTCTGTAGGAACATTTAGTTTAATTAGTAATGACTCTAAAAAAAATATTAAGAAATAGGAAATATATGAAATTCACAAACGAAAATAAATATTCGCTTATAATACATTTATTATGTAACCTAGCCATACTAATACTTAGTAGCTGCATATTAAGTGGCTGTGGGGGAGGAGGTACATCTGGAACAGGGATTACAGATTCTACAAGCGTTGATGGAATTATTAGTAGTAATGGTATGCCAGTAAAAGATGCAAAAATTACTATTAAAGAAACTGGAGAAGAAACATTCAGCGATGAGAATGGAAATTTCTCATTACCACTTCTTATAACTGAATCAGACTTTACAATAGAAGTTGAGACTCCGAATTCAAGCGATTCTTTTATAATCTTGCCGCAGGCAAATGTAGCAACAAGTAATGAAGCAGAAAATACTAATATTAATATCAACTTTGAAGTATCTTCCGACTCTATAAGTGTGATATCTATATCAAATAGCACTTCCCAGCCTCACAATGGGTCATCAGATGGTAATTCCGAACTACCAAAAGAGCCTTGTTCCCCAGCTGGAGAGTCCTGCCCTAAGAATAAGTACTGTGACTATATAGATCTAAGTTGCGGTAATCCAAATAGTGAAAATGGCGCATTTGGGGTATGTCGTGAATTTTCAGAAGTATGTATCGCATTATATGCTCCAGTATGTGGATGCGATGGAAAAACCTATGGTAATAGCTGTGAAGCTCAAGGAGCAGGACAATCAATCTCTAAAGATGGAGAATGCTAGTAGCAGTTTTTATCTCTTAGCTAAATAAGTCTAGAGGCACATCATAAGCAGGTATCAATTCATCAAATACAGGGCCCGGATTTAAACCTAGATGACCTGATACTGCTGCTTTAAAGACTGAGCGAAAGTCTAAGTAGTAACCAAGAGACTCTTGTCTAAGATCATCAGCTGAGGGAGTAGGTCCATAAACTCCTCCCTTTACACCTCCTCCAAAAACTAACATAGAATTACCATGACCATGATCCGTACCGTTACTTCCATTCTCAAAACAATTTCTACCAAACTCTGAGAAGCAAACAATCGCAGTATCCTGCCATTTCCCCATTGCTACTAAATCACTTATTAAAGCATCAAAAGCTTGGTCAACTCTATCAAGCTGCCCATTAAAACTTCCAGCCTGCTCACTGTGAGTATCCCAACCACCAATACCAGTATAAAAAACTTGAGTACCCCGACCAGCTTGCATCATTTTAGCAATTTCACGTAATGAACCTCCAAAATAATTCCCTTCAGGGTAAGTAACAGTACTTCTATAATTAGTAGAAATTTGTTTTAAATCTTCTCCAACGTAATGAAAAGTTTTTAGGCTTTGCTTCAGAGATAATTGATTTGGATTCTTTAGAGCATCGTCAGAACTTTGTATAGTTGCATTTAGTTTAGCTACTTCTTTTCTATGATTATTATCTGCATCCGAGTACCAATCCCAAGTTATGCCCATATCTTCAAGTGAGTTCACTATTATTGGCCTTACTTGAGGTTTATTAGTTAAAAAGTCTATTTTATTACTGACCCCGATACCAAACATATCAAAATTAGAATCAAAATATTCATCTGCTAGTCGCCCAAGCCAACCTCTAGGATCTTGTCGTGAAACATCTCTTCTTCCAAGACTCCAAATATCTTGACTCTCAAAGTGTGAGCCATTTGGATTTGGGTAGCCCACTTGTTGTATTAAAGCTAATTTACCAGAAGCATTTAATCTATTGTACAATCTTGTAAGATTTTTATTTAAGCCTACTTCATTATTTATAATATTTAACTGACTTGCAGGAACTGCAATAGTAGGTCTTCGGTCGTAGTAAATTTGATTATTATAAGGGACTACAATATTTAAGCCGTCAATTCCTCCGAAGAAATTAACTAAAATTAAAGTTTTACCAGTGCCTTGCAAGGTAGAAGCATTCGCTATTGATCTACCCAGTAAACCAAAGGCAGAAGAAGAGCACGCTAGTGCTAGTGCCCCCTTTCCTACTCCGCTAATAAAATCTCTTCTTGAATGATTTTTACACATAAATTAAACCAAATATTAATTCATAAAATAAGAGTCATGATTTGTTATCAGAAATATTAATCCTCTTAATTTCTGCTCTTTCTCCTCAGGTGTTCCAGATTCAAAGTTCCAGCTTTCATTATCTCCATTCCAATCTTGATAATTTGTGATGTAAGTATAAAATCTTTGATATTCTTCTGGGCTAAGTTTTAGATCAAATATTGATATAAAATAATTTAATAAAGACAAACTACTCGCATTATTACTAGGAATTAAATTTGCTAATGTAAATCCTTCAGAGCGGTACCTTGCAGAATTTAGTAAGTCAGGGGCTGCATTCATTCTTCTTGAGACCCATTGATCATTTATCCAATAAGTATCATCATCCCAGCCCTTAACAGATGGGGGATTGAGTATCTGCTGACCCATTTCAGTTAGCATCCAGTCCACTTCATTAAAGTTAAAAGGAACCTCGGTAAGTCTTATTAGACCAATAACGTACTCTAAAGGAGTTTTGATTGATACTCTTCTAGCTTGTCTTGAAAATAGTGCATTTGATTTTAATATTTTTCTAACTATTGGAGCAAGCTCATAGCCAGAACTTCTAATATCGTTACTTAACTCAATTAATATTTCGTTAGTTGGCTCTACTCGAACAAAAAACTTAAATAATGCTCTAGCTAAATGCTCAGATGCCTTTGGGTGTGAATCTAATGTAATATCTATTAATTGATTTGTATCAAAGTTACCTACTCGTTGATAGGCTGTGTTCTCAAAAATTACTTTCTGCCCGGTATCTGCTCTCTTTGGAGAAAATACTACTTCCCTACCCCATTTTTCATTACTCCAAACAGTCCTCCATCCAGTTAGTGCACGTGCTGCTTCATTTACATCTTTTTCTGTATAAGTATCATGACCTATAGTGAATAATTCCCAAAACTCTCTTGCGTAGTTCTCATTAACATTACCTACTTTATTAGTCTTACCATCTAACCAACTAAGCATCATTCCATTAACAGTAATTTGTTTTGCGAAAGTTTTGAAGTTTGATAAGGCATTTCTTCTGGTAATATCTAAATAATCAAGAACAAAATGACCGTCATCCCCATTTAAAGTTCGATAAGAAGCTGCAAATAAATCTTGTAGAAAATATGCCATCTTTTCTTTTAGCTGATTTGGGCTTTTTATTGCATAGAGCAATTGAATATACCTAACACCCTGAGCTGAGATATAATTTTCATCATCTGTAGGATCAGGATCTCCATCTTTTAAATTTTCAGCAATAGCTTGCAGATCAGGAGTTGCTACCTCTTCTATTAACTGCTCTATAGTTGAATTTAAACCATTTATTGTTGCAACTGATATCTGCTGCCTAGTTCCACCGAATGCAGCCCTTCGAAATAAATGCTTAGCATCAGTTTCTGTTAAATTATTAGAGTAAGGTGCAAGATTAAACTCTACATCAGTGATAACATCTTCTGATGGCGGTGGTGGCGGAGGCGGAACATCAGGTGTTTTAGGATTAACTAAAGAATTACAAAAATCATTTCTTGAAGTTATAAATTGATTAATTTCTTCTATTTTTTTAAGATTTTTTTTCGTAGGTCTTTTTTTCAGTTTTCTTAGAAGTGCTGAAAAATTATCTACGGTTGGTTTAAATATAAACTTTTTTCTTGATTTCCTAACCGTACCCGATACTGAAGGATTTGCTTTTAGACATGCTATTCTTTTACCATTGAATTGATCGTACTGAATTCGAGATTGATTATCTAGAATAATATTAGCTGCATAACTAGAGTTTGATAAAAAAAGGGTAACTACTAGTATAAATAAATATCTGAAAAACATTTAATAAAAAACTAAAAATTAATTATTAATTAGATGCTCCGAGCAAAGCTGCTTATCCTAAAACATATTAGATAGGCATTATTCATGCCACAGAAAATAGGTAATTAAATCAAGGGAAATGTAGTGAGAAAATATCTTAAGAAGAAGTATTAAGGGAGTAACCTTGATATATTTCTATAGTACTAAGTGTGAAATATTGACCTATTCCGTTGAATCATTTACAAATTATCTGGGTAGAAGTGCTTAAATGCCAATTCATTAGATCAAAATCTAATGAATTGGCGTAGTCCCGTTTTTTGAAAGGTTAAAACCATGGATGCAGCTAGATATGTTAAAGGATTTGATGCTCTAGTAGTTAAGACTAATCATTTTAACAAGCTTGGAGCATCATTAAAAAAATTAGCAAAAACAACAGAAGAAGCAAAATCTGAGTGTCGAGGAATTTGCATAATTTCTGACGGTGCAGCTTCAGATTATTTAAAAATGATTCTGAATTGGCATTTAAGGCCTAAAATTATCAAATGGTTCTCTTTTAAGTCAGCTTTCGTATCAAACTTTACATTAGCTGCTCTACCTATTCATACTGACACTATTTTTTTAAATAATGTTCGGAGTAATATAGAGGTACTTTCAGGTTTAAATGATCAAAATAATATTTCATTAATCTCACTAAGTAAAATGACGTCTATAAGTGGTGGAGCGCTCAACTACCTAAGACCATCAAGTAGAATTGAAAAAATTAGTCTTCGCTCAAGTCCCTTAGATAGAAAATTAAGAAATTATTCTCCAAGTTGCGAATTACTTTCTAACTTTTCTGGACTAACAGAGGTTTCAATAAATGACTGTAATTTGATAGACAAGGATATTTATCATCTCAGAGAATGTCATTCCTTAAAAAATCTTGATTTGGAAAATAGTCCAGGTATTAGAAATGGAATATATCATATTATTGGGATGAGAGAACTTGAGAGGCTTGACCTAAGCAATTGCGGACTTGGAGCTAATGATTTTAGAGGCTTTTCAAAAACTCCTAAGCTCAAAGAATTGAATGTGAAAAAAAATCCAAATCTTGGTCGAAGATCACTCTGGGATATTTCAGAAATACGCACCTTACAGACGCTAAAACTATCAGGGTTAAAAATCGATAGTACAAGTCTAAGATTTTTACTCAACAATTCAAATCTTAAGGAACTTCATCTTCTAGCTTGTGAATTACCTGATAAATTTGGAGAACTGATCTCAACATCTTGTCTTGAGACGTTAAAAATTTGTTATTCTGACTTTGAAACATCATCTTTTTCTGGATTGCTGGATTGTCTAACTTTAAAATCCTTAGATTTGAGAGAAACACCTGCTACGAAGTATCAAGGAGAAGCTTTTAATGATTTTCTAGCCAATGCTGAACATATTGCTGTAAGCTATTGAGTACTAATTTGACAATACTTCCATCAAGGCGTTTTGTGCGGTTTTCACACTACGCCCTTTTTAAATTTTAGAATTTCTACTTATTCTTTAAATTAGACATCCCACCATCAACAGCTAAAACCTGACCCGTAATCCAAGAAGAAGAATCTGACAACAAAAACAGTATCACCTCAGATATATCTTTTGCCTCACCTACTTTATTCATTGGATTTCTTTTTTGGGAAGCTTCATATTTTTCTGGTGAATTAACTAATTTTTCAGCTAATGGAGTATTAGTAAGTGATGGAGCTACACAGTTCACTCTAATACTTGGAGCAAACTCAGAAGCTAAAGATCTTGTTAAACTTTCGATTGCTCCTTTAGCCATTGAGATAGAGGCATGAAAAGGAAGTCCGAGAGTAGCAGCAACTGAACTAATAAAAACTACGGAACTAACACTACCTTGCTTTAATAGAGGTAAATATTTCTGTACTGAATTTGCCGCACCTAATGCATTTATTCTATAATCAGTTAGAAAATCATCTTCCACTAAACGGTTAAAGGGTTTCAGATTAATAGTCCCGGGGAAATATACAAGACCATTTAAAGAATTTTCATTTAAATCTGGAAGACTTGAGAGTTGATAATCATTAACAGTATAAAACGGATCAAATAATCCACTAGAATCTTGTTCCTTAGTGCTAATTCCTATTATTTTATGACCTTTAAGTTTTGCCGACTCTGCTGTTTTTTTTGCTATACTACTAGATGCACCGACCAGTAAATATGTACTTATCATAATTTATGCTCTTATAATTTTCTTTTCTCTTAAAATATCGAGTGTCAGAAGTTCTCCCTCATTAGTATTTTTATAATCTACAACATCCAATAAAAAACCAACATGATCACCGGCTTCAAATTCATTTAGGACTTTAAGTTTAATAACCGCTAAACAGTCATTTAATACTTTATAACCAGACCAATCACTCAGGAGTTTACGACGTTCAAGTCTTGAAATCTTGTCAATATTTAAACCTGATTTTTTACCTAGAAGATTTACTAGATTTGCTTGATCCTCAGAAAGTAGTTGAAGTACAAACTCACCAGTTTCTCTTACATTACTTAAAGTGAGATGATTTTCATAAAGTCCGCAAATATATCTTTTAGGTTGCATGCTGATTGAGGTGACATATGAAATTATATTCATATTTGGCACACCCTTTTTAGAGAAAGAACTTACAGAATAGACTGGAGCATTAATCCTATTCCATGGTCGTTTTCTCATAGTTCTATCCTATAATAGCTACCCTCTAAGAACTTCTAACTCACACCATCTAGTATAAAGTTTCTCTACTTCGGCTTGAGCTCTCCCAAGCTTTTCACATGCAATTTGAATTTTAGCAGGGTCAGTTAAAGTTAGCATTTCTTCTTGTATCTCCGAAACTTTTTGCTCTGCTTTGGCTAAATTACCCTCTATGCTGTCGTACTCTCTCTGATCATTATAGGATAATTTATTCTTCTTAGTTGAGGATATCCCAACATCTTTAGAAGTATTTGAAATTTTACCTGTAGAACTTTTAGAGCTTAGTTTATAGTTACCTGATTTATAATCACTAAACCACTGCTCATAGCTTGAATATGTAGTAAGTATGCCGCCCTCTTTAAAACCAATAAAAGAATCGCAAACACGACTTAACATAAATCTATCATGCGTCACTAAAACAAGTGCACCAGTAAAATTAATTAAACTTTCTTCTAGTACTTCCAGAGTATTAATATCAAGATCATTTGTTGGCTCATCTAATAACAATATATCAGGTGACTCCAGCATTAACTTGGCAATACGAGCTCTTGCCTTCTCACCACCAGACAAACTATCAAATGGCTGCACTAGTTGATTACCAGCAAATTTAAATCTAGAGGCCCATGATGCAACGTGAACTAAAGCACCATTATAAACTACAGAATCTCCTTCTGGAGCAAGCACTTGTTTTAGAGTTAGATTATTTGTTAACTCTGATATTTGGCTAAAATATGTAATTTTTAAATCCTTAGCTCTATTAATATTGCCAGAATCTGGCTGTAGCTCTTCAGTTATTAATTTTAATAAAGTACTTTTTCCAGAACCATTTTTACCAATTAATCCTAACTTCGTTCCTAATTGAATCTTTAAAGATAAATCTTTAATTAAACAATTCTCACCAAATGTTTTATTGATAGATTCAAATTCTACTAAATCTTTTGTTCTCCTACCCGAACTTGAAAAAGAAATTCTTGCACTAGTTTCTTTTAACCTTGAAGTATCCCCCTTCATTTTCTCAATTAACTTATTCGCCGCATCTGAACGGTACTTTGATTTAGTCGTTCTTGCTTTTGCACCTTGGCGAAGCCAGGCTTGTTCAGTTCTAGCTTTATTTTTTAAGCTAGATAATTGATTAGTTTGAGCCTCTAAAAACATCTCCTTCTTTTCTAGATAGTCACCGTAAGAGCCATCACAGATAAAGTATCCTTGCTCGTATATCGGATTGATTTCTAGTACTCGGTCACAAAAATTTTCTAGTAACCAACGATCATGTGAAATCATTACACATGCAGAATTGGTTTCAGAAAGTAAACTTTCTAATAAAATAATAGAATCTAAGTCTAAATGATTGCTCGGCTCATCTAAAAGAAGAAGTCCACATTCCTCAGATAACTTAACTGATAGTTGTAATTTTTTCTTTTGACCACCTGATAAATTTTTAAACTTTAAATCAGTATCCACTCCTGAAAATTGTTCAAGTATGGCTCTTGCTTTAATCGGGTTATTACATTGTTCTATGAACTGATAAGCGCTGAGCTCAGGATCTATGATCAAATCTTGTTCTACATAGATTGTCTCAAGATCTCTTGATCTTAGAATATTACCTTCATCAACCTGCTCTAGGGTGCTTAATAGCTTCAATAAAGTAGACTTTCCAGATCCGTTTGGTCCTAAAACTCCTAGCCTATCCTTATCTTCGATATTAAGAGAAAGGCCATCAAACAAAGTTGTAGGGCCGTGCTTCTTTTTTATGTTTTGTAATGTGATTATTGATGACAAAATTAGAAATATTATTTTTTGGTCTCTTCATATCCCTCTTAACTAGCAATGGCAAAGAAAGGACTATTTTTAATGCGGTTTAATCTAATTATTAAATAAATAATGACTTATTTTTTATTTATTTGTATCTTAAACCAACTATTTTAAGGTTAAATTATGACAATAAGTAAAAAAATTCTTCTATCATTTTTAATACTATTCAGTACTTATTCGACATCTTGTGTTGATGGTCAATACGGTAACTATCCTAATGGGGGATATGGATATCCAACCAATAATTATCCACCACCTAATAACTATCCACCAAATAATAATTATCCAGGACAATATTATCCTCCGAATAATTATCCAAGCAACTATCCTAATGGGGGATATGGATATCCACCACCGCAGCATCAACATCATCCAAGAAATCAACAACCACCAGTAATTCAAGCTCCTCCGGTGGTACAAGCACCTCCACCAGCGGCTGAGCCAATAATTAGACCAAGTTGTCCAAGTGGAAGTTCTTTTGATGGACGTTCATGTAATATCACAGATAACAGACTGAGAAGACCAGGTGGTGATGGAAGAATTAATCCATGCCCAAGTGGAATGCATGTTTCTGGTGATAGGTGCGTTAGATAACCCTCCTATCCTCCTAACCTTCCTGTTTCTATACATATAATATTAACAGGAAGGATAGGAGGTCAGAAAAGGTAAAACTTTTTTAAGCCCATTTAATTAAAGCAGATCCCCAAGTTACTCCGCCACCAAAAGCAGAAAGCACAATCAAATCACCTTTTTTCAAATCTCCCCTATCGTTCATTTCAGATAACAAAAGAGGTACACTCGCGGCACTAGTATTTCCGTATTTTTGAATATTCATAGGTACTCTATCAGCTGAAATATTCAAATCAGCTGCAACACTTTGAAGAATACGTTTATTAGCTTGATGAGAAACAAACCAATTAACATCAGATAGCTGATAGCCCGAGCTCAATACTATGTCTCTATTTATTTCAGCTAATTTCCTAACAGCAAGTTTAAAAACTTCTCTACCATTCATTTTTAAAAAGTGCGCGCCAGATTCTAATGATTCAGCTGTTGGAGTATTGGCAGTTCCATTTGGTACACAAAGTATATCAACGTGTGATCCATCAGAACCAATATTAGTATTCAGCACTCCAAAACTACTTTCTTCATTTTCAAATTCTCTTCTGCTAAGGAGTACAGCACCACAACCATCTCCGAATAGAAGACAAGTAGTACGGTCATTCTTATCAATAATTCGACTATAAATTTCTGTACCAACAACTAAAATATTTCTCGCCTGGCCAGACTTAATTAAACTATTAGCTAGTGTTAATGCATATAAAAATCCAGAGCAGACTGCATTAACATCAAACGCAAAACCATTTTTAATTCCTAATTTACCTTGAAGTACACATGCAGTACTTGGGAAAATATAATCTGGAGTTACAGTGGCGCAAATAATTCCATCAACTTGATCTTTAGAAATTCCCGAACTATTTATAGCATTAAAGCAAGCAGGTAATGCTAAATCACTGGCAGATGTTACCTCTGATGCCCATCTTCTTTCAGAAATTCCTGTTCTATCAAGAATCCACTCGTCAGTAGTATTGAGATAAGACTCAAAGTAACTATTAGGTATAACTTTATCAGGTACATTTTTACCTGTACCAGTAATGACGGCACCAATGACCAATATTTAGTAGGGACTCCAAGCCCGATTTTTATTTAATAAATACCCAAAAACTATTAACAATTAAACTTTTGCAAAAACTATTGTAGAATTAGTTCCACCAAAGCCAAATGAATTTGACATTGCATAATCCACACTAACTTCTCTTGCTTCATGAGCAACATAATCCAGATCACAACCCTCATCAGGATTATCTAGATTTATAGTAGGAGGGACAACACCATCCTTAATAGTTTTAGCTAAAACTACAGCTTCTAATCCACCAGCTGCACCCAATAAGTGCCCAACCATAGACTTAGTAGAACTAACTAAAAGTCCCTTGTTAGCATATTCGCCAAAAGTCTTTTTTATAGCTAATGTTTCATTAGGATCATTCAATGGAGTCGACGTACCATGTGCATTAACATACTTAATAGAATCAGCAGGAATTTTTGCGCTTTTAATAGCCATATTCATACATTGTACAGCACCTTCCCCGCCCTCTAACTGACCAGTGATATGGTATGCATCACAAGAAAATCCGTATCCAATGACTTCTGCATAAATCTGAGCACCACGTTTTTTGGCTGCTTCATATTCTTCCAGTACTAAAACTCCAGCACCTTCTCCGATTAAAAATCCATCTCTGTCTCTATCAAAAGGTCTGCTAGCTTTTTCGGGTTCTTCATTTCTAGTAGTAAGTGCTTTCATTCGACCGAAACCTCCAAGACCAAGTGGAGTTATTGCAGCTTCACTTCCTCCAGTGACAACAACATCTTGAAGTCCATCTCTAATCATTCTAAAAGCTTCGCCCACTGCATGCGTACCAGAAGTACATGCGCTCGTTATAGTATAATTGATTCCACGTAGTCCAAGATCTATCGCTACGTTACCTGGAGCAAGATTTGAAATCATTGCTGGTATTAAAAAAGGAGAAAGCTTTCTTGGTCCACCTTCTAATAGTGAAGTATGACTATCTTCTAGATATCGTAGTCCACCAATTCCTACACCAAGTATTGTACCAACCATAGTAGAATCAATGCTATCAATAGATAGACCGCTATCTTTCCAAGCTTCCCTTGCAGCTGCTATTGCAAATAGCGAAAAACGATCATATCGTTTTACAGCTTTAGGTTCTACGTAATTTTCAGGAATAAATCCTTTTACCTCAGCGGCAATCTTGCTTGGATACTCAGATGCATCAAACTGAGTTACAACACATCCACCAGACTTACCTGCTTTCATCCCTTCCCAGGATTCATTAACGTTTAAACCTAACGGAGAAATGACACCAAGGCCAGTAACTACAACTCTTCTATTCATAAACGTTCGAACTATAAATAACTAAAGTTTCTAAATATTGCTTCTTTGCAATATCTCAAAATGCACTATTCAGCACTATTTGAGATGCCTATAACTATATCACTAATTAAAGATCTATTAAACCTTCTACCTTCTACTAAAGCTTCATTAAGTTGGTCACTAAATAATTTAAGGCTTTCTGGCACTGCTGGCAACTGAGCTAATACTGCAGAAAGCTGCTTATCATTAAGTTTTAGACCATATCTGTCCAAAATCGAGGATAATACTATTTTAAGTTCCTCTTCAGCTGGATACCTCAAATCTAACACTAATCCAGAAAATAGCCGACTATATAGATGTGGATCAATTTTTTCTCTTTCTGGAACCCCATGACACTCTAAAAATAACAGGCCTCCTGAAGATTTAACAGCTTGATAGCTGCTAATAAAAGAAGACAGATTAATAATTTCATCTGATTCATAAAAAGTTTCAGTATCTGAATTATAAACGATATATTTTGATAATAAATTGTTTTCCTCACAATACTGTATAAAGGCTTTAATAAAATGAGTCTTACCTGAACCTGGGGGCCCCATAAGTAATATATTAGTCTCAGGAATTAATTTTCCACTTATTACTTCATCAATAAAGTTTTTTATAAAATCAAAAGTCTCTACAACTCCAGAGTGAACGACAAAGTTTTCAAAAGAACAGTTAACTGGACTAATCAGATCTAATGAAGTTTGATATGATGTCTGAGAGGATGACATACTTCTAGCAGCCAAACACTATCTCTCTAAAATCCACTGAAGGGATTCTTGAAATCTTAGCACCTAAGTTTCGTAGTTTACTTTCCATTTTTTCATAACCTCTATCAAGGTGGTGAATTTCTCTTACTTGAGTAGTCCCATCCGCTACAAGACCCAACAAAACTAATCCCGCTGCTGCTCTAATATCATGCGCTTCAACTGGAGCAGAGCTAAGTTCAGACTTACCTTTAACAATAGCAGTCCTACCGTCAACACTTATATCAGCACCGAATCTTCGATATTCTGCAACATGTCCAAAACGACTTTCAAAAACTGTTTCCTTAATCTCAGATACACCTTCTGCAATAGTTAGCGCTGCTAAAAATAATGGCTGAACATCGGTTGCAACACCCGGAAAAGGAGCTGTAGAAAAATTAATTGCTTTTAATTTTTCAGGACCCTGGAGTACTATATAGTTCTCATGATTTGTTATCTCACAGCCCATTTCTTTTAATAAGTGAAGAGTTGAACGAATACTATCCTGATCAATACCTTTTAGTACGATTTCTCCAGCTGTCATAGCACCAGCGAGCAAATATGTGGCAGCTTCTATTCTATCTCCAATAACGGAATGAGTAGCACTTCCTAATTCTTTTTTACCGTTAATGTATATCTCGTCAGTACCAGCTCCTTGAATATCAGCACCAAGAGAATTTAAAAATTTAGCTAAATCTACTACTTCTGGTTCTTTTGCTACTCCACGCAAGACGGATTTTCCAGGTATCAACGTTGCGGTCATCAATGCATTGTGAGTTGCTCCAACTGAAGGAAAAGGTAATGTAATATCAGCAGGTCTTAGTCCACCAGGTGTAGTTCCATAAACTACACCATGCTCCATTCTAAATTCAGCACCGAATTCAGATAATGCTTTTAAGTGAAGATCCACTGGCCTTGTCCCTATTGCATCTCCTCCTGGAAGAGAAACTGCAGCACTACCTGCTCTCGCAAGTAATGGTCCCATTAACCAAAAAGAGGCTCTTAAAGATTTTACTAAACCATAAGGAGCTGTAGTTGAAATAATTTTTTTAGTAGTGATGTCGATAACACCATCTTTATAGCTATATTCAGCTCCAAAAGCTTTTAGTATTTTTAAAGTTACTAAAATATCTTCAAGATCTGGGATATTAGAAAGTATGCATTTTTGAGCAGTTAGTAGCGTAGAGAATAATAGCGGCAATGATGCATTCTTTGCTCCGCCTACAGTGACTTCTCCACTCAATGGAATATGTTTTTGACCTTCAATACAAACTATATCTACCAAAATATTTTCCTAAATTATGTGCTTAAAATTCAACTGAAATTATTCTATCTAATCCTGAATAGTCTTTAATAATTTTTATTTTATTTATCCCAAGATTTTTCATATTAGAGGTTATCTCATCAGCTTGATTCGCGCCAATTTCTAGTAAGAGCTTAAATCTAATTGATTTTTTTATACATTTAAGACTTTCGGCATAAAAACTAGCGACTAAAGTATTAATAGAAAAGTAACCTCTATCAGGAGAAAAAAGAGCCTGGCTAGGTTCATAAACTTTAACAAAATGATCTGTTCTTGGATCAAGAATGTCTATATATGGAAGATTAGCAGTAACAATAACCGTAGTATCTTCATTAACAAGACTGATAATGTCATCAAAGTAATAATAATCGAACAAATCCCCTTGAATAAATTCAATACTATTCGAATCATCGATTAAATTCTTACTATTAATTTTAGCCACTTCAAGAGCAGAATAAGAAATATCAGATACTATTGTAAAAAGTGGTTTGTTACCTAAAATTTTAGTTTCTAAGAAAAGTGTAATAGGAATAATCCCTGAACCAGTACCAATATCAAAAAAACAAAAACTACTTGCTTGCTTTACTAACTGTAAAGCTTCATCAACTAAATGTTCAGTTTCAGGCCGTGGGATTAAAACTCTATCATCTACAAAGAATTTTCTACCATAAAATTCTTTTTCATTAATTAAATAGGATATTGGCTTACCTAATAGACGTTCTTCAACCAGTGTAGTTAAAAATCGACTTTCCGAATCTGTTATAACTATATCTGATTTAGTATAAATATCTGTTCTAGAAGATATTTCATTAATAGCTTTTTGTAGTAATATATCTGCTTCAAGTGTAGCTAAATCATTGCTAACACCTAATTTAGTAACTAATAGGTTTGTAATCTCATTCCTAAGTTCTTTCAGTTTAGAAATCGTCTTGATCTTCTTCTCCCCGGAGGGCCTCAGCTCTAAAATGTGCAATTAAAGGCTCAATCACTAGCAACAACTCGCCTGCCATTACATAATCTAACTGATACAAAGTTAGTCCTATTCTGTGATCAGTCACTCTACTTTGTGGAAAGTTATATGTACGAATTTTTTCAGAACGTTCACCTGAGCCAATTTGTGATTTTCTATCTTGAGATCTTTCAGAGTCTACTTTAGCTTGCTCCGCACTCAATAATCTAGCTCTTAAAACTGTTAAAGCTTTTGCTTTATTTTTATGTTGAGATTTTTCATCTTGGCAAATAACCACAAGCCCGCTAGGAATATGCGTCACTCTAACAGCTGAATCTGTAGTATTAACGCTTTGTCCACCAGGACCAGAAGATCTATAAACATCAATTCTTAAATCTTTATCCTGAATATTAACTTCAACTTCTTCTGCTTCAGGAAGTACTGCAACTGTTATTGTTGAGGTATGAACTCTACCTTGAGTTTCTGTTTGAGGAACTCTCTGAACTCTATGAACACCGCTTTCATATTTAAACTGACTATAGGCACCATGACCTACGATACGAGCAATTACTTCTTTAAATCCTCCTACTGTTCCAGCAGAGGAATTTAAAATTTCGACTCTCCACTTGTTTTTTTCTGCAAATCTCACATATGAAGTAAATAATTCATCACAAAATAAAGATGCCTCATCTCCACCTGTTCCTGCTCTCATTTCAAGAATAATATTTTTCTCGTCATTAGGGTCTTTAGGAAGTAACAAAATTAGAAGTTCTTGCCTTAATTCCTCTATAGTTTTTTCAAGAGGTCCAATTTCATTTAGAGCAAGTTCTCTAAATTCAGCATCAGAAGTTTCTTCAATAATTTCCTTATTTTCTTTAAGGTCTGAAGTAGCTTTTTCCCAAGCTTTAAACTTTATTGCGACTTGTTCTATGTCGGCACGTTCTTTAGAAACAGCTCGAAACTTGTCCATATCTTGAGCAAGTTCTGGATCCGTAAGTTTTGATGTAAGCTCTTCGTAGCGTGAGACTACGGCAGCGAGTTTTTGTAGCATGAATTAAATAGTAAATGTAAATATGAAAGAGAATAACCTAGCTTAGAACTATGATCAAGCTGGGCTTAATTTAAAAAAGCTACTTTCTTTTATAAATCCTAGAATTAATATAACTCGCCACTTGCCTACCCTGATTAATGCCACCTACTGCATCAAATCTCCAATGTATCCCTAAATATAGTCGACTTAAAGCATTCTCGTTCTCTGCCTCACTAAGATTATTAAAAGTACGACTTATTAAAGGTCTAGTGTTACCATTAATATCTCTAGTTTCTCCGTTATATTCATCCGATACAAACGAAAATTTTATATCATCAGTTCCAAACTCTTCTCTTAAAGTTTGAAATAAGAATCCTCCAAATCCAGCATGCCCCGAAGGATATGATGGAAAAGGAGGAGTAAAGTCTTTATCGTTCCGATTAGATGCTGGTGCGCCTAATGGAGTAAAATCTTTATCACCAACAGTCAAAGAATTATTATCACCCAATCCAGTAGGCCCTGTCCCTGAATCAGCCTCTCTAATACCAATGATTGGTCTCCAATATTCATAAAAATATTTAGATTCCCAATTTACTAATCCTTCATCCGCCATACCAACATTTACGATTGCTAACAATCTAGCAAGTTCTTCAATACTATAGCCATGATCTAAGGCTATTTGAACGGCTATTTGATTATATAACCTTGGAGGTGCACACAAACTTGGAGTTCCATCATAAGCCCAATAAATTCCGGCTATAGTTTGATCTTCAGTTCTTTCAGTCGGAGTATTTACACCGTCACCTCCTAATCTATACACTTCATTATATGCTTCAGCATATTCTTTCGAATCGAATGCTGGAGGTGGAGGTATTCTAAATTGTATTGCAGAATTTATCACAAAAGGCTTGACCTTACTCCAATTAGATCCTAGTGCTGTTTGATTTGGATTTAGTGGGTCTGGTCTCCACTTCCCTGGAAGCTGACTTGGCTGATAATTAATATTAGCATAAGGCTCACTAAGATCTGAACCATCATCTTGTCTATGTGATAAAATTAATGCGGCTCTTTCTTGTCCTATTTTCAATCCTAATTCTTTAGAAAGACCTTCTTCTATGACTGTCAAACTTGATAATAATTCAAAATCAAATTTAGCAGCCTGAGAAGGGTATAATGCTACTAATGTATCGTGACCAGCTTTTGCGATAGCGGCCTTTAATGCTAATCCAGAATTTAAAGTATTGTTAAAGCTAACTTTTCCAACTGGTAAATAAGAATCAAATTTGCCTGTTATAACAGCTACACTATCAGCTATAGCTATATGAATGATAGCCATAGCTCTAGCTGATCTAACTGGCCCCATTTGTTCACCAAAAACTCTTAATTCTCCAGGCGCTAAGGGTGTATGGTCAAGACCAGAAGCATCTATTGCTACTTTATTCCAATGAACTATCCAAGAAGATCTTGTATCCTTAATTTTATCATTGTTAGATCCTCCCCCACCACAAGCAGGAAGTAAAAATAAAAATATTAAAAATGAATTTAAAATTTGTTTCATAATATTTAAATATAATTTTCTATAAAACCAGGTGTAAAAAACAAAAAAGCCGAAGTTTACTTCGGCTTAAAAGATAAGCTAATTAGGCTTTAACCAAAGACTTTCTGCGTTTAGAAAGTCCACCAATAAGTCCAGCGCCTAATAAGAGCATGCTGGCAGGCTCAGGCACTTGACTAACTGAAGTATGAATATCACCGCCTGAAAATGCCAACCCGTTCATCGCAGGAGAATTCGTATAAATCCAAGAATGAAAACTATTTTGAAAAAATCCCGCGGCATAATTTAGGGATCCAGTATTAGAGAATGCTGTACCTGGTAAACCATATCCACTTGGACCTGAAGCAAAATTCATGAAAGATGGTGCAAGTAAATTAAAACTGCCTGATACTGCATTACCTTCTAAGTTACCAGCAATAGAAATGCTAGAACCTGTAAAATTAGCTTGACCATTTATTCCTGCTCCTACTGAGCCATCGCTATTAACCCTGAAGTTATTAACATTAACTGCTAGACTACCGTTTAAACCAGAACTATCAACCAAAGCTACCCAAGCACCGCTGACCAATTTAAAAATACTCGTAGAAGCAAGTAAAGCATTCAGATTTAAGCTACTAAGTACACCATCTGTAAGAGTTCCAGCAGTAGTATTATTAGGTCCGAAACCTAAATTTGCGTAGTATCTCTCCCCTCCTGCGCTCATACTGGCAGTATAAGTACCAGTCATAGTATACTGACTACCAGGAGTAAGGGTCACAGCATAAGCTGCAGAAGAGACGTACAAGCACGCAGAAAATACTGCTGCTTTTAATAATTTACTTAACATAAAATTTCCTTGAATTTAATTTAGAATAAAAGAGAGGTACTTGGTTATGAATGAGAATTCTAAAAGTGATACTTGAAAATGAGGCTATTTTAAAAAAATGTGTATTTTTCTTAGAAGATTTTTATTTTTGGCTTAAAGGAAACCGTAAAATACCTACAAGTAGCTGTATGTTATCAGTTAATAAACCTTACCCCGGCATCAACAAATCCTGATAACTCATTTAAGCGAGCTTGAAGGTCTCTTAGCAGATTTAAAACTAGTTGCGGTTGCTTGTCTCTAGCCCCAGCCACCCCAAACCCTGATAGGCGAGCCTACAAATCTCGTAATAAGGAGAGCACTAGGCTGGGTTGCTGGTTAGCTTGGGCCAAAATACTAGCTGCGGATCTTTGTAAAATTTGAGTTGCTGCAAGTCTTGAAGATTCCTCTGCTACGTCGATATCTGTAATTCGGCTATTTGCTTCTTGATAGTTTAGTGAACTAGTTTGTAATGTGCTTGTTGCATACTCTAAGCGTGATTGAAATGCTCCTATTTCTCCGCGTTGTTTAGAGATTCTATTAAGAGCTCCCGTTAGATAGTCCATTGCTGCTTTGGAGTCTTGTTTAGTTTTTAGGGAAAAAGATTGAAGAGCTGAGACACCCGAGTTTGAGTTTCCTAATAGTATACTTAAAGTACTTCCTCCAGAGTCCGCTGCTGCCAAGTCGGAAACTCCGTCATTGTTTAAATCTGCTACTATGACTGAAAAAGGGTTAGTTCCTGTAACAAAAGATTGTCGCGTTTTAAAAGTCCCATTTCCGTTACCCATAAGAATACTGATAGTACTAGAAATCTGATCTCCTGATGCCAGATCCAAAACACCGTCTCCATTAAAATCACCAATTGCAACAGAGAAAGGTGAGACTCCCGTAGTAAAAGAGCTTCTAGCAAAAAAGCTACCATCAACATTACCAATAAATACACTTAAACTATTACCTCCAATATCTGAGGTAACTAAATCAGATACTCCGTCACCATTTAAATCTTCGATTTTAACCATATTGGAAGTAGAACCAGTCGTAAAAGAACGTCCAGCATTAAAACTACCATTTCCATTTCCAATAAGCACACTAACACTTGCCCCAGAAGCATTTGTTACAACTAAATCAGCAATGCCGTCTGTATTAAAATCACCTACTGCTACACTACGTGGTCCAGTGCCAGTAGCAAAAGACCTTCTAGATAAGAAACTCCCATTGCTATTTCCAATAAATACACTAACACCATCACTTCCATTATCTGCTGATACTAAATCTAAAATACCATCATCATTAAAATCTCCAGTCGTTACTGAATAAGGCGAAGAACCAGTTGAAATAAAAGACCTTGATTTAAAACTTCCATTGCCATTCCCGATAAATATACTTATAGTATTAACGCTATTATCAGCTGAAGCAAAATCTAAAAATCCATCACCATTAAAATCTCCAGTCGTTACAGAATTCGGTCCACCTCCAGTATTAAAAGATCTTCTAGCTAGGAATGTTCCATCCCCATTTCCTATTAGTAAACTAACTGTAGTATCTCCAATATCGCTTGATAATAAATCTGAAATTCCATCATTATTAAAATCTCCAGTGATAATTGAACGAGAACTAGTTCCAGTAGAAAACGATACTCTATTAATAAAACTCCCATCACCAATCCCCCCACCAAGTCCATCCACTATCAAACCGTCACGTCCAACACCCGCAGACAAACTCAACTCTCCAAAATCAGCATTAAAAATCTTTCTGCCATTAAACTCTGTAGTACGTGCTATTCTATTATACTCTTTAGATAAACTCTGGGCTTCTTGATCAAGAGCAAGTCTCTGCTTATTACTAAAAGTTCCATTTGCACTTTGAGTTGCTAGTTCTCTGAGACGAATTGTTATATTTGAAAGCTCATTTAAGGCACCGTCTGCAATGTTTAATAAACTAACTCCATCGTTTAGATTTCGAACCCCTTGATTGAATAAACGAGTATCTGCTTTTAGTGATTCGGAAATTGATAAACCTGCAGCATCGTCTGAAGCTTTGTTAATGCGCAAGCCAGAAGATAGACGAGTGTAACTGTCACTAAGTTTCTTCGTGGCGTTTGCTAAACTACGCTGAGCGTTAAGGGATGAGATGTTAGAGTTAATGGTTAGTCTACTCAGAACCACCTCCCCGAATTAAAAAAAACAGGAAGGATAGGAGGATAGGAGAAATTAAAAAAGAAGAAGTGGCAGCAGTGCTTAAACTGAGGGAGGGTGGGTATGTTCCAGAGTTTGCTAGCAGGCCATGTTTGCGTCTCGGATCGCTTTAAGCACTGCTGCCACTTCTTCCGAAAGAAACAAACTAAACTCCCCCCTTCTATCCT
>JAIYCX010000022.1 GCA_027487795.1 Pseudomonadota bacterium | reverse complement strand
GCTGAGTCATATCCTCTATACTCAAGTTTCTGTAAGCCGTTTACTAAAACAGGCATTACATTCTTTCTTCCGATATATCCAACTATTCCGCACACAGTGTTATGTCCTTTATTTATTTCCGGTTGATTTATTTTCCGCCTTACGCTTCCTAGATGCCCAGCCCTCTTTATTAACCTGCTTACTTCGCCCCACTCCAAGCGCCCCACTTGGTACGTTTTGATTTATCACAGAGCCTGCTGCAACATATGCCCCTTCTCCTATTTCAACTGGAGAAATCAGAGTACTATTACTTCCTATAAAAACTTTTGAAGAAATTTGTGATCGATGTTTATGCGTTCCGTCATAGTTACAAACTATAGTCCCAGCGCCAATATTCGTCTCTGCACCAATTTCTAAGTCACCCAGATATGCGAGATGATTAGCCTTCACGCCCTCATGCAGTAAAGCTGCTTTTGTTTCTACAAAGTTTCCAATCTTCACATTATTCATTAAATGCGACTTAGGGCGAATGTGGCAAAATGGACCTATTGCTATATTATTTTCTAAGACTGCGCTATCTACATAACTACCAAGTCTAATATTACAGTTTTGACCAATTACTGAGTCTCTAATCAAAGTATCGCCTTCTAATATACTTCCGGACTTAATAATACTTTTTCCATAAATTCTTGTTCCTGCTCCGATAAAAACATCAGGCTCGACAACGGCATCTAAATCTATAAAAGTATTAGCAAAAGATTCTATAGTTACTCCACTAAGTGCTAGTGCACTTAAATGTTCCTGCCTCCACTCACTCTCTAGTACACTAAGCTCAAGTCTAGAGTTTACTCCCCTGACGCTTAATTTATTTTTAGTAATGTAAGCAGAGACTGATTTATTATCTTTAATTAAAAGTTCAGGCACATCTGTTAGATAATACTCTGATTGCGAATTATTGGTTCCAAGTTTTGGAAGATACTCTTTTAAAGCAGCTAAAGTTGAAAGAACTACGCCAGTATTAATTTCAGTTATTTTCTTTTGCTCCGCAGTACAATCTTTCTCTTCTACAATTTTACTAACTAAGTTAGCCGTCGTACTAGAGTCTCTAACAATCCTGCCAAAACCAAAAGGATTATCTAGCTCTACTGTTAATATTGAAAAACTAGCCTTAGTTGCTTCAGCTTTATTTACTTCACAGGAAACAAACTCAGAGATTGTAGCTTCAGATAGCAGAGGACAATCCCCCGGAACTACTAATAGTGACCCATCGGCATTATTTTCAGATATCCCCGATAAACCAACTAATGCAGCATGCCCAGTTCCAAGCTGTTCTGTTTGCTTAACAATTGAAATTTTTAAATCTAATTTTAACTTTTCTTTAATGATCTCAAGTTCTTTACTCACTAGCTCAAAACCGAAACCGGCTACGACAACTATTTCTTGCTTAGTTATTGGAGCGCAGGCTCTAACAGTTTGTTCTAATAAAGTCCTCCCCCCAATACGATGTAAGACCTTAGGAAGATCAGATTTAAATCTCGTACCTTTTCCGGCAGCTAGGATAATTGCGTATAAAATGTTTTTTTCTGGCATAAGATATGATCATATATCATGAAATTACCTAATAAATAAAACATGCACAGCCCTATTCAAAGAGTTACCCTAAAAACCGGTAGAGAAAAGAGTATTTACTACAAACATCACTGGATTTTCTCCGGTGCCATTTATCGTATACAAGGTAAATATATCGAAGGGTTAAACTCTTCAAATGCTCCAAAATCTGAGCCTCCCGAGGAGGGAGATCTAGTTGAAATTAAAAGCCAGGATAATAAACCTCTAGGATATGGTTTTTATGGGACTCAATCTATTGCAGTTAGGGTTATTAGCTTTAATAAAGACCCTAGAGATGCAGGGTTTATTGAAAATCTTCTGGATGATGCCCTAAATTTAAGAAAATCTCTAAATTTATTAATCTCAGAAAGCACAAACTGTTGCAGACTATTTCACTCAGAAGGAGATCTTTTCCCTGGGCTTACTATTGATAAATTTAATAGAAACTTAGTCATTCAAATACATAATAAAGGGGTTCACTTATTTTTAGACAGAATAGTTAATCAACTTAAGCTGCGCTTGCCCGAAACGGAAGCAATTATACTAAGGGATAATTCTGATAAAGCAGAGGACCAAAAAGGAGAAGTTATTTTTGGTGAAATAAAAAGTTCCTCAGTAAAGGAAAATAATATCAGCTTTGAAGTAGATTTGATTAACGGTCAAAAAACTGGCTTCTTCTTAGATCAAAGAGATAGCCGTAACTACTTAGGAGAGATATCAAAAGATCGCTCAGTATTAAATTTATTTTGCTATACTGGAGGATTCTCTCTTTACGCACTGCAAAATGTGGCTAGTAAAATCATCTCCGTAGACTCCTCAGAAAGTGCTACTGCTATGTTAGATAAAAACATACAAAAACTTGCTAAAGAATTAAATATAAAAGCTAATCACCAAACTATAACTTCAGATTGTAGAGAATTTTTAAAAAACAATGATGAACAATTTGATATAGTAGTCCTAGACCCTCCAGCCCTTGTAAAAAAACGCCAAGCTCTAAGCAAAGGGCTTTCATACTACAGCTTATTACAAAACCTAGCTCTACCTAAAGTTAAACAAGGTGGATTCCTTCTAAGTTTTAGCTGTTCACAGTTCGTAACTGAAGAAATGCTAATTGCAGAAATATCTAAAGCTGCGAGACAACAAAATAAAAACATAAAAATAGTAAAAAGATTTACCCAAGCGCCTTGTCACCCAGTAAACCCAAATCACCCCGAGTCCCTATATCTAAAGGGAGTTATGGTTGAGGTAATAAGTACCTAGAATAAATATACTAATTCTTAACGTAAGAAAATTTACTACTTAATGTAAAGTCTTCAGCCTCAAAGTATAATGTATTAAACTTTAAACACCGATTCTATCTTCATACTGAATATAAGTTGTAATTAATGCAGTTAAGAGAAAATCAATTAAGTAGTAAAAACGAGCCCAAGGTAAATTCTTTAGCTCTAAAAAGCGAACTAGATAATTTTGAAGCACAGATTTTCGAGCTCAAGATTCTCTATGAGCAGTATTTTTCAGGGCTACTACCACTGCCACCAACCAAAGAACATGACGAAGTAAAAAGGAACTCTAGGTCACTACTTCGAATGCCATTTAAGAATCTGCAGATTAATTTTAGGTTAAAAAACTTAGTTCTCAGATACCAGACGCTTAATACCCACTGGGAGAAAGTTTTGTTAGATAGAGAAAACGGTACTTATTCAAAGGATAAATTCAAAGCCGAACTGAGACATCGACACATAAAATCTCTAAAAAAAGTAAGTACTGACGAGAGTAAAAAAGAAAAAGCTATTAAAGAGCTTTTTACAAGTTATCAAGATGCGTTAATAAAAAATTCTGGAAGTACTCGAAGTTTAAACTTTCAAGAATTTAAAGAAAACTTGGAAGAAAACACTAAGTATCTTTCTGAAAAGAATAAAGGTAAAGAAATTTCATTTAGAGTTGAAGTTGAGGGGAACAAAGTTTCCATAAAAGCCAAACTGTACTGAATTGGCCCCGCTTCAAGATAAAGCGGGGCATGAAAAGACAAACAATTCGTTATCTTTATTGAGTGTAGGAAGGAAAGCTACCCAGAATTATGAGTAGCTTTAACATTTAAAACCATCAGCGTTTCTTTTTCCTTGTAGCGAAGAAGGATAATAAACCAGCAAGCAAACCTTTATTCTTTTTTGCACCGACATCTTTTCCATCCACAGAAATTAGCTCCAATGGATGCAGACCCCGATTTTTTAGAATTCTGATAGCATCTGCTGGACTATCCGCTAAGATACTAACAGGTTGCTTGGGCTTTCCCATCTCATCTGGCAAAGTAAAACAGTATTTGCGAGTCATGAAAATCCCTCTCATAACAAAATACACGAGGCTCAGGAAACACACGTTACCTATAACTAAAACCTCAATTTAAAGTATAGTATCATTAAAAATTTATTCTCTTCAAGACTTTCTTAGCTAGAACAACCGTTCTAATTTTTTAGCTATTTTTTTAATTTCTGAGAGATCAAGTTTTCCTGTTGCCAGTACAGGAATCTCATCAATCTTAAAAAAAGATTCGGCAGCCGGAATCCATAAATTAGGCAATCCTTTTTCTTTTAAATATTCTCTAGCAGCTTTAATATCTAGTTCGGACTTATGTAACACAAGCAACTTCTCACCCTTCTTCTCATCCGATGCTCCTATAACAACTAACATTCTATCCGCTTCTTTTATAAATTCTTGCAGTATCTCCTCTACTTTTCCATGTGGCACCATCTCCCCTGCTATTTTACTAAATCTACTAAGCCTATCAGTGATTGTAATAAAACCTTCATCATCTCGCTTAGCGATATCTCCCGTAACATACCAACCTTCTCTTATTACTTCTTTTGTTAGTTCTTGATTATTTAAATAACCCTTCATAACATTTCCGCCTTTTACTAATAACATTCCTGATTCATTAGCAGATAAAGTATCAAATGTATCTGGATTAACAATTTTAATACTCACTCCTGGTATTGGTAGCCCTACCGTTCCAAGCTTCTCACCTTTCTGCATATTACGACCACTGCCATAATTTGTAGTATTAACTAACGCTAGTGGTGAAAGCTCAGTACAGCCATAACCCTCCTTAGGACTAACTCCGGTAAGCTCCTCTACTTTTTTTGCAAATTCTTCAGTTAATTTTTCAGCACCTAGCATAATTTCCCTGAGCGATGAAAAGCTGCTTTTATCTGACTTCTTAAGCATCATCTGCAAGAACGTTGGAGTAGAAAAGAAAAGAGTACCCTGTTCTTCTTTAATAAGTTTAGTTATCCGGTTACCCTCTAAAGGATTAGCATGATATGCAGCACGACATCTAGAAACTAATGGTAACCATAGCGTTATTGTAAAACCAAATGAGTGGAAAAATGGAAGAGTACCAATAATTTTATCATTCATGGTTAAGTCAAAAAGATCGATAATACTGGTTATATTACAAATTATATTTTTGTGACTAAGCAGCACTCCCTTAGGAACTCCAGTACTTCCGCTAGAAAATAGGATCGCGGCGGTATCATTTGGAGACACCTCAAGTCTTCCATATTTTTTTATTAATAACGAACTAGGAAGAAGTAAACCTTCTATGCATTTCAAAATTAAATCTTTCTTTGGTAAGCTCAGGACATCTTCTATATAAATTATTTCATAGCTCGCTTCCGGTAGCGGAAATCTCTCAATGAATTTTCTTGAAGAGATAATAATTTTGATATCAGCTTCTTTAATTGCATAAGAAAGTGAATCTAACGCTACTGTATAATTTAAATTTACAACTGCTGAACCACTAACTAAAGCACCAAGATTTGAAGCAAGAGCGACAACTGAAGTAGGAAGATGAATTCCAATATTCTGAGCACTATTAGTTTGCCTCTTAGTTTCTTTTAATTTTTTAGCGATAATTAAACTAAGAGCAAGAACACTAATACCTCTAAAAGATCCCGCTAAAGTATCACTAAATACTTTCCTAAAAGCACTGAGTTTTAATCGTCTAATAGCTTGCTTATGTAATAATTGAGATAAATCATCTCTTCTACTAAAAGCTTCCGTAGATAATTCTTCTACTTTTTCATAGGCAAGCCTAGCAGAAGTCCCCGCTGTTAAATGTTCACCAAAACTTAAACTTACTCGATATGGTAATTCACGTGGAATTTTCCAAATAAATTTTTTACCCTTAAAAGAAAAAATACTACCCCACATCTGATCAATCCAGATCGGCACAATCGGAGCATCTAAATCTTTCATGATGGACTCCATACCCTTCTTAAAAGGCTGCAAGACTCCCAGTCTAGTAATTGCACCTTCCGGAAAGATACAAACCAACTCACCTCTCCTGATTGCTTCAGTAGCTTCAGACAAAGCCGAAACTACAGTTTCTCTGCTTGATGGATCTATTGGGATAGCGCCTAGAGCTTTAGCAATTGGCTTAATTAAAAAGTTTTCGTAAATTGGCTTATACATTAAAAAGCGAACTTGACGACGAAGAGATGCTTGTATCAAGCAAGCGTCAAGATAGGATACATGATTAGAAATAAGCAAAGCTCCCGACTCCGGAAGCTCACTTAATTTATTAATCTTAACTTTATAAATAGCCTTAACTAAGATCCAATTAAAGACTCTGACCAAGTATTGGTTCATTACAATATCTTAACTTTCGCCATGCGTTGAGTTACTTACCAATTCCTTAATCTTCTCTAACTTAAATGATAATAGAACTAGCACAAATCCAATAACTAATATTACCGAGGAACCAGATAAGCTATCAAATAGACTATAACATTCAGTATAAAGCTTCCAGAGTGATATTGTTAAAACTACAAAAGCATAAACTCTTGTTCTTAAAGTTCCTAGTCTAATAGCAAAATAAATAGCTAAACAAGAGAAGATTAAGAATACCACAGCACTCCAAGGACCTCGCGTTTGCACTAGCATTCCAACAGCAGAAAGTAATAATGAAAAGTTCAACATTACCTCTGTTAAAATATTAGAAATTTGTTTTGATCTAAGATACAAACAAGCTAATAAACTAGGAGTCGCTAAAACTAAAAGACTCGCACCTAAATAATCCTTAATACTAGGAATATCTGATACCGCAGTTAAGGTTAATATAGTAAATAGAGCCTGTGATAATAAATAATCAAAAGTACTTAGTCGTTTAGATGTAACTACTTCAGATGAAATTGTCTCATTAAGTTGAGAATATAAAATTTTAACAAGATAAAATATAATCAATGAACTTGAAGTAATTAATATTTTAATCCCAAGCACTTCACCAGAAATACCCTGAGTTAAATTTGCTAATTTAGTAAAATGTTCTGCATGATTTAAATACATTGCAAACATAGCAGAGAAAGCACAAATCGAGTTGACGATTGTTTGTAATTCAGATTTTTTAGTAGTAGAACTAACAAGCGACAGCACTGAAAGAGCTCCTATTAATGCAATAACCAAATCTAGTGAAACAACCGCCCCAACACTAACAAGACTTACGGGTGTTAAATATGCTATCAATAAGAATACTGCGGCCGTAGAACGATATGAGTACCTAAATAAACCAACTGAAAAAACTAAGGAAACAATAGTCTTTATTATCATCCAGCTAGTGCCAGCTTCTTTTGGATCTTGCTCTGGAAAGTATAAAAATAATAGAGTTAATCCAAATTGAAAAAGTGAAAAAGAAGCTAAGAAAGAAATATCTGCCATTCTTAATTTATTCTTTGCTCTTAAAACCTCAGCACCAATAAGTGTTATGATTGAAAAACCAAATGCAGCAACTATCTTACTAATTAAAGGCCACTCAATTTTAAAGAGTAGAGAGGAAGCCGCAGTGAACATCAAAAGAGCACCGGCATATCTTAAATATTCAACAGATAATAAACTATCCCAGTTAAATTTTTCCACTTCGGGCTCAGGATACTTTATAGATAAAGAAGAACTTGGGTCTTCTTTCGCCATTTCAGAAGAGCTGCTTCCGCCTAAATCATATTCTGTATCCATTTTCCAACCATAAGGAATATTTTGAAAATACCATTCTAGTGGTGTTATTTTCAAACCACCCATTCTAAATAAACCATAAACAAGACCAATATAAAAACTAGATGAAAATACGGCGGCTATAGTTTGAATAACATTTTTAAACGGCTTGAAGTGATATGGAAGTACGGCGCTTAATGTATAAAGCACTCCACATATAATAAGCTGTAATATGAGATTGCTTCCAAAGTTAGATTTTTTTTCCATGCGATACACCTAAATGTAAATTAGTCTTAAAACTAGCGTTTTAAAAACTTCTTCGCAAGGTGCATAATACTAAGCTTAGTTGCCGTAAATGATAGCGAACAAAAGGTTGTTAGATAAAAAAGAGGAAACAACATAAAGAAAAAAACAAAAAAGAATAGACCTAATAGACTTGCAATTATTCCTATTATTATTTTTGTTGCTAAATTCATTGAGAAAAATAGTCTATATGTAATTAATCAAGGACATAGTACTATTAAACCTAAAATTTTTAAAATTACTCTATGAAAGCATTAGTAAAAAGTAACAACACCCCAGGCGCTATAGTTTTAAAAGAAGTTCCAGTACCAAATATCGGTGATAGAGAAGTATTAATTAGAGTTCTAAAAACTGGTGTATGCGGAACAGATTTACACATATATAACTGGGACAACTGGGCAAGCAAAACAATAAAAACTCCCCTTATTATTGGACATGAGTTTGTAGGTGTTATAGAAAAAATTGGTAATGCTGTTAGTGGGTTTAAAAAGGGAGATCTGGTAAGCGGAGAAGGTCATGTAGTTTGTGGTAAGTGCAGATACTGTCTTGCTGGAAGAAGACATCTTTGCGCAAATACTTCAGGAGTCGGAGTATCAAGAGACGGAGCATTTGCAGAATTTATTACTCTTCCAGAAACTAATATCTGGTTTCATGATCCGAAAATTGCGAATAGTAAGATATCACTAGAAGTCGCTTCCATATTTGACCCTTTTGGAAATGCGGTCCATTCCACATTGAGTTTTCCGATGATCGGAGAAGATGTTCTTATTACTGGCGCAGGCCCTATTGGGATTATGTCAGCTGCTATTGCAAAACATATAGGAGCAAGATTTGTAGTAGTAAGTGACATTAATCCATACCGTAGAAAACTAGCCGAAGAACTAGGAGCGACATTAGTAATTGACCCTAAAGTTCAAAATCTTAAAGAAGTACAAAAAGATTTAGGAATGAAAGCAGGATTTGATATCGGACTTGAAATGTCAGGCAATGCGGAGGCTTTTAGTGACATGATAAACAATATGAACTTTGGCGGACAAATTGCACTACTTGGCATTCCAAGCAAAGATATTACTATTGATTGGAATAGAGTAATTTTTAGAATGCTTACAATAAAAGGCATTTATGGAAGAGAAATTTTTGACACCTGGTATAAAATGACCGTATTACTTCAAGGAGGACTTGATATCAGTAAAGTCATCACTCATAGATTTCATTATACAGATTTTGAAGAAACTTTTAAGTTAATGAATTCTGGCAATTGCGGAAAAGTAATTTTAGAATGGAGTGAAATTTAAAGACAATAGAAAGCACCTGAAATAAATTCCGCTACCACTGTAAGTCTTAACATTAAAGCTAAGACTTACTATTTAAAAAACCTAATTTAATACTAGCTTCCATTGCCATTAATGACATGTGCATAATTTTTTAATCGACCATAAGTAATTATAGGGATCGCCAAATCTCTACTTATGACCGAAGCAGTAATTATTTGCAAAGTTGCTGCTTCTATTTGCTGTCTAAGAAAATGAATAGAGTTAGAAGCTGAATCTTTAGTTAGCTCCTTAATCGTTTTCATACTTCGTTTTAAGCTTTTCCTCGATTGAAAAGTAACAAAAGGATAGATTCTAATTTTAGGACCTTCTTTCATTAATTTAACAGAAAACTGCTTTTCTGTTAAATCGTACTTTGCAACTCCGATTACTCGTCCCCTACCATTATTACTAAGAGTTTTTGGTAGATAAGTATAAGGAGTCAAGGCAGTACAATTTTTCAAGCTAGAAATTTTCTGTGGTGAGCCTATTAAAGCAACAGGCAAAGTCGAACAACTTCCCCTAAGCTGAGTAAATAGTTCTTGATCCTTGGTCACCATCCTTTGTTCGACAAGAAGATAATGTGGACCTTGACCATACTTCGCAACTGGTACTTTTTGCAAAGCAAATATACCATATAGCTTTAGCCTAAAACGTTCCGCTACGTTCTCATGATCCAACCATAAAGTTTTAACTAATGGGGCAATAGAATCTAGTTGCCCATCTCCATGCTCAAGAACAGAAAAGCCCTGCTGCCAAGGAAATAAATCCCAGCGAGCTTTTCTTTTTGCTGCTTTTTTCTTCCTTACTCTGGTATTTAAAACTGCCGTACTCATATTCAAACCTCCTCTTCTTCGTCGTCCTCATCTCCTAGTTCGGATTCTTCGTCACACTCGTAACAATCGTCAGAATCTCCCTTCACATCTTCATATATTTGACGCACTGATTCTTTCAACTCTGCCATAGTAACTTGACCAATAATTATCAAGTCAGAACAAAGTTGAATTTCATAAGTTAACTGAACAGGATTTTCCGCTGCTGGTATCGATTGCATAAGCAATATTGAGCTTTCATTTACAGCACGACAATATGGACTTTGAAACTTCTTTTTTAAAGTACCAGTATATAAATTAGCAAATCTTACATGCGTAGGGATAATCACCATTGGTGGGCAACTAAAACTAGCATACAATTTTGCTAGGCGCTCTTTTAGTTTAGGCACATATTCAATTTTTCCAATTAACGTACCCGACAATAAACGCGGTTTTAATGAAGGTGAAACAATTAAGTTCTGTAATCGACTTCGAGAATTTTTGCTATTCTTTGTTGCACGTAAATCAGTTTCTCCATAAAAGACAGTAGGAGTCTGAACTTGAAGTCCCTTAGCAACTAACTTACTAAACTCAATTCGCGGAACAAAGGTTTTTTCAACTTTTACAAAATGTGGTCCAGGACCATATTTTTCTTCCGGTGCATCTGAAATTTGCAAAATTCCATAATTATTAAACATGCCACATAGCTTGCTATCTTCTGGAGTAGATTGCCCTACTCCGCAGACTGCAAAATTTTGTGACAGCTCTAATAAGCTCCGTCCTTCTAGACTGAGTCGAGCTATATTCTTATTTCGTAGTTGATTCTCAACATTTCCGTTAACAGAGGCCGCAGTGGTCAACATAGCAAATCCTAGCTCTCAAAATGAGAAAAATATAGTGAAAAACCTTAGCACTAAAAACCATTTTTCAAGTGCTCTCTAAAGCAATGAGGCTAAATCTTCATTGCTTTAGAGAGTAAAATCTTCTTCCCATTTTAAATCAAATTGTCAGATTTATTACTGAACTTAGCTAAGTTACTCAAAAGATTCTCAAAAATGTACTTATTTAAATGACCTCGTTACTAAATTTGCTAATAAGATCTCGATATTTGACTAATCTAATATTTTTAAGGCACTATATTTCACACATTAAAAACAAGATAAAATAAAAACCTATGCGTCTCGGTGTAAAAGATCGTAACATTCTAGCTCATGCAGAAATGCATGCAGATAGTACTGTTGCCGAGATAGGAAAACAAAGTGGTTATAGAGATCATGCTGTAAGATACTTCCTTGATCGCTGGAAAGAATCAGGTCTAATCACTCATCGCACCTACGTAAATATGTTTCAACTAGGCTTTACCTATTACGAAATATACTTTTCTCTATCCAGCGAAGGTCAAACGAGAGAACAAGAAATTGTAAAAGCTCTTACCGAACTTGATAGAGTAACTTGGCTTGCCCAAATTGGTGGTGATTATCAGTACGGTTTAACTTTTTGTGCAAAGTCTATCCACGAGGCATCAGATTATTTAGATTCTTTTGCAGAAAAGTTTGGTAGGATATTCTATGAACGTACCTTCGCTACTAGACTATCTTTCTCTTTTTTTGGAAATAAATATCTCTCTACCGATAGAGACATAAACAAAGAATATACAATAGCGCCTTCTACTAAGAAAATTGAAATAGACGAAACGGATCATGAGATACTTAAAGCACTAGCGCATGATAGTGATATTTCAAAAAAACAAGTTGCAGATAGTCTTAAAATGTCTTTATCGACCTTTGAAGTAAGACGAAAAAAACTAGAAGATGTAGGAGTCCTTGCTGGTAATTATTACTATTTAAAACCTACTTCGGTTACTGGCTTAGCCTATGTAATACTAGTCAGCACCAGAGGAATAAGTAATCCATTAAGAGCAGATTTTAAAGAGTATTGCAGAAAGCAAAGTAATATTACCACACTTATAAACACTCTAGGTGATTGGGATTTTGAAATGGCTGTAGAAGTGGAAAATCCACAAGATATGCACTCTCTAACTGGAGAGATCAAAGTACTTTTCGGTACAGATCTACGTTATATTAAAGTGATGCCTTTATACAGCTTTATAAAAGCAGCACTTTATCCATTTGAGAGCTATAAAAGTTTTTGTAGCTAGTTTTTTGTTCTTTTTTAATTATTATATCTGGTAGAGGCGTTAAAAGAAGGTTTGTGCAAGAGCACGGTTTTTTTCTAGGAGGGTGATAAAATGACGCTTGGATTGCAAGATCGTATTATTAGGTCTGTCTATGATAGCATGGAATATCCAACTTGGGTTAATATAGAAATCTCAAGCACAAAAAGTCTAAACCTAAGAGTTTGGAAAAATGTTTTCGATCCAAGATTTGGTTACACAACCAAATACATGCTAAAAACGCTAGCAAAAAGTGATTATAAATGGAAACACTCCGTTGATTTGGGAACTGGTACTGGCATTTTGGCTATGGCTCTAAGAGCTCTTAATATTTCGGAAAGAGTAGATGCTCTTGAAAAAAATGAATTAGCAGTAGAAAATGCTTTGTGGAATACTTCTGGTTACAACAAAAAGAATCAGCACATAGCTAAGGCCCTAAGATCTATAAAAATTGTGGAAAAAGTAGATGATGCTTGGTGGAATATTTCTGATCATAACAAAGAGATTAAGCACATAGATGGTATAAGAGTTTTCCATGCTGATCTCTTCTTCCCGATTGGTGACTTCATACCTCAAGCTACTTATGATGGCGGCGTATTTAATCATACATATCTGCCAGATAGTGATGCTCAAGAAGTTTGGCAGCCAAAAGGGGAAGAAGGTGGTTACACTTTGATTAAGCGAGGTCTCGAAGAATCAAAAAAAAATTTTGCACCTGGCGCTCCACTTATTATGCCATATACTCAAATGGTTGATGATCTTCACAATCCAAAAATAATCGCAGAGAGTCTTGGGATGAGAGTCACTGAAATAGACAAGTATACAGATGACAAAAAAAATCATTTCATCTACGAGATTATTCCAGTTGAGTAAAAGCAAAAAAATACGGTTCTAGATGTTAACTTAACGCCTCGAACCTTCCTTTAAATATTATAAAAACAAAAAGACAAAAGCATTCGTAGGTAAAACCTTCAAAAAACTTTTGTCTCAAGATTGAACACTTACCTCTTCTTCTATTTCAAAATTAGGTTCAAGTACCATAGCTTTTTTAAGTATTAGCTTCCTGCGCTTAACTTCCTTGCTGACAGCAGAGTGAAAACGCTTTCGCTCAATTTGTTGAGAACCCTTAGAGTAAAAAAGCAGAAGAATTGGAATTTTTGCTCTACCTAACACTCGTCCATTTGCTTGAAGAAATTGAATATGGTTACTATTTGAAAGAGCATAGTGAATGCCGATAGTCGCATTTTCAACATCTATTCCAGTTCCCGCAAATGCAACGGTAGTCACAAGAAAGTTAAACTTAGCTTTATTAAACCCATCAAGAGCCTCACTTCTAAAGTCATTCATTCCAGAGCCCATACTACCGTGAGCAGCAATTGGTCTCATGATCGGCGATGAACAACGAATTTCTAGTCTTTCAGAAAGAAATTCAGAGTGCCTAGTTAAGGGAGTAAAAATAAAGCCTGTTACATTAGGTATGATTTCCCTAATAAGATTAAGCTGATTAAGTAACTCTGGCTCTTTTTCATGATCACTTTTTTCTCTCTTCGCCATAAAGCCCATAGCATAGTTAAAATACTCTCTTAACAAAGCAACATCCGATGCCTCTTCTGGTGAGTACTTACTTCTTTTACCTTGTGAACGCTTAAGAAGATATTCATTTCTCTTTTTAGTAATAACTCTTCTGCGTTTGGTATTTACTGAAAATGGCCCAAGTATGACTCTAAAATCGATACCTGAAATCTTGTTCCTAAGAACTGCCCATGAATCCGCCAATACTATTTCAGCATATGGTGTCAATTTTGCAGCCTGGAAAACCAGTCTTCGAAGTTCTTGATTTCTCAATCCTTTAATTTTACCGCGACTAAGAAAACGTTCTGTTTTATCGCTAGTCATTTCAGGCAAACGAAGATTAGTTCGTCTCTTATCTTGCTTAAAAAGTAGCTGGCATCTCGCGTAACAATACTTTTCAAGAAATGCAAACATCCCCAAAGAATTAAGCCGAAAATGTAGATCACAATAAAATTCAAGTTCGGAAAGTGACATTCTCAAAACTTGCAGTCTTTGTTTTTCTTGTTCCTTTTCTTTTTTTACTTTAACATCTTCTTGATCTGGCTCTTCTGCTAATGTCTCCTCAAGCTTCTTTAATTTTGTTCTAACAATATCTCTGTCAGCAAAAAAAGGTAACCAAAAGTCAACATCACTTTGAATGGGAAACAAGCTAGGAGCATCTAGTGCAGTCCTAACATAATCCATCAAACCACAGATTGAAAGCTTTAAGTTATTAAGTATCCTTTTAGAAAGCTTATCCAAGGTTATTGGGAAATCTTTGATCTTCTCTTTTCCACCTTCTCTCATATCATTTGGATTACTAACTGTAATAATCTTATCAATATCCAAAGCCAACATCAGCAATCTTAGATTTTTTTCATTAGACGCTACAGTTGCCGACATGCCAGAAGTAGAAAAAGTATTATCTAAATCACTTTTCCGAAGTTCTTTCTTCTTTTCTTTCAATTTTTTAGCTAGAAGCATTGCCGAGGCATCACCAACTAAATTTTGACACTCATCAAACATTATATAATCAATCTTATCCCATTCATAATGTCTGAAGTCTTCAAGCATTACTCCCGGAGTCGTAATGATTATCTTTGGTCTTGATTGCAAAAGAATACTTCGCTTCCACGGAGCGATTTTTCCACTTAAGGTTAGAACATCAAACTCGCCTAATAAAGTCTGTAAGAGAATTTTCTTCTCTGCCTGCTTTACTAACTTGTTCTCGGTAGTAACCAGAATAGCAACTCGATCATTAGCTACACTTGACATGGCACTATCAATAAAAACAAAAGTCTTTCCAATGCCCGTACCAGCTTCAATTAGTAAATTTTCTTTGGGTAATTTTTTAGAAATACGTTCCTTACGACGTCTCTGAAGTTCCTCCAATATCACAAACTGTCGTGGTCTTAATCGAATATTATCAAACCTTAACAGTTCAAACGTTCCTGCAAATTTAGCATGATCATATAGTCTTTGTTTCTGCTGCTCTCGATTTAATACAGGTAAAGTATAATCGAAATTCAAATCAAGTACTTGTTGCACGATCTATCCTTCTTTGTAAAAAACCTTTTTATAATCCTACGAATTACTTTTGTTAGTGCGATATTTTTAATGTGCATTAACAAAAGCAATGAACACTTCTACCATTATAAGATTGTAATTAATTTACATGTTGTTAAAGCATATGCTAAAGTAATTTTTTTCTAAATGTATTGTAGTTAGTTTCTTTGTCATTGTATTTTCAAATCAGGGTAGATGAAGAACATCATCACTTCTTAAATTTCTAAATTTGAGAAATACAAGAAGTGATAATGTGAAAAAAGTTAGGTTTTAAATTTCAAACTTAAGAAATTTGAGAAAGATTAAATTCGCTTTCAAATACAAAGTTTGATTTTTATTTTTAGAAAGGATTTGAGAATGCGTGGAATGCTGTATCTACTACTCATAGTAGAAGCCCTGATGTCAGCCTTCATTGCTTACCACAACAATGCTTGGTTTACTTTTTTCGGTGCTACTTTTGGCTGGCTAAGCTACTGGTTTGTTTATGCTTTTGCGATGTGGG
>JAIYCX010000046.1 GCA_027487795.1 Pseudomonadota bacterium | reverse complement strand
TATTCTCGAACTTATCAAGGGCATCGAAACCAGGAAAAAGTCGACTTTGTTCTTTCGTTTCCCTGTGAGCTTTTAAAAGTGCAAAGATCTCCTGTATTAGTTCTGGACGATTCAGCACCTGATTATAAATATTCTGGTACTGGTGTTCATAGCCTTTCGCACTAATTTCTGATCCATAGATTAAGTCGAAAAGAATTTGCTCTTCCGTGGCAAGTTGAATTCGCGATTGCCAATGTGAATTTAAATTAAATCCCGCAACATCAAAACCAGGATTCTTTACAAGAAATTTTCTTTCAGTAGCACATGGTGCCGTTAACTTAGAAGACATTTCAAGACCTTTCAAGAAAAAAAGAAAGCGGCTACAGAAGGTATCCACAAGTGTAGAATAAAAAACCTTACAGCAACGTCCTTCTTTAATTTCTACAAGGACATCTTGCAGAAGTAAAAAAGGAGGTCGAATGTTCTACCCAGATGAAATGATGAAAGATCGGATTTTCGAATAAACAAAAAATATTCTATCATCCTTTGAATTTCATGTCATCCTGACTACTATGCGACATTCGCTTATTGCAATAAAATCAAACGGTTGTGAGACCGACACATGTCTATGCGCCCAAAGTAAGGTTTAATTATTTCATCTTACAGTACCGCCTAGGTGTACCAATTGGGTGACCCTAGGAAATCCACTAATAGACAGTAGTTTCCTTCAAAATAAATTTTTGGAGGAAATATTGTTATGAGTATTACAAGTAGAGCTTTAATAAAGATCAAAGCTAACCTTTCTTTGGTGCTGATAGCTGCCGCTGTTTTCCCTAGCACTGCATTTGCTCAAACAATGCCTTGGGAAAGTCCTTTGAGACAGTTACTTAACAGCTTACAAGGTCCGACCGCTCAGATAATAATTATTATGGCTATTGTAATAGCAGGTCTTGCCTTTTGTGTTGGGGAAGCTGGTTCGTTTTTTCGCAGATGTTCGGCAGCGGTCTTTGGTGGCGCAATAGCAATTGGGGCTAGTTCTTGGGCTCCGACACTTTTTGGTTGGTAGGAGTGCTTTAAGATGATCGAAGGCTATCAAGTCCCTATTCATAGAGCATTAACTCATCCGATTTTAATTGGAGGAGCACCACGTGAATTTGCAATTCTAAATGCGACTGTTGGAGCAGCTTTACTATTTGGGCTTCATTCGCTTTTAGGTGTGCCACTCGTGGTGATCTTACATGCGACAGCGGTAATTTTAACGAAGCATGATCCGATGTTTCTAGAGACTTTTAAACGCCACTTAAACCATAAACCTTTTTACGAGGCTTAAGCAGTAATGATTAACTTCCGGGAATATAGAAATAATCCAGATAGATTAAGCGACTTGTTACCATGGGCTGCACTGGTGCAAAGTTCTGTTATTTTGAATAAAGATGGATCTTTCATGTCCGTTTTGCTTTTTAGAGGGCCGGACTTAGATTCCTCTACGGAAGAAGAACTGCTGGTTAAATCGGCACAAATAAATAACGTACTAAAGCGACTTGGGTCTGGTTGGGCTCTCTTTAGTGAAGGAAAAAGGAGAGTAGTAAATACTTATCCTGATAGTTCATTTCCTAACCCTGTTGCAGCACTTATTGATGCAAAACGTAGGCAACAGTTTTTATCAGATAATCATTTTGAGTCATCCTACTACTTATCTTTTGTATTTCTACCTCAAGAAGAGAATACTTCTAAGTTAGCTGCTCGTTTTATTAATAATGAAGAAACTGAGGCTGTAAATTATAATTTTGCCTTACAAGTTTTTACCGAAGAAGTAGAAAGAATATTTGATCTTTTTGAAAGAATGTTTCCAGAAGTAGAATTACTAGAAGATGATTCACTTATTACATATCTACACCAAACAATCTCAACTAGGGCGCATGAGGTAAGACTTCCTGAAACGCCAATGTATTTAGATGCAGTCTTGGGTGACTCCTCGCTTCTAGGTGGGTTTCATCCAAAGCTTGGGGATCAGTATATTTCAGTTATTGGAATTCTTGGTTTCCCGGGTTCCTCTCAACCTGGGCTTTTAGATCAATTAAATAGAATTCCAATTGAATATAGATGGTCAACTCGGTTTATTTTTCTTGATAAGACGGCTGCTAAAAGAGAGTTAGAGCAATTACAACGAAAATGGTTTGCTAAAAGAAAAAGTGTCGGCACTCTTATAAAAGAGCTTCTAACAAAAGAAGAGTCAATACTTTCAGATTCTGATGCCCTTCAAAAAGCAGAAGATGCTCAAACTGCACTAATGGAAGCTGGAACTGATGAAATCTCTTATGGCTATTTTACAACTAGCCTAGTTTGTCTTCATGAAGATAGAGAGGTCTTAAAAGCTCTAACGTCTCAAATTGAACGAGTTATTAATGGTGTTGGCTTTGTCACAAGGCGTGAAACTGTAAATGCAGTTGATGCGTGGCTTGGTACGATTCCGGGAAATGCAAGAAATAATGTAAGACGTCCGCTACTAAATACGATGAACCTAGCGCACTTGATTCCGGGTGCCAGTGCTGTTTGGGGAGGACAACAAGAGAACTTACATTTAGATGCCCCACCACTACTAATAGCCGAAACAGGAGGAAGCACCCCCTTTAGACTTGTTCATCATATTGGAGATGTTGGACATACTCTAATACTTGGACCAACTGGTAGCGGTAAATCTACTCTACTAAATCTATTAGAGGTTCAGTTTACTCGTTATAAAGATGCCCAAGTCTATATATTTGATAAGGGAGGAAGTGCCTTAACTCTAACAGCTGCAATGGGTGGTGATTATTATGATCTTGGTGCTGAAGATTCACAACTATATTTTCAGCCCTTAGCTTGTGTTGATGAAGAGGACGATAAGAAGTGGGCACATGATTGGTTATGTGCAATTGCAGAAAATGAGAAAGTTGTCATTACCCCCGAAGTAAAAAGAAGTATTTGGGACGCTTTAACAGCTCTCGGTTCCACCCCAAAAGATCATAGAACAATTCATACGCTAACCGTATATCTACAAAATATCGAGTTAAGAGCAGCCTTTGAGCCGTTTACTCAGCGTGGGGCATACGGAAGCCTTGTTGATAATTCTAAAGATAATTTGAGATTATCTAAATGGCAATGTTTTGAAATGGAGAAACTGATGGAAACTCCTGCGGTATTAGCACCGGTTCTATCTTATCTGTTTCACAGGTTAGAGCAACGCTTTGATGGCCCACCAACCCTACTTGTTTTAGATGAAGCTTGGTTATTCCTAGACCACCCGACATTTTCTTCTAAAATCCGTGAATGGTTAAAGACGTTAAGAAAGCTGAATGTCTCAGTAGTTTTTGCAACTCAAAGTCTCGCAGATGTAGATGGTTCAGCAATTGCACCAACTATTAAAGAAGCTTGTTTCACTAAAATCTACCTTCCTAATTCTATTGCATTACAACCAGATGTATCAGAGTTTTATAGGTCATTTGGCTTAAATAAAAGACAAATAGAAATACTTGCATTCTCAATCCCTAAAAAAGATTACTATTATACCTCTCCGCTTGGGAATAGGCTGTTTGATCTTGGCTTAGATCCACTAACTTTAGCTTTCTGTGCTGGTGTTAGCCCAGAACAAAAGGCACTTGTTAAGCAACTAAATAGTGAATCCAAAGATCCTCTTTCATTTAGTATCGAATATTTAAAACATAAGGGGCTTTTGAGTGAAGCTTTAGAACTAACTAAACTAATTAGATTTCTGGAGGCTGCATGAAGTACTTAATCAAAAGTTATATTGTGTTAATCGGGTTATTAAGTATTTTAACTAGTAACACCCATGCTCAGTTTGTCGTTGTTGATCCCGCAGCAGTTACTCAATTAATACAACAAGTTCAACAGACCATTACTATGATTAATCAGTTGCAAAGTCTGAATAACTGGGCAGAGATTGATCATACGAATCTCGCATCAGGGAAATATAATTCATATATTTCAAAATACCGAGATCTTTTTAATCAAATAATAGAAGAAATTGAGGGCTATCAAGAAGGAGGCTTATTAGGTCAGATCGATAGATTAGATGAAGTATATTTTCCTTACCATAACGATTGGGAACAAAATGACCAGCCTGGTGATTTTACTATAAAAGCAAACCCTCACCATAGAGCAATAAAAAAGCAAATTCTTTGGACTAAAATTCAATTAAAGCATGCAGCAAAAGTTGCTGCAAAAGTCCGAGAAACTATTCCCCAGCAAGAAGAACAAATTCAAGGACTTCTAGATGACACTGCCCAAGCAGTCGGAATAATGCAGTCTATAAAAATTGGTAATCAAATATCAGGAATGGTAGCAAAAAGCTTACAAACCCTGAATTTGCAGCTAACAGAAGTTATCCAAGAAAACGCAGCTACAGGTTTAGAGAGAAATCATAAAGATGGTTTACAAAAGAATCGACAAAGAGAAGCTATTACAGATTTTGGTGTTAGAAATTCAAGACCTCGCCCAGCTCCTCTAAATCCAATAGGAAGGTATTAAACAATGAACCTTCCTTCCCTTACTAATGCGCTTAATTTTTTCGGTCGAGTTTTTGATAATGGTCGAGATGCCCTAACAGGTCAAGCATCGTCTTTATTCCAGATTTTTATACTATTTGAAATCATTTTTTCCGGCCTCTATCTTGCCTTTGGATCAGGGGCAGATTTTAAGGGAATTGCAAGGAAAGTTCTTTCAATTGGATTTTTCTCATGGATAATCCAAAATTATGCTTGGATACTTCAGCAAATAGTTGATGGCTTTATATTAGTAGGGCAGAAAGCTGGTGCCTCAAGTGGAATTACATTTGCAACAATTCAAGACCCGGATCTTATTTTTTTAAGAGGGCTACAACTCACAAAACCAGCAGTAGATAAACTTTTTCAAGTAGCTGATAGCTCTTACTTTAGTCTTTTATCTGCTGATTCCCTACTATTAATAATATGTATTGTTTGTTCCGTTTTCGCTTTCGGAATAATGGCCATACAGGTTTTTGTAACTTATTTAGAATTTTTAATTGTAACAACTGCTGGATTTATTTTTATTCCTTTTGGAATATTTAAGCCCACAGCATTTTTGGCTGAAAGAATCTTCGGAACTATTATTGGCTTTGGAATAAAGCTGATGGTTTTAGCCCTAATAATTGCAATTTCTGATCAATTTCTTCAAACTATTGCTCTTCCACCAGAAGTTACATGGCAACAAGGTTTTGAATTTGTAATTATTTCATTTGCTCTATGCTTTCTTACTCTTCATGCCCCCAGTGTGGCCTTAAGCTTACTATCTGGCTCCCCTCACCTCTCATTTGGTACGGTTGCTTCAACTGGTGCAGCAACGGCATTTGCAGGATCAAGGGCAGCTAGCACTATTGGTGGTACTGCACTAGGAGCTGGAAAACTTTTAGGCGGAGGAGGACTGGCCTTAGCTGGAGCTGTAACTGGAGGAGCCAAAAGTGGTTGGTCAAAATCAAAGGAAAATAACGGATCATTAATAGGAAAAACTGCCTCTGCTGCTGCTGGAATTGTTAGTGGGCCGATAAAGGGAGTTGTTTCAAATACGGCTGATAAAGTGATGTGGGGAAAAGACGGTGGTCCAAATGGTCAAACGCGCTACCGTGCCTCAATTGGGGATGAAAGCGTTAATTCAGGAAGTAGAAATAGCATCATGGGGAAATTTAATTCAGGTATGTACTCTGTGCCTGAGTATCGCAAGCAACATGCAAAAGATCGGCAATCTAAATCAAATAACACCCAAAAGACAGATTCTAAAGACAATTCAAAAAGTACTACCGAAAACAGAAATCAGGAGAATCCTAAATGAGAAACCAGATGTTATCTTCACCTCAAAATATCAACCCTAAAACACCCCCTAGGTCTCCCTATATTAAGGCCAAAGAAGAATGGGACAATAGGATTGGATCAACTGTCGTACAAGCTAAAAACTGGAGAATCGCTTGCATTAGTTCATTAGCATTGTCTTTCTTTTTAACTGGAGTTTTATTATTCCAAATATCTCAGAGTAAAGTTATTCCAGTAGTAGTCGGCCTAGATAAAGAAACTGGGGAAGCAAGAACTCTTGGAGCAGTCTCAAAAGATGCCTATAAGCCCGGATCATTAGAAATTAAATATTTTTTGTCCGAATTTATTAGATATGTAAGGGCTGTTCCCCTAGATCAAGTGGTGATCAAACAAAACTGGCTTAAGGCATATTCATTCATGAGATCTGATGCTTCAGGTCTATTAAATGAAATGACAGAGAAAGATGAAGATAGTCCGTTAAAGAAAATTGGCAAGCTTGCAATAAGTGTAAAGCCTATCTCAGTTGTTCAAATTCCTGAAACAAGCTCTTACCAAGTTAGATGGAAAGAAACCCAATACTCTCCACAGGGACAAAAGCTTGAAGAATACACTATGCAAGGAACTTTCTTAATAGAAGTTAGCCCACCGAAGGATGAGGACTCAATTTCGGAGAATCCACTTGGTCTTTATATTAAGAGTTTTCAATGGAATCGAGAATTATGATTATTTTGGAGCAAATATTTATGAGGTGTCTATTCATTGTGTTAATTCTATTCGTTAGTTCGACTTCTTTCGCATCAGATCCTATGCCTGAAGATGAGGTAACTGCGGACGAAGTTAAATCAGCCATGGCTGATGCTGAAAAGGAGTTTAAAGAGGTTCTAGCTCAAAGAGCTAGCTCTAAACTACCTGCGCAACTTTCCCCTGCACCTTCACTGGTAAAAGCTCCAATCGATTTGGAAGTAAAGAAGAATTCAACATTAGAGGAATTAGCTGCCCAAGTTGATGCACTTAAAAATAGAATAGTAGTTGAGCGAACTTCTTTATTGGCGACTCAATCGCCCCATAAAGTAAAAGTTCAAGGAGGAAACACTGTTTTTAATTATAGTCCATCTGCTCTATATGAGATTACAGCTTCAGTTGATCATGTTACCGACATCGCCCTAAAAGTTGGAGAAACCCTAACAACTCCCCCAACTGCCGGAGATACTGTAAGGTGGCATTTATCAGTAATGAAAAGTGGCGATGGTTCTAAATCTCAAACTCATATCGTCGTAAAACCGCTAGATGAAGAATTAGAAACTAACTTGATCATTACTACAGATCAAAATGTTTATCATATTAAATTGAGAAGTGGAGATTTTCATATCCCATCAGTTTCTTGGAATTATCCAGCAGATACGAAAGCTTTAATAGATCAGGCACTAAAAAAAGAGCAATCTCAAGAAGCCACTATTAGACCAGATCAACTTTGTTTTAACTATAATATTGATGGAAAAGACTACGATTGGAAGCCAATTAGAGTATTTGATGATGGTCAAAAGACTTTTATTCAAATGAAAAAGAACTTTAGGGTTACTGAGGCTCCAGTTCTTTTCCTTTTAGACGAATCATCAGAACCAATGATTGTTAATTACCGAGTTAAGGGTGATCTCTATATCGTGGATAGGCTTATTGAGCACGCAGAATTACGAGTAGGAGTTAATAAAAGTGTTACTATTTCCCTTGATGATGGAAGTAACTTCTTTGAAAGACTTTTTAATTAAGGAATTATTATGAGCGATGGATTTGTTAGATGTACGCCCCCTACTCCCTCAAAATATTTGAGCAAGAAATCTGTTTTAACTGCGATCGGCATTTTTGGCTTTCTTTTGGCGGTAGCAATAATTATTGGGAGAAATAATCGGGGACTTAAAAAAGTAGAGAGCTCTAACCTTAAGTCTTATCCAACGTCAGCTATCAATCAGCTCCCATCAAACTATTCGGAAGTAAAAGCCCCTACTCCGACACCTATAATAGTCCCAATACAAGGAGTTTCAACTGACTCAGAATTACTTAAGAGGCTTGCAAGGCTTAAAGAAGAAAGATTAAAGCGAGCAGATGAGGCTAGAAGATCAGGTGTTTCTTTTCAAGGAGTCTCCATTCAAACAGATCGAACAAACAACACATTAACAGAACCAAGAGATACCAACGATCCAGCATCTCCTGCAGGGCTAAATCCTAGGGATTCAGATAATAGGCAAGACGAGAAAAAAAGTTTCCTCGAATCAAAGAAATCAGATTCTACCTTTTTAAGGCAAGGTCTTAAGAGTCCCTTTAGTCCCTATCAGCTTATGGGAGGAACTGTCATATCGGGTATTATGATAACTGGTATTAACTCAGATTTGCCAGGAGAAATTATTGGGCAAGTTTCTCAGAATGTATTTGATACTGTAAGTGGAGCGCATCTTTTAATACCACAGGGAACTAAAATTTTAGGTCAATATGATAGCCGAGTAGCATACGGACAAGAAAGAGTCTTAGTAGTTTGGACTAGGCTAATATTTCCTAATGGCAAAAGCATTTCTCTTGAAGGAATGCCGGGAGTTGATTTATCGGGCTATGCTGGTCTTTCAGATCAAGTGAATAATCACTATTTGAGACTATTAACTGGTGTAGTTTTCTCCTTGATGCTGTCAGCAGGTGCCCAAATGGCAAATGGTCGAAGTTTTAATTCTATTAATCCTAGTTTTGATGAATTAGCAGTTCAAGGTGCAGCTCGAAATTTAAATAATGTTGGCCAGCAAATAACAAATAAGAATCTTAATATTCAGCCTACTTTGGAAATTAGGCCGGGATTTAGGTTCAATGTGTTTGTTAATAAGGATATGGTTTTGGAGGCGTATGAAAAATAAGTGGAGAGAGGATGCCGCTCGGAGGCAGACTGAATCCCTACAATTTTTTTGGAATAGTTTGTGACAGTCTGTTATTCGAAGTTATCTCCGTAGTTACTAGTTAGCAATTAGTTTTATTGCGCGCGAGAATGATATTATTCTCGCGCGTATTTCGTTATAAAAGCTGCTCGAACTGTATTTCAAATCTTACTTTACTAATTTTACAGACTTCGTCCTTACATTCACTATTTTATACGCACAGCTATAAACTAAATTTTCATTATCATTATCAAGTCTTGTTTGCGTATGACCTAAACTAAATTCATCATTGGTCTGAACTGTCATACCGTTACAATTTATAACATCTTTAACTACTTTTGTAGTGCCAATACTTGCAGAAGTTACAGGAACTTGCTTTGCGTCATTTAAAATATTTCCAGTTAGATTTGAGTTAAACTGACAAACTCCCCATTCATTAGAAAATCTTTGCGGCCTTGTTAGTATAACACTTAGAACATTATTTACTTTATAAGTTGTTCCTCCGAAAGCAGCGGTAAAATTAGTAACTGGATAGCTTAATTGTAAAGTTACCGGCTTCCCTGAATACTTAGAACTTGTCTCAAAAGGTACTATCGGATAAGAGCCTTTTAAATTAGCTAATTCATCAAAGCGAACTGGCCTTCCATTTTCATAAACTAACTTTAGCGCAGTACAATTATAATTTAACTCTTCTGCGCAATAAGCCTCAGTTGAAAACGCTGTAAATAATAAGAATAAACCTAGAATTTTTTTCATTTAAATGCTCCTGAATGAATCTTTATTATTTAAATCTATGTTATCTTATTAAATTAATCAAGAGTTATTTATAATAGATTATTCCTGTATTTCGCTGCAAGGATAAGGCTGGTAAACTAGTAATATCCCCTATCCAATTTTCAAGATCTTTAGAGTCCCTTTAGTCTCTATCAGCTTATGATAGTCGGGAGAAATTATTGATATGGTTTTGGAACCTTATCAATAAATAATCTCTATCTAGTCTATGCTGCCTCTGCTTGAGGTTCGACTTCCTTTTGAATTGCTTTTTCTTTGCTTAATTTCAGAACATCAAGATCATAATCCATTTGCAGACCTAACCAGAACTCCGGGGAGTTTCCAAAAAAGAAAGCCATTCTAAGTGCAGTGTCCGCTGAAATTGCTCTTTTCCCCAATACGATTTCATTTACTCGTCGAGGTGGAACCTTAATAGCTAACGCCAAACGGTTTTGGCTTAAAGATGATGGTTCTAAAAATTCTTTTAGTAGAACTTCGCCCGGGTGTATGGGATTTAATATCTTCTTTGCCATATTATTACCTATGATAATCCACTAATTCAACATTATAAGCATCGCCTGATTTCCAAACAAAACAAATTCTCCACTGGTCATTTACTCTAATACTCCATTGTCCGACCCTAGCTCCTTTTAGAGACTCAAGTCGATTCGCAGGTGGTACTCTCAAATCCTTCAGGTCGATAGAACGATTTAACATTTTTAGCTTTCTCAAAACAATTTGCTGCAAATCCGAAGGGAATTTTTTTGATCTTTCTAATTGAAAGATTTTAGCAGTTTCCTTGCATTTGAAAGATCGTATCATAAATAAGTTATAGCAGAACTTGACTATAACGGCAAGCGTTATAGTCAAATAGTCAATCTGACTCAATTCTAAATGATGCAAGATGCTACTATGTGTTACTTTTTGCCTCACGTTAAGATTGGTCAAACTAAATAAAATAACTTCTTAAAACTGGCACAATTCTTGTATTAAAAAACTATATAATTGTGTCTTAAATCAGGAGTTGTTTATGGATTTGGTTCACGCAAAGTTGGAATTGCATTTTAGTAACTGCGATAGCCCGGAACTTATAAAAACGGTCTTTCAAAGCTCTAAGTTTTCATCAAAAATTGTTGGTCAGCGTTCGGTTGGGATTCTTCCAAGTGGAACAGTTAGTTTTAAATGGACGCCTTGTTCTAGGGCATTAGCCCTATTTTTTGTTAGAGCTAAACTACTGTTGAGTCGAGGAAGCGAATCAACGCCGATTTTAGAAGGATACAAACAAAGCCCAGCAGCATCTCTCGGCGCACGACTTTGGAAGCGAGATTATGCTTGGATTCATGATGTCTTTGGAAGCGATAGAGAAGGCTCTCCGCTTTTACGGCAAATACTAATTGGTATCAATGTCCGCCAAAAAACAAAGGCTCCTATTCAATTATTTTTAAAAACAAAGTTCCTACCAGTTGAAGCGATTGAGATCTTTATTAGAGACATAAATATCTCAGATGATTTAATAGCATTAAAACTCTTATCAACTAAACTTTTAGAGCAATGGAGTCCTGGGGTTAAGGGGAAAGAGGACGAAAATAGTATCGAGGGAAAGCAGGTAGCTATATGAGAAAAAGATTTATAAAGTTAATTTGGAGTCTATTTCAGAACCTCATTGATAAAATCCAAATTCCTCTCCTATATTTACCTATACTTTATAGCGACTTAATCAGTGCGCATATAAAATTTCATCACGAAAAAATCTCTACGAACAAATCTAGCATTTCAAAAGAATTTCCTATATAACCACCGTAGATCTTTCTCATTATATAGTAAATTAAGTTAATAAATTTTCGTCGAGGAAAGTTAATTCTTTAAGTTTTCCCGGGCGAAAACCAATATTGTTTTGGTTTTCATTTTTTGGGTTTGTTACGTTTTTAGTAGGTTTGAGGTTTTGTTATGAAAATTGGAACAGGGCGTTTTGTTGATGGTGTTTTCGAATACGAAGATGGAATTATTGTACCTGAGGGTTGCAGAATTCAAGTAACCGAAGAAATTTCAGTACGAATCCTCGATGCCAAAGAAGGTGAAAGAATCACTAATGTAAGAATATATTCTAACCCTGAGTATGAATACACTAAGACTGAGTATTTTGATTTCATTCTTGCCTCTACGGAAGATCATAATGATTCTAAAAAAATGTGCCTAGTTGAGCTTCATAGCGAAGAAGCTGAAATAACAGGCTTCTCTGTCGGCTCAATTCCTTTCTTTGATCCTGATCATCCTGGGACCTACGCTTCATCAGGTACCAAAACAGGTTTCTTCCTTTGGGAAATCGGAGATGGGTTTATAGTGAGCTATAAGTCGGATACATTATGCGGAGAGTTCAAAAGTATCGATGGCAAAATAGTCTTTGAATAACAAATAAACTAACCCTAAGGTTTTATCAAACAAAGAAAGGCTGTTAAAGTGTAAGCGGTTTTTAAAAGGCGTTGTATACAAATATAAATAAAATTATATCTCGTATATTGATCTACTAATCACTGCCTTAGTCATGTTTAATTTTATTTATGTGAGGTTATCATTTTTC
>JAIYCX010000002.1 GCA_027487795.1 Pseudomonadota bacterium | reverse complement strand
TGAGGGAGGGTGGGTATGTTCCAGAGTTTGCTAGCAGGCCATGTTTGCGTCTCGGATCGCTTTAAGCACTGCTGCCACTTCTTCCGAAAGAAACAAACTAAACTCCCCCCTTCTATCCTCCTATCCTTCCTGTTTTTTATCCCCAAACAAAGACAATACCTAACCAACTGACAAAAAATTTGCCAAAGAAAAAAACCTAAGATGAATTTACTAACAACTAGCAATTCAAACTACAAACTAACTTGGGTAGAAACTTCCTCCCACACCACTACTTCCGCTACAACAACTAACCTAAGCCAATCTCCCTGTAAAAAACAACATCCATATTGCAAAGATTTCGATACTCCGTGAAATCTTCTAGAAACTTCCTAGTAGACAAACTATATACAAAACCCGATCCAAGCGGTTGAAATATAGATCCCTACATACTCTAAGTATCGGGACTTACTAGAGATAACTTTAGAACCTTATAGATACACTAATAATATGCTTAAATTTAGCTCGTTCAAAGTTAACTCATTAAATTCTCATTCTATGTAAATATCATCTTGATTTTATATCGAAAATAGTTGATAATCTGTTATATATAACCAATTATTAATAATTTTATATCATATATGAATAATATTGCTCTTACTCTAGATGCTAAAAATGAGCTGGCAAAATTGGCTTCAAATATTAAACTAGCTAGAAAAAGACGGAAAATAACTTTTGAAGAGATGTCTGAAAAGTGTGGGGCTTCGATGTCTACGCTTACAAGGCTCGAATCTGGTGACCCTACCGTAGCTATCGGAACGATAATGCAAGTTTTAAATGTACTTGGATTATTGCGAGGCATTTCTGATATAGCAGCGCCCGAAAATGATGTGGCACAGGTTTTAGAAGAAGTAAGAAATCTGCGTCTCAAGAAAAAAGGTACTAGAAAGAAAGTTTTTAGTGAAAAAGATTTAAGTTTCTAATGGATATTATTGTTTATTTGAATCAAGCTGGAACATTTATACCAGTTGGGCGAATGCTTTTTGAAGAACTAGGAAGAGAATCAAGAAGTTCTTTTGCGTATGGATTAAAATACTTATTGAAACCAAAAAGCATTGCAATTGACCCGATAGAACTTCCTTTGGTAGAAAAAGAATTTCATACATCAAGTGAGTTTAGTATTTTTAATGTAATAAGAGACGCAGGGCCAGATAACTGGGGGCGTTATTTATTATCAAAAAGATTTGGTCGTGACTTAAACGAATTAGAATATGTTCTAGGGGTTGGACCCAATCGAGTAGGAGCTTTAGCTTTTGGTCCGGATCTCTCAGGGCCCCAAATATTAGGTCCCTCTGGATTTGAAGAATACGAGTCTAAAGATCTAGAAATAGATTTTTGTATACAAGCCGCAGAAGATATTATCGCGAATGAAGATAGTGAAAGACTAAAAGAATATCTTAGATACGGCTCATCACTTGGAGGAGCAAGACCAAAAGCATCAGTAGTGTTTAATGAAGAAAAATATCTTGCTAAGTTTTCGGTGTCACTTGACACTAGAAATGAGCCACTAATAGAATATTCAGCAATGACACTAGCCAGAGAATGTGGGCTGAATGTTCCTGAAATAAAAACAATAAAAGTAATGAAGCGTGATGTTTTTTTAATTAAACGTTTTGATAGAATTAAATCTAAAGATCTGGAATTAAAAATTCCTTTTATCTCTGGTCTTACTGCCTCACAGCTGCATGAAACAGATTATTTATCTTGGAGCTACTTACATCTGTGCCAAGCGATAACTAAATTTAGTCCAACTCCAAAAATTGATAAATTAGAACTTTTCAAGCGTATTGTTTTTAATGTATTAATAAATAATGACGATGATCATATGCGGAATCATGGTTTTCTTTATACCTCTAAAAATAATTGGGCGCTTTCTCCTTTGTATGATGTTGTCCCACGTAATCAAAAAACAGAAACATTCAGATCAGCCATGAATATCGGAAATTTTGGAAAAGAAGCATCACAAAGAAATGTTTTATCTGCTAGCAGTTATTTTGATCTAGAGCCAGATCAAGCTAATGCAATTTGGCATGATCTAGAATCTCAAGTCCTAACAAAATGGAAGGATATATTTTCTTCAAGTGGCTTAAGTAGAAAAGAAGTTGAAATGTTTGAGCATTCAATACGGACGAAGTAAGTTAGATAACTATTCTAAAGGTCACGAAGTAAGTTGAGAACTAGTTGCGGCTGCTGGTTAGCTTGCGCTAAAATACTCGCGGCGGATTGTTGTAAAATCTGAGTTGCGGCAAGTCTTGATGATTCTTCTGCCACATCAATATCTGTTATTCTAGAATTTGCTTCACTGTAGGACAAGGAACTTTGTTGTAGATTATTTGTTGCAAATTCAACTCTAGACTGAAATGCTCCAATTTGACCGCGTTGTTTCGATATCCTATTTAAAGCAGACTGTAAATAAATCATCGCATCTCTACTTTGACTTTGCGTTTCAAGTGAAAAAGATTCAAGTGCAGCAACTCCGTCGTTTGCATTCCCCAGCATAATGCCAATACCATTAGTACCCTCTGCACTTGCAATATCTAAAGAACCATTATTATCTAAATCTACTAACGTAAAATATGTTCCGAGGCTACTCGTCTGACTAGATACCATAGCTTTAAAACTACCATTCGCATTTCCAAATAAAATATTTATTTCACCTGCTTGTAAAGCAAGATCCAATATACCATCGCCATTAATATCAGCTTTCAATAATGAGGCTGGAGTTCCTCCGACTGCATATGAGACCCGGCTTGATAAGGTACCACTAGTAGACCCAAAAAATACACTTACAGTTGCACTTGCTTCATCGGTATTCGCGACATCAGATATCCCGTCATTATTAAAATCTCCTACTGCAATATCACTAGGGAATGACCCAACTACATAAGATGTCCTAGACTTAAAAGTCCCATTACCATTTCCGATAAAAACAACTAATTTATCACTTCCAGAATCTGTAGCAACTAAATCATCTATCTGATCTCCGTTTATATCTGCTACCTTAACAGTATAAGGATCAACAAACATACTTAGAGAGATTCTGCTTTTGAAAGTTCCATTTCCATTAGAAAGTAAAACACTTAATGTAGCTCCACCAAAATCTGCTGTAACTAAATCTAAATATCCATCTTGATTAAAATCACCTAAATCAATTCCACTAGGTAGACCTCCAGTAGCATACGAAACTCTAGCTTTAAAAGAGCCATCTCCATTTCCAATTAAAACACCCATTCCAAGCCCACCGGTCACACTAGAAGTAATTAAATCACGCCTACCGTCTCCATTTAAATCAGCAACTAAAACAGAACCAACACCTGATCCAGATGCGTATGAAACTCGAGATCTAAAGGTTCCATCACCATTACCTGCAAAAACACCAACGCTATTACTACTATTCTCTGCACTAATCATATCAAGTAAGCCATCTCCGTTTACATCTCCGAAGGAGACCCCGTAGGCATCTGCTCCGCCTGAACTATAAGATGTTTGAGCTTTATATGTTCCGTCACCAACACCACCACCAAGACCTGATGTTATAAGAGTATTTATTCCGCCTCCTGCGACAAGACTTAGGTTGCCAAAATCTCCATCAAATATCTTTCTTCCATTAAATTCCGTAGTTCGGGCTATTCTATTATATTCTTTTGAAAGTGATTGAGCTTCTTTATCTAGTGCTTGTCTTTGTTTACTACTAAAAGTCCCATTTGCACTTTGTGTGGCCAGTTCTCTTAATCTGATCGTGATATTAGAAAGCTCACTTAACGCACCATCAGCAATATTAAGAACACTAACACCATCATTTAAGTTTCTTATTCCCTGGTTAAATAAACGTGTATCTGATTTTAGAGATTCGGAGATTGATAATCCTGCAGCATCGTCTGATGCTTTGTTTATGCGAAGGCCAGAAGAAAGTCGAGTGTAGCTATCGCCAAGTTTTTTTGTGGCATTACCTAAACTGCGCTGGGCGTTTAGGGATGGAATGTTGGAATTGATGGTTAGTCTACTCATAACCACCTCCCCATATTAAAAAAAACAGGAAGGATAGGAGGATAGGAGAAATTAAAAAAGAAGAAGTGGCAGCAGTGCTTAAAGTGAGGCCGAGAGGGGTTGTGGTGGAGTGGGCGAGACTTTGGAAACGACCTTGCCACTGCAAGGGCTGTTCCGAAGCGAGCGGCAGGCCATGTTTGCGTCTCGGATCGCTTTAAGCACTGCTGCCACTTCTTCCGAACGAAACAAACTAAACTCCCCCCTTCTATCCTCCTATCCTTCCTGTTTTTTATCCCCAAACAAAAACAACACTCAACCAACTGACAAAAAATTTGCCAAAGAAAAAAACCTAAACTGAATTTACTAACTACTAGCAATTCAAACTACAAATTAACTTGGGTAGATACTTCCTTTCCCTCGCTTCTAGTATTACTACTAAAACAACACAACAACTAACCTAAGCCAATCTCCTTGTATAAAACACATCCATATTAAAAAGATTTCGATACTCCGTGAAACCTTCTCCAAACTTCTATGTAAGATAAGCATATATACAAACCTATACATACTTAGAACATCGGGAATTGCCGGGCATTACTTTAGATATAGATTCGGAGCGAATTGTTTACATTAAGTATCTTGTTTTATTGAATAACTTATAGAGAAAAATCAAGATTATTAGGCAAAATCTTCAGGTACCGGAGCTTCGAATTCCATTTCAACATTACTAGTAGGATGAATAAACCTTAACTTATAAGCATGAAGAAGTGGCCTAGTTGCTAAATTAGATCCTCCATAAACGATATCTCCAATGATTGGCAGACCAAGATAAGACAAGTGAACTCTAATTTGATGAGTCCTACCAGTTTCCAAAGAAAGCTCTACTAGAGATTTATTGTGATCAGAATTTAAAAATTTAAAATGAGTTACCGCACTTCTTCCTTCTTTAAAATTTGGTGAAACCATAAAAATAGTTCGCTTTTTAAGATGTCTGATAATCGGAGCATCTATTGTTCCGCTTAATTTTGCTGTCCCGCTTAAATCTGCTTGGCCTTCTGAAGAATTTAAAGTAACACCTTTTAATTTTTTCAATCTACCACTTACATACGCCAAGTATGTTCTATGAATTGTCCTAGGTGGTAAAAATTGTTTTTGGAGTTTATTTAATGACTGCTCATTTTTTGAAACTATCATGATACCAGAAGTTCCCTTATCTAGACGGTGAACAATTCCTGGACGTTTATTATTTATAAACTTTTCATTACCCAAATGAGATAAAATTCCGTGAACTAAAGTCTTCTCTTTAACCCCTGCTCCGGGATGAATAACAAGTCCAGCTGGTTTATTAATAACTAGAATATCTTCATCCTCATATAAGATCTGAAAACTAACATTACTATCAGGCTCTAAAGTACTTCCTCTCTGAACTATTTGAAAATCAATTTTATCTCCTAATTTTAATAAAGTTCCAGCCTTAGTTATAACTTTAGAATTTATTAAAACTAATGAATTTTTGATTGAATCTGTTATGTGCGATCTTGTAATATTTTCTTTAGTACTCGATAAATACTCCGCTAAAGCCTTATCAAGCCTAAGTCCCTGATAGTTATTATCTACTATGATCTGCATAATCTTTTCTTGACTGCACATCTAATGCGATCTGCTCTAGTAACTCTGTCACAGAATTAAATTTCTTCTCAGGTCTTAGAAAATCAATTAGTTCAACACTAATTTCTTTCCCGTATATATCTTTATTAAAATCCAAAATATGAGTTTCCACTTTACAAACTTCACTAGTAGTAAAAGTTGGCCTACTTCCAATATTAGTAATAGAAGAATAAGTATCGGTGCCAATAACTACTTTACTATAATAAACTCCCTTTTTAGGATAAAGCTGTCTGAATAGTCTCATATTAGCTGTGGGGAAACCTAACTGCCTTCCTCTACCATCGCCCTTTACTACCAGCCCAGTCAGTGTAAAGTTATTACCAAGAAGTCTTGATGCCCCTTCCATATCCCCATCAAGTAACTTTGTACGAATATCCCTAGCCCCTACTTTTTTACCATCTAATAAAAACTCAGGCATTATAAAAACTTGGAATCCATACTGCTCTCCTAACTTTTTTAAAAGCTCAGGATTTCCCTCCCTACCCTTTCCAAAATGCCAATCAAAACCCACAACGACGAGTTTAGGATTAAAGTATTTTATAACAACTTCTTTAATAAAATCATCAGCAGAAAATTGTGATAATGCTTTAGAAAATCTCAATACTAAAAGATTATCAATCGCTATATTTTCGGGTGCTTTTTCTAAAAGATTAATTCTCGCTCTTAGTGGAGTTATTAAATTAATCTTTTTTTCATTTGGGAATATTATATTTCTTGGGTGCGGATAAAAAGATAATAGAGAAATTTCTTTATTACTAATACCAAGCTTAAGAGACTCTCGATGAGCTGACTTAATTAGTTCTTTATGGCCAAGATGAATGCCATCAAAATTTCCGATACACACAGTACCCTGTTTTAACACAACAGTACCGTGCTCTAATATAGAACTAACTTCTTTACTTTTTAAATTTAAAGGATAGCTACGGAAAGAGCATTTCATTTTCTTGAGTAACTTATAAAAAGTTACTACCTACTTTTCTTTGAAACTTTAAGCTTTTCTTTTGCTTTAATTGCGTATTCAGAAGTTGGATGTTCATCGACTAACTTCTGTAGTGTTAATACTCCATCATTACCAGAGCCTAGTGCAAATAACGCCTCAGCCATATAATACAATGATGGTGAAACCATATCTTCCGCAGGATATTTTTGATACGCCTCTGAAAAAGAAACTACTGCCTGATCAGGTTGGCCAAGCTTCATGCTGCAAATTCCACCCCAGAAAAGTGCATTGTCTGTGAAAGCAGTTCCTGGATTTTCTCTAGCAAAATTTTGGAATACTGATCTTGATTGATCAAATTCGCCTGATCTTAATAGCTGCAAAGCTTTTTTATAATTCTCTGCTTGCCCGCCATTTATTTTTGAAATTCTCTCCTCATCCTGAGTAAACAAATCAAGAGGAACTCCAGTAGGAGGAGGAACTAAACTACCAAGTTTTTCTATAGAGCGTTCAAGTTCCTTAGTTCGGCCTTGGCTACTGTGCTGAACTTCATCAAGACGACCAGTTAGCTCTCTAACATCATTCTTTAATTCACTTATTGAACTAGTCTGCTCTGCCTGAATAGATCTTAGTTCATCAAGTTGTTTTCCTAATCGACGTTCAATCCCCTCTGTACAAGAAGTTAATACTACCAATGGTAATGCTACTATATATACGAGAGAGGATGATTTCATTTTAATTTACTTTTTAGCTAAATTATTTCTTAGGAGAAAAATGTACTCTTCTATTTCTAGCATAAGCTGACTCATTATGACCAGTGTCTAGAGGAACTTCCGATCCATAGCTTACAGTAGATAACTGCGAAGAAGAAACACCAAGGGATCTTAAATAATCATTTGCAGACTTAGCTCTTCTCTCACCAAGTGCTAGATTATACTCAGATGTACCTCTCTCATCACAATGTCCTTCTACTACAACCTTAGTAGAAGCATTTGAACTTAACCATTTAGCACCCTTCTTAAGACTTTCCTTTGCGTCTTCTGAAAGACTAGATGAGTCGTAAGCAAAATTAATATCTGGTAGTTCACGTCCGATACTTGCTGTAGGGATATTTCCTTCCCCTAAATCTCCCTCTGCGTAATCATCAGGAGATCCTGTTCCAGATCTTCCAGAAGAAGAACACGCATTTAACATTAATACAGATAGGCCGATTACTGCCAAAGATTGAAGCTTCATATTACCTTTAACGATTATTTATTAAATCTTATTAAACGCTAAATACTCGCATAATGTTTCCTATGCAAGACGCTTTATTAATTACTATTCAGGCACCTAGTATTCCGGCACCCTCTTATTCAGGCATAGGCGACCAAGAAGGCTGAGATTCATCAGATCTCCCCTCGGAAATTCTAGTTGGTCTACCACCAAGTAAAGAAAGAACTCCAATAGCCTTATTTCCTCCGCCTAAGTTAGTCGAACTAAAAGCAAGAAATCTTCCATCAGGCGACCAAGTCGGATCTTCATTATCTCCTGAGAAAGTAAGCTGAGAAGGACTTCCTCCCTCTGGAGTTGTTAAGAATATTTGGAATCCTGCATTTCTACAAACGTATGCAATTTTATCACCCTTTGGAGACCATGCTGGAGAAGTACAATAATTACTTCCTGCAAAACTAATTCTTCTAATATTAGATCCATCTGCATCAGCGATATAAACTTGCGGCCCACCACCTCTGTTAGAACAGAATGCTATACTATTTCCATCAGGTGAGTAAACAGGAGAAACATCTATTGAACCACCTTGTATGACAGTTTTAAGAATAGTACCTCTTAAATCAAAAAGTACTATTTTAGATATCCCATCAAATGAAGCAGAAGAAATTAAAGTATCCCCAGAAGGAGAAAATTTCGCCCCAACTTCAAGTCCTGGGCGCTTAGTTATTCTAGTCGCAGTTCCACCAGCTGATGGCATTGTATATAAATCAGGCATTTTAGATGCGTAAGATGTATAAACTAAAGTTCTACCATCCTTAGACCAATGAGGTGAAAAAACTAGACCTCTATCCTTAGTCATTTGTCTTTGATTTGATCCATCAAGATCCATCATGAAAAGTTCTTTAAATCTTCCAACTGATCCAACATAAGCTAATTGAGTACCAAAAACGCCCTTTTCGCCTGTAAAATAGAATAAAATCTCATTAGAAAATTTGTGCGCTATCTTTGCAAAATCTGCTTCTGCACCTTCATATCTCTTACCAATAACAGCTTTTTGTTGAAGTACATCATACAAATAAAGCTCTGCTTTGATTACTCCACCATTTAAAGAAATATTTCCTTTTACTAGCCCCTCAGCACCAACGACTGTCCAATCTGTATAAGTAGTCCCTTCTGCCCCGGAGCACTTTCCAGGAGTTTCGACAAAAGATGCCGGATTTAGCACCTTAAATAATCCAGAAATTTGTAAATCTTTAGAAATGACTTCTGGTATTTTTTGAGCAACACCTAATGCACCACCTTGATCACACATCTGAGGAACAGCAACTGGAAATCCTGCCTGTGCCCCTGATATTCGAATATCAGTCTGCGCCTGAACTAAATCTTGACCACACAATACTAAGAGGCAATTAAAAATAAAAAATAATTTTTTACTAACTTTTTTAAACATACACATTTTAGTCCTTATAAACTCTTGCTGAAATACTACCTACTGATCTTCTGAATCAAACCAAAATCTAACATCTGAGAAATCATTATAAAATTCTTTAGGTGGTGGAGGCACGGGCGAGGCCTTTCTTACTGCTCGAACTACAGAATCATCAAAATTACTATTTCCCGAACTCTGTTCTACTCTCACATCTGAAACTTCTCCGGAAGGCTGAATTTTGACTCGGACTAAAGTTCTGAGCCTAGTAGCCCTGGACATCCATCTCCATCCAGATTTTACATGCTGCTGAAGTTCATTCTGATAAGCTACTTTAGCATACGGGGCTAAAGTTCCACCACCGCCAGCTTGACCTCCAAGTCTTGCGGCTCCAAAGCCCTCACCCCCAGCATTAACGGACTCCCCTTCATACTGTTTACTTTTAATTTCTTTTGCTAGTTCAGATAACCTACGGTCTCTATCTTTCTTTTCTTTTTCTTTAGCGAGCTTCTCTTTTTGCTTTTCTGCTTCAGCTTTTTTTTCTAATTCTTCTTTTAGCTTCTTTTTATTTTGGTCTTCCTTAAGCTTTTCTTCTTCCTTCTTTTTCTTCTCTTCTAGCTTTTTTTCTTCAACTATTTTTTTTTCTTCTTCTTTTTTCTTTAAGTCTGCTTCTAGTTTTTTCTTTTCAAGCTCTTCCACTAAAGATGTTTTCTCAAGAGGCTTTTCTTCTTTTGGCGCTTCAGTAGGCTCAACCTTAGTTTTTTCAGGAGGTTTTTCTTCTTTAGTAGTTTCTTCAACTTTCTTTGATTTTTTTTCAACTTCTTGTTCTGGTTCTGAATCTAGAGGAGGTTTCTCAGCTTCTTTACCTTGCTTCGGAACTTGTGACATTCCACCTAGTTTTTGGCCGCCTTCTAAAGTAACAGTAAAAACTGTTGGCTCCATATTTGAACGAGCGTGAACATTACCGAAAAAAAGCAAACTACCAGCCGCTCCAAAAACATGTAGAAGTAAAGAAATAAAAATTCCACTTAATTCTTCTTTTTTCTTTTTTGGACTATCAGTCATGTAAATTTAGTTTTTCTTATATTACTAACTCTAATTAAACTTAGGAAGGATCAGTTAACAAACCAACCTTCTCTATCCCCGCTCTCTTAATTCTTGCCATTGCTGCCATTACTTGTCCGTAAGAAGCCCTATGATCCGCCTTAATAAAGACTCTCTTATCTGTCCGGTTAGCCATAATTCCTTTTAGACGATTTCCTAAATCGTCTATTCCAACTTGGTTTTTAGCACCGATATAGACAATTCCCTCTTTATCTACAGAAACAACTAATTGCTCTTCATTTGAATCAACTGGTGCGATACTTTCTTTTGGAAGTTCTAATTCCACCCCTTGCTGAAGTATTGGAGCTGCGACCATGAATATAATTAAAAGAACAAGCATCACGTCTACTAGTGGTGTGACGTTTATCTGAGAGATAGTACCCTCATCACCTGACATATCATCAAAAGCCATGTTTAATAATCCCTAAAGTTTTAACTTTACTTACTATATTACTCTGCTAAAATTATTTTAAGAAATGACGCTTTGCGATGTTTAGGAACTCCGCAGAGAACATATCCATTGATCTAGATAAAATTCTAACTTGTCTCATGAAAAAGTTATAAAAAATAGCCGCTGGAATTGCTGCTGCAAGTCCGATAGCAGTTGCAATTAAAGCTTCAGAAATCCCCGGTGCTACTGCTTGTATTGAAGATGTTTTCACCTGACTTAGGCCAATAAAAGCGTGCATAATTCCCCAAACAGTTCCAAATAAACCAATGAACGGAGCGGCAGATGCCGTAGTTGCAAGCAGAGTTGTTCCAGTTTCTAGCTTAGTAACTTCTTCAGCTTTTGCTTTCTTTAATGCTCTATCAATATTCTCTAAAGCACCGTTATCCAAATCAGCTTTTCCTGAATTTAGTACCGCAGTTAATTCTCTATGACCTGCTGAAAAAACATGCGCTAATGGACTGTCTTCCATTTTTCTTGATACTTCACTTATCTGTGCTAAGTTTTTACTACTCCAGAAAACATCTTCAAACTTATCACTTTCCAATCTAGCTTTTCTAAGAGATTTAGACTTAGAAATAACAATACCCCAAGTCCAAACTGACATGACAACTAACATCAGCAGAACTCCTTGAACTACTGGTGTGGCGTTCATAACTAAGTCATAAACGGAAAAATGCAAAACTTCTGCCGCTTGCGCAGGAGCCTGAGGTGCTTCAAGACCAGGTACGGCCTCTTCAATAACAGCGAGTAAAAATGATGGTAAGGATAAAAACATATACTTAGTTATAATATATCTAGGTTTTTAATAATTTATGAGACTGTCATGTATCTTAAACTAAGCAACAGATCGAGACCCGAAATGGATTTAATCAAATATATATTGTATAGTGCAAACTAACATTTTAACAGCTGTTTAGTAGGTAATCTTTTTAAGAAATAATTCCCTGCAGAAAATAACTAACATAGATAATTAACCACTGGAGTAAACATGGCAATCAGAGTAGCAATTAACGGATTTGGTCGTATTGGCAGAAACGTATTAAGAGCGCTTTCAACTAAAGAAGCAAATATCGAGATAGTTGCAATAAATGATCTCACTAGCGCAGAAACTCTTGCACACTTATTAAAGTACGATTCTGTTCATGGTAAGTTTCAAGGCTCAGTTGAAGCAAAGGATGGAGCTATTTACGTAAACGGAAAGAAAATAATCGTAACTAGCGAAAAAGATCCTTCAAAATTACCTTGGAAAGAAAATAATATAGATGTTGTTCTTGAATGTACTGGAATTTTCACAAAGAAATCCGATGCAATGTTACACATTAATGCAGGAGCAAAAAAAGTTCTTATATCAGCACCAGCTAATGATGCAGATTTAACAATCGTTTACGGTGTAAACCATACAGAATACAAACCATCAGAGCATAATATTGTTTCTAACGGTTCTTGTACTACTAATTGCCTAGCCCCAGTTGCAAAGGTCATTCTTGATAATTTTGGTATCACCTACGGGATGATGACAACTATTCACAGCTACACTAATGATCAACAAATCCTAGATCTTCCACATAAGGATCTAAGAAGAGCTAGAGCTGCTGGACTTTCAATGATCCCAACTACAACAGGAGCAGCAAAAGCTCTTGGCCTAGTAATACCAAGCCTAAAAGGAAAACTTGACGGTATGGCGATCAGAGTCCCAACTCCGAATGTTTCAGTAGTTGATTTCGTTTGCCAAACTGAAAAGGAAGTTACAGCAGAAGAAGTTAACGCTTCACTTATTGCAAGCTCTAATGGATCTTTAGCTGGAGTACTAGCTGTTTCTAATGAGCCACTTGTTAGCTGTGACTATAACGGTTCAAGTGCATCAAGTACAGTTGATTTACTTTCGACTATAGTACTAGGTAAGAAAATGGTTAAGGTACTTTCATGGTATGATAACGAAATGGGATTCTCATACAGAATGGTTGACGTTATCTCATTACTAATGAAGTAAGAAAAAAAGTATGTCACTAAGAAAAAAATTCATACTTGGAAACTGGAAAATGAATTTAACCTCTGAAGAAATTCAGAGGTTTTTTTCCGATTTTAATGAGAGTTATAATCCTAAAGATAAACTAAATGTAGGCATCGCTTCCTCCTACCCATACTTAGAACTAGTTAAAAAACTTTCGATGGATTTAATTTTAACGGGATCTCAAAATATTCACTTTGAAAATTCTGGGGCATTCACAGGTGAAGTATCACCTTTAATGCTTAAAGATTTCGGCACCTCTTTTTCTATTGTAGGGCATTCAGAAAGAAGACAATATTTTGGAGAAACTAGCACCGTTGTTTCAAAAAGAGCACGCGCGGCATTAAATCATAATATTATTCCTATCATCTGTATTGGCGAATCTAGAGCAGAATTTGAGGCAGGCACTACTTTTAAAATAATAGAAGAGCAGTTAATTGAATCAATAAATAACTGCTTGTTTGAAGGACAAAAAATATTCCCAGTTATTGCCTATGAACCAGTCTGGGCTATAGGAACAGGATTATCCGCGAATAAAGAACAAGTAGACGCTGTCCATTTATTTATATTAGATAAATTAACTAATCTGCTAACTAATTTAAAACTAAGTACTGATTCTGTTTCTGTTATTTATGGCGGATCAGTTAATACCAAAAACTGTGGAGAACTAACAAGGCTAGAATCAGTTGATGGCTTTTTAATAGGTGGTAGTAGTTTAAAGCCAGTTGAACTAAATGAAATAATTGAATTATCTTTTTAAAAGTTTTTTAGGGGGCAAATTTATGAAGGCCTGGATAATAGACGACGATAAAATAGTATGTACTTTAGTAAATGCTATGCTGAAGTCTAAAGGTTTTGATGCTGAAATATTCAACTCTCAAAAAGAGCTCGTTGACGCTAAACTTAAAACAGAAAATTCAGCTGAAGATTTACCCTCTCTTGTTCTAATAGATTTACAACTAGGAGAAGACTACGGAAAAGAAGTTTATAAAGAAATCTTAACTGCCCTAACAACAGAAAGTATTAATAAAATAAAATTCGTGTTTATGAGCTCAAATTCAAGAGAAGAATCTGAGCAATTTCATAACCTTAAAGAAGAAGATTTCTTCCTTCAAAAACCCTTTAAATCAGCTGACTTAATAGAATTGCTTGGGCTTTAATGCTAATAGATAGTAATGTAGCAAAATCTTAAACCCACTAAAAAAATAAATTAGAGGAAACAATGGCATTCGAATTACCAAAACTACCTTATAGCTATGATAGCTTGGCACCAACTATTGATGCAAAAACTATGGAGATTCACCATACTAAGCATCACCAGACTTACATCACTAAACTAAATGAAGCTGTTGCAGGGACTGACCTAGAAAATAAAACAGTTGAAGAATTATTAATTCACATCAGTGATGTTCCAGAAAAAATTCGCCCAGCTGTTCAAAACCACGGTGGTGGACATGCAAACCATTCATTATTCTGGACTATACTATCCCCTACTAAAACTACCCCTGAAGGAAGCTTATTAAAGGCAATAGATACAGACCTTGGTGGAATGACTGCCTTTACAGAAAAGTTCACACTAGCTGCGATGAATAGATTTGGAAGCGGATGGGCTTGGTTAAATTCAAAAAACGGCAAGCTAACAGTTGAAAGTACATTGAATCAAGACTCCCCTCTTATGACTGGTAGTACTCCTATTCTAGGAATAGATGTTTGGGAACATGCCTATTATTTGAATTATCAAAATAGAAGAGCTGACTATATACAAGCTTTCTTTAACATAATTAACTGGACAGAAGTTCAGAAGAGATATGATTCTTCAATAGCTTAGTTTTTAGTTAATTAAAGTTAATTAATTGGCGCTGTCTTAAGTGCCCACTGCCTAAATGGATGAGGATCAATGTCATCGGCTTTGACCTCTCCATTTATAAATTTATGGCCATAGCCTTTTACTAAACTCACAGCCTTTTCACTTCTAGACTGCAATAAAACAAGCAAAGCTTCTCTTCTTAATATCTTACTCTTATCATACTGCATTATATCAGAGAGCTGATTAATTAGTTCTTGTTTTTCTTCTGATATTATTGTCTTCTCATCTGAAGAAGGTTTACTTACGATATTATTAGTATCAGTTCCCAACATATCAATTGAGCAATTTATAATTAATCTTTTAAGCTCATTATTTATTTTATCATCATTTAATATTTGAATGACCTTACGAACTTCTTCTTTGTTAAAAAAATAACTATATAAACATAATAATTTACCATCAAAATTTGGTAAGCCCGCAAAAACCTTTTCAATTTCAAGTTTTAGCTTTTTTTCTGAATTATCAGATATCTTAAGACCGATTCTCTTATTTAATGCACAGTATATCGGAGCATTCTCACCTTCTTCCTCGCAACTATTAATTATGTTCTCAGGTATACTCTCTGGAATACTTTTAAACCTAGCTAATGCTAATAATAACTCTTGAAATAAATATTTATTTATTTTAGCGCTATCACTGTTTAACAACTTAATAATAATTGATGTTGCTGATGCCATTCTTGGTCCAAAGTCTGATAAAGTAGAGATAATTTCAAGAATTTGGCTCTCAGTTAGTTTATCATTAGAAGAACTATCAACTCCAGTTCTAAGATCATTTAAAATAGAATCTAGTTCACCCTTCATCCATTCTGGGGTAGCAATAGCTTTTCTAATTTCAGAAGGTCTTTCGTTTAACCCAAATGTTCTTATTTTTTCTATCCTGGAGGCATAAAGTTCTGGTTTATACTCAGGTGTATCTACTCTCAATAAATATGCCCAAACCCCAAAAGCAACTATTAAAAATAAAAAGAAAAAAAGAAAGTTTCTAAACATTTTTTAATTTAACTGCCGTAAGTGCTCGCCCACGATATGCAACTGAAAACTGCCCAATCAAAATCATAAAAACTCCAAAACAAAAAAGAAAAAAAGAAATTACCTGCGCCTGACTAAAGATACTAAAAACTATTGGCTCTATCCTTAAAAATTCCACCAAAAATCTTCCAATAGACATAAGCACTAAATAAAGCCCAAATAACTGCCCTTGACCACTAAATAATTGCCTAACCTTGTTTGAAACAAGACAAACTAATACAAAAATTGCATACAATGATTCATACACAGGTGTCGGATGAACTATATCAAGAGTAGGAATCACTCCGTACTTGTAACTAGTAGCCCAAGGTAAACTACTTATTGATCCATAGTCCCCATCTCCTGACAACTGACAACCTATCCGACCAATAGCATAGCCTATAACTAATGAAGTGCAGACTATGTCACTCATTTGATAAAAAATTATCCCACGTTTCTTTAATAATAACCAAACAGAAAATATTCCACCAATAAATCCACCATAAAATACAAATCCAGCTGCACTAAAAATAACTCCGATAGGATCGATGAATAAATTATCTAAATTGCTTAAAATAGATAACAGCCTTGCCCCCAATATACCGCCGATTGCCGCCCAAGTGATCATCTCCTCCGCTAGTTCCCGACTACCGGCTTTATCTAATACAATCCCATTCTTATTTACTTTTGCCCTATAAATCTCAGACTGAAGTACTAACATTGCACCTAAAAAACACAGAAGCATACAAAAGCCAAAACTATATAAAGGTATATTACCAATTCCTGGGATAGTTAGCTCTAAAATAGTAGGAAACATTAAACTCGCACTTTTTAAGTTATAATTAATGAGATTCAGAAGATAAAACTTGAGAAGAACCTACAGAAGAAAGCCCAGAAGTACCTAAGGCTAGACTGAGAGCTAAACTCATTTTAGAACTCAACCAATCCCTAGTACTAATTATCCGAGTCGTCCTTTCCATTTTTTCAGGATCATCAATTTGAAGAAACCTACCTTCATGATCTAATAAAAAAGTCTCTGGAAATCCGCTCACTTCATATTTCGCGACTGATATCATTTCCGGATCTAGTATAATTGGCATAGTCATCTTATATTTTTCTTTTATTGACTTCACGTCGACTATATTATTAGGAGAGTCAGTATTAATCATCAATACTTTTATGGGAATACTTGAATTAATTAATTTTGAGACTATGCCTTTGTTTTGTAACTCTACCAATGCTGGCATCTCTTGGAGACAGGGCGAACACCAAGTCGCATAAAAAGATAATAAAACTGGCGAGCCTCTAAAATCACTCAACTTAATAGGCAAGCCATTTAAGTCCACCCCTTCTATCTCAGGTGCCAAAGTACCTGCTTTAAACTTATCTATTCTTACTGTAGATTCCCTAACAAGTGCGTCTGGTTTATTACAAGCACTAAAAGTAGCTAAAATAATGGCAAATATTAAAAAAATAATATAAATTTTCTCAGAAGTATTTTTAAAAAGCTCTTTATTCATACAATATTACCATTTATTAAACTAAGATCTTAAAACAAAAGAAGTAATACGTAAATTTTAATCTCCAATGATAAAAAAAATTAGAGATGACATAGCTGTACTTTTAATTATCACAGCTCTTAAAGCATCAAAGTTAATCCCCTACAGATCAATTCCAAAGATTTCAAATTTTCTAGCATCTGTTCTTGTACATTTTGTAGGTAGGGAAAAAGAGATTGCAATAACTCAAATTAAAATTGCTCTAAAACACCCTGAACCAGAAAAATTATTCAAAGACGGTCTAGCTTCATTAATTATGTTAGTTTTTGAAGGTGCTAGAATGGATCAATTAGTTCCCAAGCAAAAAGTTCCAATCCATGAAAGAAAAGACAAAACAATTCAAGAAAAAGTGGGAGTAGTAACTTTTAAAAATGCTAAAGAACTACAGCCCTTACTGGATTCTGGAGAAGGTGCAGTTTGCCTAGTCTCACACACTGGGAACTTTGAGCTCATGGCAGCATATTTTATCTCTCAAGGAGTTCCACTGACTGTTATCGCAAGACTACCTAATTACAAACCATTAACAAATATAATAAAAGAATTCCGCACTAGTTACGGCCTAGATTTTATCTGGAGAGAAGAGTTAGGAAACCCAAAGAAATTACTTCAAACTTTAAGAAGCGGAAGATTCTTGAGTGCCTTAATAGATCAAGACACCCCGCTCGATAGTATATTTGTACCTTTCTTCGGTATTGATGCCGCTTATCCAAGAGGACCTCTGAGTTTAGCTATAAGGCAGAAAAAAGCAGTTTTCAGAGCTTATGCAACTAGATTAGAGGATGGAAGTCATACGGTAGTAGCAGAACGCATTCCTTGGGAAAATAAATTTTCTCCTGAAACACTAAAAGATACAATAGATGCAGAAAGATATTTAGCAGAAGAATTCAGTAAAGGCCTAGAAAATCAAATTAGAAAATATCCTGCACAATGGGTATGGTGGCATCGAAGATGGAGGCGAAGACCTGAAGATAAAATATTAAAACCAACTAAAGAATATTTAGAGTGGTTAAATCAATACCAGACCTAATATGGCTAGTATTACAAACAATATCTCAGACTGCATTTTAGAACTTGATAACAACGGAGTTGTTGGCCTTCCAACTGAAACTGTTTATGGCCTAGCAGCTCGAATCGACAGACCAAATGCACTAGCTAAAATTTTTTCCATCAAAGAACGTCCTTTTTTTGACCCCCTTATAGTTCACCTATCAGATTCAGCAGAACTAGAAAAAGTTACTACTGAATTTAACGACGAACTAGTACAAAGATTAGCAACTGAATTTTGGCCAGGTTCTCTTACATTAATTCTACCTAAACAAGATCACATAAATCCTTTGATCACTTCAGGCCTTGATACTGTAGGTATTAGAATTCCAAAACACAGCTTAGCCCTAGAGTTAATAAAACAATGTGGCTCCCCGTTAGCGGCACCTAGTGCTAATAAATTCGGTAAAACCAGCCCAAGTAAAGCTTCTCATGTTATAGAAAGTTTCTCTAATGATAATTTCCTAGTTTTAGACGGCGGTGACTGTGAGGTTGGAATTGAATCGACAGTTATTAGACCCGTTAAATTAGAAGAGAATAAATATCAGATTGAAATTCTAAGACCTGGTTTCATTACTGCAAATTTAATCCAAGAAAAACTTTTCTCAAGTTTTGAATTAGAATTCATAACTAAAACAACCAATCTATCTCCTGGTCATTTAGAACATCACTACATGCCAGAAATTCCGCTTATACTTGTAGATGATATTAATTCTAATTTTAAAAACACCTTAATAGACTTCGCCACTCAGAGTAATATCGATTTAAGCTCCTCACATAAAATTAAACTAGACGATGATCCCGTACTTGCAGCAAGATCTCTTTATCAAAAATTACGAGACGCAGATAAATTAAATATAAAGTGTATTCTTCTTCAAAAGCCACAGTTAAGAAGTGAGACTAAAAATGAACTTTGGGATGGGATTTGGGATAGACTACTAAAGGCTTCTAGTTTTGTTGATTAGAGATAAGAGAGAAATTAAGATACATTCCTCTCTTTTTTATTTCCCCACGAGATTCTATTTTCTATAATTATTATTAAATATTTATATATAAAAAATAATTTATTATTCCCTTGCAGCTCCAATAAAGCACTTTCGAAATCTTGATTATTTTTGATACCATGTATTTCAAAAGCCTCTGAGGTTTTGGAAAGTCAGATTCTAGAAAGTCAGAATATTATTTTTTTATAGCAACCCATTCGATAATAGTCTTATTTTTTTTCGACTTTCCTAAAGAATCGCTTATAATAGTTTTACCTCTCAATGTTAGATTTTCAGCAGAAAATGTAAATTCACTTAGGTAATTTACACCATCAGAATTTATAACAAATTGATACTTATTAGTTTTTTTGTTTACTAATTTTCCACTTAAAACTTTAATGGATAAAATCGAACTCTGACTATTTTTCTGATTATCAGAATAATTTATACCTGCAAAACTATGCCCACTAATATTTGAACCATTATCTTTAAAAGATAAATACCCACCTCCTAAAATATCATCTTTTTTAGATTTACCAATAGATCCCCATTTCCATAGTCCAGAAAGACTAGAAGAATTAATATTCTTTCCAAGAGAAATTGGTTTAGAAATAGTAGTGTTATTATTCAACGATTCAAAGAATAATTTAGAAAAATATAGTTCTTCTTTACTATTAGAAGAATCTGCATACCAATCTATTGAAGGACCTTCTATAACTTTACCATCTATAATTCTTCTGTATCCTAAAGTTAGTCCTGTGTCTTTTGAATTTCCAGTTCTAATAGGATTTTTATAGAATAACTCTACAATTCCCATTTCGTCTAAAGTTATAATTTCACCAGAATCAGATATAGTGTTGTTATTTTTATCAAACCATAATGATAAATCAATCAGTTCGTTACCAGATATTTTCCCATCATAATTCGTGTCTAAAACTGATAATGCTTCGTAACCATTAGACCATTCATTTCTTGATTTAGAATCCTTAAGTGAAGAAGTAACTTTCCCTCCAAAAGTCCATGATCCAAATAATTGTGAGCCTGATGTTATTTGGCCTTTTCTTTCAGGATCGTAAACTAACAAAGGATTTATATTTGAAGTACGCCACTCATAAATACAATTATTACAATTAGGATTTAAAGGAAATTCAGTAATAAATTTTTTAGGTTCTTCTTTTTCATCAAAAATTAAAGAAATAGGAGAAACAGCCCAGCGCATGCTCGCAGCCACACATTCATTTGTTACGTTATCAGGAGGTTCTACAATGTTACAGTTAGAATCAAAATATATTTGATTAATCCGATTTCCTAAGTTGTTATCAAATCCATAAAAGTAATTGTAGGGTTTGACAAATATATTTCTCAGATCTTCATCCTCTACGAATGGTACTAAAAAACCTAAAATAGTATCAGGAGGCAATTTTAAAATTGCAGCCATGGAAGGATCTTTATATTCTCCCTGACACGTATCACTGTTACTATTCCTTACAGTATTCTCTGCTTTTATAAATGCAGCTAAATGTTCGCTCTGTAACAAAGGAATTGCAGTTGCGATTGTACATCTATGTTTACTAGGATTATAAGCTCCGTACTTATTCACATATTCTTCATGAAACTTTTCAAAACTAGATTTTAAATACAATCCTCCAGCTCGAAAATTCGCACGATTACCAACTAGACAATCATCTAAGAAATGTTCAAATTTTCCTGGTTCGCTCACAGGATAATTTGCTCTACACCAAGCTAATTCTTCGTCTATAAATTTATTAATACAAGTTCCTTGAGGTGTTCCCAACAATGATCTAATTTCAGTTAAAACACTTTCATTAAAACTTGTAAAAGCTAAACTTGGATCTTCAATGAAGTTAATACTATATTTTCCATCACATACATCAACATTATTACAACCACTCCCATCCCCACCACAAACCCCACAATCATCAACAACCTTCCCAGACCCACAAACCCCATCACATCCAACAGTCTTCCCAGAGCCACAAACCCCGTCACATCCAACAATTTTCCTCTCTCCAATACAACTTCCATCACATCCAGGTGCCGGCTCCCCGCTACATCCACAACCTAAGTTAGTTTTAAGATCTGGATTACTTGGACAATAACCACATTCATTAGGTGTTCTATCGGGAGGGAATGGTCCCATTCCACAATTTCCACAGTCATCAGGTTTTGGCCCATTGCAAACTCCACATGAATAATTTTCACAAGGTGAACTACTTGGACTAGCACTAGGAGATACACTCGCTGAGCTACTAGCACTTTCGGAAGCACTTGCTACTGGTGAATTACTTGGCGATACTGGTGGGGCGCCAAATGATGGTACTGGAGAAGCATCTTCAGGTCCTTCTATACCAAAAAGAGAAACATCCTCCGGACTCATCACAGACAATTTATCTATCGCTATCTGCTGCAAAGTGAAATCTATTAACGATCTACCCAAAGTCTTTACTGTAAAGACTAACGCACCAATATCTTTAAAATCTGCTGTTCCATCACAACTTGAAAACTTAATTTTTATCTGACCACTTGCTGAAGTTTGTACCCCATTTGATATCGTAGTCTTATCAGATAAATAGCCCTTACATTTAGATACCTTATCTTCAGCCCCTGAATATACATCCACTTCCACTATCGGTGTTGTATTTGATACGTAATCACCAACACCAGCGTACGTATAGTTTATGATAAACTCACTTGCTAAATTACCTAAACCTGTTCCGCTAAAAGCATCATACTTTATTACATTTGGATTACTCGTACCGTCATATTTTAAGAATACATTGGCAGAACCTCTTAAACTATTTATGATTTTAAGATAACTCCTATCAGACGGAATAAATTCCTCTCCACCACCCCCACAACTCCACTGCTCGGATGCCTTAGACGGG
>JAIYCX010000027.1 GCA_027487795.1 Pseudomonadota bacterium | reverse complement strand
ATCAAATTACAATCTTTATTAATGATTCTATTAAAGTAAAAAAACAATTCGTAGAAGAGGATGAAAAAGAGACTGGTAAAAGAGCCTACCTAAATCTTGGCCATACTTTTGCCCATGCTTTTGAAACATATTTTGGTTATGGAACATATCTTCACGGTGAAGCAGTAGGTCTTGGATTACTATGCGCGCTAAGACTTTCTGAGCTCGTATACGGTTTAGACAGCAGTTATCGTAAAAAGTCCTGTGAATATCTTTCAAAAATAGGACTACCTATTAAAATTAGTAAATTTGATCCCGAAGAGATAACGAAAATCATGTCCAGGGATAAGAAGAAAAAAGACTCTAAAATATCTTTTGTTTTAGTGAAAAATATAAATGAGGTAGTTTCCAATGATAATATCTCAAAAGTAGACATTCTAGAATCACTTGCTATAGTCGCAAGCATATAAAAATGTGCCCTAAAACACGGGTACTAGAAAATGTCTTAAAGAGTCGCACTTTAAATGGTATTTAGCTCATTTATTTTCTTATTCTATTTTCTCCCGCTTTGTTTAATTTGCTACTATGTAACTCCTAAAAAGTTTAAGAATCTGATCTTAACTTTGTTTAGCTTATTGTTCTATGCGTGGGGCGCTCCTAAGATCTTCCCTCTTTTTATGCTTTCCTGCATTATCGACTTTGGTATCTCAAGCGCGATATCTAAAAGTGAAAATCAAAAAACTAAGAAGCTACTTCTTTACTCTTCAATATTTTTAAATATCTCTGCGCTTCTGTACTATAAATATTCTAACTTCTTCATTTCCAATATAAACGATATCTTTTTTTCAGCTCTAGCTGATAAAATAAGCTGGACTAAAGTAATCTTACCAATTGGCATTTCATTCTTTACTTTTCATAAAATTAGCTACTCTGTTGATGTTTATAGAAAAACAGTCGCGGCTGAAAAGTCTTTTATTGACTACTGTTTATACATAACACTATTTCCGCAGCTTATTGCAGGTCCGATTATTAGATATCACGATATTTTTACAGAGATTAGCAATAGAGAGCATACTGTAGATAAATGCTTTGATGGTTTTATACGTTTTTCTATAGGCTTAGCTAAAAAAGTATTAATTGCTGATTCTATGGGCTCAGTAGCAGATACTATCTTTAGCCTCCCTGCAGAAAAACTCTCCACCTCTTGGGCATGGATTGGAATTTTAACTTATGCCATGCAAATATACTATGACTTTTCCGGCTACTCAGATATGGCGATAGGACTAGGTAAGCTATTTGGCTTCACATTTCTTGAGAACTTCGATCAGCCTTATATTTCAAAAAACATTACTGAGTTTTGGAGACGATGGCATATTTCTTTATCTAGATGGATGAGAGATTATTTATATATTCCACTTGGTGGTAATAGACTCGGCACTAAAAGAACTTATCTTAACTTATGGATAGTATTTTTATTATCTGGTTTGTGGCACGGGGCCAGCTGGAATTTTATTTTATGGGGAGCTTTTCATGGTCTATTTTTATGCTTAGACAAACTATTCTTAATTAAAGCTCTAGAGTACTTCCCTAATATCTTACAGACTGTTCTAACTTTTATGTTAGTACTTATCGGATGGGTTTTATTTCGTACTGAAAACTTAACTATTGCAAGTAATTTTCTAACTGTGATGTTTTATAACACTAAAGAAAACATCATCACACCATACGGCCTTGTTTATCAAAACTACGATGTATTTATATTTATCCTAGCATTTGTTTTAACGTTTTTTCCTATTCATTATAAAAATCAAGTTATGCAGGTTCTTAATAGAAATACTTCTATTAAGGTTTCATTAATTGGATTCACCGCCTTAGTACTTTACTTACTATCAATACTTAAACTTTCAGGCGCTAATTACTCACCTTTTATATATTTCCAGTTCTAAGAGACCATATGGAGCAATCAAGGAAATTTAAAATATCGATTCTAATACTAACTGCAGTAATAACCTTATTACCTGCTTTTAATCGCCTATACAGAATTTTCCCTGAAACAGAACTAAAAGGCTTAGCTGGCCCGCTACATCCACCAGCTTTAAATTTAAAAAATATTAAAAATGAATATTTTCAAAAAAATCTAGCTGAATATTTAATGAAGAAAAATACTAGCTGGCCCTGGATGCTTAAAACTTCTAACCAGTTATTTTATACTTTCTTCAACCAAGTATCTGCAGGATTTAATGGCTCTATTCTTACAACTGAGGATGGTTCTTTTTTCCAGCCTATTTATCTAAGATCATTTAACAGATCTAAAAAATTAAAAGAAAAAGATTTAAAAGGAATTTCACCTAATATTAAGAAGCTAGAAGGCTTATTAGAAAAAAGAGGAATTAAATTAGTAACACTAATCAGTCCAAATATGATTAATGTTTATCCTGAGAATTTACCCTCTAAATATACTAATCCGACTAGACTAAATCATAAGAACTCATATGATTTTATAAAACCAGAGCTACTAAAAAATAATGTAAATTTAGTAGATATGCATGAAGTCATAACTAATACTAATAAAATAACAGGATTCTACGGCGAAGGGCCCTCGTTTTTACCTACTGCATCACATTGGAATCAAGTAACTTCGTGTATAGCCTTGGACCGCATTCTAGATTTATCTATTAGAAATAAATTTAACATAAATAAATTGCCCTGTAACAAATTTGAGATGGTACTTCCTCCTCCTCAAGCAGAGCTAGATCTACTTGAAATAGCAAACCTACTTTATCCTGAATATACATATAAACCCGCACCTAATATTAGTATTCCAGAAAACTTCATACCTGCAAATACACCAAAACCTAAAATATTATTAGTAGGAACTAGTTTCTTTTTTGCTATCCATAAACACTTAGAAGATTTTAAAATTTCAGATTCTACTAAGCTTTTCTTTTATTACAGAGAAGTTAAAGAAAAAAATTTAGATGTTCACAGGACTTTAAATAAAAAGAACATCAACTGGGAAGAAGATATTTTAAAAAATGATCTAATTATCCTAGAAGCAAATCAAGGTTCAATCGGTAAACTTGGTTATGGATTTGTGAAAGACGCTTTAAACTATTTAAAGAAGAATCCAGTAAAAAAATAATATTCTATAACTCTCTGTTTATAAATTTAAAAAAACAGGAAGGTCAGGAGGTCAGGAGGAATTTTTAAATATACACTCTGAAAAGAAAAATTTCCGAATTGGACGCGGGGACAGGATTTGAACCTGCGACCTCCGGGTTATGAGCCCGACGAGCTACCAGACTGCTCTACCCCGCAGCAGCCTTATGTTATATTGCAGAGAAAATGTCAAGAAGCACTAGTATCTTTATTAGATTTTCTATCTATTTTACGCTGTAAAGACCTTCTATGTAGCCCTAATAGCTTAGCAGATTTAGTTATATTCCAATTATTTTCAACCAAGACCTTATTAATGTGATCTAGCTCAATATCTTCTAGTGTCATTGGCTTTAGATCTTTAGAGACCACAGCTTCTCCTTCAAAGGCTTTTATTATTTCTTTAATACTTGCTGGTTTTTGTAGAAAATTAACAGCTCCACCAATTAATGCAGCTCTTACGGTATCTACACTAGCATAGCCACTTAATACTAGAACTTTTAAATCCTGAAAACTTGATAATTTATTTAAAAATTCAATCCCATTGTCACTACCTAATCTAAGATCTAAAATTACTCTATCAACTTTTTTAATAGCTAAACTTGCATACGCCTCATCTAAGCTACTTACTTGAGTAGTAACCGAACCTAATCTTTCTAAAGATTGGGACAACGCAAATCTAAAATCCTTATCGTCCTCTATAATCAAATACGAATAGTTCATAAGGTCTGTAACTTAATAGGATAACTAAATACTACTTTAACTACACTACCTAAGCCCTGTTTACTTTCTATTACTAGACTACCACCAAAGCGCTTCACAGTTAAATCTACAATAAATAAACCTAAGCCTAGTCCAGAGCCTGTTTTTTTTGTGGTGATAAACGGCTCCCCTATTTTATTCAATACAACTGGATCGAATCCAGATCCTGAGTCTTCAACTATAAACTCTATTTTATCTTTAAGATCATTAAACGACAATTTGATAGTTTTATCTGTAGTAATATTATTAATATCACTTTGCTTATTAGCATAAGCAGCATTGGAAATTAAATTTTTTAAAATTAGAATTATAGATTTTTTTGGTAGAGAATATATTTTACGACCAGTGGGTGTTATTGAGATAATATTGCTAGACGAATATAATAATTGATTTTCTTTAATAATAGAATCAAATAAATCTAATATATCAATTTCTTCTAAATCTAAATTGGTGGAATCTAATTCTGCAGGATTTAGTCTTTTTATAATTTCAGTACACCGCATGGTTTGTGACTTAACTATATCTAACTCCCCATTATTATTTGGAAGATCGTCTAAAATTAAACGGATAGTGTTTAATGGTGTTGATAATTCATGAGCAGCTCCTGCAGCTAACCTTACCATAGAATTTAATCTAAGCTGGCTTTGTTTCAATACTTCCCTGTCTTCAATAACTTTCTTTAACTGAGCTCCCAAGCTAGTAACGAAGTAAGCTGAGAATACTGAGGTAATACTATAAGCCAACCACATCCCTAATAAATGACTGTTAAAGGCATCACTATGATCGTTATGCATCTCACCATGAGCACTACCGTGAACATGATGCTGCATTTCAACTGTCTTTTCAGAAGATAAAAAACTAAAAGGTTGAACTAAAAGAATTCCAAAAGCGGAAATAGTAAGTCCCGTTATTGCCCAAACAAAAATTGGTCTTAAAAGTAAAGATGAAAAAATTACATATATTAGAAAAAAAACACTAAACGGATTAGCCGCACCTCCGCTAAAACCTAAATTAATAAACAACATTAATAAGTCTATACAAAATAAAGAAAATACTATTTCTTCACTAATACCAAAATTAGTAAATCTCCTGGATATAAATAAGTTGGTAACAACTGTAACGAGAACAAATATCGTCATTACAATATAAGGACTAATTGGAGCACTCCAAGTAGAAAGAAATAAAAAAGCCAGGACTTGAATACTGCAAATAAAGTAACGAAGTTGAAAAATCCAAAGTCTTGAAGTTGGTATCAATCGTGTGTGAGCCATTAGAAATTTAATTTAATTTAATAATTAAAGTTTAAATGATCGTGGCTAAGCAATCCAGAATTCCGATCAAATTAACCAAGTTATACATTTATAATTTAATCAATATATACAAGAGTTTATCATTACATTTAAGAATATATATGCAGAGAGAAGCATATAGATACTAAAGAGCATCAAATATCTTAATAGCTCTAGTTAAAAGCCATATATATCAGACTTTAAATAAATATAATGAACACACAAAGATTAATATTTTCAATAGACCTTGATGAAAAAGGCAATATAATCGAATCAGCCGATAACATTAGTGGAGAATTAAAAGACTGGCAAATTGACGGTAAGCCTTCAAAATTACTTAGCAATGAAAATCCGAAAAGCTTACATAGAATATTTTTAACTAAGCTCTTAAAAAGAACTCCTTTTCTTGGAGTTTTATCAATTAAAAAGAATAACGAAAGTTCAGTTTGGTCGATAGTAGCGAGCGTTCATGAATCTGGAAAAAGCCAAATTAAAATCTTCCCAATTAACCTACAATCACTCGAGATTAAAAATCTTTATCAAGAAATTAAATCGGTAGAAACTGAAGATAACTTATTGACCGAAGAACAAATAGACAACCTAGCAATTACAAAAAAACTAAAATCTCTATACACTTTAACTCTTGAAATAATCAATACAGAGCTTGAAAATAACAACAATACGAGCCTAAATAATAATCAGAAAAAAGTAACTCAATATGAAGCTTCTAGAAGCATTTTAAAAGACTGTTTTTCTAGTATGTTTCGTTTGATCGCAAAGCAAGATGATTTAATAATCGGCGCTGCTAAGATTACTTCACTATCTGAAACATTTAATATTATTTCTTTAAATACTTCAGTAAAATCTTTAAGATTACAAACAAGAACAATAGGTACAGTTGCAGTGCACCTTCAAGAAAGTTCTCAAAAAGTAATACAAAACGTAAAGGGACTACAGACTTCAGTTAATTTTCTTCTAAATCAACTAAAAGAGTTAACTTTAAGTACTACCGTAGCAATTCTTTCAATAGATGCGATAGTTAATAAACTATCCTCAGATGAGACTCCGTCTACTTCAAGTATTAACGCCCTTAAGGTCTGCTTAAAAAATGCAATAATTGAAGCTGATAAACTTAAAAAATCACTTAGAGACGCAGATCCTTATGTAGATTCTATCCAAAAAAATCTTTTATCCCTACAACATATTCAAAACATAGGACTTATGGAGTCTGCTGTTACTAATGAAAATGATACCTTTGATGTTACTTTCTTAGATATTCGCGGATGTCTTGATAAAGTTGAAACAGAATTTACATTAGTAAAAGAAAATGTAACTGAAATGACTACAGTTACAAATGATTTATCTAGTAGGTT
>JAIYCX010000044.1 GCA_027487795.1 Pseudomonadota bacterium | reverse complement strand
CGAGTAAATTTTTTTCCTCAGCTAGATTTAGCTGGAAAAAATTTAGGGCAGCTCGGAGCTGCATTCCAGGTGGAATGCGCGAGAATCAGGCCAATAAGACCCAAGGGGTTGAAACTTTGGTGGGGGATTAGTGAACGGTTACAACCCTCTTAATAGTTTTGGTAAGAAGTAGGGAGCAACAGTAGAAATAGCAGCTAGCTTAATTTGAACTCGATGAATTGTTATGTCTCTTAAGCATGGCTTTGATGTTTATTATGCTTTGTATTATGCCTTAGCTAATGTATATTGCAAACTCAAAATATACTATTTTATTGTTACGGAGTAATTAATATGGGTGATGTAAACAAGTGTCCTGTAGTCGGAGCACAGTATAAAACATTACGTAAAATTTCTAATCGAGATTGGTGGCCAAACCAACTTAATTTGCAGATCCTTCATCAAAACTCTTCTCTTTCAAATCCGATGGATGAAGAATTTAATTACGCAGAAGAATTTCTGAAAGTCGATTTAAAAGAACTTCAAGAAGATATAAACAAGTTAATGACAAGCTCTCAAAGCTGGTGGCCTGCAGATTATGGACACTATGGTCCATTCTTCATTCGTATGGCTTGGCACAGCGCGGGAACTTATCGGGTGACTGACGGACGTGGTGGCTCAAGTTCTGGCACATTACGTTTTGCACCACTTAATAGTTGGCCTGATAATGGTAATCTAGATAAAGCTCGTCGTTTGCTTTGGCCAATAAAGCAAAAATATGGGCGTAAGCTTTCTTGGGCAGATCTCATGATATTCACTGGAAACTGTGCTTTAGAGTCAATGGGCTTTAAAACATTTGGTTTTGCGGGTGGTAGGGAAGATATATGGGAGCCTGAATCAGATATTAACTGGGGGCCAGAATCTGATTGGTTAGGAGATGAGCGTTATAGTGGAGATAGAGAACTTCAAAATCCTCTAGGCGCAGTTCAAATGGGTCTTATTTATGTTAACCCAGAAGGACCAAATGGTAACCCTGATCCTCTTGCTGCCGCTAAAGATATCAGAGAGACATTTGCGAGAATGGCCATGAACGACGAAGAAACTGTGGCGCTTATTGCAGGTGGGCACACTTTTGGTAAATGTCATGGTGCTGGAGATGCTGCTAATCTTGGGCGTGAACCTGAAGGTGCTGGACTTGAGATGCAGGGTCTTGGTTGGAAGAATAGTTTTCAGAGTGGCAAAGGTCCAGATACTATTACTAGTGGATTAGAAGGTGCTTGGACTACGGAGCCTACCAAATGGGACAACAATTACTTTGAGAATCTTTTTAAGTATGAATGGAAACAAGTAAAGAGTCCCGCTGGTGCAACTCAGTGGAACCCAATCGATCCATCTGCAACAGGCACTGTCCCTGATGCACACGATCCTTCAAGAAGTCATGCTCCGATGATGTTAACTACAGATTTAGCTTTAAGAATGGATCCACTTTATGGACCAATTTCTAAAAGATTTTATGAGAATCCAAATGAATTTGCTGAAACTTTCGCAAAAGCTTGGTACAAACTAACTCATAGAGATATGGGTCCAGTTTCATGTTTATTGGGCTCTTTAGTGCCAGAAGTTCAGCTTTGGCAAGATCCGATTCCTAAGAGAGATTATGAATTAATAGATGAAAAAGATATTTCAACTCTTAAAATTGAATTATTAAATTCAGGCTTATCTATATCTCAGCTTGTAACTACTGCATGGGCTTCAGCATCAACGTTTAGATCAACTGACCGACGTGGGGGAGCAAACGGTGCACGCATTCGTTTAGCACCGCAAAAAGACTGGGAAGTGAACAAGCCAATAGAACTAGTGAAGATATTAGAGAAGCTTGAAAAAATTCAAACTACTTTTAATTCTTCTAGTTCTGCACTAGCTAGTAGAAAAAAAGTTTCTCTAGCTGATATAATAGTTCTTGGAGGTTGTGCTGGGATTGAAGCAGCGGCAAAGAAAGCAGGATATGATTTAGTAGTTCCATTTACCTCTGGAAGAACTGATGCTTCACAAGAGCAAACAGATGTAGATTCTATGGCATATTTAGAGCCTGTAGCTGATGGCTTTCGTAACTACTATGCATTAAAAAATACAATCTCGCCGGAAGAACTATTATTAGATAAAGCGCATTTCTTAAAGCTTACGGCTCCTGAAATGACAGTTCTAATTGGAGGTATGCGTGTTCTGAATACAAATACAGATAGTATGAAGCTAGGAGTTTTTACTGATAAGACAGATACCTTAATTAATGATTTCTTCTTAAATCTACTTGATAATAATCTAGAGTGGAGCATCTCAAAACAATGTGAATATTTCTATGAGGGTCGTGATCGCGAAAGTGGTCAGGTTAAATGGAATGGAACAGGAGTTGATCTTCTCTTCGGTTCAAATTCTCAGCTCCGAGCAATCGCAGAAGTATATGCTTGTGAAGATTCTAAAGAGAAATTTGTAGGTGACTTTGTCAAAGCTTGGACTAAAGTTATGAATTTGGATAGGTTTGATATTTAAGAGTTGACTAGCTATTTATAGTCATTAAGAAAAAACCAAAAAATCCCCATAATTATTGGGATTTGTCCAAGAAATGCGAGGGGAATATTTTCAAAAAAATAGTCGAAATCAAAAAGATCTCGACTATTTATGTTTAGTAAACCACAAATGACAACATTAGTTTAGGCAGAATGATGTTCGACTAAGTTGAGCCTTCTTGGATCACTTCTTTTCAATCTCAAATTAGAACCAGAGCTATAAGTCGACTGTCGAAGTTCTCCAAAAACTCTTTCCAGAGATCTATGACGTTGTGCGTAAGTTGGATGACTTAGGTGAACTGAAGTTAACCAGTCCAGAATGATACTCATAAAGAAAGAGCTTTTCTTCCGAACATTAAAAAGCTCATAACCGCCCTGATTTGTGAGTGATAAGATTGCTGATAGAAGTTGCTCAGGCTCTCTCGTATCTAATGCAGCTAGGATATCTGTCTTATATTCCATAGAGCGAATCATTGCCAAAAGTAACAATTTCCCCACAACTCGCACGAGGAGATATAGAGAAACTCCCCATACAATCCCCCATAATCTCATCAAAATCGCTTCGTGACTGAAAAGAATATAAGTGATTCCTCCTAACAGCCAAAGACGGGCAAAAAGGTTGTACATGATAAAAAACAGATAAATCAATTTTGTATCAGTAGCATCAGAGTGTCTAAGTTCATGAGCAATAACTCCTTTTAATTCTTTTTCAGAAAGTGAGTTCACTGTGCTTTTTTTTAGAATTAGGAGGTCAGGACGTTGAATGTCATCAATCATTTCAGCTTGATTACTATCTTCAACGATAACAATGTGCGGCAATTGCCAACGTCTCATCAAGCAAAGCTCTTCAACAAATTGTCCAATATATCTAGGTTCAGAGTGTGAATACCAATATATATTATCCGATGTTTGGTGAGATCTTCTGTGAATTCTTCTTTCTTTGAAAAAATTCAAAACAGTTGTACAAAAATAAACCCACATTACCCACTCCGGTAAAACCATGAAGAAATAGCTTAGGCCTATTTCTAATGCCCAACGCATGAAGTAAACACCAATGCCAAAAAGCACAAATACCCAAAGCAAATGGTAAAAAGCCCACAAACGCGCTCGCATCCCAATCATTCTTCTACCCTTTCATTAGAACCAACAAAAATCCTTTAAACAGAGTGAGTTTACGGTGCTTTTGGGGTGATGTAAAATGCGATGTTTTATTGGTCTAAAGGGCTAGGAAAATAGAGAGTATGTTCTTTCCGGCAGTCGTTGTATAAAATATGAATAAAAATAAGAACTTATTTTATAGTTAACTAAGTTTAGAATTTACACTATAACTTCTTGTTACATATAAATAATAAATCTGGGTAGATTAAAGTACTGTGCTTTTCCTCTAAGTTGCAAGAATGCATTTTAGTGGGAAAGCGCGGACAAAGACAGAAAGAGAAGGTTTTATGGGCGAGATAATTTTTTTATATATTATTTAGAAATATTTTATAAAATATTTCACCAAAAAATTATCATCAAACACCCGATCAATTTTTCTAAATCCAAAGCAACTCATTTGTTAGTTCAAACACATCAGTCACAGCCTTTGGCGTTCCGTCAGGGGCTTCAAAGAAAGATAGAAACATGAGTCGAGAGATTTTTTTAGGAAGACACGGAGTTGGTTTTGTTAAAGGAGGGCAGGTTTGCCTTCATAAGTGGCATGCATATGAAAATTATGCATTCTACGTGAGGCCAATTTACGGTACCACAAATTATGGTATTTGGTTTCAAAGTTGTGAGAAACCTATTCCAGAATTGATGACTTTCGCTGTCAATAGCGTTGTCTCAGTTTCAAAGAAAGGTATTATCCGCGAAGGGCAAATTAGCAATCAGTACCATCAAGTACTGTTGCAATTTGGCATTCCAGGTACACAGTTTGTGCCATTTGGTACTAAGGATGCTGCAAAAATCTATGCGAGTTACCTTAATGGAGATGTTTTCTCAATAGCTCATGATAAAGGGTACGTACTTAGATCACCAGATCATCGGTATCCCTTGATCATTCAGAACAAAAGAAAACTTTTTCCCGGAGAGTTAAAACGAGCATTAGATTGGCACCTCGGTGACATCGGACCTACTTGCTATTTGGTTGCTAATCAGTAAATGTACATTTAGCAATGTGAGCGCGCGGTTTTTGACTTCTAGTCTTTGCCGCGCCTTTTTCTTTTCATTAAATAATTCTTTTGTAACGTAAAAAATCGTTTAATTTCTGATATTTAGTATGTCTCGTGTTAATGATACGAATATCAACGCGATTTTCGTATTACAGTCAAGAAAAAGTTGGTAGCTGCGAGTAAAAAGCAGGTTGAGGGAATTACAACCTGCTTGGTAATGTTATCAAATCAGTAGATTACTATTCGAACCTAGGGTTATGAAAATTAGACATTTTTGATATGTGGTAATGCCAAGTCTCGAATAATTCTATACGCGGCAAGTTTCTAAATGTATTCTGTTTCTCATTCCAACTTTCAAACAAGTCACCAGCTTCTTTGGCGATTAACCAGATTGTTTGAGAATGTAACTGAAGCATACTAGCAGGAACAAATGTAGTTACCTTTGCAGTCAGAGCAGCGTAAGCAGCTAAGGCTTTTGATGCATTGTTCACATATACAATGTTCCACTTAGAGGCTAAAATAGATTTTGGCCCTCTAGTTGCAGCTTCTTTTGGCACTCTGCTAATGTCGTTATCAAAGAATCTAGCATTCGCAGCTAGAGTGGATTCACTCAATTTAACGAGTCCAGTTTCTCGCTCTAGGAAACGATTCAAAGACTCAGGGTCTTCACTTATGAATGGTTCAAGAAAGGCAATATGTCCATTATTACCGATCCCAAGAAGTTGAACATCGACTGGGTTTAACTCAAGAAATCTATCCAAATTTGTAAATCCTCTTCCGACTTTTTCATGGTCGCCAAACCCTGATGGGACATATAGCGATTTTTTTGATAATCCTAAAGGATCACAGACATTTTTAAGTATTTCTGTATCATATCCAAAAGGATCTAATGGTGGTAACACGTAGTTATCCAACTGCACCACCCTCGTATTATCATCAGTCGGATTGAATCTTTTTTGCCTAACTAACTCAGCTAGTGCGCTATACGTTAGCAGCGCCGAGCTACCGGTTGCTGATCCTAATCCGAAATTTCCACCTTCTTCAATCTTCTTATGATACTGAAAAGCAATGAACTCTGCCGCCCACTTTGAAAGCACTCCGTAATCGCCAATGAATACTGGATTCTTGTAACGTGTTCGAAACATTTTTCTAAAACCTTCTTTTCAAGAACAAGAAAAACCATAAAGTTTTGAACGTTCAAAACTTTTTCCCTCATACCTTCCTAGCTTCAACATTTTTATGCTTAACGATAAAACAGTTGAACAGCAACTTGATAAAGCTAGTAAGATACGAGAAGATTAATTACCCTGATGAAAATGAAAAAGATCGATTAGATTAATCGTAAATTATGTTTCTATTTATCTTATGTCAATAATTGACTATGCGTACAATTCAGATACTTATATCAGTGATTTTATGATTAACTTTCAATAAACGTTAAAAACGAAAGTTATTTCCTTGTAACTTTCATAAATGTTAGTTAATATGGCTTAACTAACATTTTTCCGCGTTTTTGAAAGTTAAATATGCTATGAATAAAAAAGCTAGAATTGGCAGATACTTAGATAGTAGTGTAGTTTCTGGAGAAAGCTTTAAAGCTTATATTCCAGCACCTTTGCCTCCGGATCCTCAAATAGATTTGTCAGAAATGTATGACCTTCTTGATAGAGCGAATTCTGCCCTAGGTCGTCTAGATGGCATACAGAGGTTATTACCTGATCCCACATTATTCCTTTACATGTATGTAAGAAAAGAAGCAGTCATGTCATCTCAAATAGAAAGCACTCAGTCCTCACTATCTGATCTACTTTTATATGAAGAAGGTAATAATGTTCGTGTTCCTTTGGATGATGTAAGAGAGGTTTCTTCTTATGTTAATGCCATGTATTTTGCTATCGAGAGACTTCAGACATTACCATTATCGCTTAGGCTCTTGAGGGAAGTTCATGAGAAGCTAATGAATAACTCTAGGGGAGAGAGCAAGCTACCTGGAGAATTTAGGCGTTCTCAAAACTGGATAGGTGGAAGTCGGCCAGGTAATGCTACATTTGTACCACCTCCTCCAGAGCATCTGATGTCATGTTTAGATAGTTTTGAAAAATTTTTACATGATGACACAATAAAACTTCCGACATTAGTAAAAGCAGCACTAGCCCATATTCAATTTGAGACTATACATCCATTTTTAGATGGAAATGGTAGGCTTGGTAGATTATTGATTACACTAATGCTTTACTCAGATGGGATATTGAAAGAACCGATTTTATATTTAAGTCTTTATTTCAAAACTTATAGAACTAAATACTATGATCATTTACAATCGGTAAGAGATACTGGAGATTTTGAATCTTGGATTTCATTTTTTCTAACAGGCGTAATCCAAACTTCTGAACAAGCAACAGAAACTGCAGTAAGTTTAATATCCTTATTTAAGTCTGATTTTGAATCTATTGAGGTATCTGGAAAAGGTACTGCTTCCTTACATATTATATTTAACTATCTAAAGTCTCACCCAATTTGTAGTACTAACGATATAAAAAAGGCATGTGATGTTTCACTAACAACAATACTTCGAAGTCTTGAAATATTAGAATCATTAAAAATCATAAAAGAAATAACCGGGAAGGAACGAAATAAAGTTTTTACTTATTATCGTTACATGGATATTTTGAGTTCAGGGCTATCTACTGTATAGTTTGTAATAAGTAAGTTAATATGAAATTTTTAAGTCTATATTTTGCATTAATTTTTATTCTTGCATCCTGCCATTCCAATAAAATTACACTTGAAGAAAACGATAACGACATAAAAGACAATGATGTCATTGTCTTTATACCTGGTTATAAAGGTTCAAAGCTAATTGACGCTCATACAAAAGAAACTGTTTGGCTTAGTTTAAACGAAATTCTTTTTGAAGAACATTCATTAGAATTAAAAAAAGATAATCCTTTAACTGTTGGGGGTGTTTTTGATAAACTGACGGTAGTACCAGGTCTTTATAATGTTGATATTTATGAAGATTGTTTAAATTCATTATCAAAAATTAATACTAAAACAAAAATTATAGTTTTCACTTATGACTGGCGTTTAAGTAATGTAAAAAATGCAGAAAAATTGAAGGATTTTTTAACATCTATAAATTCAAAAGGCGCTAAATCAATTTCAGTTATCGCTCATAGTATGGGAGGTCTTTCGCTGTCATATCTGCTTTCAAAAAATCATGATCTTCCAAAGTTAAAAAATATACTTTTCTTAACAGTCCCATTTCGCGGAACTGTTACTGCTTTTATTGATATGCATCGTATACTGCCATCTATGTTGTTTAATGATACTTTACTTAACAGAGAAGTCTTTAGTTCATTTGAGTCTGCATATGAATTTCTTCCTCATCCTGATGATTATACTTTAAATGATATGAGTGAAAAAAATGAAGAGACTCTGTTTAATATTGCACATTGGGATAAATACTCTTGGGGCATTTTAAAAGACCCTGAATTAAAAAAAGATGTCACTACTCGTAACTTTCTAGAAGAAAATTTAAAAAGAAGTTTAGAGAGATATAGAATGGTGGATAATGCCACACCAAGCTGCGCAACTAATAAAATTACAAATATCTATGGAAAAGGTATTCCTGTTAAGGGAAGTGTTAGATCAGATTTTATTGAACATTTAGATGAAGTAGAGGAGGAGAGTGCATACTTAAAAAAGGTTGATGGAGATATTCTAATTTCTTCAGAGTCATCGAAGTTACCAAAATCTTTTCAATCCTGTGAATACGAAGAAGTTGTAATAGAAAATTTAGTACATGACAGGGCTTGTAATAATTCTCAGGCTTTTGAAGTTATTAAGAGGGTAATGTCGGAAAACTGAATAAGAAAACTTCTCATATCCTAGTGATTATAACACATTAATCATAATCTGAAGCAATCGAGTATGAAAGTGAGATAATTATACAGCCCCTTAAAAAAGTCTATTAAAAGGTTTTATTATGAAAGTAGTTACTAAAAAGTTGTTTCTTACCCTTATTGTTACTTTAGCAACCAGCCCAGTGCTCAGTAAAACTTCTTATGCAATGCCAGTTTGCGAATCTGAATCTGGCAGTCAGCAAATGACAGGGAAGAATGACAAAGCAAAAACTTGTAAATCGATTACTGATATAATTGGCGCAGAAACTATATTTAATTTCTTGATTCGAGGCATATGTCGTTCTGAACGTGCTTTGGAAAATTCTTCATTTAATTCTGATTCTAGAAAAAGTGACAGTGAACGAAAAAAGGAAATGCTTCTCGATTCTTGTGTAGACGCTGCTAAAAAAGGTTGTGGTTTGTTAACAGATGATGAGGCTAAAAATTTATGTACACAAGCTATAGAAGATAGTTTAGCGTTAACCTGTCCTGTAGAGAAAGCAAAAGAGATCTGCGAAAATAAGGTCAATGAGGATTATAAAAGATGTGATCTTGAGCCAACACCTAGGAAGCAGTTAGCATGTATAAGAGCAGCTGACAGTGTTTATCAAGACTGCATGACAAAAGCAGCAGGTGATTCAAAGTTTGAAAAACCATATAAAGACTTAATTAATAATATTGCTGCACTTTGTGTAAAGAAAGCTAGATCAAGATTAATAAGTATAATGAGTTTAGATATTGAATAACAAAATGTAATAATGACTAAGCCCTATTAGTACTAATATTAAGAGTATTAATAGGGTATTAACAGTACAGTAATATACTGCTCACGATTTGATTTTCCGTATAGGAAAATTAAATTGGGAATTAGCAGTATAGCGTAGGAGCAAGAGCGACTAGCCTTAATACGAATATAGTGCCCATAAGATAAAAATGCCTGAAGGGCCTCAACTCAAGTAAAACATGAGCCGAAAGCACTAAAGTGCTTATATTCTATCCTTAGAGCAGTATATTTTTATTAGTACTCACAGCTTACGCTGTTTCGTCCGTGCCGCACTTATGATAACTTTATATAACTGAAAACTCATG
>JAIYCX010000018.1 GCA_027487795.1 Pseudomonadota bacterium | reverse complement strand
TGTATTAAGGTAGTTTATTATAGCTAAAACATCTGTTGGTCCTATCCAGCCATCATTATTAACATCACAATTCCCTCGACTAGGATCTGGATTCTGCTCATTAATATTCCCAGATCTTAAAATTATCGTAGCCTTATCATTCTGATTTATATAACTTCCTGTATAGTCAGCCTTGACTGTCATCACTCCACCTAGAAGTGTATTATCTCCAGCTAAAGCTGTGGAATCTGCGTAATTAGAATGAGAAGTAGTTCTGACATCAAACTTAAAAGATTGCTCACGCTTAAATTTATCTATAAATGGAGAGTTATTATTGCCATCAGTTGGAGGAGTGGAAAATGCATTACTAGCAAGTAATAATGCTAGTAATAGTACTTTAAGAGCTGTTTGAAATGAGTTCATGCTTATTATCAAAAATAGTTTATGACACTGATGTACAATTCTAATGTTAACAGAGAGTTTAGAGTTCCGTCTATAGGGGATTCTCTTAAATGCGAAATGAAGCTAATTTACCCTTTCATTATCCCATCAAAAGTATTCTTTAAAAAAATCCTTTCCCTATCTTGAATATCCTTATCTAGGAATTTAAAACTACTAAATAATTTATCCTTATCTTGTAGCTCCAATAAAGAGCTTTCAAAATCTTGATTATTTTTTATAACATGAACCCAAAGATTAATTTGTTCATAAGCCAGATCAAAGATTTCCTCACTCCAATCAATCATTCCAAAATGTGCAAATAAAAGATGCTTAGCTTTTACTTTACTTAGTCTAAGTATACTTTCTTGGTAAATATCTAATTTAAATGGAGGTGGGGTTGCTGGTCTTAAATAAGTTTTATCTTTCAAAGGAAATCTAATCCCAAGCGACTCTCCGCAAAATACATAGTCATCTATTATATAACTTATATGATGTGAGGCGTGGCCAGGGGTGTTTATAACTATAATATTTTCTAGAGACGCATCATCTGGATTAAATAATTTATCTTTACTTACAGGAAGAACATCACCGTAAACATCCATTAACTCATCACCAGCCACCTCCCTAGATCCTATTATAAGTTGTGTAGGATCAACCAAGTGCTTCTGTGCTTTTTCAAAACATACGACCTTAGCATTAGGAAACCTTTCACATAATGAACCCGTTCCACCTGCATGATCAATATGAATATGAGTGAGTAAAATATAATCAGGCACTCTATTAGATAGTTCTTTAATTAATAGCGGGATAGAATTTGTTGGGCCCGGATCTAGAATAAATAATTTCTTATCAAATTCAAAAATCCAAGAACTAATAAACTCTCTAAAGCCCACTAAAGGTAACTTTAAATCTACAACTTTTGGCCCTTTAAATGAACTCATTATAAAAGCTACCCTCTCAATCTCAATGTTTCTTCTCTAACATCCACGACCTTCATACCAGCAGCTAGTGCGCTAACTATACCAACTTCTCCGTCTTCAAATACAACTACATTTTTAGTTTCGGTAGCTAACTCTTCGGCTACAATTTTAAAAACACTTAAATCTGTTTTTGGAGGATACCCATCATCGGCACAAATCACTGAATCAAAATAATGTAGAATATCGACAAACTCTAATGACTTAACTACACCTTTTCTTATACCACCAGAAATAACAATTAATGGAATTTTCCCATAAAAATGTTTAACGTATTCAATAGTCCTATTAATAGGCACAACACTAACCAAAGTACTAAAATAAAGATCTTCTTTTTCCTGAGCTATCTTAATAGGATCATCATCAATATTATACTTTGCAAAAATATCTTTTGCTACTATCGTACTTGGCACTGAAGCAAAAGTATCTAAATATTCTATATCGATCTCTACATTATAGCGTTTTAATATCTTAATCCATGCTGCATTATGAGTACTCGCAGTCTCAACTAAAGTCCCGTCACAATCAAAAATAATTGCTGTAATATTTTCTGGAATTAGTAGTGGATTGAACTTTTGTTTCATTTATTAAGGTCTTCTTTGGTTAATTTTAATTGATAATTAACATAAGTTTTAATGTTAAGAAAAACTATGGAAATTAAATCAATTACTCTAAAACTATCTCCCGCCAATTAATTAACTACCTAATTTCACATCTTTTTTACCTGAACTATGATTTTATCGTACTTCAAAGTATATAAGGTCTTAAGTCACAGATATCTGTAATTATTAATAACAAAGCCGTACCGTTTAATTATAATTTACTTTGCAAATTTGTCCTATGAAGTCATACGTTAAATTTTTCTCTTTAATTGCTATTAGTTTAATATCTACAAATGCATTAGCTCAAGCCTGTAGAGATGGTATTGATAACGACGGGGACGGAATGACTGATGCATTAATATTTTCACCAGCTGGAAATGGAGGAGCAGTAACAGTAGGAAACGGTGATCCTTATTTTTTAAAAGACCTTTATGTAGGCGAGGCAAATAGAAGAGGATTTGGTGGATTATCCACCAGAGACGTGATGCTTTATGATCAAGCTACTGCTAACATTTATTGTCATTGGATAGGTTATCAATATGCTGATAGCTTAATATGCAATAGTCCTAACTATGGGCGATGTGGATTTCGAAACCCAGGTGACAATATCCTGCATCGTTGGAACGGTTTTGGGTTTAGCCAAGATCCTGCTAATAATAATAATACATGGCTAGTAAGTTTTAGATGCGTAAACAAAATTGCTGCTTGTAAAGATGGATTAGATAATGACGGAGATGGTAGAGTCGATAGTCAAGACTCAGGCTGCGTAAATGGAGACGATAATAGCGAATTAGTTCACGACTCAGCATGTGGGACTGATCCAAATAGAAACTCAGAACTAGAAGAATGTTCGGACGGAGTAGATAACGATAGAAACGGTGTAGCTGACAGAAATGACCCAGCATGTTGGGCACAAGCAGGGAATCCTAATTCTTATGATCCTAAGAAAGGACCTGAAGCAGGTGGAATCTTAGCTAGAGTTGGAGCTACAAACCTTTCAGCTTCAGATGGATCTTCCGCAGAGTTTATATTAATAAGATGGTCAGCGGCTCAGGCGCCGGTAAGTGGTTATAGAGTTTATAGAAGTGACGCAGCTAGTACTCTTGGTAATGTAGTAGCTACAGTTACTGCTGCTGAATACAGAGATACCCAAGCAGTTCCAGGTGCTGTTTACTTCTACAGTGTCGAGCCAATAGGCGGAGTATTTGTACCGTCTTTTTCAAATACCGATTCAGGCTTTAGACCAGAAGCAGTGGGGGCAAGATTAAAAAGCCCAATCTACTCTAAGTTTAATACTTTCTTGAATCAAGCTAACTTTCTTGAACTTATAGACGAAGGGACAAAAGATACTTCAGTTACTATTACTGTCTACAATTTACGTGGTCAAGTAATGATAAGTGAGTCAGTAGCACTAAAAGCAAAGAGCCAATTTGATATTGATATCAACGGACTAGTAAAAAGAGCTTGTGATTTCACAAATCCTGCTTCCTGCAGCGGCTTTGTCGATTTAGATAAAAGTCAGTTAGTAGATACTTACGGTTTAGTAAGATTAGATTTTGATGATAAGGATATAGAAAAAAGTATAGTTGGAAGAATCAGTAACTACAGATTAGAAAACGATGGTAGAACTTATTCATTTGGTTTTGCAAAAGAACTAAAGAATTCATTAACTGGCAGAACTTATTCAACTGCTAATACTTTTGATCCACAAGGATCTGGATTCCTAGTACCTAACTGGGCTGAAATAATAAATTTAGATAGTGTAACTAGAAACTTTAGCTTTGTACTATATAATCAAAGCGGCGCTCCAGTAATGACACAAAACTTTAGCCTTCCACCTCTAGGAGAGTTTGATATTTCAGCTGGACATGAACTAAGAAACGCGCAAGGAAAGATAGAAGAAGGTGCATACTTAGGAGAAGTATTCAGCGATGGAAATTATATGTTTACTATCAGTAGATATAGTTCTAACTCTTCTGCTGCTACTGCCGCTAGTTATAACTATGCATTTGCTGTAGATGCTAGAATGGGTGCTTCTGAAAACATCTTTGTACCAATAGCTAACGAATCAAGAGAAGCTGATTGTGCAATACCTTCTAACTGGGTTGAAGTAGTAAACACCAGATCAGATTTCGCTACAGGCGAGATTACTTTTAGAAATGCATCAGATAATGTTGTATCTCAACAAATTAGCTTACCTCCGAAAGGACAGTTCCACTTTAATGCTGGAGCTTTACTTGCAAAGGGCACACTTGGTTCTGCCGAAATCAGATCTAATCAGCCTGGTGCGTTCATCGCGCAATCAATGACTTACTATAATGACTGCGCACAAAACGGCGTACAAACTGCTTTTTCTCTACCAGGAAAAGTAAAAGGTAGAAAAAGCCAAGCTGGATCTGTAAATACTTTCTTAGGAATGAGTAACAATCTAAGATTAATTAGCACGACTACTGCTGCATCTACTGCAAGTTTATCACTAACTCCGGTTGGTGACGTAACAAGAAATGCAAATATTAGCTTGGGTGGAAATGATACTAGCGACTTATCAGCAGCAAATAATTCTTTATTTAATATAAACTCAGATACCTACGGAATATTAAAAGTAGCGACACCAGCCGATGGTCAAGCAGTAGGATTTGTTATTAGATCAAGAACCACATTTGATTCTGGTAGAAGAAGATTAGACTTTATTATGCCGACAGAATTAAGATAAACAGGAAAATATAAGCGTTCAGAATTATGTATGAACGCTTAAAAAAAGCTAGCTACTGATTATTCCTTCTGATGGACTAGAAGCTATCGCATAGTTAGCTTTCTTCATTCTACCGGCTAGAAAACAATTCCTTCCCGCTTCCACACCTTGCCTAATCGCTAATGCCATTCTTATTGGATCACTAGCACATGCGATTGCTGAATTTGCTAATACTGCATCCGCCCCAATCTCCATACATCTAGCCGCATCCGAAGCTGAACCTACTCCAGCATCGATAATAACAGGAACATTAGACTGTTCTATAATAAATCTTAAGTTGTACTCATTTTGAATACCTAAGCCACTGCCTATTGGCGCAGCTAGAGGCATTACTGCAGCAGCTCCTGCATCTTCACACTTTCTAGCAACTATTGGATCATCAGTAATATATGGTAAGCAATAAAATCCTTCCTTAGTTAAGATTCTAACTGCCTCAATTGTAATTTCATTATCAGGATATAATGTCTTTTGATCACCAATTATTTCAACTTTTACGAAGCTTCCTACTCCTGCTTCTCTTGCAAGTCGTGCAGTGCGAAGACAATCTTCTAAATTGTAACAACCAGCTGTATTTGGAAGAATAGTTAAACCAAGGTCGCCTATAGAATCCATTAAAGATTCTTTATTAGGATCCGTTATATTTACTCTTCTCACTGCTACCGTAATCATCTGTGATCCAGATGATATAGTGGCTTCTCTTGTTTCTTTAAAATCTTTATACTTCCCAGATCCAACTATAAGTCTGGATTTAAAAGCGTGTCCTGCAATAGTTAAAAATTCTCTGTTTGAAGGCAAATTACTGTTTGGCATGACTACCCTCCTCCAATGAAATGGACAATTTCAATGTTATCACCTGATGACAACTTAGTAGCTTCGTAATCAGCTTTTGAAATAATTTTTTTGTTATGTTCTATGGCTACTTTTTTAGAGGCCATCCCCAGTTCTGCTACTAATGAAAGTAAATCAGTACTAGCGATAGTCCTCTCTTCACCATTAATGGTAATGTTCAAAACTAAAACTGGTCCGCGTTAAACTTAAATACTAACTAAACTAACGCTTTGTTTACCATATCTAGCATTTCCGCTTTGCTTCTAGCACCGACCATTTGGTCAACCATTTGCCCATCTTTAAAAAGAATAAGCTTCGGAATGCTTCTAACATTATGCTTCATTGCTGCTTCTTTATTATCATCAACATTAACTTTGATAACTTTAAGCTTTCCTGAAAATTCACTAGCAAGCTCTTCTAATATAGGAGCAATTGCCTTACATGGTCCGCACCAAGGCGCCCAAAAATCTACTAGAACAGCTCCAGTAGCTTGCCCTACTTCATTATCGAAATCTGCATCACTTACATCTGTTGGCTTTGACATACTATTCACCTTACTATTTTAATCAACTACTTTCCTTAAGTAGTATTCATTATAGAGTAACCATCTCTGTTCGATAGGTCAATCCAGAACTTGTCATTTTAGATGACAAAACTATGGTTTTTGTTCAAGAAATTCAACTATTGAGCCTACTTCCGCTTTAATTCGTTTAGAAATGCCCGCATTTACTTCTAAAACATACCTAACGGGCTCCTCACAGATACGTGGAGTTGATGACAAAGGAACTGTGTTTTCTAAAACCTTCCTGACTTCCCCGCTTTTTGAAATAAAAATCATATCTAATGGTATATAAGTATTCTTCATCCAAAAAGATCTACTTGCGTCTTCAGGGAATACAAAAAACATTCCCTCATTATTACTTATCTTATCCTTATACATTAAACCCTGAGACCTTTCGGCTTCAGTCTTAACATATTGTATGTTTATCGTAGGTCCAAATACCTCCGAGCCATTTTCATTTTTTGTTTTAAAACGAATAGCAGAATCTTTTCTTAAATTATCAGCCCCACAAGATACACTGAGCAAAAGGACTAATAAATAGAGAAAAAAATTTATAATCCTATTTATTTTCACGATCTCTCAAGGCTCAGTCTTATTTTTAATTATAATTTTGCAGCTTTCAAAGCTTCAATCAATTCAGGAACAACTGTAAAAAGATCTCCCACTAAACCATAACTTGCTATTTCAAAAATCGGCGCTTCTGGATCTTTGTTAATTACGACTATGACCTTTGAATCTTTCATACCAGCTAAATGCTGCACTGCACCTGAAATTCCAACCGCGATATACAACTTAGGAGCAACAATTTTACCAGTTTGACCCACTTGCCAATCATTCGGCGCGTAACCAGAGTCTACTGCAGCTCGACTTGCACCAATAGCAGCTCCTAGTACATCTGCTAGAGGGTACATCACTGATTCGAAATTTTCTTTAGATTTTAAGGCTCGTCCACCACTAACAATAATATCGGCTTCACCTAACTCAGGTCTTTCATTTTTTACCGTATCATAAGAAACGAAAACTGAATTTTCATCTTTTAAAACTGGAATATTTATTTCTGTTACTTCAGATACGCTAAGTTTTTCTGGCTGAGGAAAAGCACTTGTTCTTACCGTTAATACTTTAATATCCCCTTCTAATTCTACCTCTGCTATTAAGTTTCCTGCATACATCGGTCTTTTAAATGTATAGCCAGCTAAAATTTCGATAACATCACTTGCTTGCGGCGCATCTAATATTTCAGATACTCTTGGGAGAAAATCTCTTCCCTTAGAGCTAGCAGGCCCCATCAAGAGAGTACTATTATTATCTTTAGCTATTTGAGCAAATACACTTGCATAGCTTGCTGCCATATAATTTTCAGCATTTTCAGACTTTATAAATAAAATTTTATCAAGTCCGTATTCCGAAGCTAACTTTGCAGCCTCGTCTGTTCCCTGACCTCCTATTAAAACACCAATAACAGTATTTATACTCAAAACACTTTTTGCTTTGAGTGCAGCGCTGATAACTGGCAAAGAAGACTTTGGTAACTGCCCACCTAAGGACTCTATATAAACTAAAATACTAGACATAATTAACCTATTAATTTTTCTTCTTTGAGTTTAGAGATTAACTCACTTACTGAGGATACTTTTTGACCTGCTGGTCTACTAGGAGGTACTGATAATTTCCTTACTTTAACTTTTTTAGATCCGACATCAGGAATATCTGACATTGGAATCTCTTCTACCGGCTTTTTCTTTGCAGCAACAATCCCAGGAAGAGATCTTAATCTTGGTTCGTTTAATCTTAAATCAGTAGAAACAACTGCTGGTAGTTTTAATTTTAAAGTTTCAAGTCCACCATCTACCTCTCGAACTACTGTTAAGGACTCACCATCTACATCTATTTTTGAAGCGAAAGAAGCCTGCTGATAAGCTAAGCGAACTGATAATCTTTGTGCAGTTTGGCCTGAATCGGAGTCTATCGCCTGTTTTCCTATGATTACTAAATCGTAATTATCTCTTTTTACGATATGAGCTAATATTTTTGTAGCTTGAGAAGAATCTATATCTTCATCTGTGATAATATGAATAGCTCTATCTGCACCCATCGCTAGTGCACTTCTTAATTGCTCAGAACCTTCTTTAGGACCAATCATACAAAGTACAACTTCAGTAAAGCCTACTCCTTTATCACGTATTCTAATAGCTTCTTCTACTGCAATCTCATCGAAAGTATTTATAATCCATTTAAGATTAGTTTGATCGATAGTAAGGCCGTCAGCGCTTGGTTTAACTTTTAACTGCCAGTCTGGGACTCTTTTAAGGGGTACAAATATTTTTTTCATCTTATTATTATAATACCAATAATCATGTTGTCCAAGTGCTAATTTAGCAGCTTAATAATACTAGACGAAGTTATTTGTTAAAGATAACCTACCTTCTATGAAAATAACATTTCTAACAGCTGGCTGTATTCCCTTATACGCTAATATACTAGAAGATCGTCCCTTAGGTGGCATAGAAACTGCTGTTATCAGACTAGCAGAAGCCTTAAGCACAATTGGTCATGAAGTAAGAATTGTTACAAATACTGATAATCCTAAATTATCAGAACCACTTTTTATCTCATTCAAAGATATAGACCTACTAGGTCCATCAGATATCTTAATCGTAGTCAGAGAATGGGAACAAATGCTCATGTTCCCCAATCTTAAAGCTAAACTTAAACTTTTCTGGACGGGAGACTCCTACGACCAACCTCAAACTTTTGGTATCGGCGATCTCAGAGTACAGTCATTATTTGATAAATTTTTATTTGTAAGTATTTGGCATGCAAATACCCTAGGCGGATCTGCAAAACTAGATAGAGAAAAAATTGGCCTTCTTAGAAATGGCATACATTCTCCATACTTTGAACAACAAGAAACTAGACATCCAAAAAGATTAATCTACTCATCTACTCCTTATAGGGGGCTAAGATACTTACCTGCTATTTATAAGGAGATATTAAATCTTCACCCCGATGCTGAATTAGTAATATGTAGTGGCTATAAAGTCTACGAAGGGGCAGGTGAATATCCAGCTCACGTACTAGAAGAATACGATGAAATTATTAAAGAATTATCCGCACTACCTAATTGCAAAATTCTAGGAAGTATAAAACAAAAAGAATTGGCGAAAGAATTTAAGCAAGCTAGCGTTCTTGCTTACCCTAATATTTTTGAAGAAACTAGCTGTATTTCTATAATGGAAGGAAAAGCAGGTGGTTGTATCCCAGTAACTTCAAAACTAGGAGCACTACCAGAAACTGTTGGAGCAGATGGCTTTTGCATAGAAGGTGTACCAGGCACAGAATCCTACAATAGAGCCTTTGTTGAGACTATTAATAACATTTTTAATAACCCTCAAGATGCTGATTTATTTAGAAAAAACTGTTTGAACTCAAGATTTGAAAATAGTTGGACGAAAGTAGCTAGAGAACTAATAGCATCAGTCAATGAACAGCAACAATCCTCTCAACAAATCACAGAATAGTAAAACTCACTATAGTGTTCTTGAGCTATCAAGAAATGCTTCATCAGATGAAATAAGAGAGTCATATAAAAAGCTAGCAAGAAAATATCATCCAGACGTAAATGAATCAGCAGAAGCTAAAGATATCTTCGAAGAAATCCAAGAAGCATATAGAATCTTAAAAGATATTAATTTAAAAAGTGAATATGACGCAACTCTTGGCACATTCACGGAAGAAGAACTTAGCGAATTTACCTTACATGAAGATTCAAAAGCTCTAAGAAAAGAAAAACTAGTCAAAGGTAAAGAAAAAGAAGAAGTAGCTTATATAAAGAGAAAATCTGGAACTGATACTAAAGAAGAAAAATCACTTTTCTCCGAAGTTAAAGAACTATTAGGGTTTAAAAAGAAAAAAGATGAAAGTACTATTGAAAAAAGAGAGGCCATGCCTCAAAAAGCTATTAGAGAAGTCAAAGGTACTGAAAAGAATCCCTACGCACAAGTAGCGACACCAACTGGTGAAAGAGAATATATTTTTACAGTAGATGCTCTGGAATCCGTCAAAGGCTGCTCTCGAAAAATTGTAACTATCGTAGATAGAAAGCCATACCCAATAGAAGTACCAATTCCGAGCTTAACAACCCATGATAGCTATATCAGAGTTAGAAAACCAAGCGATTTTTCTAATCGCCCAGGTAGAGATCTCAGAGTAAAAATAAGATTAGTGCCTCATACTTATTTAGAAAGAAAAGATCTAAATTTAACTTTAAGAGTTCCCGTGACAGATTCATGGCTCAGAGAGAACAAAGAACTTGAAATATATACGATACTTTCCAATGTGAAAGTACAAGTTCCTGAATCAATAGTTAGACCTATTCATTTACAAGAACATGGCTTAAAAGATAAAAAAACCGGCAGAACCGGAGATTTATTTGTTCAATTCTACAAAACAGATGATTCAAATTGGTATACACAGTTGAAGGAGTCTACGGAACTACTAAGAGGAATTTTTAAGTAAAATTACCTTTCGGTATTTACCCCTAATCCAAGACATCGTGGAGAGTCAGGATTCTCTCTACAAAATGTTAAAAGCTCCCTTTTTCTAGCTTTTCCCTCAAGCTCAGTGTCTAACTTAAGTTTTTTATCTAACTCAGTATCATCTGTTTTTTCTACATCTTTAAAACGACGATATTTAGCATCTAAAAACTTTTCGCATTTAGGATGATCTGGATTAGCCTCACAAAACTCTTTCACTTTCTCATTTCTAGAAAGCTCTGTCTCTACATCTTCCGCAATAACTGTAGAAGCACAAAAAAAAGAAGATGTTAATAAGACTAAATTGTATTTATTCAATTACTTGAATCCATCGAGAGTATTAATATTATTTAAGTCCTCAAAAGCTAGTTTCAGTCTTGCATTAAAAGACTCTTCTGCTTTTCTAATCCAAACTCTAGGATCATACTTCTTTTTATTTGGAGAATCTTCACCCTCTGGATTTCCAATCTGCGTCTGAAGATATGCTTCATTAGCTTTATAATATTCTCTAATACCACACCAATATGCCCACTGTTGATCAGTATCGATATTCATTTTAATAACGCCATAATCAATTGCCTCTCTGATTTCTTCCCTAGAAGATCCAGAGCCACCATGGAATACGAATTTAATTGGCGAATTTGCTGTCTTAAATTTCTCTTGCACAAAGGATTGAGAATCTCTTAAAATTTTAGGAGTCAATTTGACATTTCCTGGCTTATAGACACCATGAACATTACCAAAAGAAGCTGCAATCCAGAAGCGATCACTAATTTTTTTAAGTTCTTCATATGCATATGACACTTCACTTGGTTGAGTATAAAGCTTTGCATCATCAACATCACTATTATCTACTCCATCCTCTTCTCCACCAGTAACACCTAGTTCAATTTCTAAAGTCATGCCCATCTTAGACATACGCTCAAGATATTTTGAACAAATAGAAATATTTTCTTCTAATGGCTCTTCTGAAAGATCTAGCATGTGAGAACTAAATAATGGGAAACCATTTTTTTCAAAAAATCTCTCGCCTGCATCGAGCATCCCGTCCATCCAAGGAAGTAGATTCTTAGCACAATGGTCAGTGTGTAGAACTACAGTTGCACCGTAAACTTTAGCTAACTCATGAACATGAAGCGCCCCAGCTACTGCTCCAGCAATTGAGGATTTTTGATCTGTATTCTTTAAACCCTTTCCTGCGTTAAACTGAGCACCGCTATTAGAAAATTGTATTATTACAGGTGAGTTTAGAGCAACCGCTGTTTCCATCACCGCATTGGAAGTACTAGAACCAATTACATTTACTGCTGGTAGGGCAAATTTTTTACTTTGGGCATAACTCATAAGCTCTACAAGAGTGTCACCATTTATAACGCCAATTTTTGGATTCTTGTTCATTGTATTGTCTGCCATTACAGCCTTTAAAAAAATATTTTATTGTAAAATTATTAAGAAATTTGAGCACTTAGTAGGCTTAAAAAACTCTTATAATTATACCACCGAATACCTATTTTGCCCAGATTCTTGATTTAATAGCTTTTAACTATTTTTTAGCTAAGGATTTTTCATACACTGCCGATAACTACTTATAGTCAGCATTATGGACTTAATAGTCAGTTGTAAAGGTTGTTGTATGTGTTGTAAAATTTTTAAGATAGTTTTTACTCTACTTATTCTATTTCAAGTCAGCTCTGCTTCAGGAGAGTATAGACAAATCCGACCTGAAAGTAGCTACCAAAATTTCGGTCAAGATTTAAGTAGCGAAGCAAGCACTCCTTCAAGTTACCAAACGCCAAGATTTATTCTTTACTTTGGAAAGAAAACAGCCACCGCAAATTCAAAAATTTTATCACAAGGGCAAATTGCTGATTTTGCATTTCAAATTCTAGATGAGTCCTACGCAAAATATGCAAAACTTTTTGATTATGAACCAAAAAAGAAAGTAACTCTAAAATTTCTTTCTCCAGAAGAATTCAAACGCTACACAGGAGCTCCGGCTTGGACAAGTGCTATGTATTTCAACGATGAAATAACTATTCCACTGAATCCTAATAAAGGAATAAATCTAAGCGATCTAGGAAGAGCTCTAAAGCATGAATATGCGCATGCAGTTATTGCAGAAGTATCAGATGGTAAATGTCCTGCTTGGCTAGATGAAGGGCTTGCTCAACATTTAGAAGGTAAAATAAATCCCCTACTAGGGCCAGCTTTAAGAAAATGGATCAGCACAAACGATGCAATGCCTCTAGAATGGCTAATTAATGGCTTTACACTTTTAAATGACGATATAGTCCCTGCTGCCTACGCCGAATCTCTTTTTGCTACTAAAAAGATCCTCGCAAAAAATGGATATAAATCTATAACAAACTATTTTGCTTCCCTTAGAGGAAACGAAACTCCAGAAAACTCTTTTAAAACTTCATTTGATATTTCAATAAATGAATTTACTGATGAGATGACCAAGGAGATGAAAGTCTGGAGAGTACACGGAGGCTTCGACCCCTAGATAAAATCCCCCCTCCTATCCTTCCTGTTTTTTATTTATACGTTTATAAAAATTGAACAGGAAGGTTAGGAGGATAGAAGGTTTTACAAATTAAATCTAAACCAATAAACCATACTAAGTGCGACAAAAGCTAATACAATATTAAAAACTAAAAGTTTCCCTTTTAGTTCAGGCTTTCTGAAATATACCCCTACTAAACTTGAAATTAAAAGCCAGCAAAGTATCTTTACATTAATCCAAAGTGGGAATCCTATCTTCTGCATTCCGGCCATACCAAATCCCGTTAGCATCACTACTAAACTTGCGATACCAGACCACATAAGAATTTTTTTTCTTGATTCTGCCTGAGCAAAATATCCAGAAACAGCTAAACTTATTAATATCATCACAGAAAATACGTGTATTAGTTGGACCATAATTTTTTTCTTTAGTATTTTTTTGAACTTAACTAGCATTAAAGGACTATCAAGACTAGTTCTAGAATGTAAGTAAGCTATTTGTAGCCATACGAAACCTAAAAGATTTTTTGTGTATAGCAAAAATTTCAAGTTCTTAGCTTAAATTCAGGATATTTTGAAAGATTTTTGATCATTAGATGATTTTTCTTAATATTCTTGAAAACTTTTTTCTTTTTCCGCGATTACAAAAGGTAATGAAATTTACGTAAAATATTCACCAATGTTTATTTAAGCATTTAAAGGTAAGAAAATGTCACTGCTAAAATCTTTTAAATTAATTATCATACTAGCCTTACTAAACCTAGTAGTAACTAGTTCAGTAAGAACTGAAAACATATCTAATGAATATGATAATTCGAACTCTGTAGCTAGCAAAGACTCACGAATAGTCGGAGGTTATGAAGCTAAGCCGTTGTCTAGATTATTTATGACTGCGATAATTCAACTAGGCGAAGAAGGGATAGTTAATAACGGTCCAATTTGTGGTGGCTCATTAATTTCATCAACTTGGGTGTTAACAGCGGCTCACTGCTTTCCAAATAGTAACATAGATCCTGATAATATAATTCTTGGCCTAGGGCTTCATGAATCACTAAGTGAAAATGGCGAATACATAAGAGCAAAGAGAATAATAATCCATCCTGGCTACGGTATAGATCGTCATTCCTTTGATATTGCACTTATCGAGCTAAGTAGACCCTCAAAAGTAGGTAGGCCAATCATGATGGACTCAACTGGTTACTCTTTCGTAGGAACTAATGCTTACGCAATGGGATGGGGAGTGCTTTATGAAAGTGGCCCACAACCTGAGTTTTTAAGAGAAGTAATACTACCAGTTGTTTCAAATAATACATGCTCGCGTGATCTTACAGGAGTAAATTCACCTACAATATGTGCAGGCTACACTAATGGAGGTAAAGATACTTGCCAAGGCGATAGTGGCGGCCCTTTAGTAATTGGCAATTCTGTTAATGCTTTTCTAATCGGAATTACATCTTATGGAGAAGGCTGTGCTAGGGCAGGAAACTACGGAGTATATACTAAAGTAAGTTATTATCTAGACTGGATAGGTGAGTATGTTGATTATCCAACAGAAGTGAATGGACAATTTGGTTTATGGAATGGATATTTGAACATGATAAATATTGCAGAGTTACAAAATCCGACCAACTCTGATGTTGTAGGACAAATTAATGTACTTGATTCAAACGGTCTCATTGTATCATCAAGCAGAGTAACAGTTCCGGCAAACAGTCAAACAGATATTATCTTAAATGATCTTCTAGGTTTTGAACCTAATCAATATGGTGTTGTGCAAATATCTAGTAATATTACAGGAAGAATTTTCTATTATAAATTAACACTAGAAAGTTATGCAGATTTTGATTTCGCTTTTGGAATACCTTTTAGTTGGGCAAATAATGGAACGTCTTATGCCTCATTTAATACTTATCAGCCTAGTTCTAATTTTAACGATTCTGGAAATTTAGTACCGAATTGGCTTTCAGTAGTAAATTTAGAATTAAGTGAAAAAGATTTTACGGTAAGAAAATTTAATCAGTCAGGAGCATTAATATCTAGCTTAACGTACAAAATAAAAGCAAGATCTCGTATAGACATAGAAGCAGGACATATTCTTCCTGGGAAAAATGCAGTTGGCCTAATTGAAGTAACTCCTGCTTCAAGTAGCACAAGGTACATATCTCAGCTTGTAAGATATGGTAATTCTTCTGCCGAAGGTAGACTTGACTTTGCTTTCCCTCTAGTTACAAAAAAACCCGAGAAAGACGGTATTGTTACTTTAGGAAGCACAGAAGATAGTCAAAATTGGCTAGAGTTAATTAACATAACAAATAACACCATTACTACTCCAGTTAAGTTTTACTCAACTGATGGTAGTCTAATATTTGATCAAATATATACCATAGCACCAAAGTCCCAATTACATTTGAATGCTTCAAACTATTATCCTAAAGACCATATTGGGTATGCTGAATTCTCATCATCACATGCAAACTCAATTATTGCTCAAGGTATGTATTATTTCAAAGATAGTACAAATGGCTCAATCACTGCTATTGCCGGCTTACAAAGTCAAAGCCCAAGTTCAAGTACTATAAATGGTAGCTACAATTTATTTTTATCAATGGAAAGTCCACTTATTATTCACAATACTTCGAATATCTCTTCCACTTTAGATTTAGAATTAGATAGATACGGTACCACGATAGGAGAATTTACAGGTACAATGAAACCAAACAGTACAGTAATGCTCATGCTAAATGACTTTGAATTTTACAATACCCTAGAAGATTCATATGGCTCAATAAAATTAATTCCAAAACAAGGATCAGTTGTTGCAAACTCATTAAGACTAAGAAGGGGCCCAGATAACCTACCACAATTTGTAGCCCCTTCTGCTTTGAAATAAATATTAATTTTTACTGTGTATTCAAGCTATTAACAAAGTAGCTTGAATACATTCTCATACCCTGATAGAACTTTTTAAAGGGTTTTAGTCTCTCATTGAGAGGCACCTGTATTTAGTTCTTGCAGAAGGAGACACCGACAAAGTGTCGAACGTAGTTCCTAGTACACGGAAGGTTTTTCGGAAGAAGAACCGAACTAATGTGGATTTGAGGAATCCCCCTAGAAGGGTCAAAAGAGGAGTAAGATACGAAAGGCTAGCACCTGGTTCAAGACTGGGACTAGACGATTATAATCAGCTTACTTTTGACTTGCATGCAAACAAGAAAGAAAAGCTTGTTTCGCTTCGTCCATCGATTGAGGAAGATGTTGCTTCTCTCGAGAAAGCAATCTCGGATGCAGTTAGTAATGGGTACAAAAGTCTAGTTATTATCCACGGCTTTCGCCACGGTGAAACTTGGCTCAAATACCTTAAGGCGAAGTTCAAAAGGAAACTTAGTCCTTACGAAGAAAGAAAAGGAGCCTCTGTTCTTGCGTTAGTTTAGTTCTTTCTGAAAAGAAGGATTTCTGTTTCGTACACCCCCGAGGGCAAGCTTTGCTAGTCCTCGGTTTTTTTATTGCCTTTCTATTTTCTAAACACTATAAATTAAATCTTGTTCAAATCTTAAATTAATCTGTAAATAACATACTAAAATGCTATCAGTTAAAAACATTCACTTTGCTATTGGAGAAGCGGCGATACTAAACGGCCTAGAGATGTCAGGTAAGGATGGCGAAAGAATTGGAATCATCGGTCCAAACGGAAGCGGCAAGACTACTTTTTTTAATTGTGTCTCTGGTTTTATAACTCCTCAAAAAGGAGAAATAAATTTTAACGGTCATTCTGTTATCGGAACCTCTCCTTCAAAAAGAGCGTCACTTGGCATAGGTCGAGTATTTCAAAATTTTGGAATTTTTAGAGATATGACCGTTAAGGAAAATATTTTAATTGCTCTTGAATCAAGAGATCAAAATAATTTACTTTCTTTTAAAGTTTCAAAAGAGCATTTAGATGAAATTGATTCCTTACTTAATTTAGTAGGACTTAATAAACATCTTAACAGCAAGGCAGGCTCTCTATCAGGTGGACAACTAAGATTGCTTGAAATAATTAGACTAGTAGCATTCCGCGCTAAGGTATACTTACTTGATGAGCCCACAGCTGGAGTATCTCCCAAGATGAAAGGTCAAATAGTTGAGACCTTAAAAAATTTAATTCCGAAAGAAGCATTAGTCCTTATCATTGAGCATGATATTAGTTTTATGAAAGATTTATGCGAAAGAATTGTAGTCTTTGATGGTGGCAAATGCGTATTAGATGGCAGCTTTGAAGAAGTACGATCTGATACCAGATTACAAGAAATTTATTTCGGCACTACTAACTAGATCACTAGATACTAAATACTAATTTAATAATGCTAGATATACTACCACAACTACTAATAAACGCTCTAATTACAGGAAGCCTATACGCGCTGATGAGTGCAGGTCTTGCCCTTAATTACGGCTTACTTGGAATATTAAACTTCTCTCATGGTCACTTCATGATGCTTGGAGCTTATTTATTCTTATTTTTTCTAGAACGTTTTCAGTCATTTAGTTTGGCAATTCCTGTGACTATTGCAAGTAGCGTAATGTTCTCAGTAATTGCATTTAATGTTTTCATTAGACCATTTACTAAGTTTGATATGGTCCTAACGCTAGTCACCACTCTTGCACTCTCTATTATTCTAGAAAGTCTTGTTTCAATATTCTTTGGTGTAAATGTTAAATCTTTTGAGGCAAACTTTGAAGTCTATGAGATTTCAAATATTTTTATTACAAGCCTGCAAATTGGAATTATCCTTAGTGCAATAATAGGACTTAGTGGACTAGGTTTTATTATTCACAAAACCGTACTTGGAAGAAAAATAAGAGCATTAGCAAGTAATAGTAATGCTGCTCAGTCTATCGCAATAAGCAGGCATCGTATTACCTATGGTATTTTTATTTTAGGCACACTACTGGCAGTAGTCGCAGGCATACTACTAGGTTACGAAACCAACCTCTCCCCTACTATGGGAGGTGGCCTAACTATTAAATGCTTCTCCGCAATGATACTTGGGGGACTTGGAAATTTTTGGGGGGCAATAGTTGGAAGTTATATACTTGGGCTAATAGAAAACCTCGTAGTTGGAGTGGATATTTATGGTTACAGTATTCCAGCTGGATATAAAGATGCGGTATCATTTTTAGTAATACTAATAGTGCTACTATTTTTCCCTGCTGGGTTATTTAAAAAGCAAGAAAGGAGAAGCTAGAAGTTAGTGGACTATTTAATAAACTTAATTATTTTTTCCCTAATATATGTCCTCTTAGCAGGAGGTTTTAATATATCCTTTGGACTAGGGAGACTTTTAAATCTTTCACACGTAGCTGGCTACGCAATTGGTGCATATACAACAGCGTTATTAAGTACAGATTACCAATTTGGTTTTTTCAGTTGCCTAATTTTAAGTGGAATATTTAGTATGCTTTTTTCACTTATAATAGGTGCTATTTCACTCAGATTATCAGATGATTATTTTGCAATAGGAAGTTTATCTTTTAGTTTTGTTATCTCTGCGCTGCTTATTAATTGGAAGTCTTTGACCAGAGGTGTACTTGGAATACCTGGGATTCCTAGGCCTGATATATTTACATTCAGTATTAGTGATAATTTAAACTTCTTAATAGTCTTAAGTATTGCAGTATTTTTAAGTTTATTTTTTCTAAATTCTGTTTTTAAAGGTCCGCTTGGTAGATCCCTCAAGGCACAAGGAGAATATTCTCACGCCCTAGAAGCACTTGGTGTATCTTCTTTTAAGATCAGAATGTATTCTTTTATTATTTCAAGTTTCTTTGCCGGAATATCTGGTTGTTTCTTTGCTTTATACCTTAGTTACATCGACCCCTCTTCTTTTTCTTTGTCAGAAATGGTTTTTGTTTTAACTATAGTAATTATCGGCCAACCTGGTTCTCTACTAGGCTCTAGCTTAGCCTCATTTTTCCTAGTTTTCCTACCTGAATCACTTAGATTTATAGAACTAGATCCAGGAATATTAGGCCCAATGAGACAGCTTATTTATGCAGTGATTTTATTTAGTACTGTATACACTAGAAAAGCTTCGTTGTTTCCTATCAAGAGAACTGTTTAGTTAATCGCAGAGATTTAATCCGGTATCCGAGTACCATTCTTTTGTGCAACCTTGGATCTCTGCCTTTGCTCTCTGGCAACATCAGAAACTTTTTTCTCTCCAACTTTTTCTGTAATCTTCCCGATAGTAGAAGTCATGTTTGAAAGCCTAGTAACTAAACTATCTACTTTCCAGTCTATCTCTTCTTGTTTTGTTTCTAATTCTCTAGAAACTCTCGTAAGATCATCTTTAAGATTATTATTAGTCTTACTCACACTTGATAAACTTTCTGTTAAACCAGTAAAACTTGATTCAGGAACAACAACTTCTGTAGTCTTTAAATTTAGAACTCTCTCCGAATGAGGTTTTTTTGGCTCTCTCCAAGTGTCAGTGAACATGAAAATAATAAGAACAAGCAAAACAAAACCACAAGCTGCCGCTATGCGTTTATCAGTTTTAATTAATAACTGAATGTCAGATAAAGCTTGCTTCAAGTTAACCCATATAAAATAGCTCTGAATGTTATGAAAGAAGTAATAATTAATGATACTTAGCTAAAAATAAAGCAAGCCTTCCACAAGCCCTTCTGTGAAATATCTATCAAAACTAGCTTCTCTATTAATAGAAGTTCTTATAGAAAAACGATTACTTAAGTCATATTGAGTACCGAAGTTAAACTTAGCTAAGGTATGAACCGCCCCAATTTCATTTCTAATATATTCTGTATTTAATAAAAATCTAAGCTGCTCAGTTGCATGGTACTGAACAAGCATTCTAGGCCCTGCTCCTAGTGCAGATTTTTCATTAAGATAGCTCGGACTAACTGAATAGCGTGCATCAATTAAACCAGTAAAAATAAAATCGCCAAAAGCCTTAGTCACTCCCACCCCTCCTTGCATAGAAGCAACCAAATTACCTTGAATGTTATGATTTATCGTATCAGAATTAGTTAATTGCCTATCAAGTGCAACACGCAGATCCCAGGACATTGGTGAAAATACTCTACCAAGCGGAGTATATGATTCTATCTGAACAGGTGTAATTGAATTTAATTCTAAATTATCCTGTTCATACTGACGGAATCTCATATCTAAGAATTGAATTCCTAATCCCTTACTAAACCCTTTCGGTGAGTCTAAAAAATCATGGTAAGCAGGATGAACTCTAAGTTCATAAAAACTTTTATTTTCCCTAATTCCAAGACCGGTAGAAAATCTTGAAGAAGGGTGTGAAACACTAGGTGGCACTAATATTTTATCTTCCTCTACATTAGATTCAATATCCGTATTTAGTTTAGATCTTAAAGCAAGTAACTCTAGTCCTCTGTTACTTGCTTCAGCAGAAGTTACTTTATTTTTAACATTTAAGTATTCTAAATAATCATAAGAAAACTCTAATATGTTTTTTCCATTCTCTCCGACAGTCACAGTATCAATATCTTTAGAATTTACGCCCAAAGCTAAATTCTTTCCAAGACTTATCTCATCAGAACTCAGTTCCTCTCCCTTAGATTCTAACCTCGAGGTTAATGAAGGTCGATAATTAGGAGACTCCTTTAAAAGATCTTTAGAATTAACTACTGCCTTTAATGTGTCTGAAGGAATTACATAATATCCAAATTGATCAAGTAAGTGAATAGACGGCTTTGCATAATCTAACGCCGCTAAAAGATAGAGCGAACAATTTTCATCAAAGAAAAAGTAATCAACGTAAGTCTCCCCCACTTCCCAAATAAAATCCAATAATCTTTCTATCTCTTCACTTGTAAAATTTAACGGATACTCCCAAATATCTCTATGCTCTATATCTCCGTATCGTTTAACTACGTCATAGTAAGGTTCTACTGTAAAACTGGCACGATAGCCTCCAAGAAGTCCCTTTAAAGCAAAAGCAACTCCGCCGTCCTCACCAGTTCCCGCTCCAAAACTGACTCCATATGATAAAAGTGGATTTGAAATTCCTTGCGCAGAGTCAAGCCTCAATAATGTATGCCCATACATAGAAGCAGGATTATTTAAGTACGCAGATGGAAAAACTAAAGTAACTGCTTTTGGATCAAGTGCTTTTTTCCAATTTTCATATCGCTCACAATGAGCTCTCTTAACTAAAGATTTGTCTTCTAAATGTAGAAATTTATTGACGACTCTGTATCTGGCTGGATATTTACACTGCAACTCTTGAGATTTCTCAGATAACAAACCTCTTAATAAAGCTTTAAGTTCTAGGCGAGAATCAAACTGACCAATTTTTGAATTAAAATAACTGTCTTCATCTATTCTGCTAACTCTTTGGCCAGCAATATTCTTCCAGTATTGATTTGCTAGTAGCCATTCTCTCTCTTTATCTAAATTTTGGTCAAGTGCTTGTTTGTAAATAGAATCAAAATCTTCAGCTATGAGTAGCGTGGGAAGAAATAAGAAAGTTAAGACTAGAAAGGAAAAATATCTGCTCATAAACGAAAAAATCCCCGATAGGTATTAATATGATAATACAAATCGGGGATTTAAAACTTAACTTATACCGCTGGTGCGTATGTAGCTAATGTTTCATTAGATAGAAGTACTGATCTAATGTTTGAAGCAACAACTTCTGAAGTAACATCACCTGAAGTGAAGATTGACGCGAAGTTGTTCTTTAGAACAGCGTTGAATGAAGCTTGATCCTCTTTACTAACATTCATTAGGCTTGAAAGAGCTGATAAAGTCTCTCCGTTTCCTACTGAAATATCCTTAGCAAGTCTGTTCATGTTCCCACCGATAAACTTTGCAGTCTTCCAGTTAGAATGAACTACACCGTCTTGAGTACAACCTGAAGTACCTGAAGAGATACCAAAAGTTTGGTTACCAAAAGTACCGTTAGTAGTAACAGCTAGTACTTGAGGAGCAATTCCTTGATTTCCAGCCATTAACTTTGATCCCCAACCACAACCACCAACGTTATCAGCAGCAAAAGCAACTACTGGTGCAGATACTATTGCAGTGAACACAACTAATTTCTTTATCATATCATTTATCCTTTTGAGAATGATTATTCTAGATATGATATGAGACTTCATTAGCTCTCAGCTGTCAATCAGAGATTGCGCAATCCTTTAAAAATCTGCTATTCTCTAGCTACTAGGTAGTAAATACTTTTCCTAATAGATGATTAAATTGAACTATAATTCCTTACTTATTTTATTCTTAATTTTTGCTGTTTCTTGTGGTGATAAAAAAGAAGAAAACTCCTCATTAAAAGTTTTTGAGTCTACTAATAGCCTACAAGAAGAAGCTCCCATTTCAGATGCTGAAAATAAAAGTCTGATCAAAGAAGAAACATCTTCAGAAGATGATATTGAAAAAATCGAAGAAGTAGCAAGTATAGAAGTCGAAACAAAAAAAACAATAGAAAAAAAACTTAGCATTCTTTCTGAATTTAAAATTCCAAATCTCGACTTAAAAGTGATTGGCCTTGATACAGATCAGAATAAATTAATTCTATATGGCAGATATAATTTAACTATAACAGAAAATTTAAATGACTATACAACTATACTAGATCCAGAAATCTTTAAAAGAGATATCTCCGAAGATATGCCTGGAATATCTTCTGCTAAAATTTTAACAGCTGACAGTATCTGGGTCAGCTTTTCAAATGGATTATCAATTTTATACAAAGATAATAAATGGAATAAACTTGACGGCGGGCCCTATAATATTAAAAAAAGTATCAAATCTATTGCAAAAGTCTCAAATCAAATTGCACTTGCTACAAACGGCCTTTTTTTATGGGGACTGGAGACAGAAAGATTCATCAGCAATCAAGAAATAAGAGATATTAGCCTATCTAAAGTAGTAGAACTTGATAACAATACAATCGGCTTAGTATCTTCTAATTTATTTTTTAAGCTAACTCTCCCTGAAAAAACTCTTTCATACGGCTTTTCAATCCAAAAAGAAGATGTCCCTCTAAGTGATGTTTTAGCAAAAGACAATAATTACCTATTAGCTACTAATCAAGGAATTCTAACTATCTCAAAAGATAACTTACCAATAAGTAGAGTTGGAGAAAATTTTGCAATTAAAGAATTCGCAAATATTCCAAATACTAATTCCACGCTAGTTCGCACAAGTGACGGCATAGGGCTACTAAACAATGCTGGTTTTAAAGTACTAAATCTTGAAGGTGGTCCAATAATAAATAGTCTAGCGATATTTAAAGACCAGTTATTACTAGGATCTAAAGAAGAAGGAATTTTTAAGCTTAGTTTAGAAGAATTAACTAATCTTATTAACAACAATCAAAACACAGAAGTAACAAAAGACTTCAACCAAACCTTCGAAAATGCCTGTATTGCCGCAGAAAAAATTCTAGATAAAAAAAATTATTCCGCCTCAGTCTCTAAGGCAAATACTAAAAACGGCACCTATACTTTTATTGATCAAAAACAGGTATGTCCATACGGAGCTGGAAGGATGTTCGCAGATGGAAGTTTACTAATTATCCTAAACGATACAATTCAGAAAACTAACGGAAGTCTTTATAAAGAAATAAAATTACCTGAAAAAATCACAGCTAGTGATGTCACTAGCATTACAGAAAACTCTAAAGGACATATTTATCTTGGCACAAAAAGCGGATTATTTTATCTTCCTACTAAAGAATCAAATGCAAAAGACTGGATTCTTGAAAGATCATCCAAAGAACTCGCTGAAGATCTCATTTCTGATTTTGTATTTGATAGACTTGGAAACATGTGGGTATCAACAAGAATAAAGAAAGTTGATAAAGAGCCTGAAGCTATTAACCTTGATTATAAACCACTTCATATTTTAACAGAAAACGGCTGGGCGCATTTCGGAAGCAAAAACGGCATTACGAGCAAAGGAATTTCAAGCTTAAGTTCACGTGATGGAAATATTTTCCTCGGCACTGCCGATGGAATTTCTGTCATAAAAAAAGACATGACAATAACTTTATTCAACAGAGCTGCAGGACTCAAGAAAAATATAGTAGAAAATTTCTCCCTAGATCAAGCTCACAGAATGTGGATAACTTCTAGCTATTTTCAATCAGGTATTAGTTTTATAGAAGGAGATAGTATCTATGAAGCAGAGAAAAAAGATGGCCTACTCTCTGACAGAATAGAAAAAATAGGCCTAGATTCAGAAAACAGAATTTGGCTACTAGACACTAAAGGACGCACCCAAGTAATCTCAGAAGAACTTTTCAAAACAACCGCCAAAAAAAGTCCCTTTTTTGAAGCCA
>JAIYCX010000053.1 GCA_027487795.1 Pseudomonadota bacterium | reverse complement strand
TGTTCTGCGTAGCCCGGGGTGGTGTGGTTATAGAGGGGGCGAAGCAGAATGTCTAGGCTCACCATCAATTCTAATATCCCATCCCTAAATGCTCAGCGTAGTTTAACAAACGCCACCAAGAAACTTGGCGAAAGTTACACTCGTCTGTCTTCAGGTCTACGCATTAACAAAGCATCGGACGATGCAGCAGGTTTATCTATATCCGAGTCCCTCAAAGCTGACACTCGACTATTCAATCAAGGAGTCCGGAATTTAAACGATGGCTTAAGTCTGCTTAATATTGCAGATGGTGCTCTTGGTGAACTTTCTAATATAGTTACAAGATTATCAGAGCTTGCGGAGCAATCTGCAAACGGAACACTTGGAAATAAACAAAGACAAGCGCTTGATCAAGAGGCGCAGAGCTTATCTAAGGAATATAATAGAATTGCACGTAGTACTGAGTTTAATGGGAGAAAAATTTTTAATGGAGACTTTGGAGATTTAAGTTTGGCTGCAGGAGGTAGTGTTAGTTCTTTAATTACAGATGGTTTGGGTGGGGCAATTGGGGATGGGAGTTTCATAGCGCGACAGTCTCAAGTTACAGGTGGTACGACCAGTTCATTAGTCTCAGGGGACTTTAATGGCGACGGTATTCTTGATTTAATTTCAGCTGATAGTGGAAATAATAGCCTTGGCATATTCTTAGGTAATGGAAATGGAACTTTTAGAACTAGACAGTCTTTTGTTACGGGTAGTACCCCTCGTTCAGTAGTTGTTGGAGACTTTAATGGAGATGGAATTTCCGATTTAGTTTCAGCGGATGATAGTGGTAATAGTGTGAGCATTTTGTTTGGTAATGGAAATGGAACTTTTAGAAGTCGACAGTCCTACGTTGCGGGTGTGCAACCATATTCTGTAGCCATAGGTGACTTTAATGGAGATGGGATTACCGATTTGGTTTCGGCGGGTAATAGTGGTGTGAGCGTTTTGTTAGGGAATGGTAATGGAACTTTTAGAAGTCGGCAGTCTTTTGTTACAGGTGGTTCTCCTATCTCTGTAGCCGTAGGTGACTTTAATAGAGATGGAATTTCAGATTTAGTTTCAGCGGATTTTGGTAGTACTAGTGTGAGCGTTTTGTTAGGCAATGGTAATGGAACTTTTGTAAGTAGGCAGTCTTTTGTTACAGGCAATGGTCCTAGCTCAGTAGTTATCGGTGACTTTAATGGAGATGGTATTTCTGATTTGGTTTCGTCTGATGGCGATTCTAATAGCCTTAGCATATTCTTAGGTAATGGAAATGGAACTTTTAGAAGTAGACAGTCTTATGTTACGGGCAATTTGCCTCAGTCAGTAATCGCAAGTGACTTTAACGGAGATGGAATTTCCGATTTGGCTACAGTAGATTTTGATGATGGTACTATGAGCGTTTTTCAAGGTAATGGAAATGGAACTTTTAGAAGTCGACAGTCTTTTATTGTAGATTCTGAATCTATCGCATTAACAATGGGTGATTTTAACGGAGACGGTGTTGTTGATTTAGCCTCAGGTAGTAATACCGATGATGATTTCAGTATACTTCTAGCTAACTCAAACCAAGGAGTCTCGGCTCTACAATCATTCTCACTAAAAACTCAACAGGACTCACGTGATTCTTTAACATATCTTACAAAAACCTTAAATCTACTATCCAAGCAACGTGGAGAAATCGGCGCGTTTCAATCTCGATTAGATGTAGCAACTAGTACTTTAAAGACTAGTGCTTTGAATTATCAAGAAGCAAATAGTCGAATCACAGATATTGATGTTGCAGAAGAATCGTCACGCCTAGCTGCAACGCAGATTTTACAACAATCAGCAGCAAGCATTTTAGCGCAAGCCAACCAGCAACCGCAACTAGTTCTGAACTTGCTACGGGATCTGTGATAATTATTTTGAAGAAAAAAACAGGAAGTATGGAAGAGGAACAGGAGGGTTTTTCAGGGGGGGGGGATGTGTCAGCTTTCAGGTTAGTACAAAGTTTTGAGTTAAGCACGAATTTTTTTATATTCTAACCCTCTTCCTCTTCCAGTCTTCCCTTCTTCCTGTTTTTTTATTAATAAGCGCTATGTGCCCTATTTCTTTAAATACCTTCTCACTGCTTCATTATGCTCTTCAATAGTTTTTGTGAATACATGAGACTTTTCTTTAAGGGGATCAAGAACGTAAAACAGATAGCCTTTCATGCTTGGATTAAGAACAGCTAGTAATGATTTTTGACTAGGGGTATTAATTGGAGTGGGTGGTAGTCCTTTGTGAATTCTTAGGTTGTATGGATTCTCTTCGTTGGTAAGATCTTTTCTTTTTAAATCTCCATCAAAATTTGGGATGCCGTATATGACAGCCGCATCTATACCTAGCTGCATTCCTTTGTTTAATCGATTCCAGATAACATCTGAGATGTCGTCTTTTTCTTCTTCGTTAGCTGTTTCAGCTTCTATTAAAGAGGCTAGTATTATTCCTTCTCTTAGGCTTAAGCCTCGGCTAGCAACATGTATCTCGTAATGATCAGGAAGACGCTCCCAAAAAGTTGCTATCATCTTTTTAATAACTTCTTCTTCTGTAGGCAT
>JAIYCX010000035.1 GCA_027487795.1 Pseudomonadota bacterium | reverse complement strand
TCTCAAAAGACCGAATCGGAAGAGCCGTATGACGGGAGACTGTCACGTACGGTTCTGTGAGGAACTTGGGGTGAAATTCCCCAGGTTTACTCGACCCAGCCTAATTGCTCCACCACCACAACCCAAGCCCCTACGGGTCTGCAAACGAGCATCATTATCTCACGCTCACTCTTTGATATTGATCTTGATTTATAGGGTCTTTCTTGGTTTTTTATTCAGCCTCTACCTTTTGAAGTTCTACTGACGCCAAGTTCCTATTGGTTATAGATTATTAATAAAATGGTTTAAATTCCGTAAGAAATAATATTATCGATAGAAACAATGCAAGCCTAAGCCGCCTCTTTTTCCTCATCTGAAGAGAAATTTAGACTTATCCCCATAGCTTTAAGAACGGTAACAAGACTTAATAATGTTGGATTTCCATTCTCTGACAACATTTTATACATACTCTGCCTATTTAAATTTGTAATATCCGACAATGCTCCAATACCACCATGCGCTTCTGCTACATTTCTAAGGGCTATTAAAAACTCATCAATTGAGCCATCTTGAATTGCAGTAGATAAATATTCAGCTGCAAGGGAGGCATCTGTTAATTCTTGCTTTAAAAAGTCATCGTAATTTTTACTTTTCATTTTCTTTATACTCCTTCCAACTATTATGGGCGTTAATAATATCTTTTCTTTGGGTACTTTTGTTTCCTCCACAAAGCAATAATACTATTGCTTCACCTGCTAAGCCAAAATAGACTCGAAATCCAGGTCCAAAATGAATTCTCAATTCATAAACACCACTTCCCACACTTTTACAATCACCAAAATTTCCTATCCTTAATCGATCGATACGTTGCAATATTCTTGCCTTACTTTTTACATCTTGAATACTAGCAATCCATAATTCAAATGGAGTTTTGCCATTTGAATCCACATAAAGCTTTATGATCTTTAAAACATCCATATTTACAAATTGTCGCATATGTGCGACAATTTGTAAATAGCGAAAATACTATTGTTTACTAGAATCATTACAGCAAGAATGGCTTCGAAAAAGGAAAGATTACATTATGAAAAGTAAAACAAAAAAACTATTTTAAAGGAAGTCTTAGACTACGATAATTATGAGACCTTGCCACTTGTTAACTTAAAGAAAAAGTTAAAGCTAAAAGATCTAGGTCTTGAGCTACCTAAGCAGCCACCAACATAAGTGATCTCAATAAGACTTCCAACGGAGCTTATTAATGAAATAAAAGCCTTTGGATCTCAATTATATATTTCACATCAATCCCTGATTAAACTTTTTCTTGCAGAATCTATAAAACTAAAGAAAGGATAAATTTTTATCTCCTGGATTCCTGCCTTCGCAGGAAAGACGAGGGGAGAAATACTATAAAGTCTAAATTTAAAAAACTGCTCTTCCCTAATAAGTAATCCCAGCAGAAATTAAAAATGCATTAATTAGTCTCTGCTCTGCCCCGTAACGACGAGCATGTTCTCCTAAGTAACCTGCTTCATATCTTACTATTCCAGACTTAAGATACGGGCCGATGAAAACTCGATCTCTGTCATAACCGGTAGCTCGTCCTCGGCCAGTGTCATTGAGATTTAAAAATAGTTCATTATAAGCAGTTAGACCATAGGTAGCATCTTGATCAAAGGGAAGGCTTCCTCTTAGTAAATACCGAAAACGATGAGATACCGTATCAACATTATCAATCATTCTCTGTTCTTGTCTAAATCTATGCTGCCATGAAAGACCTAATAAATCATGCTTATATAATAGTTGTTGCCAGACTCTGCTCTCGTCTTTGAAGTCATGCTCATAACTAGAATTCATATAAGTTGGTGTCCATGCGTAGCCCAAATAGACAGAAAGTTGTGGATCAAAATTATAAACTAGAGCAGATCTTAGTAAAAGTCTCTCCATAGTTCTTACGTTATCACCAACTCTGGGTTGAGCTTCCATGTAAACTGCAAATTTCTTTGCTTCATCAAGATTTACTAATGCCGTTAATAAGCTCCATGACTGAGTATCGTTAGTTATTGCTAGAGCAGAGCGCTCTGCTAACAATAAAAATAAAGTTAAGACTAATTTAGAGATATTCTTAAGCATTGAACCTCAATAATTTTAATTTATTAAACAGAAAGAAATTTCAATAACATTTCAGGTGCAAAACCGTTTATTATTAATATCAATATTAAGCCCCAAAGAACTACTTTCTCTCTAAACAATAACGAGAAACTTTGATCTAAGTTTTCAAGACGTGGGCCATAGAAAATTTTAGCGAATAGTCGAAAACAAGTAAATCCGTTTAAAGTAAGAGATGCAGTGACTATACCAATAAGCAAAAGATGCTGTTCTATACCAGACTCAAGCATTACCTCTTCTTCAATAAAGCCAAGAGTACCAGGAAAGCCAACTAGTGACAGCGCACAGATTAAATAGCAAACGGCCAATTCCGGGAACGCTCCAGATAGCCCCGTTGGATATAAAATACCTGTAACACCAAATCTCCCGCTTAATAATGCTGAAACAGCAACTAGACCTGTAATTGCTATCATTAAATTCATGCTATCTACTAAAGACGCTAAATGTCCATTCTCTCCTAAACCATGAATACTTAACATCATCAGAGAAATATGACTTAGATAAAGATAAGCCGGCATTCTTTTCAATCTGTTTTCTCCAAAAAAACATATTGCCGAGTATAGTAGCCCCAACACCGAGAAAAAAACTCCGACTCTTAATACCTCAGGATATAAAGCAATATTTGGAACATATAATCTAAAAAATAAAATTAGCCCTAACTCTATACAAAATAATGGTAAGAAAATACTACTCCTAGGTGCTCCGTAAAATGGAACTACCCAACTATGAAAAGGGAATATTCCAAGACTCGAACATGTAGCAATAACTATCCCAACTATGCCCACAGGAGAAAACAAAGTACTTGAAGTTGAACCAAGTAAGATATGATCTATTAAGGCAACTAAAAGCGCTATCGAAGTTATACCTTGGTAGATAATAAAACTTTTAGATCTGATTTGCTTTCTTGTATCCTCCTCAAACGAACTCATATGATAACTAACAGAATAAGCCATTAGCAAATAAGAAAAAATTGCTAATATTAAAAAATAATTGAGGCTTGGCGTTACACTAACACCAATTAAGAGAGCATTAAGTAAATACACTCGAGACATTCTTAACCTTACAGCAGGGCGCCTTGGACATACTAAACTTGCAGCTAAAAATAACAGGCATTGAATCGCACAAAATAAAGCACCCCAATGTTTAGTGCTCAAATGCTCTGTAGTATCAACCAAGTTTTTTGAATTAATAAAACTTGATTGATTTGTCATTTCCAAGAAAAGTGGAGATTCAATATTAGTAACTCGAAAAACAAAAATAGCAAAACCAATACCAGAAATAAAAATAGCTAATTCTCTGAAGAAATTATAATTACTGTCTTTGTTCTTTTCTCTAAAAATCTCTATAAAAAAACCTAGTAGGCTAAGCCCAATAGGAATAAAAATAATATAATTCATTTTTCCCCAACCTTTTTAGCTACAGTGGAATTATAAGCGGGGGAATTATCTACTTTACAAATAAAAGATAACCATCTGTCCTCTGCCTTTTCTAACTTTTTAGAAAGTGCCTCAATAAAAACTATTATTTTACTTCTACTTGAGGCATCTCGAAGAGCCAAATCAAAGGCGATACTAAAAAGTTTTGCCTTATAAGACTTCGGGATAAATAAAGACGCTAAAGATGCTTTCCTTGTGCCTTGATCAAACTGATGGGCATCTTCAAAATCTACATACTCATGAATAACTGAAGCAGATTTTAAAATCTGATACGTTCTTAAAAAGGCATGGCCTAAACAATGTATTATTACTAACGTATGAAGACCTAAGCCAATTTCTATAAATAACAATCCAACCTGTGACAAAGAAGCATAAGCTAAAGCACTTTTTACATCACTTTGGACTTGAGAAAGTAAAGCTCCGTAAATAGCTGAGAATGCCCCGACTAAGGCTATAATTATTAACACCAACGGTGATAGAGAAAACTCAATACTTAGTCTTAATAGTAAATAAACACCCGCGTGAATGGACAAACCTCCATAGAAAATAGCACTTGAAGAAGTGGGCCCTTCCATAGCTTTTGGAAGCCAAGAAGAAAACGGATATTGTGCAGATTTTCCCATTGCAGAAAGCAATAATAAAAAAGGAACTAAATAAACTAACTTTTCTGGAAGATTCAAAGGTATTGCTGGAGCTGAAAAAGTAAAGTGTGGCATAACAGAAGCCATCAAAGAAGAAGCAGTAAGTATACCTATATCTGAAACTCTGTAAGTCCAAAAAGCATGAAGTGCTCCTTCTATCGTGGCACGTCTTGCATTAAAAAATGATATTAATAATGCAGAAGTAATACCCACCAACTCCCATCCCATAAATATTATTTGGAAATTAGCTCCCGCAAAAATGATAATAACACCATTTAAAAATAAAGTTATCAGGAAAAAAAATCTAAAAAAACCTACATCACGGTGGAGATAATTCTGGGAAAAAATTCCTACTATATTCGCTAATATAGTAGCCATCAAAACGAACCAGATTGAGATTCTATCGATGTTTAGTATGAATCTTACAGAATGTTCTCCAAATGAAAACAAATGCCAATCTACTATATTTACTATATTTATTTCTGGAATAAGAAGAAATATAAAAGCAACAAAAACAGTAGCAAGAAAAGAAATAGATTGGCTAATTGCTACCAATCTTTTTATAAAAAATTCGTTTCCATTTAGTTTCGTCGCTCCAAAAATACTTAATATAATAAGAGTTATAAAAGGAGAAAGAAAAACCAGAGAAGGAATATTAAAGTTCATAAACTAACTCTTAATTGCTACAAAATCTAAATGTTCTTTCTTCCCTACTACCCATTCTAGAGAAGAGTTTACAGTTCTAATACCTGCGCTAACATCTTTAACAGTTTGTAACTCATTATTATTTCCGTAATACTCTAAAGAATTATCAAGTTCGTTGTAAATCATTAAGCTAATCCACCTATTTCTAACTGCTCTATCCATTACCGGATCTTGCATCATTAATTTTGCTACTACTTCTGGAGTAGTATCTAATATAAACAACAACCGAGTAGGTTCATGTATCTCCACCATTTGTGCCGGAAGTCCAGTTCTCAGATCGCTACAATAACCAGTCATCAACCCAAGCAAAGAAGTAACATTATGTGGGAGCTTACTTCCTGCACCATATCTCTGATTATCTAGAGACGAAAAGAAATATTCTAAATTTATTCCCATGCAAACAGGTATGACTGCTTTGAGAATATTTTTTAATGATTCACTACTTTTATCAACGGTAGGATCATAAGAGACCAAAAAAGATCTTCTATCAAAAAATATATTTTTAGTAATACTGCGTCTACCTACAAAACAAATAGCATTTGTAGCATGTCCATATTCTGGCCTAGGTTGTGCGATATGATGCGCCCTAGATTCTACATGAGCTAATGCTTCTTTTTCGTTCATAACTTGCACCTCATCAAATCGACGACAACGTTCTAAAGCATTTTTTGATCTAGCTATTTCAATATCCTTCTGTAATCCTTGAAATAATTTTAAATGAGTGTCAGGTATTTCTTCAGTATCGAAATATTCTACTTCATCAGTACATGTATTGTGGAAAGCACCTAAAAAATGCGTATTAGTAGGAATTATAATATCTTGTTGAAGCAAGAACTCCCTTACATCTTTTCTATTAGCCATTAATGCAAAGACTCTTGGATTTACTCTACCAGGTCTTCCCCCACATGCGCCACAATCATATGCAGAGCGGTAAGGATTATTAGAACTAAAAGATCCGTGTCCTGTAATTACTACTAAAGGTGCTAAATTTTTAATAAGTCCAGTTGTCATTAATAATGCCCTAACTCGAAGAGCCATTTCTTCTAAGGTGAATCTTGTGTCCTCTGGATGATCTGCGTCCTGTGCATAAACTAACGCTGTCTCATCGTTTGGATTCACTAACATTCTTTTTAAAAATCTCTTAAATTGATGAGGCCATCTTGGAGAAAGAGTTGAGATAGATAATGGAACTAAAGCAAGAATTCCACCTACTGCCAGTAACCAACCTCTAATTAAAGATCTAGAATGAGTTTCTAGAAACACACTAAAATCTGACTGAAGCTGCTTAGCCTTACCGAGACCTAATAAACGTTCTTTAGAACCACTCTTAGCTACCAAATCAATTTTGTGAGTTGGGACAACATTTACCGGACAAAATGCAGCAGGGCTTTCATAAATACTATGAAACTCTGCATCAACTCCAAAAAATCCGGCAGTTCCAAAAGTTTCATACTCTGGACTTATTTCCTCTATATATCTTCTAAAAGACTCTTCTCTATCATCAATACAACAAACTATTTGACATTTTGGTTTTATTGTTTCTTTCTCTTTATAGTTTTTATTTTTACTAATAATCGCAGATGCTGTTCTTGAATATAAATTCCATTCATAAGCTGACTGCCAAATTCTTAGTCTCTTAATAGTTGAGAAATCAGATATTAAGTTATAAAGTAAATTCAACTTACTCTGATCAAGGCTTAGTATTTGATAGCCTCCAATACCAGAAAATTGAAATGCCTTAAACAAATGATAACTAAGAGTAAAAATCGCACTCGAATCTCTGTTCATTAGATCTAAAGGATCAACTTCCTGTATTAGATTTTTCCCATAACCTGTTTTAGCAATATATAATCTAGCTGCCTGCTCTAAGATTAACCTAACAGCTATAAAATCAGATAAAGTTGCTTGCGCGCCAAGACCGACAACTCCTATTTCAGACTGATGCACAAGTCCCGCCCAGCCTTTTAAAATTAAGCTTTTTCTTAATAAGAACGAAGATAGTTCTTGTTTCGACACACCTATTTCCTGAGTGATATCTTCGATTATCTGTATACTAGACCTAGAATTCTTATCGTAAGAAAAATTATGCAGCCAACTAGGTCTAATATTTGTGTCGTTCTTCAAATGAGATAAAAACACTTCTAATAAACCTTGTTCCTTATCCGAAATAGACAAGTGAGAAAGTCCAACATCTAAAAATGCACTAGTAAATTTTATTAAATAAGTATTTACTAACTCTTCTTCCGTAGAAAGCTTAGACTCATGTATATAACTAGAGATATGATTTGGTGAATCATACTCCGGAACTAAGTCCCGTTCTTTGTCATCTTTTAAAGTTATTCCTGCTAATTGAATAGAGACGTGCCAGAGTACATTTAGTAATTTTAAATTGTCTAAGTCTTCTATATTTACTTTATCATGAAAACTAGAAATATCATTTGGCCACAATTTAGAAAATTGCTTTTCATAGCTTGAGTCTAAAGGCAATATTGGCGAAATCGCCTTAGCGGCCATAGCTCTCTCTGTCATTAAAAACTCATTAATAGTTTTCTTGAAAATATGATCAGAAAAAAACTCTAATTCTCTATTTTCTATGAGTTTCCAGCGTAGAGTCTCATAACTTAACCTAGGTGGAGCTGTAACTAACAAACTTCTTAAAAATCTTTTATTACTAATATTTAGGAAAATATCAGGCTCACTGTAATCAAAGTCATCAAATGATTTATTTAAATCAGAATTCTCTATTCTTCCTGTAAAATATTCAGATTGATACCGCGCCTCAGATAAATATGCTTGAGCATCATAAATCTGTCCTGCGTTTTCTACAGCTTCAAAAAAAGGCTGGTTCTCGAAATGGTGCAGGGTATTATGATGAATAAAAGTTCGAACAGGTCCCTGAGATGGGAGATAGTGAGAAATATATTCAATTATCTCTTTTAAATCTTTAAAATTTTTTTTCATATCAAATAATTTTTTAAACTCAACAGATCATATCGAGGCTTTCAATCTTCTAAGTGACGATTTATCATGACCTATGGAATTTAAACGCTCTAAACCTTCAATTATAATTCGAAGACCTTTTTCCTTATAATCACTCTCTAAAGACAAGATTTGCTTCATGAAAGTATGATCAACTAATATAGTATTTTTGAAATCTAACATCAAACTCTTACCTTCAACGTTTTTCATTTCAGCTATAAAATTTACTATATTACCAAAATAACAAACCTTAGGTAGGGTAACTTTTATTTGATAGCTATCATTGTTAGAAGTTTCTATTATGAATTTTGATTTAAACATCGAAGCTACAGGAGCTCCAAAGTATAAACATGATATAAATTTAACTACGATCCCTGCACCAACTCCGATGAGAAGATCAGTCATAAGAGTAACTACTATTGTTGTAGTAAAAATTAATAACTGTTCTATTCCAATTTCTTTACTTTCAATAAAATGCTTAGGTGAAGCAAGTCGAAAACCGACAAAACAAAGTATCGCACTCAATGATGCTGTTGGAATTTTATGTATCGTAGTTGCTAGTAAAAGGACGAATAAGAGCATAGATAAACCATGAAAAAAATTAGACCATCTAGTCTTGGCTCCATTACTTACATTAGTATAAGATCTTACAACCTCAGAAATCATAGGTAGACCTCCTAAAAACCCACAAACACAATTTCCAATACCAACGGCTAAAAGATCTTTATTCATATCGGACTTTCTCTTATATGGATCAAGACCATCAACAGCTTTTACGGTAAGCAAAGATTCCAAAGAACCTATTAAAGCAAACATCACAATATATTGTATCGAAGTTAAACTAAACACTTGAGAAAAATCAGGCATAGTAACTCCAGATAGAAAATTAGCTGGTAGGTTAACTAAAAACTTATCACTTAGCGAGTACTGATGATTTATTAAAGAATAGAAATGCTCATGCTCTAAATCAAAATATTGCCCAATAACTATAGAAACTATTACAGCTATAAGCGGAGCTGGAATTAACTTAGTAAGCTTAGCAAAGAATATTGGTGTGAAAATAAGTATAATTAAACTAGTGATACCAATAAGTGCTATTTCTGGATTTGCATTCATTATAGAATTTGGAACTTCTAAAAATAACTCTAAAGGCTCTTTAGCAATAGGCTTGACACCAAGTAACGGGTGAATTTGTTTTGAAATTATAATAAAGCCAATTGCTGCAAGCATTCCGTGAACTGCTGCTAAAGGGAAAAAATCCCCAAATCTTCCAAGTTTAAATAAAGCAAAAAGTATTTGAAATAGACTCGCAACTACAATCACTGCTAATGTTAATTTATACCCAGCCAACATATCACCCTGTCCTAAAGCCTCGACACAACCAATTGCAATCGCAATAAGCCCCGCAGCTGGCCCCTTAATAGTTAGCCTAGAGCCGCAAATAGGCCCAACAATTAATCCACCAATAATAGCCGTTATTAGCCCACCAAAAGCTGGGAACCCACTAGCCATCGCGATACCTAAACACAAAGGCAGCGCTACCAATGAAACTAAAAATCCTGAAATAATTTCAGATTTCCAATTCTCCGCCAAACCTTTTAATCCATCAGTAGGCATCTTTAAATTACTTGTAATCATCTTATTGTTCTCGTTTGACATGGTAATCTCTTTTAAAACTTCGTTTAACTATTAAATATGCTTAATAACGAATTAATTTAACGGCTTTAATCACGCTCTAATCGACTAATCCATGTTAATCTTTAATAATGTTAATTTATCTATACCAAACGCAAGATCATAGATTTAAACTATCTCAACTAGAGATGATAAGACAGTAACAGTTTCTATTCTTT